>JALCBJ010000041.1 GCA_028066595.1 Thermoanaerobaculia bacterium
CCATGACCCAATCCTCTCAAGTGTTTGGGTCTCCGGGAAACCCGGGGCGATTCACTGAGCCAGTCCAAGTGGCTCTTGCTACGCAACCGCTCGAACCTGACTCCAGAGCACGAGGTGCAGCTCGAAGAGCTCCTCGCCGTGAACCAGAATCTGATGACCGTCTACGTACTGAACGAAGATCTCAAACAGCTCTGGCGCCACACCGACACGAAGCAAGCGCAGACAGCGGTCGCCGCCTGGATCCGCCGAGCACAGGCCAGCGGTATTCCAGCCCTCCAGCGATTCGCTCGCAACCTGATGACGTACGTCCATGGAATCGTCGCGCACGCTCGCTGGCAGCTGAACACGAGCGTGCTGGAGGGCATCAACAACAAGATCAAGGTCATCAAGCGAATGGCCTACGGATACCGCGACGACGAGTACTTCTTCCTACGATTCGAGCGGCGTTTCCCGGAATTCGGTGAAGAACCTTCGGAAAAGGGGGGTTAGGGGGGATTTCAAACAACAAACGGGATGCCGGGAACGGAACCGCCTTTTTCTTGAACTCCCCCTCCATCTCCCCCTCTCCGAAGAGGGGGAGGGCCAAGGCAAGCGATGCGAATCCCCCGTTCCCTTTTTCTGAAAGGGGAACGGGGGATTTCAATATCTCGCGTCAGGCGACGATGGCCGCTTCCGGCGTCTCCGTCTTCGCACTCCAGTCCCGCGTCAACACGTCCTCGATGTGGTCGAGACCCCAGTCGAGGTCCTCCTTCGAGATGTTGAGCGGCGGAGCGATCCTGATGACGTGCTCGTGGGTCTCCTTGCACAGCACGCCGAGGTGCTGCAATGCCTCACAGAACTGACGGGCACCTCCGGCCGATTCGTGTAGCTCGACGCCGATCCAGAGGCCACGGCCACGGAGCTCCTTGATGTAGGGCGAGCCGCAGCGTTCCAGCCGATCCAGAGCGTAGGCGCCCAGCTCTGCCGAGCGGTCCACCAGCTGATCCTCGACGAGGATCTGGAGAGCTTCCATGGCGACCGCCGCTGCCACGGGGTTGCCTCCGTAGGTGGAGCCGTGGTCGCCGGGATGAAACACGCCCATGACCGGGTCGTCCGCGAGAATGCCGGACACGGGGTAGAAGCCGCCGGACAATGCCTTGCCGACGATGACGATGTCCGGACGGATCCCTTCGTGCTCGTAGGCGAACATCTTCCCGGTACGACCGAGGCCGCTCTGGATCTCATCCATGATGAGGAGTGCATTGTGCTCGTCACACTGCGTCCGCAGGTGCTTCAGGTAGCCGTCCGGCGGGATGATGATGCCGCCCTCTCCTTGGATCGGCTCGATGAGGATGGCGGCGACGTTCTCGTTCATGGCCGCGGCCACCGCATCGGCATCACCGTACTCGAGCACGCGAAATCCGGGTGTGAACGGGCCAAAGCCGTCCTTGTACTGGTCTTCGGTCGAGAACCCGACGATCGTGGTCGTCCGGCCGTGGAAATTGTTGGTGAAGACCAGGATCTCGGCCCTGTCTTCGGCCACGCCCTTGACGGTATAGGCCCACTTTCGGGCTGCCTTGATGGCCGTCTCGACCGCCTCGGCACCGGTGTTCATGGGCAGGAACTTCTCGAAGCCGGTCAACTCCGTGACGTATTGGTAGAAGGGACCAAGCTTGTCGTTGCGAAATGCACGGGAGGTCAGGGTGAGCTGGGGGATCTGCTCCTGCATGACCCGCACGAGGCGTGGATGACAGTGGCCTTGATTCACCGCCGAGTAGGCGGCGAGCATGTCGAGGTACTTGTTTCCCTCGACATCCCACACCCAGCAGCCTTCGGCGCGCTGGATGACGACATCGAGCGGGTGGTAGTTGTGGGCGCCGAACTGATCTTCGAGCGCAATGAAATCGGCCGTCTTCATGAGACGTCTCCTCGAGGTCGGGGTGGACGCGACCGGCCTGGCTGGCCGGGGGCCACCCGGTGTACGGGTGAGGTGAACGAGGCCGGCGGGCAGCTCGGTGGCGGTGCCGCGGTCCGGTCCAAGGGGGATCCGATCTGGTCAACCCGAGTCTGCATTCGAACACAACGCGCCGAAAAAATGAACCACCACGGATATCGATCCAGACCTGCGTCCGAATCGATCGACTCGGCGAATAGCATGAGAGCAGTCCCGGTCTGCGTGTTCGCAGCACCTAGCCTGCGAGCTTCCGTCTTTGCCTGAAAGGAACCCGGATTGGAACCAACGGTCGCCATCTTCTCCTCGCTGCTTCCACCTTGGTCGACGGCGGCCGCCGTGGTGCTCGGTCTCATGGTGGTTCTCTGGCTGGTGAGTATCAGGATCTCTGATGTCAGCATCGTCGATAGTTTCTGGGGTCTTGCTTTCGTCGTCTCCGCCTGGATCTATCGCAGTTTCGGAGCGCAGCCGGGATGGGAAGGCGCGGGGGTACGCTGGCTCCAGCTCGCGTTGGTGACGCTGTGGGGAGTTCGTCTTTCGGTCCACATTGCGCTACGGCATGCAGGGCAGGGAGGCGAAGACCGCCGATACCGCAAGATGCGGGCCGAGGTCGGCGATTCGCGATTCCGGCGACGTAGCTTGGTAACGGTCTTCCTGCTGCAAGGCCTGCTGGTCTCCCTGATCTCGATACCCCTACTCTTCGTCCAGTCGGCGCCTCGCCCCGATCACCTGGTTTGGACCGATATCCTGGGTTTGGTTCTCTTCGCGCTGGGCTTTTCCTTCGAAGCGGTGAGCGACTGGCAGTTGACGCGGTTCCGGCGCGAACCTGCGAACGCGGGCAGGGTGCTCGACTCGGGTCTATGGCGCTATTCCCGGCACCCGAACTACTTCGGCGAAGCTGTGTTGTGGATCGGCTTCGGTTGTTTTGCGCTGGCCTCGCCGGGAGGGGTTTGGAGCCTCCTCTCGGTGGCGCTGATGATCTTTCTCTTGCTGAGAGTCTCAGGGGTCAAGCTCTTGGAAAGCGATATCGCCGAGCGCCGCCCTGAGTACCGCCGCTATGTCGAATCGACTTCCTCGTTCTTGCCGTGGATCCCCGGTAGAAGGAAAGGTGGACACGGCACGGATTCGCTGGCGCGGGACATCGTTTCGCCTGGGCAGTCACCACGTGGATGATATTCTTGTCGATACAGACATTTCGTTTAGTTTGAAGAATTGAATCCGCAAAGGACTCCCATGTCGCTTTCCTCAGTATTCCTCTGCCGCTCGACCGTTCCTCCGCTCGTCGTTCTGGTACTCGTCGTGACCCTTTGGGCTGTCCCGGCCACGGCGACGGTGGGAACACCGACACCCGATCCCGCCTGTGAGGCGACGGGTGGCGGTCGTTGCTTCTACATCGAACCAAACGCTGGTAGTGGGTCCGGCACGTTCGAGGACCCCTTCGGCGTCGACGATCTGCCCGATCCCGACGTGGCGTGGTGCGGCCTCGACAGCCCTGCATTGGAGGCGCTCCATCCGGGCGACGTCCTCTACTTTCGGCAGGGTGCCTACCAGCTTGCCACGTGCCCTCCGCCCAATGTCTGGAGCATCCCGTACTTGCGACCGGCACGGTCTGGCACGGCCGAAGCTCCGATCACCCTCCGGTCCTACCCCGGTGAACGCGTTGAGCTTGTCCGAGCGAGCGGTGGCCAGCCGACCATCGGTGATGATTCGTGGGATTTCATCCGCATCCTCGGTTTCGTGATCGGGCCAAAGGTACCGCTACGGGTGAGCGGAGACGACGGCGAGATCGCGTTCAATGAGATCGTCGGGGAGTTCGTTGCCACAAGCGACAACCACGATGGGATGCGTATCGAGGGCTCCAATCGGATATGGATCCACCACAATATCGTCCGTGGCGTCGATGGCCATCACGTCAACTCGGCAGGAATCAAGCTCTACCGGGTGACGGACGCGCTCATCGAAGACAACTGGATCTACGACAATCGAGCTGGCGTCTTCGACAAGGACTCCGGGGTCCGTAACACCTATCGGCGTAACTGGTTCGGCGGCAACCACGCGGCGGAGTTCTACGGCAACAATCAGGGCCTGGACTCGACGATCTATTTCTACGAGAACGTCGTCGACGGCGTCATCGAGCTGCATCATCTGATGGATGGCAGCGAGGTGCACGACAATCTGGTGCGGGGCGTCAACAGCCTCACGGGCGCCTGGGCTGGGGAAGTGTGGAACAGCTACGTATGGAACAACGTAGTCCTCGCCACCGAAGGTACGGAGATCACCGCCTACTACGAGAGGCAGCACGAGTTTGTCGACTCGGGGCCGCGCCCTCATCTCCAGTACGTCGACTTCAACGTTTACAACCTTCCGCCAAAGTACGATTTCGGCGAGTACACAGCCAATCGGACGATCTTCACCCTCGCCGACATCCGTGCCTTGGGCTTCGAGTTGGATGCCCAGATCGTGACCGGGGCCGACGAGATCTACGTCGACCAACAGAGCTATGTGCTCTTGACCCCGTGGCTGACGGCAGGGCGTTACGGCGATCCGATCGGGCCGGACGATGTAGCCACGATTCTCGACGCCAGCCGATACGGCCCCGAATCCTGCCCGTCCGCAATCTTCGCGGACGGTTTCGAAAGTGGCAACACGTCTGCCTGGTCCACGGCCCCATGAGCTAGTACCGATGTCGCTCTCGTCCTCCTCGCTCCTCATGTTCTCCGGGTCGAATGCGAGCACCGGCCGACGGGCCATTGCGCGGGATGTGGGGCGCGGGGTGCGAGGCGCGATGAAGCCGACATGGCGCTAGCTCATCCGAACCGAGCGTTGTCCGACCGGAAGATCCGGACGGTAGCCGTCGTCGGGGGCGGTATCTCGGGTTTGGTAGCGGCAAGGGCACTTCATCCGCATTGTGAGGTGCGGGTGTTCGAAGCCGGGGCCGATGTGGGGGGACACAGCTACACCTTCCCTGTGGAGGATCCGGCCGGAACGCAGCAGGTCGACATGGGATTCATCGTCTTCAACGAGCGGACGTATCCCAACTTTTGTCGTTTGCTTTCTGAGCTCGACGTCGCGACCGAAGAGAGTTGTATGAGCTTCAGCGTGCGTTCGGAACGCAAAGGCTTCGAATGGAACGGCAGCGACCTGGGAGGCATTTTCGCGCAGCGACGGAGCTTGCTCCGACCGAGCGTCTATCGCATGTTGTTCGGCATCCTGCGCTTCCATCGGAGAGCGTCGGATCTGTTGCAGCTCGATCCACAGGTGACGTTGGGTTCCGTGTTGGACATGGAGCGCTGGCGCGGTCCTTTCGTAGATCTCTACCTGGTGCCGATGGTCTCGGCGATCTGGTCTACCGATCCGCGGCAAGTCCTCGAGATGCCGGCCCGCGCTCTGTTCGCATTCCTGCACAACCATGGCATGTTGGCCGTGTCCGATAGGCCCGCTTGGCGGGTGGTAGCAGGTGGTTCTCGGCGGTACGTGACCTCTCTCGTCGCGCCCTTTCGTCATCGAATCGACACCACGACCCCTGTCGCGAGCCTGCGACGACGCAGCGATGGCGTCGAGCTGGCGCTCGATGGAACGCGCCGTGGCGAGATTTATCGCGCCGACGCCGTCGTGCTGGCCTGCCACGCCGATCAGGCGCTTCGCCTTCTTGCCGACCCGACGCCGGCGGAGCACGATGTGTTGGCGGCTGTTCCCTACTCGCGCAACGACGTGGTTCTCCACACGGATTCCCGTCTGATGCCTCGCAGTCGGCGAGCCTGGGCGAGCTGGAACTACCACCACGAGTTGCCCGCACGGGAGCTGGCTGAGGCAACCGCCTCGAGTCTCGGCACAAGCCGTGTCACGTACTGGATGAACCGTCTCCAGAACCTGGGCGCCGAGCGGGACTATTTGGTGAGTCTGAACCGGACACCCGCCATCGACCCCGAGAAGATTCTGCATCGCGCGACCTTCGATCATCCGCTCTTTACGGCGGACGGCATGAAGGCCCAGAGCCGATGGCACGAGATATCTCTCTCGCGGACGGTCTATTGCGGAGCCTACTGGGGTTTCGGCTTCCACGAGGATGGAGTGAAGAGCGGCTTGAGAGCAGCGCGGGCACTCGGTGCCGTTGTGGACGGGGTCGGGCTCGACGAGCTCGGCCGAGATGGATTCGGAGGCGCGCCACCGGCGGGTGTCGCCGTGGAACCAACTGGGCCCGGCAAGCCGGCTGCCCCAGATCGCCGGGAAAGCAAGGTGGCGTGATGGGGCCATCTCCCGAAGGCACTCGCTGGGCGCCGGAGCCAGGCGTCGTCTACGAGGGACGTATTCGCCATCGCCGGTTCGTCGACAACCCGCGGAAGTTTTCCTATGGCCTCTATTTCAGCTTTCTCGATCTCTCGGTCGTGGAGGAGACCTTGGCTGGCAGTGCGTTGACCTCGGCTCACGGACCAGCGCCGATCCGGTATCGCCGCAGGGACTATTTCGGCCCGCGAGAGCTGGATCTGGAGGACGCTGTGCGGCTCCTGGTCGAAGAACGCTCGGGACGCCGACCCGGCGGTGAGATTTTCCTTCTCACGCAGCTCCGTACGTTCGGCGTGTCCTTCAATCCGGTCAGCTTCTACTACTGCTACGACCGTCCGATCTGTGATGGCGGACAGCTCGAGGCGATCGTCGCGGAGATCACGAACACACCTTGGGCCGAGCGCCACTGCTACGTGCTCGACGTGCAGCGCGCCGAACACGCGGGTGACGGTCTTCGCTGGCGGCTGGACAAGGAGTTCCACGTGTCACCGTTTCTTCCGATGCAGATGCGTTACGTGTGGACTTTCACGCCTCCCGGCGAACGCTTGGTAGTGCACATGGAGAACTTCCGGTCGTCGGCCGGCGGCGGACAGCCATCCACAGAAAACCGTGCCTTCGACGCCACTCTCGATCTACGCCGTGGGCCCACCCTGAGCACGGCGGCCTTGCTGTGGCGTCAGCTTCGTTATCCCGTCATGCCTGCGATGACCTTGTTCTGGATCTACCGGCAGGCGGCCACGTTGTGGCTACGCCGCACACGTTTCTACGAACACCCCGAGTCCTGACATGACTTCTCACGAACCCGATGCCTCGGTGCCGCGGCTCGACCATCTGGTCGATCGACGACTGGTCCGGCGGCCGAGCTTCTGGACCTCCACCGAGATCGCCCAGCGCTTCGCCCGACGCACTCTCGTCACCAAGCTACGAGGTCTCGAACGGTGTGCGCTGCACGTGTTCGACCTCCACGACGGCAGCGTTCTGTCAGCGGGCTCTGACCGTGGAGTCGTCGAAGGAGAGATCGAAGCTACGGTACGAATTCGCGATCCGCGCTTCTATCCCAAGGCGGTTTTTGGAGGATCTATCGGTGTCGCCGAGGCCTACATGGAAGGCTGGTGGGAATCAGACGACTTGTCCGAAACGCTCCGACTCTTCGCGCGCAATCGCGACGCTCTGGACGGGCTCGATGCGGGGTGGGGAAAGACCCTGGCCTTGCTCCATTCATTCGTACAGATGAGACGTGCCAACACTCGGCGCGGGAGTCGCCGCAACATCGGAGCCCACTACGACCTATCCAACGAGTTCTTCGAGGTGTTTCTCGATCGGCGGATGATGTACTCCGCTGCGATCTACGAGAGGGAGGACATGTCCCTCGACGAAGCGTCGGTGGTCAAGATGGATCGACTGGCTACCAAGCTGGACCTGCGGCCCACCGACCATCTACTGGAGATCGGTACGGGTTGGGGAGGTTTCGCTCTCCACGCCGCGGCGGACTACGGCTGTCGCGTGACGACCACCACCATCTCGCGGCGTCAGTACGAGTACAGCCGCCGAGCGGTGGAGCAAGCCGGGCTCAGCCACCGGATCGACGTGCGGCTGCAGGACTACCGCGATCTGGAAGGGACCTTCGACAAGCTGGTATCCATCGAGATGATCGAGGCCGTGGGGCATCGGTTCCTCGGCACCTATTTCGAAACGTGTAGCCGGCTTCTCGAGCCCGGTGGCTTGATGGCGCTACAGGGCATCGTCATGGCGGATCGTCATTTCGAGACGTACCGACGTTCGGTCGATTTCATCCAGCGATACGTTTTCCCCGGTAGTGCGCTGCCGTCAGTGGGGCGAATCGCGACTGCAGCCGCAAAGGCCGATCTCCAGATCTTGCATCTTGAAGACATCGGACCGCACTATGCCCGTACGCTGTCGGACTGGCGTGAGCGCTTCTTTCAGCGCATCGACGAGATATATGCCTTGGGATTCTCCGAACGCTTCGTGCGTCTTTGGGAGTTCTACCTCGGCTATTGCGAAGCCGGTTTCTTGGAACGATCGATCGGCGACGTGCAGGTTCTTCTGGCAAGGGCCGACAACCGCAGGGCGCCGGTGCTGGGGAGGATCTAGTGCACCGCCTCGGAATTCTGCGATGACGACCACACTGCGTCTTTTCTTTGTCGGCGTGTTATTGGTCATGGTCTGGGTGACTTATGTGGCATCTTTGGATCGAAACGTGCTGCTCGCGGCTCGGGAGATCTGGTCTGATCCTTGGGGTCGCGCGACCCTCGTAGACGCATATCTAGCCTTTCTGGTCGTGTGGATCTGGATCGCCTGGCGAGAAAGAAATCGAGTGAGAGCGGCCGCTTGGCTCGTAGCGCTTCTACTGCTCGGGAACTTCGCCATCGCGACGTATTTCCTTCTGGCGCTGTATCGACAGAACGACAGATCCTGGACCTCGCTGTTCGAACAGCGTCGGTGAGTCGGTGAGCTCGAATCTCGCCCTCGCTCTGCTGGAGACCGGTCTATTGCCCGACGCAGTGGTGCGTCAGGGTATTCGCAGGCTGCTGAGGCGTCGGCTGCAGCAGGAGAAAGCCGGCGGAGCGGCTGGGATCGAACGGCGAAAGCACGCCCTTGTGGAAACGCTGCGTTCGGCACCGATCGCGATCCACACAACGGAGGCCAACGAGCAGCACTACGAGGTGCCTGCCGATTTCTTCCGACACATCCTTGGGCGGAATATGAAATATAGCGGCGGCTACTGGCCGGATGGCGTCGACGGGCTGGATGCCAGTGAAGAGGCCATGTTGGAACTATCGGTAGAGCGGGCAATGCTCGAGGACGGTCAGGACGTGCTGGAACTAGGCTGTGGCTGGGGGTCGATGACCCTCTACATCGCTGCTAGGTACCGTAGCTCTCGCGTCGTCGGCGTATCGAACTCGACCAGCCAACGAGAGTTCATTCGTTCCGAGGCCACGCGACGGGGTCTGTCGAACGTCGAGGTCGTGACGGCGGACATGAACGACTTCGACGTCGATACGGACTTCCCCGGCCGTCGCTTCGACCGCGTCGTGTCGGTGGAGATGTTGGAGCATATGCGTAACTATGACTTGTTGTTCCAACGCATCTCGAGTTGGATGAAGGATGACGGACGTTGTTTCGTCCACGTCTTCTGCCACCGCGACGTGACCTATCCGTTCGAAGTGCAGGACGCGTCCGATTGGATGGCGGAGTATTTCTTCACGGGAGGCATGATGCCGTCGTTCGATCTGTTTCGCAGATTTCCCCAACACCTGGCAGTCGAGGCAGAGTGGTTGATGGCTGGAACCCACTATCAGAAGACATCGAACGCCTGGCTGAACCGGATGGACTGCGAAAAGGCGACACTGTTCCCCTTGCTGCAGCGAACCTACGGCGAGAAGGAAGCGCGACGCTGGTGGGTTCGTTGGCGGACCTTTTTCATGGCCTGCGCGGAGCTATTCGGCTACCGGGAGGGCACGGAGTGGCTTGTGGGTCACTACCGTTTCCGTCGCGCCTGATGCGGTGAGGTAGATGGGTGCGGGCCGGTACCCGACTCAGGTCCCACCAAGGCTCTTCTTCAGCTTCGCTTTGGCCGTGCGCCAGTCGCGCTGCACGGTTCGTTCAGAGATATTCAACGCGTCGGCCGTCTCCGACTCGGACAGCCCCCCGAAATAGCGACATTCCACGACCGCGGCCAGCCGCGGTGCCTCCTCGGCGAGTCGAGTCAGGGCCTGATCCACCGCCAGTACCTTGTCGGCATGATGGGTTGCTGCCAGTTGTTCGCCGTCGAGATCCGTGTGGTGTACACCGCCGCCGCGCTTCTCCCGGTGTTCCGCCCGGGCCAGGTCGACGACGATATGGCGCATCGCGAGGGCCGAGACCGCCAAGAAATGGGCGCGGTTGTGGGCCAGAGTTCCATCCGGTCCCGAGGCCAGCTTCAGATAGGCCTCGTGCACGAGCTCTGTCGTGTCGAGGGGCGCGGAGCTTCTGCGCCGACGCGACCTCGCGAGACGATGGAGCTCGTCATAGACGGCCTCGAAAAGTTCCGACAAGGCGTGGGGATCGCCCTCGGCTTGTGCCCGGAGAAGCTGAGTCACGGCACCGGTGACGGTTTCTGATTGCGACATGTGCAGATCGTATTCGGGTGGTATCAGACGGTGCACTACACTTTAGTACCAGAACGGCGGATCTTCGGGACATGGCGATCAAAGACGAGGCGATGGAGGCGGTAGGGCGCGCGCTGCGTCTCTCCGGAAGCTCGCAGGTCGAAGCGATCGAACGGGCATTTCCCGATCGGCCGTTGCTGCGCACGACGCTGACCGGTCTGCTCGCCGACAGCGACACGTCATGGCTAGAGACCGCGGGCGCATGGAATCCGCGCTTCGAGGAGAGAATCCGCGAGACGCTCGAGCAGGAACCGCTGGCGATCGGAGAGCGGGTCGGGGACATCCGAATTCGTGGCCAGCTCGGCACAGGCGGCATGGGCACCGTCTATCTTGGTTTCGACGAACGCTTGGAGCGCGAGGTCGCGGTCAAGACCGTGCGCATCGACGGGCGCCAACGTCCGCTGGCTCGGGAACGATTCGAGCGGGAGGCGGGGGTCCTTTCCCGTCTGAACCACCCCGCGATCTGCCAGATCTACAGCTTGGTGGATGCGCGGTCGGCTGGGCAGGAGATCCAGTGTCTGGTGTTGGAGCGGGTGGAGGGAACGACACTCAGGGAGTCGGTCGGTGAGCTCGGACCCGACGAGCGATTACGGGTTTTGGAGCAGGTGGCCCGCGCGTTGGCAGTGGCTCATCGGGAGGGAATCATCCACCGTGACTTGAAGCCAGACAATGTGATGTTGACCCCGGCCGGGGAGGTGAAGATCCTCGACTTTGGCATCGCACGATTCAGCGACGCCGGATCGCCGGAGCCGGTGGAGGAGGGTGATGACGGCGCCACGGCTCGCCTGGTGGGAACTCCGCGCTATATGTCGCCGGAACAGGCGCTGTGCGAACCTCTGTCGCCGGCCTCCGACCTCTACTCCCTAGGACTCCTGCTCAAGGAAGTGGTGACCGGCTCACCGGCTCATCCCTCGGCTAGCTCGCCCTACGAGTTGATACGGCGCGCTGCCGAGGCCGAAGTCGAACCGCTGGACGAGTCGGTCGACGCCGAGATCGCCGAGCTCGTACACGGCCTCCTGGCTCGCGATCCTGCCGAGCGGCCGACCGCCGAGGAGACCGCCGATCGAATCCGATGGGTACTGGACCGCCCGGCACGGGCTCGACGCCGACGGATTCGGTGGGCGTTAGGTTCCGTCACGGCGTTGGCTCTGATCGCAGCGGTCTGGGCTTCGGTGTCCGCCTGGCAGGCGCGGCGCGACGCGGATCGGCTCTCCGTTGCTGCGCGCCAGTTGGGAGAGGAGGTGCGTTCGGTAGACAACCTGTTGCGGGCGGCGCACCTGGCCCCTCCCCACGATGTCCGTGCCGAACGTCGCTGGGTGGAGAACCGGCTGCGGTGGATCGAGGAAGAGTTCGGTGGAGCCGGGACCTGGGCGGAAGCGCCGGTGGCCTATGCTCGTGGCAAGATCGCGTTGGCTCTCGGCAGACCTGACGAGGCGAGGATGGCTCTCGAGAGGGGTTGGGAGCTCGGCTATCACGATCGGAAACTGGCCGAGGCCCTGGGTTTGGCCTTCGGGTTGCTATTCGACGAGGCGTCCGCGGACGCGCGGAGACTGGCGACGGCCGATCAGCGGCGTGCCGCGCTCGAGGTGGCCGACCAGTCGTTGCGAGTTCCCGCCGTGGAGTGGCTCGATCGTGCCCGGACGTCGGGCAGTGCCCGTGGCGCCGATGGAGATCCGAACGGATTGGCCGAGGCTTGGATCGCGTTGTACGAGAATCGGTTCGACGACGCCCGGAACCTTGCAGACCGCGCATTCGACGAAGCCCCGTGGCTCTACGAGGCTCTGAGGATCCGCGGTCTGGCTTCGCTCCGCGAAGCAGCTGTCCTCGAGGAGGCCGGACAGAGTGGAGAAGCCGAACCCTTGTTGCGGCAGGCCGAGGCGGCCTTCGAACGGGCTCTCTCAGCGGCTAGATCCGATCCAGAGCTGCATCTAGAAAGATGCAGGCTCGGCAACGACATCATCACGAATGCCTATCGGATCGGTCAGGAGGGCCAGCAGCCCTATCAGCGGGCCGTGGAAACCTGTCGCGACGCTCGTAGCTTGCTCCCGGACGACCCGGAGCCCTGGCTCGCCGAAGCGTCGCTCGAGTATTTCCTCGCGTGGTCGCGATCCGAAACCCTCCGCGATCCGATCGAAGCGTTGAATCGGTTGCGCGTCGCCGCCGAGAGGGCGTTGGAGCTCGCACCCGAGAGCGCAGAGGCCTTTCGACTCTTGGGGCTCGAGGCCTCCGAGCGCGGTGAGTGGGCAGGATCGACGGGCCGATCGGGTCGATCCGACTTTGAGCGAGCTCAAGCCCTTCTCCGGCGCGCCGTGGAGCTGCAGCCCGACTCCTCGTCTCAGCACTATGCGCTCGGGACTTCGCTGTTCAGTCTGGGTTTCGAGGAGATGTTCCAAGGTGAGGATCCCCGAACGACTCTCCAAGAGGCGGCCGACTCTCTACGCCACGCTCAGCGGCTGTCTCCCGGCTCGTACTCCGCACCGAGCATGATGGGTTCGACCTACGGAGTGATGGCCATGTATTCCTTGGAGCACGGCCTCGATCCGCTGGAGCACCTGCGGCGATCGATCGGTGCGTTCGAGCAAGCTCTGGAGATCGAACCGGGCGCTCCTGCGCCGCGTGGCAATCTCGCGATGGCCTATCGTGACCTGGCGACCTATCACTGGCTGCTGGGGAGCGCGGCCGCCGAGGTCGATGACGCCGTAGAGAAGGGGCGTAGGGCGGCGGAGTCGTTGATCGAGGACAAGCCCGATTCCGTGGTGCGAATCACCCTCGGTGAGCTGGAGCTACTGTGCGCTCGCTCGCTTCTGGATCGGGGGCTCGACGCCGCCGACCGACTCGATCGAGTCGATGGGCTAGCCGAAGAGTTGAAAGGGCTGGGCGTGGTCGGGACCGGCGCCCTCCGTCTGCAAGCCGAATCGCTCTATCTGCGAGCGCGCTCTGTGCGCGATCAGTCGGAAGTCGTCGACGTCGTCAGCCACCGTGCGCGCGCAGCGACCGACGAGTGGATCGAGGCGGGAGGTGGACACGCCGCCTGGGCACTGAAGGGCAAGATCGCTCTGCAGCGGGCAGAGGTCGGGCTGAGTCGAGATGTGGAAATCCGACGCGGCCTCGAAGCCGTCGATAAGGCGCTCGAGATCCGACCGGGTTGGGGGGATGCCTATCTCCTCAAAGCGAGACTCCTCGCGCTGGCCGGTGAGGCATCGGCGGCAGACGAGGCAGTTCGCCTCGCCATCGAACGGAATCCGTGGCTCGCGCGACAAGCTCGGAGTGTGGAGGCCGTAGCGGTGATTCCGGCGTCCTGATTCGATTCAAGCTTCAAGCAGTCGGCGCAGCCCGTCGCCCGCGAGGTCCGAACCGGCCCAGGAGCCAGCCGAGAGTCAGTCCCGCAAGGGCTGCTGCACCGCCAGCCGAAAGCGTTGCAGCGCGTGCCTTGGCGCGGACGAATACATTGTTCACCGGGTCCATGGTGCCTTGCATCCGTCGGATCTTCCACTGCGCTCCATGATCTACCAGAACGGCCGTGAAGCTGGAAGTGAAGTGATATTCCTTGCCGCTCGCTATGGTCACCACGTCACGCGTGCTGCCCTTCGCCACCGCGACATCGCCGTGGATCCAGCTGAGCTGTGGTTCCAGCGTTGTGGTGTAGGAGCCGCCCTCGCCGATCAGATCGAGCAGATTCCGCCAGTAGGTGCGCAGCCCGTCGAAGCCTTCCACGACCTCGCCCGTGACCATCACGCCGACCACCCCGTCTTCGAGGTGGGGTTCCAGGAGCTCCAGACGATTCTCGTTCACGGCGCGTTCGTAGATGGTCCGCAGCTCGCGCAGGGCGTCGTGGGCTGCGGCCTCGTTCGCTGCGCTGGCGTCGTCCGCGCCTGCGACTCTCCGTTCTGCATCGGCGTCGGGTGTGACCGATACGGCAGCCTCTTCCTGTGCCCAAACACCTGGTAGCAGGAGAGACGGTGCGAGGAGCCATAGGACCACGATGCACAGGGACGGAACGATGAGGGCCGCTAGGTAGCGTCGGTGTGCCCGTTGCCGGCGGGTCGGCCCATCGGGGGTGGAAGATCTGGGAACGTTCATGCCGGGGTTCCTCCGTTTGGCGGATTGGTGGTTCGGAGCCTCGTCCGGCTCCAGCGATGAGACAGCCAGCCGAGGAGCACTCCGGCGGGCAGGTCGACCGCGTAGTGCTGCTTGGTGGCGAGGGTGGAGTAGAGGATCACGCCGCCCCAGAGCAGGCCCAGCACGACCAGGGCTGATCTGAGTCTTGCCGACATCTCGTGTTGCAATGCCCAGTAGGCGTAGCAGAGGGTGTAGGCAGCAAGGCCGGCGTGAAGCGACGGGAAGGCGTTGAGCTTGCCCTCGTAGCGCGTCAGGAGATCGAAGGCGACGACGCCGGTCATACCGTCGGGTCGGGGCGATATCACCGGATAGACCGCGAAGATCGCGAAGCCGGCGAGTGCCAGGCAGACGAAGCCCCGTGTGTACACATCGAGCTGACTCCGGCGTGTCGTGAGAAGGGGTGGCACGGGGATCAGGATGTAGAGCGACTGGTAGGCGTAGATCCAGCTGGGGGCAAAGCCGATGGCGCGGTCGAGGGCGGTCAGGGAAAAGGTCACGGGAGTGAAGAAGGTGACTTGCTGTAGCGTGAAGTAGCCGATACTGAATCCGAGGGTCAGCCCGACCAGAAGAGCGAGTTTGTATCGGGCCTCGATCAGGATTCGCCGGCCCAGGGCAACAGCTGCTTCGCTCACGACTCGGGATCCGCCGGCGGCTCGGATCGCGCGGACATCAGCGCAGCGGCGGTAGCCCAGTCGGCACCACCGTCGCGTCTGCGCCTGCCGTCCCTCCACCGGCTGAAAGGCATCGCGCGATAGAACGCGGGCACCAGCTCCTCGGCAGCCACCTGGAATCCTGGCGTCAACACCGCCGCTCCGCCGATCATCGTGTCGCTACCGATTCTGATCGGTGCGATCAGAAGCTTGATGCGACGTGCTGCGTCGGGTGACAGGTTGTGGGGACTCAACACCACGCCGGCCCCGAAGATCACCCGATCGCCGACATTCAGGCACGAGCGATCGAGCAGAGTGACGCCCGACGACCAATAGACCAGGGTACCGACCTCGGATCCCCACAGCCGCAGCCATTGGGAGTAGAGACCCGGCACCATGCGGAGTATTTCCTCGAGCGCAGGGAAGCGGTTGAAGACGACTTGCCACTGCGCGTGGAACCACCAATGAAGAAACTCGCGACTACTGGTTTCGAACGTTCCGTCGGGAACTGGGATCCACAGCCCCACGAGCCGGCAGACGATCGGCGGAGCGAGGTAGAGGAGAACCGGCGGTGACCAGAGGAACGCCCCGGGGATCACGCCGGTGAGAGGCAGTGCCAGGGCCGCCAGCACCGAGCCGGCATGGAGGATCGGGATGAATCCCAACACCACCATGCTCAGGCGCTGTGCCACCGGCACGTCGAAGACCGGTCGGTCGTCGGGGGGCGGATCGGACGGTGTCGTGACGGGCTCAGCGGATGACGCGGCCGGCATGGCGGTTCTCCACTCTTTCGTCGCTGTAGCGCGGCGGTCGCCACATCTTCACGTAGTGCCACAGCAGGAAGGTGCGTTCCGGATCTTCTTTCCGGCCCAGGGCGGGCAGATATTTCCACGATACGACCGGATGCTTGTGATGTGTCAGGTGCCAGTTGTGGTTCAGCAGAATCAGGTCGAGGAGCGGCAGGATCCATACGTTCCTGGCGCCACGTACGACATGGCGCTCCGTGCCGTAGTGATGTAGATACTGGAGCGCCGACCACGAGAAACCGAAGCCGAAGTACATGGCGGCATAGCGTAGAGGCGATACGCCGAATCCGATGACGATGGCGGTGTGGACGAGAATGGCCAGGAGAGCCTCGAGTCGGATCAGCCGCCGGTACACTGGATTGAGTGAGTCGAACAGAGCGTAGGAAGGTCGGTCGAAGCGATAGAGCTTCTTGTCCAGGAGTACAGGCGCCACCAGCACCGCCACATTGGCGAGGACGATAGAGATCCAGAATACTCCGGTGAGGATGCTGTACCACTGCAGGCATTTCGTGACGAAGTGCTCGCCATCGAAGAACAGGTCGAAGGCCTCGTCGTCGGATCGGTTGCGCAGGTGGTGGCCGATGTGCCCTTGGCGAATCAGGTGGTAGGGCGCTGGAAACAGGAGCGACATCAAGACCCCCAGGCCCTCGTTGATCTTCGGGTTGGGGTGCAGCACTCCGTGCTCTGCCTCGTGGATGATGGCGTAGATCGAATTTCCCACGATGCCGAAAGCCACTGCCCAGAGCGCTACGACGCCCCAACTCGGGGCCGCACGGACCCCGAGGATGATGCCGCTGACTGCCGCCAGTTGTAGCCCGATGATCGTCAGATTGGTACGCGTCGGAATCGGGAAGCGATCGGGCTCTGCTGTTGGTGCGGGGGTCATCGTGGTACGGAGCTCATGGTCCGGGACCGGTCGCCGGCCGATAGGACGACAGACTCTCACCGAGCGGGTGGAATTCGGGATAGCGATCGAAGAGCTCGAAGGTGATGGGCGTGACCTCGCGGGAGTACATCATGCGCAGGTAGTCCGCGTCGTGGCTCAAGGCCTCCAGGTCCGACACCAGGCGGGGAAACAGCGGCCGAAGTCTTGGATGCTCCGCCACCAGCAGGTCCAACACCCGGCGACCTGCCGAGGCTGGTGAAAGGAAGAATCGCGTCAGGAGAAAGCAGAAGAGCCGGGCGTTGGCCCGGCGCAGCCAGGTGGGAGCCTCCGTGTACAGGTGGTCGAGCAAGTGCCAGTCCAACTGCACGTGACGCACTTCGTCTTCGAGATGGGCCCGGTAGACGGCCAGGAAGTGGGGCTCGATGACATCGTCTCCCGCGCGCAGCAAGGCACGCGAGGTAGCGAGCGACTTCTCCTCCATCACGAGGGCGATCCAGACCACCGCCGGGAAGAGAGCGGGACGGCGGGTGACGGCGCGCAGCATGGCGAGCAATGGACGACGGATGTGAAGGATGTGGTGCGGGGTTCGGTCGTACCAGGTCGGCTCACAGAGCCGGTTGAGTGAACGGAATGCGGCGGTGTGATGTCGTTCTTCCTCGGCGAAGTCCACCAGAGCGGACACGAGCTGCCGAGGCAGCCGTTCGCTGTCCTGACCCACCAGGGTCCCGAGGATGTACTGCGCGAAGTTGATCTCGAAGAAGCTGATCAGCTCGTTGAAGCTTAGACCCGTCAGCTGGTTGTAGCGCCGAGCCTCGGCGACGGAAAGCTCGGAATAGGAGTCGGCATAGTAGAGCGGAGTCTGGGTTTCACAGAGAAACCATCGGTCGCTGTGGATCGGCCCGGTGAGATCGACCTCGTGCCATGCCACGGCGTGATCTCGAGCGTGTTGGCGGAGCCGCTCGAGGTCGAGCTTTCTACGGCTCATGGCGCGGCGTCCTCGTCGCGGCTCTTCGTTCTACCGGGCAAGGGTGTCTTGCACACCGTGCCCGGTGGCTCTACACGCTCTAGTCTAGGCGTGGAGCGTGGGCCGCGGATGACTCGGACCGAGTCGATCATCTCGTCGATCTCGATCAGTCGATCCGCGGCAACGTTGCGAAACTCCTGTGTTCGTCCGAGGGGCCAGGTCACTTCGAGTCGGTCGATTTCCTCGTCGCCGCCGAGACCGAAATGTACTACCCGAGAATACTGGGACGCGTAGCCGTCGCCGGCGGTCACGACCCGCATCTGGTGTCTGCCGCCGTCGTCGGTCTCGACGCGCACGATGGCGCCGACGCCGTCTCGATTGCTTTCCCTTCCTTGCAGACGCACCTGGAGCCAGTGGCCGTCGGCGACCTGATTGACGAAGTACTGGGCTTTCGACACGTAGTTGTTGATCACTAAATCCTGGTCGCCGTCACCGTCGAAGTCGGCGATACCGAGGCCGCGGCCGTCGCCTAGGCTGTCGAGGCCGTAGGGTGCTGCCGCCTCGACGAAGCCAGTCTCCGCTCGATCGGCCGTGTTTCCCATATTCACCAACAACCGGTTCCGTTCATTGCCGTTCCACGAGTTGTCGCTCACGAACTCGTCGCTGAAGAGGTACCCGCTCCGATAGGGACGATCGGGTGCGACCGCACCCTGGTTGAAAGCCGCTCACAAGTCGTGGATCTTCTTGCCGGTGATCCAGCCGTCCGTCGCATAGATGTCGAGGTCCCCGTCGTGATCGAAATCGAGAAACGCGGAGCTCCAATACCAACCGGCCGGCCGGGCCGCGGCGGCGTGGGCCCGATCGGTGAAGGTGCCGTCGGCGTTCTGGCGCAGCAGATAGTTCCCGGCCAGGGCGAAGTTTCCGATCTCCTTCCACTGGTCGCCCATATGGGTCTTGAGATCGGCCAAGAGAGGTCCCGGCGGCCCGAGCCTGCCCTCGCGCAGAAACTTGACGACGATCCGTCGTGCGGTGATCGGCTGCACAAACCAACGCTGATTCGAGCGGATGGCTGCCACGTAGAGGTCGAGCAGGCCGTCGTTGTCGTAATCGCCCCAACTGGCGCTCATGCTGCCACCGATAGCGAACGATCGGCTGGCCAGCGACACATCGCGAAAGGTACCGTCACCTTGATTTTGGTACATCGTGTTACGACCGAAATCATTGGCCACGTAGAGGTCTTGGTCGCCGTCGTTGTCGTAGTCCGCTGCTGCCAGGCTGAGAGCCAGCCCCTCGTCGCCGATGCCGGCCTCGGCAGATACGTCGCGAAAACGTAGCCCGCCGAGGTTTTCGTAGAGTCTGTCCGGCATGCCGTTCCGCGCATAGAGGAACGAGTCGGGAATCTCGGTGCGAGCATCGAGGTAACGACCCAGGTAGATGTCGAGATCGCCGTCGGCGTCGTAGTCGAAGAACGAGAAGACGGTGATCAGATCGAGATCCTGGAAGCCCGGATCGGTGACCTCGATGAAGCGGCCCGTGCCATCGTTCTCGAACAAGTAGTTGCGGCCGAAGTAGGCGCCGAGGAAGAGATCTTGGTCCCCATCGTTGTCGAAGTCTGCGAAACCGGCCACGTTGACGTGCCAGAGGTCGGCGAAGGGCTGGCCTGTAGTGACTTCTTCGAAACGTCGGCCAACCAAGTCTGCGGTGCCGACGTTGCGGAACAGGGCCGGACGGCCTCCGGACCCCAGGAAGACGTCGTCCCAGCCGTCGCCGTCGAAGTCCGCCACCGCGGCGCCGGCGTAGGCATGGCGCATGGTTTCGAACCTGAGCTCGCTTGGCCCGTCACACTCGGCCGGGCTACTGCACTCCTCGTGCGGGGCGAAACGGCGGTCCGGCTCCATGGTGAAGTCGAGGCCCGCGCGCGCTGCGGCGTCGACGAAGTGGTCTCCGGGGCCTTCGACCGACCAGCCCTCTAGTAGCTCGCTATCTGCGATGCGCCATCGGTACACATCGCCGTCGTCGTCTCTGATCATGCGGACGTGCAGGAGACCGTAGTCGGAGCTGTGGCGTCCGGTGACCTCGAAACGCAGACGCAACAGCGCTTCGTGCTCCGACAAGACCTCGTCCAGCAGGTGGATCTTGAACGCGACTTGAAGCACATCATCGATGTCGCGCCGCCAGTCGGTGATGGTTTGAAGCAGAGTCCGGGGCGGTCCGCCTTCTTGCCAGCGCCAGATCGAGAACGGCTCCGCCTGGGTTTGTTCCGCGGTCCAGCTCGCGTCGCCGCCGACGATGAACTCGGCCATGGCCGTCTCGTCGCCGAGTTGGAAGTGCTCCTCGAACTCGCTGAGGGATTCGTAGATCTCGAAGCCTACTCGGCCGAATCGATCAGCCTCGGAATCGAGTCGATCCATCCACATCCAGCCAGCGAGCGCGGTAACCACCACCGCGACCGTCGCCATCGCGGCCGCTGTCCGTAGACGTTGCCATTTCGAGAGGTGCCGAGCCGATGGCGGGGAGACCGCGCCCGGCCCGTAGAGTTTCCACAGGACCACCGCGAGGTCGGGCACGAGAAAGCAGAGCGCCATCGCGGTAACGAGGTTGAGAAGGCCCCACGACGGCGACGAAGAGGCGAAGAAGATCCGCTCGTCCCAGGCCCCCGAGCGCAGCAGGATGCCAGTGTAGCAGATTTCGACCACCAGGCTGACCGCCAGGGTGGTGGCGAAATGGCTGGCATGGAATGTGGCCCCGGAGGTAGACCCTGCGTCCTCGGCACGCTGTCGCCGGACTTGGGCCCGCAGCCACAAGAGCTGCCCGAGACAGAAGAGCGCGTGCGTGATCGCGTATGCGGGGTACCACCAACCTTGGATGTAGACGGCGGTGATCTGGGCAACGCCGCGCGCCGCCATGAGAACCCAGAAGATGCCGAAGAAGTTGCGAAACGTTGTGATGAGTCGAGGGTCGCGCCACAGGCAGGCGGGCAGAACCCACCAGGCCGCGATCAACCAGGCAAGCCATGTCGCCGCGGGCAGCGAGATTTGATCGTCCGCTGGAAAGCCTGCATTTCTTCGCAGAAGGAGCACCGCGGCAACGGCCAGGAGGCACATAAATGCCAGCAGGATGTAACGGATCACACGGAGTGAGAAGGGCAAGGTCATTCTGCTGTCGTTCGGACGTTCAGGCATCGGTGCGGTCACAGGAGCGCCTGCGCCATCGAAGATGTGCGAAGCGATCGATCTAGACCTGGATCGAGCGGGCCGTCGAGCTGCGACTCAAACCGGAGGGCGCTGTGGCAAATTCGTTCGAATCTCCACCGGTGGAGCCACCACACGGTGAAGTCGTGGGAATTCTCGGGCTCGTCGTGAGGATCGCAGCCGTGGCACTGGGACTGGTCGATGGCAAGGAATGTCCACTGTCGGGACACCGAATGTACACACGCTGAGACGAGCGCGTAGAGCAGCGAAAGGCGCGGAGCGTCGCTGCGCTGGATCGCAGTGAGTCGTGGCACGACGACGACAAAGGCGACGCCAAGAACTTCGGCGCGAGATTCGAAGAAGCAAGGGGGAACATTCATCCTGAACCTTTCCAGAGCGTTTCGATGCTAAACCATGGAGGGGGTCACCCATGCGCGATGGACAGTGCCCTCCATGTGTGGCTTGCTCAGGGCAAGATCTGTGCCGAGCTCCGGGGTCGTGTTTCGGTACTGACAGACGAATGGGGCCGGCGAAGGGGAGAGACGTCGACGCCGGTGCCTGGAGCGGGCCGCTGTCGTGGCAAGATCGGTCCATGACGAACGACGCCCGCCGGATCGACGAAGCCATCGTCGAGTTGGAGCGCACATTCGGTGACCAGCTCAATACCTCGGATGCCGTTCGGTTGCAGCACGGCAGCGACGAATCACACTTCCCTCCCGCGCCGCCCGACGCGGTCTTGTTCGCGGAATCCACCGCTGATGTCGTCCGTTGCGTCGAGATCTGCGGCGAGTTGCGCTGCCCGGTGATTCCGTACGGTGCGGGTTCGTCGCTGGAAGGACATGTGCTGGCGACCCACGGCGGTGTCAGTATCGATCTGTCGCGGATGGATCAGATCCTCGAAGTAAATGTCGACGATCTCGATTGTCGCGTGCAGGCGGGGGTGACGCGGAAGCAGCTCAATCGGATCCTCGCGGAGAGCGGCTTGTTCTTCCCAGTGGACCCCGGTGCCGACGCATCCTTTGGCGGTATGGCCGCTACGTGCGCGTCGGGCACCAATGCCGTGCGCTACGGCACCATGCGAGAAAACGTCCTGGGTCTCACCGCCGTGCTCGCTGACGGGTCGGTGATCCGAACCGGAGGTCGTGCGAGGAAATCGTCGGCGGGATACGACCTGACCCGTCTCCTCGTCGGGTCGGAAGGAACCCTCGGGGTGATCACCGAGATCCAGCTGCGGCTCCAGGGTTTGCCGGAGCAGATCATGGCCGCGGTTTGCCCTTTCGAAGATCTCGGAGGCGCCGTTCGCACCGCCCAGGAAGTAGTCCAGTACGGGCTGCCTGTGGCGCGCATGGAGCTCCTCGACGAGGTGATGATCCGTGCCACGAACGCCTACGCGAAGCGTTCAGAACCGGAGAAGCCGACGATCTTCTTCGAGTTCCACGGCAGTGCCGCGGGCGTGGGCGAATGTGTCGACTCGGTGCGGGAAATCGCTGACGAGCACGGTGGGGGCGAGCTACGCTGGGCTTCAGATCCAGGGGAACGCGACGCTCTCTGGAGCGCCCGCCATGATGCCTATTGGGCTGCGCGGGCGCTCCGGCCCGGAACCCGTGCCTGGTCCACCGACGTCTGCGTTCCCATCTCCAGGCTCGCGGAGTGCATTCTCAAGACCCGTGAGGACGTCGACCGAAATGGCCTGCTCGCGCCTGTGGTTGGGCATGTCGGCGACGGCAACTTCCACTTGGTGATCCTCGTCGATCGCGAGAGCTCCGAGGAGATGGACCGGGTTGGCGATGTCTACTCGTCTCTCGTCCAACGAGCGCTCGATCTCGGCGGTACCTGCACCGGTGAGCACGGGGTCGGATTCGGCAAGATCGAGTGGTTAGCCCGGGAGCACGGCGACGCAGTCGAGGTGATGCGGGCCATCAAGCGCGCCCTCGACCCGCAGGACATCTTCAACCCTGGGAAGATCTTTCACAAAACCGGTTCCCGCCCATAACGCTGCGTCGAGAGTCACGCCGGCTCGAGCACGCGCAGACAGGCGTGACGACCGCCATGAAGTCGTTTCGAGAGTCACGTCGGCTCGAGCACGGCCGCGGTCAGACGGGCGTGACGACCTCCCTCGAGCCGCTATCGGATGCGATCGAGTTGGCTAGCTCGCTGCCCAGATCGAGGACGGATTCGACCAGTACGTCGATGTCTTCCAGGCGGGTGCGATGGTTCGTGATCGCGATGCGGAGGGAGAATCGTCCCGCTCTACGGGTGCTCGAGGGGATGGCGATCCCATCCTCTTGCAGACGCAGCATGATCTCGTGGTTGAGGCGTTCGAGGCCGTCCTCGTCCACTCCTGGTCTGGTGTAGCGAAAGCACACGACATTGAGGGGGGCCAGTGCGAGCAATTCCAGAAGATCTTCCTCGGCGATCCGCCGAACCAAGTATTGCGCCTGGTCGACGTTTTGTTCGATCACGCGTCCGATCTTGTCGAGACCATGCAGCTGTAGCGACAGCCAGACCTTCAGTGCTCGGAATCCGCGGGACAGCTGCAGGCCGAGCTCAGGGAAGTCGAGAGGCTGGGGCAGGATGCCCCGACCCTGAGCGTTGAGGTAGTCCGCAGTGGTTCGGAACGTGGAACGCTGCAACTCGCGATCGCGTACCAGAACGCAGCCGACTTCGTAGGGCAGGTAGCCCCATTTGTGCAGATCGAAGGCCAATGAGTCGGCCCGCTCGAGGCCTGCAATACGCGGTTTCAAGCTTTCGGAACAGGCGAGAAGGGCGCCGAACGCACCGTCGACGTGAAACCAGAGTTCTTCCTCGCTGCAGAAGTCAGCGACGGCGTGCAGGTCGTCGATTGCGCCGGTATCGACCGTCCCGACGTTGGCGCAGACACAGATCGGACGGAACCCTCGGCGACGGTCCTCGTCGATCGCTGCCCGAACCGACGCCAGGACCAGTCTTCCTTGGTGATCGGCCTCGACACGACGGAACCCATCGCGACCCAGCCCGAGGACGTCGCAACTCTTCTCGGCCCAGCTGTGGGTCTCGGCTGATCCGTAGATTCTCAGTGGCGGACCGGCGGTCAGGCCTTGCTGGCGCACGTCGAAACCAGCCTTGACGTGGCGGGCCACCGTGACACCTACGAGGTTGGCCATCGTCGCGCCGCTCACCAAGAGTCCTCCCGAGTTCGGCGGGAACCCCATCACTTGAGCCCACCAGTCGACCACCTGGCGCTCCACGATCGAAGCGCTCTGATCGTAGCCACCGAGATGAGGATTCATCGCCGAGGCGAGCATGTCGGCCAGCATCCCGTCCGCGGTACCGTTGCCCATTACCCAGCCCCAGAACCGACGATGCCCGTTGCCGGTGGGGTAGCGAAGCAACGAGCGCTCGACGCGCGTCATGATCTCGTCCAGGTCACCAGGGCGCCGCGGCAGAGGCGCTTCGAGGTCGCTTCGGGCTTCCGGCGGCACCGGGCGCCACGGTCGGTCGCCTGCACCACGGAGATGTTCGAGCGCGGAGTCGAGGCTGCGATGGGCCTTCTCGGCGAATGCGTCCCAGTCCTCGGGATCGAGTGAGATTTCGTTTGGTCTCGTCATGTCGTGGCCTCCGGTGGCAGAATAGAGCAGTGCATCTCTCGGTGTCTTGTACATCTCGAACGCCTTGGAACAAACGAAACATGTCCTCCAGTCCTGAGTGTTGCCCGGATTCGTGTGCCAAGCCGGTCAAGGGATTCGCTCCCGTCCCGGTGCTGCGCAACGAGCTGTTGCGAGAGCTATGGGCCAGCGGACTACGGGTCACGGAGTCATGGCACAAGGCGCTATCGACGATCCCGCATCATGCCCATCGTCGCGCCACCGTGACCCTGTTGTTGGATGGCTCGTTCCGGGAGTCCTACCCGTCTCGGCGTGACATCGAATGCGAGGCTCCGGCGATTCACGTGCGACCTCCGGGAGCACCCCATACCGACCGCCTCGGCGCTCTGGGAGCGCACAACGTCGTACTGGAGCTCGACGACGCGAGGTTCGACTCCGTACGTCGTCACAGCTCGCTGTTCGACGAAGTTCGGAGCGTGGAACAGCACGACGTGGTCGCGACGGTGCGACGTATCCAGCGAGAGATCCTGATCGACGACGCCTCCACCGCGTTGGCTCGAGGGGCTGGCCATGGAGCTGCTCGCCAGCGCGGGCCGTGCGACGGATCGGGCTTTGTTGCGTGACGCCTCCCGCCCGGCGCCTTGGTTGGAGGGCGTTCGCGACTTGATCCACGACCGGTTTCGAGAGCCGCTTTCCCTCGACGACCTGGCGATGCAGGCCGGTGTGCATCCCGTGCACCTCGCCCGGGCCTTCCGTGCAGCCTACGACGCGAGTCCGGGCGAGTACTCCAGACGTCTCCGGCTTCGTTGGGCCTCCGAGCAGTTGCTCAAGCTGGACCGTGGGATCGCGGACATCGCCGACGAGGCTGGGTTCGCGGATCAGAGTCACTTCACTCGCGCGTTCCGGGCGGTCTACGGACTTCCGCCCGGCGCTTGGCGGGCGTCGCGCTCGCCGAACAGTCGCCGAAGCGAGCCAGCGCGATCCGAGGCAATCTGACGTCGGACCGATCGGGCGGTGGGTCGTGTCGGAGCGCTGAGATCGAAGCTCGTGGAGCAGCTCTCAGAACGCTACATGACCCGACTTGCGTAGGCGCCAGAAGAGCATCTGCGCGTCCAGCTGCGGCATCGGGCTCATCTTCAGGATGGACTTGATGTCGTAGCTGCCGTCGACCCGGGTCAGCATGAACCCTTCCTGCGGCGACAGGTCGAGATTGGCCAGCTCGCCCATGTCGACCTTCAACTTCGGCACTTTGTCGAGGCTGACACCGGCGCGCTCCAATGCCGCATGAATCTTCTCCTCGATGGCCCGGATCTTGATGCTCTCGTCGTCAGCGCCGTCGGCGTCCTTGGCTTCACGGACGGTCTTCAGCGCGGCATCGAGCTTGGCCGCCTTGAGCGCTTGCGTGGCCTCTTGGACCAAGCGTCCAGCCTCGGTACCCGCCGCAGCCGGTGCCGCGGATGCCGGTTGATCTGCCCCTCCGCCTCCGGCGAAATTGAGCGTTTTTCCCCCGACATCGAGACCTGCGGGGTTATTGCCGCCCGCAGCCGCGGGCGGTGCCTGGGCGGGTGCGGCCTGCTGCATCTGCTGCATCTGCCCTTGAGGTTGCTGGCCCATGATCGGCATCATGTTCTGGACCTGACCCATCATCTGGCTCATCTGTGCCATCTGCTGGAGCATGGCCAGTTGATACATCCCGCTGTCCTCTGGCACCTTGGCTTTGCCGGTTTCGATCTCGGCTTTCGACCCTTCCTCCATCGGGACCGGCACTTTGACCTCGATAACCCGCGGTCGGACGACCTTGACCATGCCTTCCATGACGTATTTGGCGATGATCTCCGCCACTTGGAACAGACCGGTCATCGAACCGCCGCTGATCTCGTCGACGCTCCGCTCGTCGTCGATCCACTGGAGAATGCGCTTTTCCACTTCATCGATCTCGAGTGTGTCGACGTCCACCACCGTGACCGGCACACACTCGGGCGACGGAACCTGTGCCTGGATTCGATTCCACTCGTCCTTGCGTCGGGTACCTTCGAGCACGATCCACTGCACGTCGACCTTGATGCGCAACAACTGTTTCTCGGGTAGCTCACCGTCGAGAAACTCGAACGCACCTTGGGGCCAGGTGAAGATGTCGTAGATCGTTTCTTCAGCCTTCAGATGCAGCATCTGGGAGAGATCGTCCTTCGACATGGCGCCCATGTCGATGAGGATCTGGCCGAGCAGCTTGCCCTCGTCCTTCTGCCGGGCGACCGCCGCGTCGACCGCTTCCTGGGTCACGAATCCATGACTTACCAGGAACCGCCCCAGGTATTCCTTCGGGTCGGTGGACGACGAAGAAATGATGTCGCCGTCATCGAAGAAGATTCTCTTGACGACCTTGTCGTCGCCCTTGTCGATGACCAGCGTCCCGGTCTTTTGGCCGGTTGCGAGCCACTGGAGCAGCTCCGCTGCCGCCATGGTCTTGATGTTGCCGGAAATGCTCATCTAAGGGGGGTCAGCGTCTACCTTCCGGGGCGTTGGATGATGCGGAGAGTGAGTATATGGGAATATAGAGGCGCTTCTATTACGACCGTAGACCGTGAACCGATTTCGCAGCCGCCGGTAGAGCAGGGTTTCGCGGCATCCACGAGCGCCTTCGCCGAGCGGCCCACTGTCAGCCGAACAAGGTCGCGGCTTCCGTCAATCCCGCGCTCGCGTGGTCCCCCGTTGCCCTTGGTAGTGACTCGAGGAACCGGGTGCGCCATAGGGCACGTCGGGCTCGGTCTCCATGGCGATGAAGATCAGCTGGGCGATGCGCCGGCCCGCCTCGAGTACGAACGGCTCCGGACCGAGGTTCTGAAGCTCGAGGGTGATGTCGCCCTGAAACCCCGGGTCGCACCAGCCGGCGAGGGAGTGGTTGATCCACAGCCTTCCGAGAGTCGACTTGAGCTTCAGGTCGCAGGCGACGTCTTTGGGCACCTTGACGAACTCGTGGGTGCAGGCGAGCACCACCTCGCCAGGAAAGAGCTTGATGTGGGGCGCCCGGAACTCCTCTGGATCTCGGGTCGGGCAGATCCAATGATCGCTGACTCGAACGTCGTAACTGGCGGAATTCACTTGATCTGGTGCGAAGGGCTCGACACCTCCTGCCTCGCCCCACGAGCGGATCCATGAGTCGGGTTTGATCACGCGGGCTTTCCTCCGTCCCTTACCGGAACATCACCGGCAAGGTCGGATCCTCGCGGTGGATGGTCTCTACGAATCGGATCACTCCCTGGGCCAGCGACATGAACAGGGTCGAGGTGCGAGAGCCGCCTCCGAAGAAGCGAACGCCGCGCAGCAACTCACCATCGGTGACGCCGCTCATGGAGAAGACGATGTCATTGCCCTGTGCCAGTTCCTCGGTGCTGTAGATCTTGGACAGGTCACGATAACCGAGCTCGTTCAGGCGTCCTTTCTGTTCTTCGTCGAGCGCCACCAAACGGGCGATGATCTCGCCTCCCAGGCAACGCATCGCGGCTGCGGTGATCACGCCCTCCGGGGCGCCTCCGATACCCATGACGGCGTGCACGCCCGTCCCGCGCACCGCGGCCGAGATCCCTGCCGACAGGTCGCCATCGGGGATGAGGCGAATGCGAGCGCCTGCGCTACGGATGTCGGCGATCAGCTGCTGATGCCGATCGCGTTCGAGAACCACCACCGTCAGGTCCTCGACCGAGCGTTTGAAGGCATCGGCGATGTTGCGCAGATTCTCGGGCACCGGCGCGTCGAGCTGGACACGTCCCCGTGCCGTCGGACCGACGACGATCTTCTCCATGTAGGTATCGGGAGCATGCAGCAAACCGCCGCGTTCGGCAGCTGCCAGCACGGCGACGGCACCTGGCGCTCCGGTGGCACAGAGGTTGGTCCCCTCCAAGGGGTCGACTGCGATGTCGATACCGCGGGCCGAGTCGTCACCTTTGTACCGTCCGACCTCTTCGCCCACGTAGAGCATCGGCGCCTTGTCACGTTCGCCTTCGCCGATCACTACCCGTCCTGCGATATCGATATCGTCGAGGGTACGACGCATGGCTTCGACCGCGACCTTGTCGGAATGGCGTCCGTCGCCGATCCCCATGGTGTGGGCGGCGGCCAGGGCCGCCTGCTCCGTGACGGTGACGAACTCCTGTTCGATGTTGTGTTGACTCATTCCGCAGCACTTCCCACCGGAGTAGGGCTCTTGGCCTTCTTCTCCGGTATTCGAGGTGCGTTGAACGCCGGAACGCCCGTCACCTCGGCACCGATGACCAACCCGTGGATATCGTGGGTGCCCTCGTAGGTATAGACCGATTCGATGTTCAGCATGTGACGAATCACCGGGTAGTCGTTCACGATGCCGTTGGCACCCAGGATCTCTCTCGCCAGCTTCGCCGATTCCCGGGCGACCCAGACATTGTTCCGTTTGCCCATGGACACGTGAAAGTGCTGGAGTTTGCCGGAGTCCTTCAGCTGACCCATCTGGTACGCCAAGAGCTGACCTTTGGTGATCTCGGTGATCATCCAGGTCAGTTTGTCCTGTACGAGCTGGTGGCAGGCGATGGGCTGGCCGTCGAATTGGATGCGCTCCTTCGAGTATTCGAGAGCCGTGTGATAGCAGTCCATGGCTGCGCCTAGCCCGCCCCATGCGATGCCGTACCGCGCCTGATTTAGACACATGAGGGCGTTCTTGAGGCCGACGGTTTTCGGGAGCATGTTCTCCGCTGGGATACGGCAGTTAGAGAAGCCAAGCTCAGAAGTGGTGGAGGCACGCAAGCTGAACTTGCCGTGCTGATCTGACGACGTGTAGCCCGGGGTGCCTTTCTCGACCAGGAAGCCGCGCACACCCTCATCGGTCTTCGCCCAGACAATGGCGACGTCGGCCAGGGTGCCGTTGGTGATCCACTGCTTGGAACCATCGAGGACCCACTCCTCGCCTTCGCGGCGAGCCGTCGTTCGCATGCCGCCGGGGTTGGAGCCGAAATCGGGCTCGGTGAGTCCGAAGCATCCGATCGCCTCGCCGGTGGCCATGGGCGGCAACCAGCGTTGTTTCTGATCCTCCGAGCCGAAGGCCCAGATCGGATACATGCACAAGGCGCCTTGCACCGAGACGAAGCTGCGCAGGCCGGAATCGCCGCGTTCCAGCTCCTGCATGATGAGACCGTAGGAAACGTTGTCCAGCCCCGGGAGGCCGTAGCCGGTGAGATTGGCACCGAAGAGGCCCATCTCTCCCATTTGGGGTACCAGCTCGAGGGGGGTACGACATTGTTCGTGGCATTCCTCGATGATCGGGGACACCATTTCATCGACGAACTGGCGTACCGTGTCTCTGACCATCCGCTGCTCGTCGTCGAGCAACGAGTCGAATTCCATGTAGTCGACGCCTGGGAACTTCACGGCAGGACCTCCTATCGGGATCTCTTCGATGGATCTCGGATCTGTGGCTTCTCGGCTCGCGGCGCGCGCCTAGCGGGAGTCGGACCGCCGCCTGGATCGGTCGAACCTAAAGGGTCGTTCATCCGAGTGAATATGCGAGTTCGAGGTGCGCAACAGGGGCGGGCGTGGACGGGGAGAGGATGTTGCCGAGGGGGCTCCGCCGAGCTGTCGCAGAGCCGGCAGGATACCACGCTTGGTCATCATGGATCGGCGTCTGCCCCTGCTACCATCCCGCCATGAGCACCTTCCCCGGAGGCAGTGCATTCGCGATGGCCAGCCAAGTGGCCGAAGGATTCCTGCTGATCACCGAGCGTACCTTCAAGCGGATGAACCGTCCCGATCTCGAGAAGCTGTCGTTCGAGCTGGAAAAGCTACTAAGGGACATTCGCGGAAACCAGCCGGACCCTGATGACGTACAAGAGGTCCAGAGGCGAAACCGCCGCATCCAGCGCCTCAACAGTTGCCGCATGATGTTGCGCGCTTACCGAATGAAGAAGCGAATCTGAGGCAGCCATCCCAAATCCGGAGTGCTCTTCTATCCAGAACTCGTTGCCGAACCTCTCTGCTAGACTTCTCTTACGATGCAGCCGGTAGAAGAGCCGCAGGTCAAGATCTCGATCGGCAGTCGCTACGACCACATCGACCTCATCTCGGTCGTGGTGGACGACGCGCTGGCGCGGCTCGGCCTCGATGACGATGCCCGACACTGGGTGGGCATCGCCATTCGCGAGGCTGTGGCCAACGCCATCAAGCACGGCAATCGTCAGGACCCCGACAAGAATGTCGAGGTCGAGCTGGCGGTGGCTGGAGACGAGGCGGTCATCCGGGTGCACGATCACGGCGAAGGCTTCTCTCTCGAGCAGGTGGCCGATCCGCTGGCCGAGGAGAACTTGCTCCGGCCCAACGGCCGTGGCATCTTCTACATGAACAATTTCATGGACGAGGTGGAATACGCGGAGCGTCCTGACGGTGGCACCATCGTCACCATGCGCAAGCGTCTCGCGGCGGGCCAGGTCTCTGTGGACCCGGCCGAGAAGGCCGAGGAAGCTGGGTCCTCGACCTCTTCCTGAGCCCCGACTGCCGCTCGTCCTCAGACCCTTCACTCGAAGAGAGGTTTCCCGACATGAAGATCGAAGTGTCCTACCAACAGGGCGTGACCGTGATTTCGCCCAAGGGCAAAATCACCATCGGAGTTGGCGACGTGGCGCTGCGCGAGGCGGTGCACGAGGCACTCGAGGCTGGTGCGCGCAAGATCCTGCTCGATCTCGAGAACGTGACCACCGTCGATTCGTCCGGCGTTGGCGAGATGGTTTCGGCTTACACGACCGTGACCAATCGCGAAGGCCAGCTGAAGATCGTCAACCTGCCTTCCAAGGTCGCCGACATTCTTCAGATGACTCAGCTGATTCAGGTCTTCGATAGCTTCGACAATCTCCAGGAAGCGGTCGACTCGTTCAGCTAAAGCGGCCGGCGTGTCGCGTCACCGTTCTGAGTGCCAGCCCGGCTTCGTGCCGGGCTTTTTCGTGATGGTTCGGAGATACTCGACGGCATGATCCGAAAAGCCGTACAGCGTCTACGTCGGCCCGCCGTGCAATCCCGCTTGCGCGAGCTGGTGGCCGACGTGAACGCGCGCTTGCCGGAGCTGATTCCACCTGGCGAGGAGCGCCCTGAAACGGTCCATGAAGCCATGGCCTATGCCCTTCTGGCGCCTGGCAAGCGTCTCCGCCCGGTGCTGACGCTGTCGGTGGCGGAAATGTTCGGCGAGGTCACCCCGCGAGTGCTCGATCTGTCGTGCGCCATCGAGATGGTTCATGCCTGCTCGTTGATTCTCGACGACATGCCGATGATGGACGATGCGGAACTTCGTCGGGGCCGGGAGACCACCCATCGCGTCTACGGTGAAGACGTGGCGATCCTGGCGTCCTTCGGACTGCTCAATCGCGCCTTCGGCCTGGCTGCTGAGCGTGCCCAGGAGCTGACGTTGTCGCGCTACACCTCAGAGGATCTGATTCATCTGCTGACCGACGCAGTGGGCAGCCGGGGGCTGGTCGGCGGCCAGGCGCTCGACCTGGAAGCCGAGGGAGAGGAGATCGATCTCGACCGGCTCGAGTACATCCACAGCCACAAGACCGGCGCGCTGTTCACCGCCGCCGCCGAGCTGGGAGCGATGGCCGTGGATGCTCGCCGTCGTGATCTCGGTGCTGTCACTCGCTTCGCGAAGAACCTGGGGCTGGCCTTCCAGATCGCTGATGATTTGCTCGACGTGCTCTCGACCACCGAGGAGACGGGGAAGGATAGTCATCAGGACGAGGCGAAGACGACTTTTGTCAAGCTTCTCGGTGTGCCCGGCGCCGAAGCTCTGTGCGGAGAGCTCCTCGATTTCGCCATGGAGTCGCTCTCGGGCTTCGGCAGGAAAGCAGACCCGCTCCGAGAGCTGGCAGAAGTCGTGCGGAGGCGGGGTCGCATCTGATGTCGGGGTCGCGAACGCCCGAGCCCGGGTCGGCAGGGAGCGCGCCGTCGCACGACCTCGCGTCGGTGCGTTCCGAGCTCCGTCGCCTGGGCTATCTCGATCACAGCGTCGAACGATACCTGCTGCAGGACGCGCTCCGGTCAGAGCGCACCGCGTCCACGATCTGGCACCTGACGGCGAAGGTCGGAGGTCTGATCGGCGTTCCGGTAGCGCTACTGACGACATTGGTGTTGGCCGCCACGAACGGCCACCTCGAAGGCAGCCCATTCGATCTCTTGCCGCTCTTTCTCCATCTGCTCTTGCCAGTGGTTGCAGGTCTCGGCCTCGGGTTTCTCGCCCTTTCGGGTCTACTCGTGGCGCTGATCCGGTTTCGCCACGTACGGCGCATCGAGGCGGTCAGCTTCGGTTTGGCCATGATGACGGCTCTCGTCGGCGTCGGCTTCGCTCTCTGGCAGGGCTATGCATTCCTGCCGGTGATGCCTCGGTGGCAAGTCGTCGCGCTGCTTCTGGCGGTTCCGTTCATGGCCTGGGCGGTGCTCGAGGTCGTGCACGGAGGGTTGTTGACCCTGGCGATCCGGCTCACGGAGCTGGCCCCGGAACGCCCCAGCCGTCACGGGCGCTGGATTGTTCTGGGTGTAGTGCTGGCAACGTTCCTCGGCATGATGCCCGCCGCCCTCGATGCGGGACGCTCTCGCTCCTCGGATCCCCCCAGCCTGCCCACCGCAGATCGTTCCTTGGTCGTGATCGGAATCGACGGTGTCTTGCCCTCGGAGGTGGGCTACCTGCTCGGGGCCGGCGAGCTTCCGGCCATGCGCGCCGCCCTCGACACCGGTGCCAGGCTCCTACCGTACAAACGGCAGGCGGGTGCCGCGCCCTCGTCGTTCTGGACGACGGTGGCTTCGGGGGTGCCTTCGCCTCTCCACGGTATGGAGAGCCTCGACAGCTTCCGTCCCGCGGGCATGTCCCGTCCCTTGCTGCGAAGCGGATGGTTGCGCGCCTACTGGAACGCGCTCACGCCCACTGGACTGGTGGAATACCGGCCGGTGCTTTCCAGCCAGCGTGCGGTATGGACCTTCTGGGAGTTGGCGGGCCGGGGAAGCTCCGACGCTCTGTCGGTGAATTGGTGGGGCACGTTCCCTGCGGATGCGGGCTCAGGAGCCACCGTGGCGCACGGTGCCTACCAGATTCTGACCGAGGCGGCCGGAGATGAAGGACCCGATGGTGCCGTGGAGCCCGCGTCGTTCCGCAGGGATCTGCAGCAGAAGGCGATCTCCATCCAGTCGTCGGACACGACGGCGCCGTCGTCCTTGCTGCTCGGTCTCCAGCGGGTGCTAGAAGCTGAGGATTCCGACGCTCTGCTGGAGAAGTCACTTTGGCCGGACGCTTTCTACCGAGAGGTCTTCGACGATCTGCTCGAGCTACGTCCTGGTACGAGGCACGCTGCGCTTTACCTTCCGGGTCTGGACATCGCGGCCTCCTTGGCCGACCCGGGTAGCGTCGCTCAATCGGAGATGGTGCGCTGGCAGCTGCGAGGGGTAGATCGTCTGCTGGATACTCTTCCGCCGTCTGATCGGCAGCGGTCCTGGGTGATCCTGTTCGACCCGGGTCGCCGGAGCGCGGGAGAGGTACCGGAGGGCCAGGTCCTGATCTGGCATCCAGAGGGCTGCGACTCTTCGACAGACGGAGAGGAGCTCGATTCCGAAGAGTTGGGTGCTCTGGTTCTTCGCTTGTCCGGACTACCTCAGAGCGCCGAGATCGTCAGTCCGCCAGCGATCTGCCGCTGGCCGGAGCCGCCCCTCTCCGTCGAATCTTACGGACCCCGTGATCCGGCTGCGGACAGCGCGCGGGGTGATGAATATCTGGAGCAGCTCAAGTCTCTGGGCTACTTGTAGCGTCGGCATCGACCCCCTCGACCAGGGCGCCCTTCTCGGCGATCGACAGCACGTAGGCCACGAGGTCCCAAGTCTGGTCGGAGCTCAGAAAAGCGAACGATGCCATCGCGGTGCCGTTGCGCCCTTCCTGAATCACCCAATAGGCGCGCTTCGCTGTCATGCCGCGGCGCCAGCGAGGATCGGTGAAGTCGCGCGGGTTGGTCGACAGAGCGGTCCGGGTGCCCCGGCCATCCCCGTGCCAGCCGTGACACAGAGCACAGAGCGCCACGTAGAGCTCGCGACCGTGGACCCGCGCCTCGTCGGAGACCAGGCGCTCGGCTGGGATCTCCAGCGAACGGTAGGGCTCTGGCAGTGCGAGATCAGGGTCACGGTCACAGCCAGTGGTCAGGGAGAGGACCATCACCAGGGATCCGGCGATGGCAATCCGGTGGGGGAGCGGAACGAAACGGTAGATCGGATATCGCATCGGCCCGATCCTGCCAGATCCTGCGACGCGAATTCTGGCCATGGAGAACGACCCGACTCCGTTAACATGCTTCCGCCTCTATCTTCCGCCACCGACTCCGAGGACCGATCAAGCACATGAGAATCCGTACATCTTCCCGAGCCATCTGCCGGGCCGTTCTGGTGAGCGGTCTGCTCTTCGTTGTGGCCCACGCCGCAACGGCGCAACCGGCCGCGGATGCGGCGGCGGCCTCACCTTGGAAGCCATGGACCGAGCCGTCGACGTTCGAGCTGGGCGACATCTTCGAGCTGGAGTGGGCCAACGATCCGCAGATCTCCCCCGATGGCTCGCGGGTGGTCTATCAGCGGAGCTTCATGGACCGGATGGCGGATCGGCGGCGATCCAACCTCTGGGTCGTGAACACCGCGGGCGACGCAGCGAGTCACCAACCGTTGACCACGGGGATGGTGAACCACGCCTCGCCGCGTTGGTCGCCTGACGGGCAGCGCCTGCTCTACGTGGCAACCGACCCTTCGGCGGCGGGCGGTGCGCAGCTTTGGGTGCGCTGGATGGAGAGCGGTCGTACGGCCCGTCTGACCCAACTGTCGACGTCGCCGTCGGGCCTGGCCTGGTCGCCTGACGGGCGCACCATCGCCTTCACCCGCTTCGTGGAGTCGGAATCCAAACCGATGGCCTCTCTCCCGTCCAAGCCGGAGGGGGCACAGTGGGCCGAGCCGGCCGTCGTGATCGAAGAGTTGATCTACCGTTCAGATGGAGCCGGCTATCTGTCGCAAGGCCATCGTCAGCTCTTCGTGGTGTCGGCCGAAGGTGGAACTCCTCGTCAGGTGACGAAGGGAGACTTCGACGTGTCGGGAACCCCGGTCTGGACACGCGATGGATCGGCACTCCTGTTCGGCTCGAATCGAAACGAGGACTGGCGCTATGACCCTGTGGATGGTGAGATCTACCGCGTCGACGTAGCGACCGGGGAGGTGACGGCGTTCACCGACCGCAACGGTCCGGACGGCCAGCCTGCTTTATCCCCGGACGGCCGACGTCTTGCCTGGGTAGGGTTCGACGATCGGGTGCAGGGCTATCAGATCTCACGACTCTCGGTGGCCGACGTCGAGGCAGACGGCCGTCTCGGCGAGTCCAGGATTCTGGCAGGCGATCTCGACCGGTCCATCTCCTCGCCCACCTGGAGTGCCGACGGCAAGGGTCTGTTCTTCACGTTCACCGATCAAGGCAACGGCAAGATCGGTTTTGTCGAGCTGGCGAGCGACCGGGTCGAGGTGGTGGCGGAGAACCGTGGAGGTACATCTCTGGGCAGGCCATACGGCGGCGGGTCTTTCAGTGTGGCGAACGACGGGACGTTGGCGTTCAACTTCACGCGGCCCGACCACCCGGCCGACGTTGCGGTCGTCCGCGGCGGCAGTACCCAACGGCTGACCCGACTCAACGACGATCTCTTCGGACACAAGAAGCTGGGCGAGGTGGAGGAGATGTGGGTGGAGTCCTCGCACGACGGTCGCCGGATTCACGGCTGGATCGTCAAACCACCAGGCTTCGAAGCGGGTGAGAAGTACCCGCTGGTCCTCGAGATCCACGGCGGTCCGTTCGCCGACTACGGGGATCGTTTCGCTGCCGAGGTGCAGCTTTACGCCGCGGCGGGATACGTGGTGCTCTACATGAATCCCCGCGGGTCCTCCAGCTATGGTGAGGAGTTCGGCAACCTCATCCATCATGCGTATCCCAGCTACGACTTCGACGATCTGATGACCGGCATCGACGAGGTGATCCGTCGGGGCTACGTGGACCCTGATCAACTCTTCGTCACCGGCGGCAGCGGCGGAGGTGTGTTGACGGCCTGGATCGTGGGACATACCGACCGATTCCGCGCCGCGGTAGTCGCCAAGCCGGTGATCAACTGGACCAGCTTCGTCCTCACTGCCGACGTCGCACCGTTCTTTTGGAAATACTGGTTCCCGGGTTTTCCATGGGACGAGCCGGAGAATTACCGACGGCGTTCGCCCCTGTCCTATGTCGGCAACGTAACCACTCCCACCATGCTGCTCACCGGAGAGGCCGACTACCGCACGCCGATCGCCGAATCGGAACAGTTCTACCAGGCACTGAAGCTGCGTCGGGTCGACTCGGCGCTGGTGCGCATACCCGACGCTTCCCACGGAATCACCGCGCGACCGAGCCAGTTCATGACGAAGGTCGCACACGTCTTGGCCTGGTTCGAGAGGTATCGATGATGAAGAGACTCTGCTGCTGGACGATCCTGACCTTGCTTACGGCCTCGGCCGTCTGGGCGGACGAGGCGCCGAACAGTGAGACCCTTGAGTGGAACCAGTGGCGAGGACCCGACCGCGATGGTCATGCTCCGATGCTCCAGCCGCCGGACGCGTGGCCCGAGACGCTGCATCAGGTGTGGCGAGTCGAGGTGGGAGACGGCTATTCGGCCCCCGTAGTGTGGCAAGGCCATGCTTACCTTCTGACCCGCCGCGGCGATGCGGAAGTGGCCATGGCGATCGATCTCGAGACCGGGCGCGAAGTGTGGAGCGCGAGCTGGCCGACACCGTACAAGATCAACCAATACGCCACGAGTCACGGCCAGTGGCCGAGAGCCACACCCGTGGTCACCGACGGAGTGGCCTGCTTTCTCGGCGTCGATGCTCGGCTCACTTGCCACGATGCGGCGACGGGCAAGCTCCTTTGGACCCGCGACGAGTCGGAGTCTTCGGGTAGCGAGGGCACCTTTTGCGGCTCGTCCATGTCGCCCCTCGTGTCGGAAGGGCTGCTTTACGCTCACCTGGGTGACGAGACCGGCGGAGTTCTGTTCGCTGCCGACCTGCGCTCGGGTGAGGTGAAGTGGTCATGGAACGGTCAGGGTCCGAGCTATTCCTCGCCGTTGATCGTCGAGTTTGGTGACTCCAAGCAGCTGGTGACCATGGGAAGCGTCGACCTCCTGGGCTTCGACGCTTCTTCCGGCGAGCTGCTATGGCGCCGAGCGTTTCCCGATGAATGGAACCAAAACATCGTGACGCCGCTGGTCGCCTCGGACAGGCTGCTGTTCGCCGATGTCGAAAACGGCACGCTGGCCGTACGGCCGACGCTCGGGGAAGCGGGCTGGCAGCTGGCGGAGCTGTGGAGCGACAAAGAGCTGACTCAGTACATGGCGTCGCCGGTGACCGATGGGCGGCTCGTCTTCGGATTCACCAATCGGCAGAAAGGTCAGCTCTTCGTCCTCGACCCCGAGTCCGGGGAGGTGACGTGGCGCGATGGAGGCCGTGGCGGACGAAACGCGACCCTGACCTTGGCGGGTGACTGGCTCCTGGTATCCAACGACGACGGCAGGTTGCAGGTCTTCGAACGATCCGAGGAATCGGGGGAAGCGCTTCGCCTCGAGGCCGAGTACGAGCTGGCTCCGAGCGCTACCTGGGCACATCCGGCTTGGCTGGAGGATGGCCTCGTGGTGAAGGACGTCGAGCACCTGGCCCGGCTGCGCTTCGCTCCGGAGACGCGGACTGGGGATCGCCCGCAGAGCGAATGACGAGGCGTCGTATCCCGTAGCGAAAGCATCCAGACGTCGACGTCTGCTACCGTTGCTCGAGACTCACTTACAGGAGAACTCAGATGGGTTCGATACTCGCCTTCCTTTTTGGACTGATGCTCTATGTCGTCTTCAAAGTCGGCGTGCGGGGTTTCTTCACCGTCAAGCCCAACGAACGGGCGGTGAAGACCAGCTTCGGACGCGCAAAACGCCGGCCGGGTGCGCCTGCCGAAGACAGCGGCCTCTCGGACGACGAGCGTCGCCGCTACGACTACCCCCAGCTCGAGGTCATCGGGCCGGGTGGCCCTTACCTCAAGATGCCCTGGGAGGACGTTCACAAAGTATCGGTAGCTACCGAAGCCGTCGATATCGTCTGGGATCCCACGAAGAAGCAGGGCACCATCGAGGCGGTGACCAAGGACAATCTGACCACCGGCGTCAACGGCCAGTTGCGTTATCGGGTGAGTGAGAACAACCTCTATCCCTATCTCTTCGGCGTCCTCAGTCCGCTGGAGCACGTGATGGGCTTCTTCATCTCCGTGCTACGCGAGCGTATCGCCAACTTCGTCGACCCCAAGGGCGCTAGCCTTTTGGCCGAAGCGGCCGAGCTAGAAGGCGGAGAAAGCAGGAGCTCTGTCGACCTGTCGGAGGGCGTGTCGATCAACGACCTGCGCAAGAACCTACCCCTGCTCAATGAATACATGGAACAGCAGTGCCGGGGTACTGCCGGTCGCTATGGCATCGAGCTCGATGCAGCGCTGATCACTGAGATCGATCCGCCACCGGAGGTCGATCACGCGCTTTCGGCCATCAACTCCACGCGCAATCAGGTGGCAGCCGACATCTCGACAGCCCGTGCCGAGGCCGAGCAACAGATCACGATGAGCGAGCGCGCCGTGGAAATCGCGCAGAACAATGCCGAGGCCGAGGTGGCGCCACTGCGCGAGCTTGCGAACATCCTCACTCGGATCAAATCGGTCGGAGGCGCCAACGCCCTCAAGACCTATCTGCGCAACATGCGCGTGCCACTCTTCGGCCGTGCCGATCGCGTCGTGATGGAGGCCGAGTAGTCATGGAGATCTTCGCTCTCTTCGTCGGTCTTCTGTTCCTCCCCATCGCCCTTCGCCTCTGTCGCGCCTTCGGTTTCTATGCCGTGGTGGGGGAGTGTGAAGCGCAGGTATTCACTCTCTTCGGCAAGGTTCTCGGCGTCCTCGACGAGCCGGGATTGCAGATTCCAGTGGCCCGATTCGGTCCCAGGGCCTTCTTGGTGCCGTTCTTCGGCAAGCGACATCGCGTTTCGACCGCACTCCGCCAGCACTACTCGCGTAGCCAGATGGTGAACTCGGAGGAAGGCACGCCGATGGGTGTCGGTATCTGGTACGAGATGGCGGTCAGCGATCCGGTGGCCTACCTCTTCGTCAACGCCAACCCTGAAGGCTCATTGCAGGCCAACGTCGCCAGCTCCACCATCTCGACGCTGTCGAATCTGGAGATGGAGGAAATGCTGGAGAACCGCCATAGCTTGAGCCGCACGGTGCGCTCGGCTGTCTCTCCTTTGTCGGAGAAATGGGGCTATCGGCTCGGTTCCGTTTACATCCGAAAAGTCGCGTTCACCGACCGTTCCATGGTGGAGAACATCACGGAGAAGGTGGTCAAGCGGCTCGTACAGGTCACCAGCGCGATGAAGCAGGACGGCGAGAACCGTGTCGGACTGATCAAGTCGCAAACTGCCAAGAAGGTGTCGCAGAAGCTAGCCGAGGCGTCGGCTGCGCGGCCCGCGGTGGTAGGCGCGACTCTCAATGAGATCGGACAGCTCGACGAGGAGATCCTGCAGGCGGTGCTCGACGTGATGGAGACGGAGAAACTGCTCGAGTCCGAGGTGCGAGTCGAAGTGCTGCCGCAAGGCTCCTCGATGCTGGTTCAGGTGGGGACATAGCCGGAGCTCAGGCGTGCTCACTGCACTCCGCCGGGAGACGCTCCTGCCTCTCCTCCTCCTGATCTGCCTGCTGTGGGCCTGCGAGTCGGATCCGACGGACTCCACACTGCGGAGCTCTTCGGCCGTGGTGGTAGAGGAGGTAGGAGAGGCCTGGTGGCAGCTCCTGATGGCAGAGGAGCCATGGCTCCAGCAGATGAAGGGCGAGAAGATCCGCATGCCCGATCTGGGCCCGGAGCACTCCCGAGAGCTGGTGGCCGAGGTTCGTGCGTTACTCGACCGCTTGGACACGGTCGACGAGTCGACTCTGGACCATCAGGACTGGCTGTCGTTGGAGATCCTGCGCTGGGACGTCGAACGTGCGATCGAGTGGCACGAGCTGGCGTATCGGCTACCTCGTTTCACGCCCTACATGTTCAGCGGCCATGGCATTCATGGAGTCTTCCAGCAGCTGAGGATCGAGACGCCGGACGATGCGGAGGAGTACCTCGCGTTGACGAGAGACTACGCCCGGGTGGTTCGCGACTTGCTCGGTATCGCCGAGGCCCAAGTCGAAAACGACTGGGTGGTCGCGGCGCCGGCGCTCGATCAGTTGGCGGGCATGTGGGCCGGGTTTGCCGAGAGCCCCAACTCGATCTTCCGGGCCTGTGATGCCGATACCTTCTCGGAGTCCGTGCCGCAGGATTTCTGCGATCGTCTCGAAGCACTGGTGCGAGACGAGGTTACACTGGTGCTACGCGAGTTCGCTGACTATCTGGACGGCCCGTACCGGGCCGCGGCTCCGCCGGAGGTCGGCTTGGGGCGCTATCCGGGTGGTGGTGAGGTCTACCGAGCGCTGATCCGATTCTTCGTCACCAGCGACATCGATCCTCGGCAAGCTCACGAGCTCGGTCTCCACATGCTCGAGACGAGCCAAGGGCGCATGGCTGAATTGCGGAAGCAGCTCGGCCTGCCGGAAGATGCTGCCACCGCGCACGTGCTGTTGAAGGAAGATCCCAGGGTCTTGGCACAGACGCCCGAGGAAGTTGGTACCAGGTTGATGGCGTATATCGAACGGCTGAGACCGCGAGTCTCCGAGGCCTTCGACCTCATGCCCAAAGCACCTTATGGCGTCCAGCGTCTCGATCCCAGTCTCGAAGGTTCCAAGACCTTCGGTCACTACAACCCGCCCACGCCCCAGGAAGAGCGCGGTCTGTATTTCTTCAACGGCTCGCGGTTGGAGGAACGGCCCCTCCTCTCCGCAGGGTCGTTGATCTACCACGAGCTGATCCCGGGCCACCATTTCCAGGTCGCGCTGCAGAAGGAGAACGAGAGTCTTCCGCAGTGGCGCCGCGATGCCGCGTTCCACTCCGGATTCACCGAGGGTTGGGCCGAGTATGGCTCGTCTCTGATGATGGAGATGGGCATGTACGAGACGCCTCTGGACGAGTACGGTCGCCTCGCATCGGAATGTTTCTTCGGTAACCGTCTCGTCGTCGACACGGGCATGCATGCTATGGGTTGGACTCTCGAGCAGGCGCGGGAAACGTCGCGTCGAAATACGCTGATGAGCGAGCTCGAGATCGAGACGGAGACTCTGCGCTACGCCACGGACCTTCAAGCTCAGGCTCTTGCCTATGCACTCGGTGCGGCGAAGATCCGAGAGCTCCGAGAACACGCCGAGTCCGAGCTCGGAGATGCCTTCGACCTACGGGCCTTCCATCGCGCCGTGTTGGAAAACGGCTCCGTGCCCCTGGCGGTCTTGGAGAAGCACGTCCAGTGGTGGATCGACCGGCATCGCTGATGGGCCCTCTACGAGGGGGATGTTTCGGAGTCAGATCGGAGACGTGAGCCCTTCGGGAGCCTCACGGCGCCGTAGTGGACCACAAGGAGGTATCACCACTTTCGAAGCCGTCGGAGAAGAGCGGAAAGGCGTAGTGGACCGTCACGGCGTGATCGACGTCAGGAATCGTTACGAGGTTCGAGGTTTCTGTCGATCCGTCGTCGTCACTACCGGTCCAGCCGGTGACGATCCAGCCTGTATCCGGCGCGGCCGTGAGCGTGACGATCTCCCCCGCGTTGAAGGAGCCTGCCGGGCAGGCGACCGAAGAAGGCGGATCCGCGACCGGTGGGCTGCCGGAGCCGGTATGACTCAGCGCCAAGATCCGGCACGGAGCCACCAGCGTGATCGTGGACGAAGGCGTTGTGGTGGTTTCTTCGAGATCTGTGGGTAGGTCGCTGCTGGCGTCTTCCGCGGTTCCGGCTGCCAACTGGAGAGTGACGCGAAACGTGTTGGGTGTCTGTTGGGACGCCCCGACGGCACCGGTGACGGCAAGGAAATAGATCCGAGCCTGGCCCGCCCCGACCTCGACCGCAGGATCTCCGTCCACCAAGGTCAGCACTTGCTCGCCTGCCTCGAGATCGAAGCTGGAGGTCTCGAGGACCATCATGTCGTCGGCCGGTTCGAAGGTTCCTGAACCGTCGTCGAGCCAGATCGATAGGCTGTCGAAGAGAACCTCGGCCTCCACTGTATTCAATGGATCGCCCGCAGACTCTTCGAGGAGCACGGTCACGGTCGCCAGTTCCTGACTGGAGTCGCCGCTACGGCCGAGGTGTCGGGCCTCGATCTCTAGCACGTCTTCGATGGCCTCTTCCTGGATCGTGGAAGGCGCGGTATCGAAGCTCGGCAAGCCCAGCTGGCCACCCAGGTTCGGGTACCAGAGGATTCGGTCCTCGCTCGCTGCAGAAGCCAAGACGTCGAGATCCCCATCGTCGTCCAGATCCGCGACGGCAATGGACTCCGGTGCGCCGATGGCAACGGCGGACTCCTGCTGCCAGAACTGGCCGTCACCCAGGTTCTGCCACCAGACGATCGATCCGGCACCTGGGCCACGCCCGAGGATGTCCAGGTCGCCGTCCTGGTCGAGATCAGCAGTCAATACTTCGCGCGCGCCGGGAAGGCTTCCCAAGATCTGGCGACGCAGCCAGGTCTCGCCCGATGGCGGTTTGTTTTGCCACCAGTACAGACTACCGCTGACATTGTCGATCGCGACCACATCCGCGTCGCCGTCCTGGTCTAGGTCAGCGACAGTGAGGTGCGGCTCATCGAGGATCATCGGATCGTTGTCGTCGATTTCTATACGACTCCAATCAAGGCCGAAATCCTGAGTGTTTTCCCACCACACAAGCGGGTCGCTGCTGAGCTTGCCGACGATGTCTTGATCGCCGTCCCCATCCAAGTCACCGGTTGCCAGCGCGTCACTCGACTGGCCTTCGACCAGGAAGATGGCCCAATCGAAGATGTTGCGGGGATTTCGGAGCCACATGACATCACCCTGGAAGATATTGTAGGCAACGAGGTCCAGCGCTCCGTCACCGTCAATATCGGCCAGGGAATGGAAGCCTGTCGTTACGCCGAGATGGAGGAGGCGTTGGGTCCACGTGTCGCCGCCCCCTGAGTCGTTTTGCCACCAGTGGATCTCGAAGCCCGAAGTACCGTCGGGCGCAACGACATCCAGGTCGCCGTCGAGATCTACGTCGCCCAGAAGCAGCTCGTCGCCAGCGAACGTCCCGATGGTCGTCTTGCTCCACGTGCTGCCGTCAGCGACATCGTTGCGCCACCAGGCGAGCTCGTTCGTGGCCGAAGCGACCGAGGCGACGTCGAGAGCACCATCGCCATCGACGTCACCAGCCGTCGCAGCGGACGGGGTGCCGAAAGCCGTGGCGACATCGACTGCGGAAGGTCCGAAGAGCGCGCTCCGGTGGATCGTCTCGTTTTGCCACCAGGCGATGAAGTCGGCGTCAGGTGCCGCTCCCGCTAGGTCCGGGTCTCCATCGCCGTCGAGATCCGCGACTACGGCGGTACGTCCACCCCCATCGAGCAGAGTGGTGAGGCTGTGTCGTACCCAGGTCGTGATGCCCGGGCCGTCGCGAAGTTGCTCCCACCACGAGACTCCGCCGTTGAGTTCCTCGGTCGATACGATGTCGAGATCGCCGTCTTGGTCCAGGTCTGCGGCCACCACCGACCTGGGAGTGCCGAAACTGGACTCGATCTCTTGGGCCGACGACCACGCGGATCCGTCGCCGGCTAGGTTCTGGAACCAGACAATGTCTGGACTCTCCGCGGCAGCGATCAGGTCGAGATCACCATCGTCGTCGAGATCCGCGGCGGTAACGGTTCGAACGTCGGGAACCGTGCTCGACGCGGTCATTTCCGTCCAGGTCGTGCCGAGGGTGTCGTCGTTGCGCCACCACGAGACCCGTCCGGCGCCTCTCTCTGCCACCACGATGTCGACGTCGTGGTCGCCGTCGACGTCTGCAGCGAAGATCGACGCGCCGCCGGAGATGTCGGCAGCGCCCGCGATGGTCAAATCGGAGGAGAAGACACCGTCACCCGAGTTGTGGGAGATTCTCAGCTCAGCATCACTCAACGTCATGACGTCGACATCACCGTCCGAGTCGGCGTCTGCGGTTGCGACCGATCGAACGAAGGTCGCTGCCACGGTCGTCACCGCGTGCTGAGTGCCGCATCCGGGGCCGGTCAGGTTGTCCCACCAGGCGACGACGCCCGTGGTGGCCGAGCCTGCGACGACATCGAGGTCACCGTCGTTGTCAACGTCGTCCACCGCGACTGTGAACGCTCCCGGAAACGCGTCAACGACGCATCGTTCGGCCCACTGGGAGCCGTCGCCGAGTTCGTTCTTGAACCAGAGGACCCGACCTTCGGTCGGCGATACTGCTACCAGATCGAGGTTTCCGTCGCTGTCAATATCCCCAGCACGTATCGAGATCACACCGTCGAAGCCGCCAAGATTGACTTGGTGGAGGGGGGCGAAGGGGATCTCCGAAGCGACCGTTGGCGCCGCCGGCCAGCCGAGCGCGAGGCACGTCAGGCCCGCGATAGGTGCCAAGGCCAACGAGCAGGATCGATGTGAACGATAGCCGTCGAGTCTTTGTTTCATTTCGAGCTCCACGGGGTCAGGGTGAGGTGGTCGACCACAATGACGTATCGCCAATTTCGAAGCCGTCGGAGAAGAGCGGAAAGGCGTAGTGGACCGTCACCGAATGATCGGCGCCGGGAATCGTGACGACGTTCGAGGGGCTCGTCGAGGCGTCATCGTCGCTACCGGTCCAGCCGGTGATGACCCAGCCCGGATCGGGCGCGGCCGTGAGAGTGACGAGGTCTCCCTCGTTGAAGGAGCCTGCCGGGCAGGCGACCGAAGAAGGCGGATCCGCGACCGGTGAGCTGCCGAAGCCGGTATGACTCAGCGTCAAGATTCGGCAGAGAGCCACCAGCGTGATCGTGGACGAAGACGTTGCGGTGGTTTCTTCGAGATCTGTGGGTAGGTCGCTGCTGGCGTCTTCCGCGGTTCCGGCTGCCAGTTGGAGAGTGACGCGAAACGTGTTGGGTGTCTGTTGGGCTGCCCCAACGGCACCGGTGATGGCGAGGAAATAGGTCCGAGCCTGGCCCGCGCCGATCTCGACCTCTGGATCGCCATCGATGAGGGTCAGCACTTGCTCGCCATCCGTGAGATTGAAGCTGGACGTCTCGAAAACCATCATGTCGTCGGCCGGTTCGAAGGCTCCTGAACCGTCGTCGAGCCAGATCGACAGGCTGTCGAAGAGAACGTCGGCCTCCGCTGTCGTCAACGGATCGCCCGTTGACTCTTCGAAGAGCACGGTCAAGCTCGCCAGCTCCTGACTGGAGTCGCCGCTACGGCCCAGGTGTCGGGCTTCGATCTGCAGTACGTCTTCGATGGCCTCCTCCGGGATCGCGGAGGGCGCGGTATCGAACGTCGGCAAGCCCAACTGGCCGCCCAGGTTCGGGTACCAGACGATCCGGTCCTCGCTCGCCGCGGAGGCCAAGACGTCGAGATCCCCGTCGTCATCCAGATCCGCGACGGCAATAGACTCCGGTGCGCCGATGGCAACGGCGGACTCCTGCTGCCAGAACTGGCCGTCTCCCAGGTTCTGCCACCAGACGATCGCTCCCCCTTGGATTCCGCGAGCCAGAAGATCGAGATCTCCGTCCCGATCGAGATCCGAGCCGAGAACCTCGCGTGCCCCTGGAAGGAGCCCTTCGAGCTCGTGACGCAACCACGACTCTCCCGAATCCAACCGGTTCTGCCACCAATACACGTCGGGCTCGCCGTCTTCTTCGTCCACCGCGATGAGATCAGGATCGCCATCCTGGTCCAGGTCGCCGACCGCGAGAAAGACTTCGTCGATCAAGGCGGTGTTGTTGTCGTCGATCACCGAGCGAGTCCACGTCGAGCCGTCGCCGGCGGTGTTGTCCCACCAGACGAAATCGCCGCTAGTTCCTCTCAACTTACCGACGAAATCCTGGTCCCCGTCACCGTCTAGATCGCCCAGCGTGATCGCCTCCATCCATTGCTCTTCGACGAGGTGATGACTCCAGGGGTCGCTGATTCGCGGGTTCTCCAACCAGATCACTTCTCGTTCCATCGGATCGTAGGCGGCCACGTCCGGGTCGCCGTCGAGATCGATGTCGACGAGAGCATTGAATTCGGTTTCTACCAGGGCGAGGAGGCGTCCGGGCCACGAGCTGCCGTCTCCGGCGAAGTTCTCCCACACGTAGACCGCCGTGCCGATGGATCCTTCGGCTCCGACGAGGTCGAGATCTCCGTCGAGATCCAGATCACCGAGGAGAATTTCGCTACCGATGAACGGTATGTCGACGGAGGTCTTGAGCCAACTAGTACCGCTACCATCGTCGTTGCGCCACCAGGCGATCTCGCGGGCCAGAGAGTCGGTGGCGACCGCTGCCACGTCTATGTCGCCGTCGCCGTCGATATCGCCCGCCACTGCGCTGGAGGGCGAATCGAAAGCGGTCGCGATCTCGATCTCGCTGGGTCCGAATAGAGCGCTGCGGTGAATGGTCTGATTCTCAGACCATGCGACGAAGTCGCCCTCGAAGGCCGCCGCCGCCAGGTCGGGGTCGCCGTCGCCGTCGAGATCCGCAGCGATGGCGGATCGACCGCCGTCCAGCAGGACGGTGACGGAATGCATGACCCAGCTGATCGTCCCCAGTTCATCTCGTACTTGTTCCCACCACGCCATGGTGTCGTGAGTCTCGGCGGTCGAAACCACGTCTAGATCGCCATCCTGGTCCATGTCCGCGGCCATCACAGACCAGGCGCCGAAGAACGTGTTGGAGATGATCTGCGGAGGAGACCAGGACGATCCATCGCCGGCGGAGTTCGCCCACCACAGGATCTCGGAGTTCGAGTTGGTCGCCGCGACAAGATCGAGGTCGCCGTCGTCGTCGATGTCGGCGGCCGTCACGGCACGAGCGTCAGGAACTCCAGAGAGTACGCTGCCAAGGCTCCAAGAGGTCCCGAGGCCTGAGTCGTTCGACCACCAAGTCACCTCACCGGAGTCTTTCTCCGTGGTCACCGCGTCGAGATCGCCGTCGCCGTCGAGATCGGCTGCGAAGACGGAGGTGCCGCCGCCGATCGCGACTCCCGTGGCAATGGTGAGATCCGAGGAGAAGGCCCCGCCACCCGCGTTGAAGGAGACTCTCAACTCGCTATCACTGATCGTCAGCACATCGCCGTCGCCGTCGGCGTCGAGATCGCCGATCGCAACGGACCGAACCATGGTCGCCACCACCGTCGTCACGGCATGCTGACTGCCGCATCCCGGGCCGGTGAGGTGGTCCCACCAAGCCACGACTCCGCTGCTCGCCGATCCCGCGACGACATCCAAATCACCGTCCAGATCGATGTCTGCAACCTCGATGGCGAACGCGCCGGGAAACGCATCGTCGACGCAGCGTTCGGCCCACTGTGAGCCGTCGCCGAACTCGTTCTCGAACCAGAGGATGCGTCCCTCGGACGGCGAGGCTGCCAACAGATCCAGGTGACCATCGCCATCGATATCTCCGGAGCGTACGGAGACGACCCCATCGAAACCACCGAACTGGACCTGGTGCGGCGGTGCGAAGGGTATTCCGCCGCTTCCTTGGGGCGGGTCTTCGCCACCCGTCGAAGTGAAGGCGAAACAGATGGAGACGGACCATTGCAGTGCTGTGGCGACGGCCCTGTGGGACCAGGATCGTGTCCGAAATGAGCTGTGTGGTCGTGTGTTGTGTTTCATCTCGTCTCCAGAAACGTTGATGCGAGGGAGCCATGAGCCCGGAACTGTTCTCGTACCTACTGGCGGAAACGACTTGAGAAATCGGCCACGAGCTAAGGCAACCAGCGGGTGATACCGTCGGTGGGGATGGAGGCCGAAGGCGAAGTCACGGGTTGGTTGCATCGGCTCGCACAGGGAGATGGGGATGCGTTCGATCGCCTAGTGCCGTTGCTCTACGACGAAATGCGCCGCATCGCCAGCGAGAACCTCCGCGGCGAGCGCCGGGAGCACACGCTGGGAACGACCGCGCTGGTCCACGAGGCCTACCTGCGGCTGCTGGCCGGCGGCAAGATCGGTGCCCGTGATCGAACTCAGTTCTTCGGTGCGGCTAGCCGCACCATGCGCCGAATCTTGGTGGACTATGCCCGGGCTCGGAAGAGTCTGAAACGAGGGGGTGGATTGCTGACGGTGCCCTTGGACGAGGCCCAGAGGCTGCTCACCCATCATCAGGCCAGCGAGATTCTTGCGATCGACGAGGCCCTCGATCGGCTCTCCAGGATGAATGATCGTGCAGCCCGGGTGGTGCACTTGCGTTTCTTTGGCGGCTTGAATACCGAGGAGATCGCTGCTGTGCTCGAGATCTCGGTGCGGTCCGTCCACCGGGCGTGGGTCACCGGCCGCGCCTGGCTGCGAAAGGAGGTCGCTGCCGATCTCGGGATCGCCTTGACCGATCCGACGACCTCTCCTCGCCAGGAATAGAGGGCGATCGGCAACCGATCGAATCTTCGCCCGCGAACAGAAGGGAGGCATTATGGATCACCTGTCGGAGCGCTGGATGCGGCTTCAGGATCTATTCGTGAGTGCCACGGAATTGGAAGGTGTGGAGCGAGCGGCGCTGCTCGACGAAGGCTGCTGTGGCGACGACGAGCTTCGGCTCGAGATCGAGGCCATGCTCCGTGCCCACGCGGGGCCACTCATGGAGGTCGAGGAAGCAGTCTTCGGCACGGAGTCCGAGGACGGAGTCGAGGTGGGCTTGGTCGGCCAAGTCGTCGGCTCTTACGAGGTCATCCGCGAGATCGGCCGAGGCGGCATGGGAATGGTCTACCTCGCGGAGCGTGTCGACGGATACCAGCAGCAGGTGGCGTTGAAAGTCGTACGGTCCGAGTTCGTCGATTCCGAGATGGCCCGGCGGTTTCGCCGCGAACGCCAGATACTGGCTCGGCTCACCCACCCCAACATCGCGCAGCTTCTGGACGGCGGGATCACAGACGACGGGCGTCCTTTCCTCGTCATGCAGAGGATCGACGGATTGCCCATCACCCGTCATTGCGACGAGCTCCGACTCGGGCTTGTCGACCGGCTGCGGCTCTTCGAGACCGTCTGTCGCGCGGTGCTCTTCGCCCATCGCAACCTGATCGTGCATCGAGATCTCAAACCGTCGAACATCCTGGTCAGCGGAGAAGGCGAAGTGAAGCTGCTCGACTTCGGGATCGCGAAATTGCTCGATCCGTCAGATGACCTCGAGTCGATCGCGGACCCCGGCACCCGCTCGGAACTGCGCCTGATGACGCCGGAGCACGCAGCGCCCGAGCAGGTGAAGGGAGAGCCCGTCACGACGGCGACCGATACCTACGCTCTCGGCATCTTGCTCTACGAGCTGCTGACGGCAAACCGTCCCTTTAAGGGTCACGATACGAGCCGCTCCGAGCTGGAGCGGGAGATCTGTGAGCTGCCGCCGCCGCCGCCGAGCCTGTCGGTCGCTCGGCGGAATCGGTCTGATCCGAAAGGTATGGCGACGATCGCCGCGTCCCGCGCTTCGACTCCGGAACGCTTGCGCCGGCAGCTGAAGGGAGATCTCGACACGATTGTCCTCCACGCGTTGCGCAAGGAGCCAGATCGTCGGTATGCGACGGCCGAGCAGCTGGCGGAGGATATTCGGCGCTACTTGGGCGGTGATCCGGTCAGTGCTCAGGCCGACACGTGGTCCTATAGGTGGGGGCGCTTCGTCCTGCGTCACTCCTGGAGTGTCGCTGCTGGCGTCTTCTTCTTCCTTTGCCTCGTGGTGTTCGCGGGCATCATCTTTCGGCAGTCCAGGAGCCTGGAGCGTGAGCGAGATCGCGCTCGTCTCGGTCAAGACACGACCGAGCAAGTGACCCAGGTCTTGGTCGACCTCTTCGAAGTGGCTGATCCCTACAAATCTCCGGTGGGTGGCTCCTTGCGGGTCGACGAGTTACTCGAGCGACACTCTGAACGGGTCATCTCTAGCCTTGAGGATCAGCCGGCGGTGCAAGGACGCCTGCGGCACGTCCTGGGAAAGATCCATATCGCCCATAGCCAGTTCTCGCGTGGCCGGGAGCTCTTGGAGCAGGCTCTGAGCCAGCGCAGGTCTATCAGCGGCCCCGAGGATGCGGAGGCCGCTGGGATCTTTCACGACTTGGCCGTCTTGAGAGGGAGAACCGGAGATCTCGCCGAAGCGCGGAAGATGTTGCGCCGCTCTCTGGCTTGGCACGAGAGCCATCGGGGCGAAGAACATGAGACGGTCGCTCAGTGCCTTCAGGATCTGGCTGAGGCGCTACCCAATTCCTCCGACGAGAAACTGGAATTGCTGGAACGAGCGCTCGAACTTCGACGACGAATCTTGCCGCCTCGACATGTCGGCATCGCGTCGAGCCTGAACGATCTGGCACTCGTCAGGTTGGATCAATCGCGCTTCGAAGAGGCTGTGGAGCTCCTGAGCCAATCCAAGTCGATCGTCGACGAGGCTCTGGACGCAGGGCATCCCTTTGCCCTGGCGGTCAGGACCAACCTGATCGGAGCCTTGATTCAGCAGGAGCGACTGGAAGAAGGCTTGGCGCTACAGCAGGAGAACCTCGCTCAACAGCGCCGGATCTTTGGCGACGAGTCCGTGTCGGTGGCCAACAGCCTCAACAGTCTGGGGACGATCCTGGCTCGTAAAGGGGACTGGTCTCTGGCAGAGACCGCGTTTGAAGAATCGTTGGACCTCTGGACCCGATTGCTCGGGCCTCGGCATCCACAGGTCGTCAATACCACCCGTAACCTGGGCCGTATTGCGGAGCTCTTGGGCCGACCCGAAGAGGCGCTCGCGCACCTGAACCGGGCCATCGAACTGCGCTGGGATTCCAGCCAGCCGGAGGAGGACCTCGACTACCTCTTCATCAAAGCGCAGGCCGCGGCGATCTTGTGGCAGCTCGGGCGGGTCGACGCCGCGGAGGAAGCCTTGGAGGAGACGCTAACTCTGATGGGACGCGCGGCGCAGGAGAGCAACTATCGAATCGTAGACGCTCAGGTGATGTTGGCCGAGGTGAAACTGAGAATCGGCCGCCTGAAGGAGGCGGAGGCATTGCTTCTTGATTCACTAGGCCATCGAGTCGAGCGCTTGGAACCCGAACATCCCAAAATCGCCGAAGCACGTTGTGGGCTCGGCCGAGTTTTCGCCCGGAGCGGGCGCCGAGAGGAAGCCGGCCAGATGTTTCGAAGTTGTTTGGCGACGTACTCAGCTTGGGGGCTGGCCCATCCGGATACGGTGGCCGCGACGCAACGCGCGGCGCGCCAACTTGCCTCTGGCGACACTGATTCTTGATCTACGAGAGTCTGGAGTCGATCGCTTCTTGAGCTTTGGCCGCTGACATGACGCCGAATCGAAAGGTCATGGAGTCGCCGGACTTCGAGGTCACGACGAGATTCTTCATGATGAAGAATTGAGTCTTCACTTCGCAGGAGGCGATCTGGTCGTAGGGCAACGCCAGGTGTTTGCCGCTACCCACCAACAGCAGGTTGTCGCGCCGGCCGGTCTTGACGTTGCCCAGCTCGAGCTGCGCGTCGAATCGGACGTACCGGTCCGTGGCGATCAGGTGGCCGGCGAAGGTTCCGCCGGCACGGAGTTCGAGAATGAGATAGACGTACCAGGAACCGAGAACGGACTCGCCGTCCTCTAAGAATTCTTCGAATGCCATCGTTTGTGGTCTCCTCGGGTCCGGTTGTGAAAGCTCTGAAGCCTCTGGCGAGATCGGAGTCCCGATTCGGACAAGCGTCAGGGTCCGTCGAAGGGTTCCGGGAAGATTTCGCTCAGCCGATAGTGCCTTCGTTCGCCTTCGAGATTCGCCGACAGGATCTCCAGTTCGGAGGCGAACTCCACCAGGGTCTCTCGGCACATGCCGCAAGGAGGCGCAGGAGGTGAAGCATCGGTGACGACGACGACGGCGACGAAGTCGCGGCGACCGTCCGCGACCGCCGTGGTGACGGCATTGCGTTCGGCGCAGATCGTGAGACCGAAGGTGCGGTTCTCGACGTTGCACCCGCTATAGATGGTGCCGTCGGAGGTCAGAAGCGCCGCTCCTACCTTGAACTTCGAGAACGGCGCCCAAGCGTTCTCACGCGCTGCGGTGGCAGCGGTGACGAGAGCGTTCCAGTCGACGGTGATCGGTCTGATTTCGTTGCTCATGACGACTCGCGGGGGACGCAATCTAGCACGCCATGTGTGCGCCGAATCCTCACGGAGGCCTATGAATCCCTGTGATATCGTCGGCCTGCCGCATCCGATGGATGCCTTCCAAATACATACTCACGAAGTTCATTTCGTAGATCGCGCGCGACGCAGCCGGTACGGCCACGTCGCGCGCTGCGTCTCCGCTGAAGCTGCCGCGAGACGCCGACTCCAAGGAGCTCCCCGCATGTCCAACGAATTCTTTGCGCCTCCGGCCGACGGCCAGCAAATCCAGTTCGAGAATGGCAAGCTTTCCATTCCCGATCGTCCGATCGTCCCGTTCATCGAAGGAGATGGCATCGGACCCGACATCTGGGTGGCCACGCAAAGAGTCCTCGATGCCGCTGTGGAGAAAGCCTATGGTGGCGGCAAGTCCATCGCCTGGATGGAAGTGTTGGCCGGCGAAAAAGCGCAGGAGAACGTTGGTGAGTGGTTGCCTGAAGATACTTTCGATGCCATTCGCACATTCCGATGCTCCATCAAGGGCCCCTTGACCACACCGGTGGGAGGCGGTTTTCGCAGCCTCAACGTGACGCTACGGCAGGTTCTCGATCTCTATGCCTGCGTCCGGCCGGTGAAGTATTACGACGGCGTGCCGTCGCCCGTCCGTGAGCCTGAGAAGGTCGACATGGTGATCTTTCGGGAGAACACGGAAGACGTGTATTCCGGTATCGAATTCGCTGCCGGCACCGAGGAAGTGAGGAGCCTCATCGGCTTTCTCGAAGGCGAGATGGGCAAGAAGGTGCGGCACGACTCCGGGATCGGCATCAAGCCGATCTCGCCCACCGGTACGAAGCAGCTGGTTCGCAAGGCCATCGACTACGCGCTGGATCAGGGACGCGAGTCGGTCACGTTGGTGCACAAGGGGAACATCATGAAGTTCACCGAAGGCGCGTTCAAGGACTGGGGCTATGAGCTGGCCGCCGAGGAGTACGCAGAGTCCACCATCTCGGAGGACGACGTCTGGAAGCACCACGGTGGCAGAGCGCCCGAAGGCAAGGTGGTGGTCAAGGATCGCATCGCCGACGCCATGTTCCAGCAGGTACTGCTGCGTCCGGCGGAGTACGACGTCATCGCCACGATGAACCTCAATGGTGACTACATCTCAGATGCGCTGGCGGCGCAGGTAGGTGGTCTCGGCATGGCGCCGGGATCCAACGAAGGTGATGGCCTCGCTTTGTTCGAGGCCACCCACGGCACGGCGCCCAAATACGCCGGTCAAGACAAGGTCAATCCTGGTTCTCTGATCCTTTCCGGGGTCATGATGCTGCGCTGGCTCGGCTGGCTGGAGGCCGCGGACTCGGTCGAACGAGCTCTGGCGGCAGCTATCGGCCAGAAGCGCGTGACCTACGATCTGGAGCGGCAGATGGAGGGTGCGACCTTGCTCAAGACGTCGGAGTTCGGCGCCGCGATCATCGACAACCTCTGATCCGGGGGCTCCTCATGGGTCCGATGGCTCCCTCGCGCCTTCGCGCTGCCTTCACCGGTGCCGTGCTGGCGCTGAGTTGGACCGTCGTGCCGGCCACGGCCCAGGTGGCCGTTCCTGCGGTCGTGGCCTACGAGCAACTGCAGGCAGGCGAATACGGTCCGCCGGTCGAACTGCCCGAGGGTGGACTCGAGCTGACGGTCGACGTCGGCACGTGGCATTTCGAGGCGGGAACGGTGCGCTCGATGCGCCCGGTGGATCTGGGTAGTCCACTATCCACCGGGGTCGTCTTCGAGGGAAGAGGCCGCTTCCAGCTGAACGTGCCCGATGCCGTGGAGCTCGCTCATCTCCGCAGGTCGATCGAAGACGAGACGGTAGACCGCCTCGACGTCGAGTTCGACCGCATGGTGTTTCGCTTCACGCAGCGCGAGATCGCCCAGGCGTTCGACTTCGCCGCCAGCTCCTCGAGCTTCGCATCGGATCCGCTGGCCGCCGAGCGGCACGAGCACTGGTTGGAGAGGCGTCGCCAAGATCTGGACGCCCGGGTCGTGGCGGCGCTCCTTTCTGAGGGGGATGCTTACTTTCGTGCCGCCATGAGGACGGAAGACCACGACTGGATCGAATTCGGCTTCGATGGTCTCGAGGGCGAGGAGCTGTTCCTGGCGGTCTATCGATCCCGCAACGGCTTTGTCGAGGAATGGGTACGGCTCGATCGAGCCGGCGATCGGAGGCCTGACGGCCGTCCCAAGGTGGACTCTGCTCTGCGCCTCGATCTCCAGCATCTCGACGTGACGGCAGATCTGACGACCGCGAGCAAGACCCTGAGCCCGTTGGGTAAGGGTGAGATCCAACCCAGACTGGCGAGATTCGATGTCGAGTCCAGATGGGTCGCACGGCGACATCTGGGGCAGGCTTTGTCACTCCTGCTGACACCCTTGGCAACTGTGCAACGCGTCGAGCGAATCTCCGCCGAGGGCGGCGTAGAGTTGCCGTTTCTGCGCTACCAGCTCGACAAGCCGAGGTCGCTCCTATCGGAGGAGTACAACGATTGGCAGCTGGTAGTGGTGCTCGACGAGCCGGTCATGGCGGGCGAGGAATTCACACTTCGCTTCCACTATCAGCTCGAGGTACTGAACTACGTATCAGGAACGGAATGGCATCCAGGCGAGCAGAATGCCATCGTCGATCGCGGCACGGCTGAGCTGCATCTTCTGACCCGGAAGAAAGATGAAGTCCGCTCCATGGGAACGGTGGTCGTCGATGGAGAGGAAGCGGACGGTGGCAAGCGCTGGCACTATCGGATCGAGCGGCCTGCCCGCATGGTGACCTTCAGTTTTGCCGAGACCTTCCACGAAGAGACGGTGGAAGCCGATGGCGTGCCGGCTGTGACGGCTTTCGCCAACTACGGTGGGCGCAAGGCCCGGAGCAAGGCATTCAACGTCGCGGCGGACTTGTCCAACAGCATCGCTTTTTTCCAGCAGATCTTTCGCCAGCCGCTGGCAGTAGATCACCTCTATGCCACGGCCATCTACGGTGGCCACGGTCAGAGCTTCGATGGATTCCTGCACCTATCGGAGGAGACGTTTCAACTCGAATCGAAGGGTCCGTCCGAGCTGTTCCGCGCGCACGAGGCCGCGCATCAATGGTGGGGGCACGCCGTGGCGCCGGCCACCTATCGCGATCAGTGGCTGGCAGAGGCGTTCGCCGAGTACTCCGCGATCCTGTTTCTTCAGTTCGCATTGGAGGACGGGCAGGAGGTCTACGACGAGATCATCGAAGCCTACTCGAGCGTCGTGCGAGGCCGATTCTCCAAGGGGAGCAAGTTTTTGCGCGGCTGGGCCATGCAAGACAACGACAAGTTCCGTCGGCGCATCGGGCCGATCGGCCTCGGCTACCGCGCGTCGACTTCCGAGACACCAGCGGGCTACTTCTCCCAGACCTATGTCAAGGGAGCAGTGGTGCTCCACATGCTGCGCACCTGCCTGCGCAGTCTGACGCGTAGCGACGAGACGTTCTTCCGCGTGCTGCAGGACTTTCTCGACAGCTACAGCGGAGGTTCGGCATCGACGGCGGACTTCATCCGTGTGCTGGAACGCCACGCACCTGGTTCATGGGGTTGGTTCTTCGATCAGTGGATTCAGGGTACCGCCATCCCCACCTATCGCTGGCACCACGACGTGGTGGAGGAGGACGGGAAGCTCCTGCTGAAGCTCGACATCGAGCAGATCGGTGTGCCCGAGGGCTTCCGGATGCCGGTACCCCTCCAGCTACAGCTCCGCGGCGGTGAGACAGTAGAGGTCGTAGTGATGGTCGACGAACCGCGAAAGCAGATCTCCCTAGAGCTCGCTGCCCGACCCCGACGGGTGACCCTCAATGCGAACCATGGTGTGCTTGCTGCGGTGGAATCGAAGTAGTGACCCTGCTAGCGCAGTTTCTGATAGCCCCAGTACACGGCCGCGAAGAAGACCAGGGAGATCAAGACGTTCCTGAGATATGCGAGTTGGGCAAAGCTCTCGCCTTGTTCGAATTCGCGTTCCAGCGTCCTGGGTGAGTCCGCATCCGAACCGCCGAACGACCGCTCCAGGCCACCAGATCGCTCTGCCTCCGTCACCAGACTACGCAGGTGCTCCACGGGAACGGCGAAGTTCAGATTCTGGCCGAGAGCGAACTGCGACGTTACGACCGCGACCACCTCCCCAGCCGAGTTCATCACCGGTGAACCGCTAGAGCCGGACGAAATCGCCGCGGTGATCTGGATGACTTCTCCCTCGAAGAGCGAGCGCTCCTCGGCCTCTCGCACCGCCGCAACAACGCCGGTGGAAAGGGTGTGCGCCAGCCCCATGGGGTTGCCGACGACGACGATCTCGTCGCCCAGAGCCACAGGAGCGTCCGCCAGCCTCAGACTTCGGTAGCCGCCCTCCTCCGATGTCGTCGACACGGCGAGTAGGGCGAGGTCGTGGGCTTCGTCCCAGGCCAACACCCCGTCGACCGGAATCTCCAGGCCGTCCTCCAGGACCGCACGGCTCTGTGCCGCTCGGGCGACCACGTGGTGGTTCGTCGCGACGACGCCGTCGGCGACAAAGAAACCCGTTCCCTGTCCGATCGCCCGCCCCGAAGGACCCTTCACCTCCAGCATTACCACTGCCTGGCGACCCTCTTCGGCGAGCTGACGAAGATCCTGTGCCGCCGCCGCGCCCGCGAGCGAGCCGAGAGCCAGGGAGATGCGGAGACTGAGTCTAGCGGTGGCGCGTCCGAACATGTGGCGAGCAGTGTAGCAACGCGGTGCACTAGAGAAGCCAGTCACTCCATCACCGATTCGTTCGCTCGATATGACGGAGCTCACGGCTCTGCGATCCCGTACAATTGGCGACCCTTGCTACCTTTCTCACCCTGCAGTTCACAACAGCTACGGAGGCACTCGGTCGAGGAGCGAAATAGTGTCCGACGTAGGATTCGTAGGCAGACGGGTGGGTGGCGGTGTCACGGTGGGTGGCGGTGTCACCCACAATTGGGGAAAGCACTCCCGGGTGGGTAACGGTGTCACCCACAATTGGGGAAAGCACGCCCGGTGGTCGCGCGGGTAACGGTGTCACCCGGGTAACGGTGTCACCCACAATTGGGGAAAGCACGCCCGGTGGTCGCGCTGAGACCGTCGCGAAAGGATTCGAGTGGCTGAAACAGCGAGCGGGAAGTTGGTTCCCATCGGATTCCCCCCGAACCCACTCGATCGCGGCTCGGAAAGTTCGTTCGCTCGGTTACATGGAGTCCGGCAGGGCACAGCGATCCACCGCTCCCCTCGATGAAGAGGCCACTTTCGGTAGTTGGAGTGGACTCAGAGCCGGCGGAGCGCGGCTAGGCAGGTGCCGAGTACGGGAGTCTGGCGGGGAAGCAGTCCGGTGGAAACGCAACGGACCGGAATCCCGCCTTCACTTGCTCCGCTGCATACCGATACGCCAACAAGAACAGGCTACGAGCCTCCCTCATCGTGGCCCGCATCGAGCTCGTCGCCGCATGAACCAGAGGAGGCGGAGACCTCTTCTGTCGTCCCGATTGGTGGTGCGGATGCCGCTGACACACCGAGGTAGCCCCCGCCGGGGCGGTCTGGTCGCGCTGGTGCTGGGCTCGGGTCTCCCGCTCGATCTCCTCGACCATCTCGCGCACGAACCGACGCCACACCGCTTCGTCGAGATGTGCCCAGCAC
>JALCBJ010000042.1:0-36450 GCA_028066595.1 Thermoanaerobaculia bacterium
ACTAAGAAACTCAGCTCATCTTTCAAGATGTAAGAAAACCTAGACGACCTAGCGGTGCGGGACGCATCGAGCTCTGGAACCCGAGCGAAGGTCCCGAGGCAGACACCTTACCTTTGGAGGGCCATCACGAGGCCGTGCTCCATCTTCGATTCGGTCCCAAGGGCCAGCGCTTGCTGTCGATCTCTCATGACTATTCGGCGCGGATCTGGGACCTCTCTCGGGGTATCTCATTCAACCTCCCTGAGCACGACGTGCGCAGCTGGCGCGGCGAGTTCGATGCGGCGGGTACCCAGGTGGTGATCCCGTCCGAGGACCATGCGGCACGTATTTGGCATCTGGACCGGATCGAGGGCGACGCGCCTCCTCCGCTCGTACTGAGGGGCCATCGGCACTGGGTGATGGACGCCAGGTTCAGTCCGGATGGGCGGCGGGTGGTGACGGCATCTCGCGACGGTACCGTTCGGGTGTGGGATGCCTCTGGCAAGACACCGCCCGTGGTGCTAGAAGGACACACGAGCTGGGTGTTTCAGGCTGTGTTCAGTCCGGATGGGACGCGGATCGTCAGTGCGTCTCGCGACGGCACGGCCCGCATCTGGAACACCGAAGCCAGCGGAACACCCATCGTGCTCCGGGGTCACAGCAAGTCGGTGGATGACGCCTATTTCATCGGTCCGAACGGCTCGGAGGTCGTAACCGCTTCCCAGGACGGAACGGTGCGTCTGTGGCCCGCGGACGGCGGTGACGGTCGGATTCTGGTCCGCATCAACACGCCGCCCCGTATCCATATCATCGGAACCGACGAAGTAGTGCTCGTCGACCATTACGGCGGCCTACTCCTGATGAAACACAACGACCGATTCCCATCGCTTGCCATCCCGGAAAGGAGGGTCTCGCACGCGGCCACGAACGCTCAAGCCGACTGGTTCGCTACCATTGGCCGACAAGGCTTGCGGCTATGGACGACGAAGCACGAAAGCTGGGGCCGGATCGTGAACCGACAACCATCGGAGAACTACGATCTGGCGCCGAGCCCCGATGGCTCCTACTGGGCTACCGGTGGAGCCGATGGCAAGGTTCGCCTGTGGCCCTCGAACGGCGGCGAACCGGTCGTTCTCGAAGGTCATGAGAGCGCCGTCTTGTCGGTCGCGTTTCATCCCGGAGGTCAACAACTGGCCAGCACTTCGCGCGACGACACGGCCCGCCTGTGGGATTTGCGTCGAATCGGGCGAAGCCACGTTCTTCGGGGACACGAAGGACTCGTAAAGAGCTCCGCTTTTCACCCGGCCGGCGGCATTCTGGCCACCGGCTGCTTCGACGGTCGCATTCGCTTGTGGACTACCGATCTCGAGAGACTCGCCGCCGACGGTACACCACTGGCGGTCGTGCACGTCGGGAACCGAAGTATCGAATCCCTCTCGTTCGCCCCGAACGGACAGTCTCTGGTCGTGCGCGATTCCAGTGGCATCCATCTCGTCACCGGCGACTTCGAAGGTCGACAGGACCTTGAAGTCACCCCCATCCAAACGCAGGGCGGGCGCTTCCTCTGCCCGACGTTCGACCCCTCTGGCGAGCATCTGGCCGCCGTCGAGCCGGGGAAAGTGGTGATCTGGGACGCTCGCGATCTGAGACGAGGACTCCACGAGCCTCACGCTCAATATGCAGTCCGCGACAAGCAAGCGGATTGCTTGGCCATCGACGCTACGGGCCAACGTCTCGTGGCAACATCGAGAAGTGGAAAAGCCACGCTGGTCGATTTGACCGGTGGAGAAGACCCTCTGGAGCTGCTGGGCCACGAGGGCGGTATCACGGCCGCACACTTTCTAAACGACGGGTCCTTGATCACCGCTTCCCTCGACCGCACCCTTCGCACCTGGCGAGTAGAAGGCCCAAACGTCCAGGAGGCCTTGGAGCAAGCGACCAAGATCTGTCTCGACACTGACTTTCGCCAGAGCCAACTGTTCGAATCGGAAGCCGAAGCCCAGCGACGCTATGACGCTTGCGTCCGGCGGCTACGAGATCGCGAACCGGCAGGATCTTGACCCAACCCGGTGCGCACCGGGCAGTCGGCGTCTCCCCCGCTATCGTGTGCAGCCAGGTTGTGCTCTTCCGGCCTGAGACGGCAGAAGCAACAGGAAAGAGCTCATCCTCCGCCTGTACCAGGTGGAATCAGCTGCTGCCCGACCACTCTCGGTCGGCTGCTCGTCACATGGATCTGGAAGAGATATCGCCATTGCTCACCACCGTACTCCGCTTCGACGAGTAGCTTCCTGCGAGAGCCTGTGTCGAGCTCGATCGTGCATTCGACGAATCCACCGTCCATCGCTTGGGTGAAACTGCCCGACCAGTAACGGTCTTCGCTGATCCGAGCCAAACCCAACGCCACACCGGAGTCGACGAGGTTTCGCAAGTGGACGTTGCGCCCTTCGTCTTGTAGGGACGCCATCCGTACTTGCATTTGCGCCGCGACCAGAAAGGCAGCGGCCGACAGTACGAGGACGACGATCAGAGCCAGAAACAGTGCGTACGCACTGTGGGCTGGCCGACGGCTCACCACCGCGAGGCCTGCACACGCCGGGGCAACAGCACCACCCGGTCCGCTACGGAAGTCCGGGACGGGCCGCCGTAGCCGCCTCGAAACGTCGTCGTCTCGGTGCGTAGGATCTCCAGCTCGACCGTGCTGCGGCCGACCACGTCCAGGAAGCGCCAGCGAAACCTGCCGATGCCTCGCAACACCTCGGCGATCTCGGGTTCGTCGCCGGGACGCCGGGTGATCCGATACAGGACGTCACCCGTGACCCCGTAGGCCATCTCGTATCCGCTCCAATGACCCGACAGGACCAACGGCCCCTCGTACCAGAAGGCCAACGGGTCGTAGTCCAGCGGCATCACGATCGTACGGGAGCCCCAGACGTCGGTACGGATGCGGTCGAGAACGCGGCCTCCCGCTACCTCCTCGGCTCGTAAGCCCGAGTGCTGCAAGCGGCGCCCCGCCTCAGTGAGGAGGACCATCGACAAGCCCAAGATGAGCATGGAGAAGAGGAGCAGCGCGATGACCGTTTCGAACAGACTGGTGCCGCGCCGGTCGCGCTTCGAGCCGCCGAGCCGCTTCAGGGGCGCCACAACCGCATCTCCATCGACTGCTCCAGCGGCCGGCCTCGCGACTGGTAGGTGAGAACCAGATCGACCCGCCACAGCCCCGCCGGCTCGAGCGCCTCGAGAACCATTCGCAGCGCTGGCCGTTCGACGCCTGAGCCGCGAGCCGGTTCCACCAGCAACTCCATCTCATAGCTGCCGGCATCCTCGGGCAACGGCAGACCGGCTCGTACGATCTCCGAGTGAGCCTCCAGGAGGCGCAGTGACGCCACACGCGAGCGGTTCCGTTGCTCCAGGAAGGAGTCCTGAACCAGGATCTGGGTCATGAACAGCAGGCACAGCCCCAGAACCGCCATCGCGACCAACACTTCCAGAATCGTCGCGGCCCGCCGCGGACGGGACTCCGGATCGCTGCAGACCAGCGGACGGCGGAACAGTCTGGAAGAGCGGATCATCGACTTTCGGAACTGCAGCGTGCGGCATGGAAGGTGGATCTGAGCCGACGGCAGACTATCAAGTCGCCTCCCGAAGCTTGACACGAACTCTCTATCAACCTATGATCCGGATCGACGGATGAATCTGAATCTCACTCCCGATGACACGACCTCCGATTCTCGACCACGCCGCGCAACTCGCGGAGCCGATCCGCTGCCGGTTGCTGCAACTTCTCGACCGCCACGAGCTGACGGTCGGTGAATTGTGCTCGGTGCTGCAGTTGCCTCAGAGCACCGTCAGTCGCCATCTCAAAGTTCTCGGTGACGCGGGCTGGGTAGCGGCTCGTCGCGACGGCACGTCCAATCTCTATCGTCGCGATCATCGACTCAATGGGACCGCCTCGGAGCTCTGGGGCTTGATCCGCAGCGAGATGGCCGACACCGCCGACAGTCGTCAGGATCGCCGGCGGCTGGATGCGGTCCTTCACGAACGGCGTGCCCGCTCGAAGGAGTTCTTCGCCTCGTCCGATGAATGGGACAGTCTGCGCGACGAGTTCTTCGGCGAGGGTTTCGACCTCCATGCCCTCCCGGGTCTTCTGGATCCCGATTGGTGTATCGGAGATCTCGGCTGTGGTACCGGCCGATTGTCACTGGCGTTGGCACCCTTCGTTGCCGAAGTGGCAGCGGTCGATGCATCGACCGCCATGCTACGCGCTGCACGTCTTCGCCTCGAAGGATTCGAGTCGGTGAACGTGCTCGAGGGCGAACTGGAGGATCTTCCCATCGAGGACGGCCGGCTCGATGCGGCCACACTCGTCCTGACTCTCCATCATCTCTCGGAACCGTCCGCAGCTCTGGCCGAGGCGCGGCGCGTGCTGCGACCCGGCGGCCGTCTGCTGGTGGTCGACATGCTTCCCCACGGCCACGAGGACTATCGGACCAGCATGGGCCACGTCTGGCTCGGCTTCCCTCTGGAACAGATCGAGACGATGCTACGCACCGCCGGGTTCGAATCGATCCGCGTTACCCCACTGCCAGCAGATCCGCAGGCGAAGGGCCCGGGGCTCTTCGCAGCCAGCGGACACACTCCCCGTCCGAACCGTTGAAACCCAACCGACTCGAGCTTTCCACTTTGATTCTGCTTACCCACACACTCCACAGGAGCGCATCATGACTGTCGCTACGCACACCGATCTTCATCCTTTCGAGGCGGCCCGGGCCGCCGGCCGCGAGCCTTTCAAGGTCGCCGACCTCGAGCTCGCAGAGTCGGGCCGCAAAGAGATCCGCCTGGCCGAGCACGAGATGCCTGGCCTCATGGCCACACGCGAGAAGTATGGCGCCGAGAAGCCCCTCGCCGGTATGAAAGTGATGGGCAGCCTGCACATGACGGTGCAGACCGCCGTCCTCATCGAGACCCTCGCCGACCTCGGCGCGGATGTCCGCTGGGTGAGCTGCAACATCTTCTCCACCCAAGACCACGCCGCCGCGGCCGTGGTCGTCGGCCGGCCCGAAACCGGCGGCACGGTAGACAACCCGCAAGGTGTCCCGGTCTTCGCCTGGAAGGGCGAGACTCTCGAAGAGTACTGGTGGTGCACGAGCGAGGCGCTCCTCTGGCCCGACGGCTCCGGTCCGAACCTGATTGTCGACGACGGTGGTGACGCCACCCTGGCCATCCACAAGGGTGTGGAATTCGAGAAGGCGGGCCAGGTCCCGGCCTTCGACGCCGAGAACGAGCCGGAGGAATGGGGCGTCATCCTCGATCTGCTACGCAGCGAGCTGGCGAAGGATCCGAAGCGTTGGCATCGGTGCGCCGAAGCTTGTCAGGGCGTCTCGGAGGAAACCACGACGGGTGTCCACCGGCTCTACGAGATGGCGAAGGAGGGGACGCTTCTCTTTCCCGCCATCAACGTCAACGATTCGGTGACCAAGTCGAAGTTCGACAATATCTACGGTTGCCGCCACAGCCTCCTCGATGGCCTCAACCGTGCCACCGACGTCATGCTCTCCGGCAAGGTCGCCGTGGTTGCGGGCTATGGCGAAGTGGGCAAGGGCTGCGCCCAGGCGCTCAAGGGCCAGGGCTGCCGTGTGATCGTCACCGAGATCGATCCGATTTGCGCCTTGCAGGCCGCCATGGAGGGCTACGAGGTCGCGACGCTCGAAGATCATGTCGAAACGGCGGACGTGTTCATCACTACCACCGGCAACTTCGACATCATCACCGCCGCCCACATGCAGCGGATGAAGAACAAGGCCATCGTCGGCAATATCGGCCATTTCGACAACGAGATCGACATGGCTGGCCTGAAGAAGGTCCCGGGGATCGAGCACGTCAACATCAAGCCGCAGTACGACGAGTGGGTCTTCGAAGATGGTCGGAGCATCCTCGTGCTGGCCGAAGGACGGCTGCTCAACCTCGGTTGCGCCACCGGTCACCCGAGCTTCGTCATGTCAGCCTCGTTCACCAACCAGGTCATCGCGCAGATCGAGCTGGCCAAGAACGCCGACAAGTACGAGAATCGTGTCTACATGCTGCCCAAGAAGCTCGACGAAGAGGTCGCGAGGCTGCATCTGGATCACCTCGGCGTGAAGCTCACGGAGCTCACCGAAGAGCAGGCCAAGTACATTGGCGTTCCGGTGGACGGTCCCTACAAGCCGGAACACTATCGCTACTGATCTCGTACCGGGCTATTCCGGAATCTTCAAGGGCCCTCCCATGTGGAGGGCCTTTCTCTTATTGCCAGGCCTTGGACCCCGACTCCCATGAACCGTCGCTCCACAGGGATCCCGAGGGGATCGGCAACCCTGTGGGTCAGATCGAACGCACGAAATCAGACTTGAATTGATCTACTGCAAAAGGAGGCGGCTGGTTTGAACTCCCCCTCCAGCTCCCCCTCTCCGAAGAGGGGGAGGGTCAAGGCAAGCTCCAGTTCGGGACGGCGCAACGGAAGACACTTGCCTGCAACGAGCCTCTCGACGACACGAAAGCCGTGTCCTTTTTTGAACAGGATTTCTAATCAGAACCGAATTGCCTGCTGCAAGAGAAGGCGGCTGGTTTTCGAACTCCCCCTCCAGCTCCCCCTCTCCGAAGAGTGGGAGGGCCAAGGCAGGCCCGGTTCGGGACGACGCAACGGGAGCCAACCGTCCTGTGACGAGCCTCTCGACGACACGAAAGCCGTGTGCCCTTTGGGAACGGGACTTCTAGATTAGACCCGAATCGCCTACTGCACGAGAAGGCGGCTGGTTTTTGAACTCCCCCTCCAGCTCCCCCTCACCGAAGAGGGGGAGGGCCAAGGCAGGCCCGGTTCGGGATGACGCAACGGGAGCCAACCGTCCTGTGGCGAACCTCTCGACGACACGAAAACCGTGTGCCCCCCTTTCGGGAAAGGGGGGTTAGGGGGGATTTCCAGATGTCCGGTGCGCCGTAGCCGACAGGTCGATCGCAGGAGTCGTCAGGATCGCCAGTCGAACCGAGGGAAGTCGAGCGGCTGATGAAAGTCCGGCGCAGCGATACCTGTCAGCGGCTCCCAAAGGAGGTAGCGTCGCTGGTCGCCTACACCATGCATCGCGAAGGCGTTGACGCGATAGGGATCGGGTGGCAGCCAGGCGTGAGGAATCCTCGCCTCGCCGCTCCACCGCCCGGCCTCATGATCGATACGCGCGTCGTACACGAGGTCGAGCCCTCCTCCACCACTTGGCGCACACCCTCGAGACGCAGCACCAGATGGTGGCCGTGGGGCGACAGCTCGACTTCCAGGTAACGCACCGAAGATGGGTCGTCGCAGGTTTCTGCGATGAACAGCTCCACGACCTCGTAGTTCCACAAAGCCGGAGTCGGCCCAGGCGGGCCAGGCGGCTGGGGATCGTCGTGAAACGGTGCATCGACGAACACGAGAAGCGCCGAACTATCCGCAGAGTTCTCCACCCGCAGATCGACGATCTCCGACGCGGCAGCTGGCCGACCGTCCCAAGTGGTTTGGATACGTAAGGCGCTGCCGGGCTTCGTTCCGAAGGTGCTCATAGACCGGCCACGGTACCGCAAGTAAGACGGTCTCCTCAAAGAATCGCGAGTTTGGATCACGCACACCTGCGACCGGCTCGAAGAAAGACAACATTTCCACTGACATCCAAGCGATAGATGCTGGAAATGCTACGATTTCTCGAACGACCCAAGCCGTCGGATCTCGTCATTCTCTTCATTCGCTCGCCCTGCTCTCAGCGCTGCTTTCCGTTCCGAACAGCTGGTGCTACGCAGAGGCTTCACCATCCGGAGAGAGCCCGGGACAAGTTGTGCGAATCGGTGGCTCGTCGTCGCTCCGTCCGCTGGTTGCCGACCTCGCCACCGACTTCCGCAAGCTCCGACCGGACATCGACGTGAGGGTGCAGGGCGGCGGTACCACATCCGGAATCGAGCGCCTTCTCGAGGGCTCGCTCGACGCCGCCATGGCTTCGAGACCTTTGCGCGACCACGAGCTGGAGAAAGCCGCCGCTCTGGGCGTCGATCTCGTCTCCGTAGCTGTTGCTTCGTCCGGAATCTGCGTCATCGCGCACCGGGACAATCCGATCGCAGAGCTCAGCTTCGAACAAGTTGCTGATGTTTTTTCGGGAGAGGCTCTCTCTTGGGAGCAGGTCGGCGGCCTCGCACGTCCGATTCAGGTCGTACTGCGCAATGCAGAATCACATTCGAAAGCGGTCTTCGCACAGAGAGTGATGGGAAATCGATCGTTTTCCGACCGCGGCATCGCCACTAGAACCCGTGACGAAGTTCTGGAAGCCGTGGCCTCACGTTCCTGGGCCGTGGGCTTCACGGGGATTCGGGAAGCGCTTCGCGCGACCGGCAGGGTGCGCCTGGTTCCTCTGCGCGACGAATCGGCTCAGACCACGCTTGCACTGGAGCAACCGCTGCATCTCTGGATGACCACGGAAGCACCATCCACGTTGCGTGACTTCGTCGACTATCTGGCAAGTGACGGGGCCCAGCAAGCGATTCTTCTCGCCGGCTTCTTCTCCAGCCAATTGCCCGATGAAATGCCGAACTCCAGATCGGCCCACGAACGTCTGTTCAACGTGCTTTGGGTACAGAGATCGGCTGAGTTCTTAGCCGCGACACAGCAGCTGTTTCAGATCGCCGAAGAACGTATCGGTCAGGCCCTGGACGATCCCTCGTGGAGCGCCGACCCCGAGGGTCCGCCACCCTCTGCTCGCCCACCCGCGATTCTCGTCGACGTCGAAGGAGCCCTGCTCGACGAGTCACCGTTCTGGGCCGAGGTGGTTCGACGAAACCTCGGATCTTCCGCGGACCTGCGGCACGAATGGTCATCTCGGGGAGACGCCCGAGCGGTTCCCGGTGCCCTGGAGTTCGTCCGCGCCGCGAGGGCACGCGAGGTCGAGGTCTTCTACCTCAGTGACCGCGACAGCTCGTTGGAGGGTGGCCTCCGCAAGAATCTCGAGGAGCTGGGCTTCCCGCTACCGCCCGATCGCGACGTCGTCTTCAGTCACAGCGATCTCGGCGAGGCTGTCGGCGCATCGGCGGCTCTGGCGCTTCTTCGTAGGACCCACCGAGTGATCCTGGTCGTCGGCGACTCTCTCGACGCCTTCGTGGATCGTGCCCTGCCGCTGGAGCAGCAGCACGCCGCGGCTCGGGAGCACGCGGTCTTCTGGGGGAAGAAGTGGATCTTGTTACCGAATCCAAACGCCGGGACCTGGCCGGATGACCTCTACCTGCGCGAAGACGGTCTGTCGGACATGAAGAAGCTCACGATGCAGCGAGAAGCTCTTCAGGGATTCAGTCACTAGTGCTCGGCGACGGGGCCTCTGCCTTCGTTCCGACGATGCCGAATAGATGGTTGCGTCCACGGATGAGAATCATGCCGTCGGCCAAAGCGGGAGTTGCCAGAACCTCTTCGCCCAGCTCGTTGACCGCGAGTCGCTGGAAGGTCGTTCCGGCACCCACGACGTGGGTCGTGCCCGTCTCGCTGGTGAAATAGAGCTTGCCGTCCGCCGCCACCGGCGAGGAGGTGAAGCCGTCTCCACCGGACAACCGCTCCTGGTAATGACGCGTGCCGTTATCGGCGTCGTAGCAGGACATGACGCCGTTGTCGCGGCACACGTACAGTTCCTCGCCCACGACGATCGGGGTTTGCATGTAGGCGCCACCTCGTAGCTCGAACCATGCGAGCCCGCGCGAGACCTCTCCCTCCCCAGGCTCCCTCAGCTCCATTACCCCACGCGCGCCTTGTCGGACGGCGATGATCGGCGAACGGGGACCATGTGCGTTGGTGAGGAACACCAGCTCTCGGGCAGCGATCGGCGTCGGTACAGGAACGTCGCCACCTCCCGAGAGGCGCCAAAGCTCTTCACCGGAGGCGAGCTCATACGCCGCCATGTGCCGAAACCCGTTGGCTAGGATCTTCGTCTTGTCATCCGTGCCCCGAGCTGGCTGAATCGTGGGCGTCGACCAGGTTGGATGTTCTCCCTCTCGTTCGATCCGCCAGATCTGCTCGCCTGTCGCGGCATCGAGAACCGCGAGAAAGGATTTCTCCTGGGTATCCGCCTGGATGACGACGCGCCCTTCGTAGAGTACGGGCGAGCTGCCAAACCCCCATTGGGCCTCGGCAGTACGGTAGGAGCCCGATGGCAGAACACCGAAACTCTTGTGCCACAGGAGCTCGCCGTCGTGGTCGTAGCAGAACAGCCCCTCGGAACCAAAGAACGCGACGACCCGCTCGGCGTCGACCGTCGGTGTCGAATTCGCATGACTGGCCTTGGGATGGCGTTGAACGGCCGGCTTACCTCGGTGGGCCCTCTGTTGCCAGAGGATGTCCCCACTCCGACGATCTACTGCGATGACCCACCAGCTCTGCTCGCCTCCGTCGTCGGCTGGCCAGCCCGAACCATAGAGGCCGGTCTTCAGCTCCGCCTCGCCTGCCGCCGAGACAGCAGTGGTGAGGAAAACTCGCTCGCCCCAGACCACGGGACTGCTGTGTCCGAGGCCGGGAATGCGTGTTTTCCATGCCACGCCACGACCGGAGTCTCCGTCCCACTCGACGGCAGCCGGCTGTGTCGCGACGCCTATCGCATATTCCCCGCGGAACGACGGCCACTTCGCCACGTCCGCTGGTTCAGCGACGGCAGCTGAGGCGGAGAGCCAACACGAGAAACCCAAGATTCGGCCGAGAGCCAAACTGATTCGTTGCATCTGCCGAGTATGGCAGACGAGTCCGACCCGCCGTCGATCGAAATCAGGCCGCCCGCGATGGCGAGGCCGACGAGGCCGGTGCAGCGTCGCGCGGAGGCCACATCGCGCCCAAACGGATCGGCTTCACCTCGTCGAAGACCACTTCCCTGCCAGCTGAGAAGTCCCGCCACAGAAGATCGTAGCCCTTCGTCCAACGAAACGGGCGCACCCGGCGATGGAAGTACGACATCTCACGCTCGGTGGCTGGCCTGCGGGCTCCCGCAGTTCCAGCCAGCCGGAATCCTGGAGAGCTCGGGAATCGCCCAGAAACAAGCGCTCGCAGCCACAGTCTCAGTCGCATGTCGACCGCCAGAACGCAGATCTTGGGATTGGCATCGAGATTCCTCGGCATGCGGGATGTGAACTTCTCGAACCAGAATCCGCGCCCCGGCTCTTTGTCGAGAAACAAAGAGCCGATCGGCGTGACATGTGGATGACCATCAGAGTCGATGGTTGCCATGGAGGCGTAGGGTGCACGGGCGAAGGTCCGACGGATCTCCAACCAATCGTCTCGAAGGTTCACGATGATTCCTCTTGTTCTGTCGAAGTTTGCGGAGGCCTCGGCCCCAGGTGATGATGATCGACGAGCCGTTGCAGCTCCTCTTTGCTCGAGTCCTGGTAGAGCATCTGAATCCCGACGAGAATCGCCAATTGAGCCCGCGCCGCGACGGCCGCGTCGTCGGGAGCGCCGCTGGCCAGCTCGAACTGCTGCCGAAGGTAGCCTTCTCGCGCCCGATCGACTCGATCGACTGTGACCCTCGCGATGGGGTCGCGTTCCCCCCAGATTCGGATGGAACGCTCCAGCCTGGAATCGATGTGGCGTACCGTGCGGCGGCTGAGCTCGCGCAAACGACCGTGCGGCGTATCGAAGGCAGCGAGGTCTCGAATGACGTCGGCGGTGAAGACCTCCTCCCAATAGGCCAAGAGCTCGCGCACGAAGCTCTCTCGGCCCGAGAAATGATGGTAGAAGCTACCTTTCGTCCGCTCCAGTCGGCGACACAGCACCTCGATGGTCAATCCCTGGTCGCCTTCCTCGCGCAGAACTCTCAACCCTTCGCGGATCCAGTCTTGTTGGGTCATGCGGCCGGGCGATGTCATATACGAAACATATCATACCGTACGGTATGGTATGTTTGTCTCAACTCGATCCCCTCGAGTTCGGCGTACCCAGAGCGTTCCGGTCTATCCGCCGAGGTCCTCCCGCAGCGACTCCACGTCCCAGCCCGCATCCCGTTCGGTGGGATCGTGGTGCTCCGCCTGCAGAGTCTCTTCCAAGAAACGGATGCGCTCTCGTGCGTGGTTCATGTACTGCTTTCGGTCGTGTCGCATCTCGGCTAGCTCACGCAGCGTCTCTTCGTCATGGCAACGGAACTTGTTGGCGGACCGGGTGGCTTGGAAACGGCGGAATCCGAGATGGCACAGAGCATCGACACCCGCCGCCAACGACGTATCGAGCGTCTCCCGGTACACGTGGTCGACGCCTTCGTCGAGGAGCCGATACGCGTCGAATCGGTCATCGGCCCGCACGAGGAGGGTCAGGTGTGGGAAGTGCTTGCGCGCCGTCTCCACCAGCTCCAGGTTCTGCTCTTGCGACTCCAGGGCCACGACCATCAGCTTTGCCTCCTCCGCTCCAGCGGCATGGAGGAGATCGAGCCTCGTGGCGTCACCATAGAAGACCTCGAGCCCCAGCTTGCGGAGCACGTCGACGCGATCTGAATTATTGTCGAGGACCGTCGGCTTGACTCCGTTGGCCCGTAGCAGCCGTCCGACGATGTTGCCAAAGCGGCCGAAGCCGGCGATGATCGCCCGCTGGTCGTTGTGCGAATCCGACGAGATTTCGTCGGCGGGACGGGCCACGCTCTCCTTCGTCCCCACCCTGGGCAGGAGGACCTTCTCCGCCAAGACCAGAAGCAGCGGGGTCAAGGCCATGGAGACGGCGACCGCCGCGATCAGCGGTGCAGCGACTTCGTCGCCGAAGATGGCGTTCTGGGTGGCGAAGGAAAAAAGCACGAAGGCGAACTCCCCGCCCTGGGCCAAGGCAAAGGCGAAGAGCAGAGTCTGATCGAGACCCATGCGAAACACCCTGGCCAGGCCGACGAGTACCAGCAGCTTCAGGACCACGAGCCCCGCGACCATGGCGGCGACACTCCCGGGACTCTCGCTGATGAGGCGAAAGTCCACCGACGCGCCGACCGCGATGAAGAAGAGTCCCAACAAGAGTCCCTTGAACGGCTCGACGTCACCCTCCAGCTCATGGCGATACTCGCTATTGGCCAAGACGACGCCGGCCAGGAACGTGCCCAGTGCCGGGCTCAGGCCGACCTGCGCCATCAAGAGCGCGATGCCGATGACCAACAGCAACGCCGCGGCGGTGAAGATCTCCCGCATACCGGTGCGGGCGATGAAGCGAAACGCAGGACGCATCAGGAACCTGCCGCCGACAACCACCAGAGCCACCGCGCCGAGCACCGCCAGGGTCTCCGCCCATGGCGGAAGGGTCTGTACCCACGGGACGTGCCCGCCATGCCCATGCGCGTGGTCCGCACCGTGGTGCGCGCCGTCACCCGGGGCCGCCAACAGCGGCAACAGCGCCAGCATGGGAATCACGGCGATGTCCTGGAAGAGGAGCACAGAGAAGGCGCTCTGCCCGGCATCGGTCTTCATCAGACCCTTCTCCGCCAGCGTCTGGAGCACCATCGCCGTCGACGACAAGGCCAGGATCATGCCCACCGCCAGAGCCACCCGCCAGCTCTGGCCAACCGCCAACGCCACACCGGCGATGGCCAGTGTCGTGATTCCGACCTGTAGTCCGCCCAATCCGAGAATGGGCCCGCGCAGACGCCACAGGCGTCCAGGCTCCAGCTCCAGCCCGATGAGGAAGAGCATCATGACGACGCCAAACTCGGCGAAGTGCATGACGTCTTGCCCCTCCTCCCCGATCAGCTCGAGGCCAAAGGGTCCGATGGCGATACCCGCCAACAGATAGCCCAGAACGGAGCCGAGGCCTAGCCGTTTGGCAACGGGTACCGAAACCACCGCAGCGGAGAGGTAGACGAACGCCTGGAGGAAGAAGCCTTCAGCGTGCATCGTTCGACACTCCATCCGTTCCGGTTTCCCGGGGCCGCTTTCCCAAGGCATCCCGGTCGTTGACCTGATCGAGGTTCTGCAAGGACCCGAGCTCGACCCCACCGTCCCGGATCGCTTCGACCAGCACGCGGTATTCGGCAGCGTGGTCCTCGATCTGCCCTGGCGTCATACCGAGAGTGCCATGGACAACGAAGGGCGGCAGGAACTCCATACCGCACAGGTTCGCCGTCTGCTGCAACGGGACCAGCAGCTCCCGAACCGTGTAGCGGTTATAACCTTCGCGGCGATAGGCGGACCGACGTCCTCCAGCCGTGAGAACGTGCATCCACCACTTGCCACGCAGCGCCGTACCGTCGGTCCCGTAGGCCCAGCCATGCTGGAGTACCAGATCCTGCCACTCCTTGAGCAACGCCGGTGTCGAATACCAGAATAGCGGATGCTGGAAGATCACGACGTCGTGAGACGCCAGCAACGCCTGCTCCCGTTCGACCCGAATGTGGAAGTTCGGATAGGCCTGGTAGAGATCGTGGAAGGTCACGCCCGGTAGATCGCGCACCGCGGCCATCAATCGTCGGTTGACACGGCTTTTCTCCAACGCAGGATGGGCGAGAAGGATAAGGACCCGCCGCGCGAAGCGGACCGCGCCGTCGCCTGATGTCTCTGGTCTGTCGGTCATCGACTCATTATCCCAGCTCGAATCGAGCTCGAGCCGACACACACCATCGCAACCAGGCTGCGAAGGCGTCGTTCAGCTCCGTCGATGCTCGAGCAGGAAGTGTCTCGAGGCGACCCCGCGCCGCGATCGTCAGCCGACGGACTCGATGAGATCCGACACCGCGCGCCAGACCTCGCGTCGGCCCATGAGATCGTTATGTCCCGCTCCCGCAACGCTGACCCAACGGACCGAGCGCCCAGCGCCGACGAGGCTGTCCCGCAGCGCGCTCCCGTGGCGGGTGGCGATGAGATCGTCCCGGTCGCCATGAATCAAGATCATCGGCAGGTCGACGTTGCGCAGCGCTGCGGCCGAGTCGTAGTCACCAGACACGGCCATGCGGACCACGAAGGCCGGAAAATGGTCGCCGGCCACGCCGGCCAGATCTTTCCACGCACTGGCCAAGACGATTCCGTGTAGTTGATCGGCACAACGTGTCGCCGTCTGCGCTGCCACCGCCGCGCCCAGCGACCAGCCCATGACGATCCGCTTCGCGTCGGGATCTCGTTCCGCCAGCCATTCACAACCCGCGACCGCAGCGGCCACGTTGGCTGCCTCCCCGGGCGTTCCGGTGCTGCGTCCATAGCCCGGATAGTCCACGGCCAGGACGTCGACACCCAGACGACGGAACTCCTCGAACATTCCAGCCATGTGCAGCGTCGCCAGGTTCTCGCCGTTGCCGTGCAGGAACAGCACCTGGATCGTCGCGGCACCGTCGGAGGATCCGGTCGGGTCGAACCATCCGATCACCGTGTCAGCCTCGGCCGTAGACAAACGCACTTCCTCTAGTGGGCTCGAAGCCTTCGGCACGGGAAACGATGGCACCGGGTACAGCATCTGGCGGACGAACGCTTCGATCATGAAATGCCCCAGGACGACGACCAGAGCGACCCAGAAGACCAACGAACCGAAGCGACGGATCGCCGCTCGGCGCGAACCGGGTGCCAGGGAAACGTTGACGGACTCGACGGACACGATCTCGATCTTAGCCGGCTCCACGACCCGCGGTCCTTGTCGGGAGGCGATTCTTCGCCTTCTCGCGACGGGAGCGATCTGAGCCAGCCGATGAGCCGTACGTCGCACGCATGGGGCCTCGAAAGAAGCTCCGGACCACGCAACGCCAACCGTCTCCTCCCGTAGTGGAAGAACGATCGGCACAGACCCGTTGCTATAGTCGCGGCGTCCTCCAATTCGCCTCCAGCACCCCAAAAATCCGCTCCCCAATTCGCGGCCGCCGCGCTACCGATTCTCCTTTCACCGCCTGAACACATAGTCCACCGCACCAGCCGACCCCCGCGTCGCGTGCGAGCAGGAGTTCATCCATCATGACCACTTCTGACGAAGAGAAGTCCACCGAGCACCACGAGATTCTGATCCTCGGCACGGGCCCAGCCGGGCTCACCGCAGCGCTCTACACCGCCCGAGCCGGCCTGGCCCCCCTGGTGCTGGACGGCAATCAGCCGGGAGGTCAGCTGACGATCACCACCGACGTCGAGAACTATCCGGGCTTCCCCGAGGGCATCTTAGGGCCCCAACTGGTAGACGACATGCGCCAGCAAAGCGAACGCTTCGGTGCCCAGACCAGGTTCGAGCAAGGCACCTCGGTAGACCTGTCAGTACATCCGTTCCGTGTCACGTCCGACGAGAACGAGTACACCTGCGATGCGCTGATCATCTCCACAGGTGCCCGAGCGAAGCTCCTCGGCATCGAGTCGGAGACCAAGCTGATGGGCTACGGCGTGTCGGCCTGCGCTACCTGCGATGGTTTCTTCTTCAAGGAGAAAGAGATCGTGGTGGTCGGCGGCGGCGACTCCGCCATGGAAGAGGCGATGTACCTCACCAAGTTCGCCTCCAAGGTGACGGTAATCCACCGCCGCGAGGAGTTGCGGGCCTCGAAGATCATGCAGGAACGGGCGATGAAGAATCCAAAGATCGAGTGGAAGTGGAACAGTCAGGTCCTGGAAGTGTTGGGTTCCCAGAAGGACGGTGTCCACGGCGTGAAGCTGGAGGACACCGTCACCGGCGAGATCTCGGAGTTTCCGACTCAAGGCATGTTTCTCGCCATCGGGCACATCCCAAATACGGCGATCTTCGAAGGACAACTCGACATGGACGACGCGGGCTATCTGGTGGTAGACCACCCTTCCACCAGGACCAACAAGCCTGGTGTCTTCGCGGCAGGCGACGTCATGGACCCGAGCTACCGCCAGGCGGTGACAGCCGCCGGGACCGGCTGCGCCGCTGCCATCGACGCCGAGCGTTGGCTGGAAGAAGAGAAAGCTTGAGCACCGACCGGAGATCTCCTTGACCCCATCGACCAAGCCCAGCTCTCTCGGAGAGCTCAAGGCCAGCGGCTACCGACCGAAGACCGTCCGGGAGGAGCTACGCGCCAATCTGCGTCGCAAGCTGGCGACGGGTGAGCCGTTGTTCCCGGGGGTGCTCGGCTACGACCGAACCGTCATCCCAGGCATCGTCAACGCGATCCTGGCGGGACACGACCTGATCTTGTTGGGTCTGCGGGGTCAGGCGAAGACACGGCTCTTGCGTTCTCTGACCGATCTTCTGGATCCGGAGATCCCGGTGCTGGCCGGCAGCGAGTTGAACGACGACCCCATCGAGCCGATCTCGGTACCGGGCCAGAAACTGGTGGCCGAGCTCGGCGACGATGCTCCCGTGGAATGGCTCTCCCGCGAGCTCCGGTACAACGAAAAGCTGGCGACGCCGGACGTTTCGATCGCCGATCTGTTGGGCGACATCGATCCCATCAAGGCCGCGACGCAGAAACTCACCTTCGCCGATCCCGAGGTGATTCACTTCGGCATCGTGCCCCGCACCAATCGCGGCATCTTCGCGGTCAATGAGCTACCCGATCTGGCACCACGCATCCAGGTGGGACTGTTGAATCTACTGGAAGAGCGAGATCTCCAGATCCGTGGATTTCCGGTGCGAATCCCCCTCGACATCATGCTCGTGTTCTCGGCCAACCCGGAGGACTACACCAACCGGGGCTCCATCATCACGCCGCTCAAAGATCGCATCTCCTCGCAGATCTTGACCCACTATCCCGCGGACCCCGAGGTGGCGGCGCAGATCACCGCCCAGGAGGCGTGGACGGACCGCGGCCACACGGAAGCGCAGGTCGTGATCCCCGGTCTGGTAAAGCTGATGATCGAGGAAATCGCCTTCGCCGCCCGCGACAGCGAGCTCGTCGACCAAAGCTCGGGAGTGTCGGCTCGGATGTCGATCTCCGCGTTGGAGCTGCTGTGGTCGAACCTCGAGCGTCGTGCCCTCGCCACCGGCGACCACCCCGTCTATCCCCGGGTCTGCGATCTCCACATGTTGCTTCCGGCGATCACCGGCAAAGTCGAAATGGTCTACGAGGGCGAGCAACAAGGAGCCGAAGTCGTCGCAAAGAAGCTGATCGGCGAAGCGGTGAAGAACGTCTTCGTGGACCGTCTTCCCGACGTTCCGAAAGGGATCGGATCCGGCGGAGAGGAAGACCGAGGACGTTACGCCGATATCGTGCGTTGGTTCGCCGAAGGCGGGATGGTCACGGTCACGGACGAGATTCCCTTCGGCGACTACTACCGCGAATTGCAGCAGGTACCCCACCTGATGGACCTGGCAAAGGAGCATGCGCCGTCGGAAGACGATGCCGTCGTCGCCTTCACCGCAGAGCTGATCCTCGAAGGGCTACACCAACATCTCAAGCTCGCTCGAGAGGATCTCGACAGCCACATCACCTACAAAGAGATGATGAAGTTCCAGCTTCTGCGACCGAATCGGCCCAGTCGTGGCGATCGTGGGGTGAACTGAGCGAATCGGTCACTCGAACGGATCGACGATCTCGATTCCGCAGCCCTGGAAGTCTTTGACGTTGCGGGTCACCAGAGGAAGGCCGTGCACCCTAGCCGTCGCGGCGATCCATGTGTCTGCTTGCGTGCGTACCTCGCCTCTCGCTCGCAATCGGCCACGCAGTTCACCGGCCAGCCTTGCGATGACCTCCGTGATGTCCAGCACCTCGCAGTAATCTGCAAAGAACGTCTCTAACCAGGCGTTGATTCGAGGACGGGGCCTCCAGGTAGGGCCGAACGTCAGCTCGTCCACGGTGACCACCGAGATGGCGATTGATTTCTCGCTCTCCACCCAGGTCAGAACCGCGGGATCAGGCGATGGGCGGCACAGTTCGCTGACGACATTCGTATCCCAAAGCTTCATTCGTCGTCGATCTCTTCGATAAACGAGTTCTCCCGGTCGATTCTGGGGATCTCTGGGAATTCAAACTGCTCCTCTGCGCAGAGGCGGCGTAGCTCCGCGAAGACCTCAGAGGGTGCCTTCCGGCGCTCCTGCTCGCGCTGCCAAGACTCGAACTCGGCGAATGTGTCGCTGTCGACAACCGCGGCCACGAGGTGATTCCGCCTGTAGATCTTCTGTGGCTTGGTCGCGGCCGCACGAAGCAGCTTGGAGAGATTCTGTTTCGCTTCGGCAACCTTCCAGATCACGATCCGCTCCTTTCGGCATTCCGACGACAGAGCAACATGACCATCTTGTGCGTTCAACATGGTCATGTCGAGTGTAGCATTCCGTCAGCACCGCCTGTTTGTGGCGCGAACGTCGATCTCGGGATCACGCCAGAGTGCCTCCGCGTGTGTAGCCGACAGATCCCTAGCGCAGAGATGCGAACCGCGCTCGTCTTTGACAGAATCTCTCGGCCGTAGACCGAATCTGATCCTGTCAAGAATCGAGAGGGAACTCGATGGATCCACCCGCCGCTCACGTCTCGGACTCGACATCGGGCGCAGGAGTCCGGCCTAAGACCCCTGACGCCGGGTCGTACAGCGACCGAATCCGCGCCGCCTTCCCGGAAAGGATCGAACCCGTCCAAGTGGGCGCCGCCTACAAGGCCGGGCTCGGCCTGGTAGCGGCCACGATGGTCGTGCTGCCGATTCTCTACCTCGCTTTGCTCGTGGCGACTGCATTCGGCGTGTACCAGATCGCGGCGACCGGACCGGACTGGATTCCCGACAGTCGCAACCGATTCGAGTTCTACGCCTGGCTCGCGGCGATCTTGGTAGGTGTCGTGCTCGTCTTCTTCATGGTCAAGCCACTCTTCGCGCCACGACCGCCGCGACTCGCCCCGCGTAGCGTAGATCCTCGGCTCGAGTCATTTCTCTTCGAGTTCGTCCATCGCATCTGCCGGCTGGTAGGAGCGCCGATTCCGAAACGGATCGATATCGACCTACAGGCCAACGCGTCGGCCAGTTTCGACGAGGGATGGGGGGCATGGTCACGCGGCGAGCTGGTGTTGACCCTGGGGTTACCTCTGGTCCGCGGGCTCACCGTCGAGCAGCTGGCTGGCGTCGTCGCGCACGAACTGGGGCATTTCGCCCAGGGTGCCGGTATGCGTCTGACCTACATCATCCGCGCGGTGAATCACTGGTTCTCTCGCCTGGTCTACGATCGCGACAAATGGGACCAGAAACTCGACGAAGCGGCCGCGAAACACTCCGGGCACCACGTGGCTCTGGCGTTCTTGCTCTACGGTTCCAAGCTCATGGTCTGGCTAGTACGCAAGCTGTTGTGGTGCCTGATGATGCTCGGCCATGGCATCAGCTGCTTCATGATGCGCCAGATGGAATTCGACGCCGACCGGTACGAGGCCAGGTTGGTGGGCGCGGATGTCTTCGCGTCGACATGTCGACGGCTGGGGGCTTTGGGCCTCGCGCACCAGCAGGCCTTTGGTGAGCTCGATGCGTCGTGGCGCGAGGGCCGGCTCGTCGACGACTTTCCGGCATTGGTGCAGTCGGTACGAAAAGATCTGCCGGCTGAGGCGAAGGCATGGTTGGACGAGATGGCCAGGGAAAACAAGACCGGCCTGCTCGACACCCATCCGGCCGACCGAGACCGAATCGCCAGCGCCAAGCTAGAAACCGTACCGTATCCCTTCGCTTGCGACCTGACAGCAACGGTTCTGTTTCGTGACTTCGGCGAGCTCTCACGGCGGCTCTCGAAGGATTTCTACGAACTGCAGCTGGGCCGTCGCGTGCGTCCGGCCGAGCTTCTCGATGCGCAGAGCGTCCGCCAAGCGCGCCGCCAGGAGGTCGCCGACTACGAGGCCATTCCTCGTGTCACAGGTGGCAACTGCGATCCCGAGCGCGCGCTCGACCTCGGGGTCGATGGCTTCGGCGTAGAACCCGACCCCGGGCGGGTTGCAGGGCGGCTCGAGGAGCTTCGGCGCAAGATCGACGACGGAAGGTCAGCCCAGCAACAGCTGCGACGTCGCTTCGACGAGGCGATGGGAGGTCAGATGGAGGCGATCGTCGCGTCGGACCTCGTGTCATGCAAGGTCAAGCTCGATCCGGACCAGTTCGCCTTCGCCAAAGGCACCAAGGTCACGGCGGAGGTCGTCGAATCGCGCGTCGAGATGCACCGGCGTCGCATCGGGCAACTCGAAGCCGAGATGACCGCGACGGAGGCCGAGATCGCCGAACGCCTCAGCCTCGCCCTGTCGCTCCTCGACCTGCCGGCGATCGCAGCCCGCGACCCACTCTTCACGTCGTGGCGCCAGCATCGCAGTGCGCTGCTCGAGTCCCTGGCCGCCTTTCATCGAGAACGTCCTCGCCTGCGTTCCTTGGGCCACAGCTTCTGCCGCTACGGGAACGTCGGTGCCCGATTGGAAACCGAGAGCGAGAAGCTCTCGAAGCACTTTCTCGCGCTGGCGGAAGCTCTCTTCGGCGAGCTGATGGAGCTGCGCTCAGCATGGTCCGAAACGCCCTACCCTTTCGACCACGCCAAGACCGACGCCAGCATGGCCGATTTTTGCTTCGCCGAACCTCTGGAAGAAATCGGCGAGGACTATGGCCTGCTGCACAATGTCGCCGGCGAGGCGCTCGAACGGGCGGCACAACTCCACGCCCGCGTCGTCGGCAGGCTGTGCTCGATGACGGAGCGGCTGGAGTCGGAGCTGGGCTTCGCACCGCTCGAGGTTCCCGAGGGATCCGAACCCCAGCAGGCATCGGGCTCGGGACCTTGATCTAAAGGAAAGACGTCAAAGTCACCTCTCCTCCACCAACGAATCCACGTATTGGGGAGGTGCTTCCCCCGATGCATCGGCCCTGCGATCCAGAGTGCGCTCGCTTTACGGCACTACCTGCGACCAAGCCATCGTATTACCGGCCTCGAAGGAATCCGCAAAGATCAAACCGAGCTCGGGTGGCTCGTCCAGTACCCTCAGCTGGAAGTCGAAAGCGACGTCATCCCAGCCGCTGTACTCGTTCTCCAGCTTGATCGCGATCAGGTTGTCGCCGGCCTGCAAGACATCGATGAACGGACTGAGATCGAGTCGACGTAGCTTGTTGCCTGGATTGTCGCTCAGCCCGGGATCAGGTATCGGAAGCTCGGTTCCGTTGAGGTAGATCTCGCGGATTCCGGGCCCCGCTCCAGGCCCGGTCGTCGACAGACCGTGGGCCACGAGCTCGACGACCTCAGGATCGGCGAGTTGGAATCGTTTGCGGAAATAGAACTGATCCCGAAACTGCGGCAGAGCTGTGTTGACACTGTTGGGTCCGCTGCCTGCGCCGAACTTGGCCTGCCCCACAGGCCAGGAGCTGTCGTTGAAACCAGGGAGAGGCCACGACGCGGGTGGCGTGCCGTCGAAGTACCGCCACGACGAAGCGAACGGAAGCGGAGTCGAAGCATCCATCGAATCGGTCCCCAGCTTTCGAAAGAAGAGGCCATCGAGATAGACGTCACCGGTCGCGGTGCCTCCCGTCACATGGAATCGATGACGCGGCGAGATTCCCGTGATTCCTGGTTGGACCGTGAACACTCGATTGCTGTAGATCCACTCGCTCTCGCTCGGCTCGGTTTCGACGTGAGGCGTGAAGTAGAACGGCCACTCCCGCAAGGGAATGGGGTCTCCCACCGGATCGTGGCGCCAGCGATCGTAGTCCGAGCCCCATTCCAGGAAATGCGTCGAAGCACGATTCAGGTCCGTCTTGAAGAAGCCACCAAAACTGTAGCTCTCGCCGGGAGTCACCGGGATCTGTGCGTCGATCACACCGTACTGGTTCCACTGTTTGATGCTCGAGTTGTTCCCCTGGCCCTCGAGGTGGATCCTCATACTGGCCCGACCCGAGTGGCTCTCGTTCTCGGTACGCTCCATGTCGCTCCAGCCGATCGAGCCCGTGTACCACTTGTCCCAGTATGCGTCGCCGTTGAGCTCGACACCCGAGTTGCGCAGGAGGTTGCCCTCCACCCAAGGGAGGCCGGGTATGGGGGCGGAACGATGGCTGCCTCCCGGATAGTCCGCCTCGACGAAGTAGAGGTAGAGCTCACCGTTCTCTAGCCCTCGATCGTCGAAGAACCGCGTGGCTGGACCGAGGAGAGCAACCGTCTCGAGCGCTCCTGGTCCTTCATACTTGCGCCGGAGCACCCGGAAGCCGAGCAGGCCCGTGGTTTCAGACACTTGCCACTCGAGCTGAACCCGCTCGAAGCCCTCGACCGCGGGCCGAACCTTGGGCGCGAGAGCGGAGTACAGCTCCATGTCGAGCGCTCCCGTGCGCTGGAAATTCTGGTATTCCGTCGCCCAGCTGACTCGCGCGGTATCGCCGCCGTTCGTGTCGAAGATCAAGATCCTGCCGTCGAGATCGCGGACGACGATGTCGAGATCGCCGCTGCCGTCGACGTCGGCCAGGCAAGGAGTATTCTTGAGGCCGGTGGCCACGGGAACCGTCGCGGCCACACTACCGTTCTGCTCGAGAATCGTCAGGGCACCTGCCGCGGATAGATTGGTCGGATCGTAGAGGGCGATGACGAACTCTTCCTGACCATCCCCATCGACATCGCCGACCGCTGGGGGCGATGGAAAGAGGTTGCCGAAGCTCGCTGGCCAGCCGCCGCTCTTGGGCACCAGTTCGACGCCGTCCCATTCCTCGTAGAGCAGTTGCGATGTGTGGTGCCAGGAGACGATCTCCGGAGTGCCTCCATCGAGGTTGAGCGGAATCATCTGGGCGGCGTTCGGCCAGTGGGTGGCCAGGCCGGTCGTCTCCGCAAAGTCGTACCACCGGCGCCACAAAATGCGCCCTTCGTGATCGAAGATCGCGCGACTTCCCTGCCACAGCAGGTCCGCTAGATTGTGCCCTTCGTAGAGCACCTCCGCATGGCCATCGCCTGTGAGATCGACGGCATTGAGAGCGACCGGCTTGCGAAAAGAACCCGACTGGATGCGCGAGTTCTTACCGAACTGCCCGATCAGATTGCCGGCGCCGAAAGAGCCGTGGGGCGCCGTCTTGTGATAGCCGACGACCGAGTCGCTGTCGGTCAATGCGAAGACGGCGACTCCTAGGTCCTCGCTGACCCGTCCGAGGGCAAGCCCTGCCTCGCTGAGCTGAAGGAAGTGGTAGATGTAATCTCGGTTCCTGTCGAGGCGTCCAGGATCAGGTTTCCCCCGGACCAGCTCTCACCGACGAGACCCCAGACACCAGCACCTCAGATCGGCTGAATGAAGGGATTGTGGTCCTGGAACGGCTCGGGGCGAATCTTCACGTTCACCACGACTTCGAGCGCTCCGTCTCCGTCGAGGTCGTAGATCGGCAAGGGCGAAGCATTGGGAGCAAACGTGGTCTCGGGTGGCAGTTGCGTCCGTTGCGCACCGGTCCAATAGAAGCGATTCTCGATCGTCTGGTAGCCGCTGTCTGGGGTGTTGTAAAGGCCCGAATCCAAAGTACGGGACCACAGGACAGTCCCGTTCTCGCCGTTCAGAGCGATGATCGAGTTGAGGTTGCTGAAATCGCCGAAGGACTCTCGCGCGGTGGCGAAGATGATCTCCAATCGCCCATCGTTGTCGAGGTCGTACAGCGTCGGTGCCATGTTGACCGGACGTTCGACGACCCCACTGTGCGTGCTGTATGAAGACACGGACGTGCCGTCGAGGTCGAAGACCTCGATACCCATGCGCGAGTTGACGACGATCTCCAAAGCCGGGTCGTCGTCGACGTTGCCGACGGCCACGCTCCCGAGCATCGACCCGCTGCCGGCCTGCGCGGGGAAGTTGGAGGTCAGTACAGGCGACCAACCGGCCTGAGCTGCACCGGTCCCGAGGACGATGAGCCCTCCAAGGACGCAAAGCTTCATCCAGAGATCGAATTCACTCCTTCGAGGAAGAACCAAGATCTCAGACGAGGCCACAGATCGGTAGACCCACCCAGACACCCACGTTGCACCTTCGTCGGAAACTCCTCAGTCATTCATCCATCGGCGGAAAGCTCTGCCTAAAATCAAGAACGGACGATGTCGGGAGCCAGGCGGTCGGGCCTGCCTCCGGCCCCCTGGCGTATGCTGGTGGGACGGATCGCTCCAGCGACTGCGCGACCTCCTGGTCACTCGAGTCGCATGGATAGTTGAGACCAAGGACGAGTCCGAGGTGGAGAATACGACGATCGCCATCGAAGTGGCAAAGGGGATGGGGATGCCGACACGCGACCGTTCCTTGATTCGGCGCCGGCGTTCGCGGGTGTTCTCGGCCGCTCCCGCTTCGGTATCGCCTGCACCATCGATCTTTTCTAGGGTGGGATGATCGAAAATTGGACGATTCGTCGCGTAACTAGCGCGATAAGGGATCCGCAGTGGGCTCCCTGTCGACATTTCTACTTACCTGGAGACTCGTCATGTCTCGATCCGTTGGATTCGTCTTCTGTCTGATCCTGATCCTCACCCCCATGGTCGCTTGGGCCGGCGCCTCAGCGAACTCCTGCGATGCCGGCGCTGCGTCTGTGGTCAACCAGTTCGTGGATCCCTTCACGGGCTTGCCGAAGATCTCGATCGAGTTCACCACGTCCAGCGCCTTCTCTTGCCCGTTCGCCTTCGAATCAGCGAGCTTCTGCTACCAATGCTGGGACGCGCTGAACCAATGCTCGGGGCCCAACTGCTATCCCTGCACCGAGGTCTGCCTCGGACGCCTGGGTTGCTGGATACCCTGATCCAGCCTCAGGTCGAATCGGCCTGAATGAGTCGTTCAGCCGGTGGGCGTATCGCCCGCCGGCCGAACGAAGCTTAGAATGCGCCCATGGCGACCCCGGTCTTGGAGACCCACTCCACCTCCCCCCGCGACCTTTTCGACTACCCCCGAGATCGGCTCTATCTCGACTCAGCCACGTTCGGACTGCCTCCCAAGGCGACGATCCGAGCCCTCCGCAATGCGCTCGACGGCTGGCAGAGCGGCTCCGCACGATGGGCCGAAGACTGGGATCGCGAAGGCGAAACCTGCCGTGAGCTTCTGGCATCGATGATCGGTGCCGGCGCACGGGACGTGTCGCTCCAGCCCGCGGTCTCGGTCGCCTCGGGAGTCGTGGCGACGGCGATTCCTGACGGCGGCGAAGTGCTGCTGGCCGAGGGCGACTTCACGTCGGTCACGTATCCGTTCCTGACCGCGGCCGAGACCGGACGCATCCGCTGGCGAGCTGCACCGTTGGAACGGCTCGCGGAGTCGGTGACGGCGGCGACGGCCATGGTTGCGGTGAGCGTCGTGCATTCGTCCGACGGACGACTCGCGGACCTCGAGGCCATACGTCAGGCTTGTGACACCCACGACGCACGGCTCTACGTCGACGCCTCCCAATCCCTGGGCATGCTTCCTCTGGACGTGCTCGCACCGCGGGTCGACTACATGGCGGTCGCAGGTTACAAGTGGTTGTGCTGTCCGCGAGGCACGGCCTGGTTCTACGTCCACCCCGATCTTCACCATGAGCCCTGGCCTGTCACCGCTTCGTGGCGTGGGGGCGACGATCCCTACGGTCGTTTCTATGGCGTCGAGCTGGGCTTGGCGGACGATGCCGCGCGGTTCGACGTCGGTCTGGCGTGGCATCCCTGGGTGGGTGCCCGCCACTCCCTCGAGACGTTGGCACCGATCGACCCGTCGACCCGCTTTCGCATCGGCCACGATGCCGCGTGCCGCTTCGCCTCGAAGCTGGACCTTCCAGATCCTCCGGCGGGAATCGTCCCGGTGAAGGTACGGAGCACCGAAGCCGCACTACAGGTGCTGGAAGCCGAAGGAATCCGCGTATCGGGAAGGGCGGGAAAGTTGCGCTTGGCGTTCCACCTCTACAACACTGCAGACGAAGCCGAACAGGCCGCCACCGTCGTGCGACCGTTTCGGGTCTGAACCGCCCCGAGGCAAAAGGTGGCGCGCCGGTATGTCGGGGAGGAACAGCGCTAGCAGCTATCGACCGATGTCCCAGGTCAGAGACCACCTCACCGAGCGACCGGCGCCCGGAAAACCGATCAAGTGCTCGTAGTCTCGGTCCGCGAGGTTGTCTACACGGACGCCTAGGTGCCAGTTCGCACCCAGCTGGGTAGTCGCCGCGAGGCCGACGAGATGGAAACCGTCCACCGTATCCCGCTGCGGCACCGGGATCTGCTCGTCGTGGCGCTCGGACGAAGACCGTAGATCGATTCCGAGACGCACGCGGTCGATCGGCCGCCAATCGACGCGCAAGCCTCCGGACCAACGCGGCCGATTTCGCAAGGGCAACCCCGAGTCCCGATCTTCTACGTCTTGCCAGGTGGCATTGGCTGCGACCCGCCAGGCCCTACCTGAGGTCCAGGCGATGAAGCTTTCGGCGCCGAAGGAATCCACTGCGGACCGGTTGACGTGACGGAAGGTGTCAAAATCGAAGTCGACGAGATTCTCGTAGCGATGGGAGAAGGCTGTCAGCGCGAAGTCGAGCTTGGTGCCGAGGGAGCCCTCGATCCCCAAGTCGCCGCCGAGCATCTCCTCGGCTTCGAGCTCGGGGTTGCCACCGAGCGCCGACGGACTGGCGAGAGCGAAGAACGAAGGCAGCTTGAACGCACTTCCCAAAGACATTCTCAGGCGTATCTCGTCGTTCAGTCGCCAGGTCACACCGATGCGTGGGCTGAGCTCCTCGCCGGTGTCCTCCGGTAGATCGACTCGCAGTCCCAGGTCGAAAGCCCACCCGTCACCACGAGCGGTCCACTCCCCCATCACGCCGGCGGTGGTCCGCTGCAGGTCGTAGTCACCCGGAACGTCACCACCCAGGAATGGCGGCAGCCGCAGCAGGCTTCGGTTGTCGCCGTCTTCCCACTCTGCATCGACGCCGAGTGTCAGTTGACCGCTCCGGCCCTCGAAGGCTGACATCCAGCCGACGCGACCCCGGACGAAGCGCGTCTCCTCCGCAGATTGTGGGACGACAGGGAAGATGCCGGGACTTTCGCGATCGAGGTGGTGCCGGTACACCGACGCCATCGCGACATATGAAGCGCCTCGACTCGTCAGCCCCGAGAATCGAAGTCCCAAGCTCGCCTCGTCATGATCGGATCGGCGTAACTCTCCGGAGCCGAACACCGGACCTCCGGACGCGTCTGGATAGTCGTCCGCACTCCATTGAGCGAACCGTCCCGAAGCGGATAGCTCCCGCGACTGACCCAGCTCGATTCGGCTGCGGGTTTGAAGATGCCCGAGCTCGAAGCACTCTTCCGCGATTCGCTCGGACTCCTCTTCGACCACCGCGCTGGCGAATCCGCTGATGCGGTCTCCGGCTGCCCCCAGGTTTGCGGATCCACGGCGTAGCCCGGCATCGCCAGCGGTCAATCGAACGGTGCCCCTCGGCGAGCCTTCGGCCTGTCGCGTGATCACGTGGATCGCACCCGCTAAGCCCCCGGATCCATAAAACGACGAGAGGGGGCCTCGGACCACTTCGATGCGCTCCACCGCGTCGGCCGGTAGAGCCTCGAGGTCGAAGACACCACCTACCTGGTAGGAGCCGTCGTTGACCGCGACGTGGTCGATCAGGACACGGGTGAAGTTCGGGTCGCCACCCCGGATCTGGGCCACGGTCAGGCCGCCGCGGGTTCCCCCGGAGACCAAAGAAACACCCGGGACGAAAGGCAGAAGATCGCTCACTGTCGTTGCGCCACGCCGCTCGACCTCGTCTTCTCCGACCACCGTTACCGACGCCGTCGCTTCACTGGTTGGGCGCTCCTCGACCACCGCAGTCGCATAGACCTCCTCGTAGACCGTAGCGACAGGGGCATCTGGCGCGGGCGCCTTCTCGTGATCTTCCTGGGAAGCCTCGACCAGGATCGGGAAGCCGATCGTCGCCCACAGAACCCATCCCAACGCCGCCTTCATGGACCGCCACTCCTATGTTGCTATCCACCGGTACGGCACTGTCGCCGATCGGCCGTCGTTGCTCCAGCTTGCCACCGTCGCGTCATCCCTTGCCGGGCCTGGGTGGCCCGCCTCATCACGAGCGGCGTGTAGCTCCAGGACCGCGTCTACTCTTCCTACCACGGGATCCGTCCTACGAGGTCCTCGGCAGCGCTCTATGTCCCGATCTATATGGCCAGGCAATCGAGAGGCGGATGGGACACGATGCTCTCCCCCGTTAGGGCGGACACAGCTCGACGATCGTCTCGTGGATCCGGGTGAGCAGGGTATCCGTCTCCACCTCGTCCTCGTTGTCTCTTGCCCGCGTCGTCCCGACGCCGACCAGCGTATTGTCCTTGCAGTCGAAGACCAGACCGGAGCTGAGATTGATCCTATAGCTGCCTCGAGCTCCATCCACGTACACATAGCGACCTTGGACTCGAGTACGGTCGGCCTGTGGTGATACTCGCAGCATGGCTTCCAGCAAGAGCCCCCGGGTCTTCACCGTCTCGGGAATCGGCTTTCTCTCCATGGCAGCATCCAGAACGGCCAGTGCGCGAACCATCGCCTTTCCCAAAGGATGACTGTCCACCATTCTCGCGAAAGCTGGCAGCGTCCAACCCTTGGCAGAAGCCAACCGTTCCAAGACTTTGGACTCGCCGAGCTCAGAGAACAGGGTCTCGATGTTGTCCCAATCGCCCCGATAGCCGATGCCAGAAACCGCGGTTGCCAGGTCGATGTCGCGCAGAACCTCTGAGTGCAGGAGTGGCGGAACAGCCTCCGCAGGGAGCTGCTTTTCGCCTCGGTAGAACTGGAATCCGTCCAACTCTGCTCCCAGGCAGATGCCCTTCTGCGACACCGACGAGCTCGTATTCCCAATGCCGATCTCGCAACGCATCCCACCCGGGCACGCGAGCACCGGTGTCGACTCGCTATGGAAGCGACCGCGGAACTGATATCTCCATCCTGTCTTCAGCAGCAGCGCTCGAAACTGGTGCTGTCGCACGTACAAACCAGAGAGCACCTCGTTCAGACCCGTCTCGCCCCCCGGCCGATAGACCTCGCGGTAGGCCTGCCGGAAGGGCTGCGCCACCGCATGATCCCCAATGTATCGGCGCCAAGAGGCGCCCTCTGCTCCGTCGGAATGCAGCGGGTGCCACAGCGAAACCCGCGTCGATCTCGCAAGAGTCGGAAGCCGGGAACCGTCGGCCGCGACGAGCTCGCCGTCGCGCAAGATCGCCGTGTGGGCTCGGGAGCCGCTACGGAATTGCCAGATCAAGCTCTCCGAGATGGACTTCACCAATTTGTGCTCGGCGTAGTGCTCCCTCCACACCTCGTAGGGCATCGTTGGATCGTCCACATAGAACGACTCGATCCTCTTGGTCTGGACCTTCAACGTATTCCTGATGGAATCGAGTTTCTTCCGGACCTCCCGATATCTCTCCGGATACGTCTTGATGACGTGCTTCGGTACTCTGCTCAGCTCTCTTCCACCCTCGTCTTTCCAGACGAGCTTCGCCGTTCCTGGCGGCTGAACTTCGATCACGGCGAAGTAGGTTCCTACTCGTTCCGTGACCCGAGGCATCAGTCTTCCAGGCCGTACTCTGGCACCGTCATGCTGGCCAGCTGCTGGACTGTGACCCCTCTCGCCTTCGCGGCTTCCTCCAGCTTCCGTTTGGCAAGGCCAACAGCGTTTGCCGGGTACTCCAGCTGATTGGCCAACTCGCTGAGTCGTACCAGTCCCTGCTGGCCCCGCAGATCACACAACGCGTTCAAGCACAGATTTCCAACCGCGGTCGAGAGCGGCCCCTGGCCAGGAATCTTCTTGTAAGCGACGGTGGCGAGCTCCCCCAGCAACCCACTGTCTTCCTCATGTCGGTTGGTGGTCAGAACGAGGACCATCCCCTTTAGCTTGTCTTCGTTGTCGTACGACAGCCCCGCGGAGGCGATGGCGGCCGTCTCCGTCAGTAGGGCGATAGCCTCCCTCAGGAACGCCAGAACCGAATCCTCGCCGTACTGTTCGAAGACGATCTGAACACCGGTGCTCCATTTCTTTGTCGGTTTGCTCTTGGGTGCGATGCGGTAGAGATCGTCGAGCGACGAGACCATCGGAATCGAGTCACGATGGGCAGCTACCCACCGGTTGAGCGCTTGGCCCCACTTGTCTGCAAGAAAGAATAGTCCCTTCTTGCGCTCGAGAGCCGCCAAGACGCGCTGAGCATGTCTTTGCGATTCGACATCTTCGGCGTCACTCCGCAGCTCGGCAACGTACCCTTCGAGGGCTTGGCGAAACTCGTCGGAGACGTCCATTGCGAGGTAGTACTCCGTGGCTTCGGCGACTATCTTCTTCGTTTCGAGAGTGCATTCACCGATCACCTTCTGGCTGTCGGACTCGATCCGGTCGAGTAGTGCCTGCTCTTCATTCGGAATCATGATTCACATTCCCTCGCCCCTTCACTGAGAGACGTCTTCGTCGAGACTGAGCAGTTTTTTCAACATGCGCAGGGCTGTTGCTTCTTCCTTGCTGATCTTGTTACCGAAGCCGAAGAAACCACCCGACGCCTTGGCTACGTCCTCGGCCATGCCGTACAGACGTTCGGCGTAGGTACGGGCCTCGTCAGCGTCGAACAGATTTTCCACCTGCTGCCGGGCTGCGGCCACCACGAGGAGCATCGTTTCGGGCCCCGACTCGACTAGTGACTTCGTGAGCTTCTCGAAATGGTTGACGGCGTAAGCGATCGAGATACCCATCGCCATTGTCGAGTCATCGAGATCCGATAGCAAACTCCGTTGAAAGGCCCGGATCTCCTTACCATCCACGCTTCCGTCGGCTCCCGCGATGCACAGGAAGGTCGCGATCAGGCCTGATGCCAGCGCGATCCCCTCACCGTCGCCGATCTCCTGGGAGCCTGCTTCGCCCCCCTCCATGTCCGACGCTTCCGTATCCTCGCAATCGATCAGGAGCTCCGGACGGTCTTCGAGGCCGAGGGCCAGGGGACCGACCGCGGAGAGCAAGCTACTCCAAGCGGTTCCGGCGTAGCCAGGAGTCACGAAGAGGTCGTCCCCAAGCCAGGTGATGCTGTCGGCTGCCGCGGTGACAAAGTCATCCAGCGGCACGTGAAACATGTCGCCGCCGTCAGCTCGCAGGGTGACGAACGTCGCCTGCGTCGAGATCGCCGTCGGCACCTCCGGCCCGAGCGCCGCAATGCGTGCACACTTGCCGCGCTCGTCGTCGACCCTGACCACCATCAGGCTGGGGCCGAAGAGGTCCTCTCGGTCCAGGTAGTTACGTCGCCGAAACAGAGCCCAGAAACGCTCCGCGAAGCTCGACGGCTCGGAGAGTAGCGGTTCCATGACCCGTGGCCCAGCGTGGAACGTTGCACGAGTACCGGAGAGTTGCATCGTGGATCCCTCTTCGCGGTAGAACGCGGCGATGGTTCGGAGCCCGGCATCGCAGTGCTCCTGCTGCCATTGGGTTCCATATTTTTGCCTCCAGTCTTCGATCGACAGGCTTTCTCCATCTTCCGGCTCGATGGATCTGCCGTAGCGACCGGCGACATGGGTGACGATGGCGGCTGCCAAGGCCATGTCGTCGGGCGACGAGGCGACGAAGATTCGTACTTGCAGCGTGCCTTTTTCGAGCACGGTTTCGATCGAACGGACCGAAACATTGTCGATGTAGATGTGGGCACACTTCGGCCAACCTTGATCCGGAACCTCGGCATCCACGACCAGGGAATCGAACGGTAGCGCAGCGAGGGTGTCTTTCAGAGAGACATCCAGTACTTGGTGGATGTAGAACGAAAAGCTCATAGGAACAGATCCTCGGCAAGTGGACGTTTCGATCGAGTGGCTCTCGAATTCGTCCTGTGTTTGGGGAACGCAAGCAGGAAATTAGCTTTCGTCTGTCGCGATCTGTCGTCGACTCTCGCCCAGAAAGAGCTCGACCAGGCCCTTCGCATGCCTTGCCAGTTGATTCACCCTCTGGGCGCTCCTGTTGGCCATGACTGAGACCACGAGACCCTCGTCGGGATAGATAGCGAAATAGGAAAGACTGCCGACGGCGACTCCGTGGTGGGTGATGCGCTGTGTCTGAAGAGAGCCATCGAAGAGCTTCGCGTCGTTGGAGACCCGCCAACCGAGAGCGTAGCCCTGTGGATTGTCGCTCCCGTCTGCGAGTTTCTGGGGAGTGATCAAGAGGTCTCGAACCCCGTCGTCAAAAAGTCGCGGCGCGAGCATCTCCCGGCCCAAGGCGAGCATGTCCGACGGAGTGGAGATCAGACCGCCCGAGGGCCATTTGATGCTGTTGTTCACCGGGTAGGCCAGCCTCCAACGTCCCTTTTCGACGTCGTAGAAGGACGCGCGGCCCGACACTTCTTCACCCGGCAGGTCGCCACCACTATGGACCATCGACAGCGGCCTCAACACTGCCTCCTCGAGGTATTCCAGGAATGGCTTACCGGAAACAGACTCGATGACGGCGCCTACGGTCGTCGTACCGTAGCTCGTGTAGCTGAAGCCGGTCCCGGGCTGGAACAGGAGAGCGTCCCCCTCGAAGACGGCCAGCGAAGGCCGGACGGAGCGTCCGAAATCTCGCCGGTTGAACTGCTCCCAGATCGGAAAGCACCAGCAGAGACCGTAGTTCCGGATGCCGGCAGTGTGACTCATCGCCTGCCGCGTGGTCACCGATGCGAGCGGCTCGGCAACCTCGGGAAGGTAAGTACCTACCGGAGCGTCGAGATCGAGCTCGCCGCCACCGAGCACGGTGCCGAGGGCTACGGAGGTGATGGACTTGGAGGTACTGCCCAGCCGGAAGCGGGTCTCCAGTGTCGCGGGTCGACGCGATTCGAGATCGGCGAAGCCGACGGCGCCCGCCCAGACGGTACGACCGTCGAGCGACAAGGCGGCGGAGACTGCAGGCGCTCGGAGATCGCGCTTCGCATCGAGGAGCAGGTCCATCGCCGACCCTTCGATCGCTTCCCAGGAAGGAGCGGCTCGAGACTCGACCGGCGGCTCACCCGTAGAAGAAGACGAGTGCCAGCCGACGTTCCAGGTCAGCACGTAGTCGAAGAGGCGGAAGGCGAGAACGGATACGACGATCGTAACGAGCAGCCACGAGATGCGGCGAATCATCCGCTGAGAGGACAAGGGATCAGTCTCCTATCCGGGGGACGGTAGCTTGGAGCTATTCGAGCGAGAGATCTGGCGGCGCATCGCTCCAGAAGAAAACGTCGTCGACAGATCGGCCGAAAACGAGCGCCAGCTTCATCGCCAACTCCAAAGAGGGTGCATAGCGCCGCTGCTCGAGCGCGATGACGGTTTGGCGGGTGATGCCCACGGCCTGTGCCAGGGTCTCCTGAGAGATCTCGCCATGCTCGAACCGCAAGCGCCGGATGTGATTGCCCAGGGGAGTGCCACTCACGCTGGCTCCCTGGCCGCCGCGTGATCGAGAGCGTAGGCATACAACTGCACGAGGGTGCCTACCAGCCAGGCGAGAATCACACAAAGAATCGCCACATGGGCGATGGCGGGCCGTGAGAGCCGTCGGATCTCTTCGGTCGGCTCGAAGGCGAGCACGACCGCCATCAGCAGCACGAGGCTGGCCAGCGTGTTGGAAGTCCAGTGGGTCCCCCGCGAAGCGATCCATGCATCCCGTTCATCGGATCGAGGGTTCGGATCCCGCGCGATCGCATACGCCAATCCCATTCCGAGGACGAGTGACCAGCTATCGATACCCAGGCGGTGCCCGGCATCGGTGTTGAGCTCGAACTCAGGACCAATCCTCCACAGTGATGCGAGGAGATGTGTCGCGATCGCGGCGCTGCTACCCATGAGCACCCAAAGGGTGCGCTCGGGGGAACCGGGCGGGCTCGTGGAGTCGCGGTTCCAGATCCCGCGGGCAGCTACACCTGCCACGACCAGCAACCCAAGACCTGCAGGCCCGGCTCCGAACGGCCATCCCAACGGCCACGAGGCCAGCGAGAAACCGAGCCCCCCTGCGAGGGCGAGAACGATGAGAATACGAATCATATGAATGCTCCACCAGACACAATGTAAGCTACACATTACATAGGAAGCGTAATCTCGTCAACCCTGCTCCAGGTCTGATCGCCGAACAATGACGCTCCGGATACGGTACGCCGTCACCGTTGGTCACGGTCAGCGGACGCTCCGGCCTTCCCCGCCGGTCGAACGTCCTCAACCGACGATCTTTCTGCGCAACCCGCCGTAGTTGCCTGTGATCTTCCCCATGAGCCCGCTGCGCCGTACGCGTCGTGGCGGGCTTCTTCTTCAAGTCGCCGACCCTTCCCCACCACGAGTTTCACGCTGCGAGGTCACCGATGAGAACGTGCAAGAACTCAAAGGCCGTCCACCTAATTCACAGGCTGTCGACCCTGGCGATCCTCTGCGCCATGATGTTGCTGACCACAGCAGCGGCCGTTGCCCAGCCCGGCCTGACCCTGCCGCCGCCGGGAGACAATCAGAAGACCGTCGTCACCCAGTACATGGGTCAGGTCGCCGTGACCCTGACTTACAACAGTCCGGACGTGACCTCTCCCACGGGCGAAGATCGCACCGGCAAGATCTGGGGCCAGCTGGTGCCGTACGGAATGGCCAACCTGGGATTCGGCACCGCCACGGAAAGCCCCTGGCGCACCGGTGCCAACGAGAACACGACGTTGTCGGTCATGACGTGCTGGTAGAAGGTGAGCCTCTCGCGGCGGGAACTTATGGTTTGCACACTATTCCCGGTGAGGAGGAGTGGACCTTCATCTTTTCCGACAACTCGACGTCGTGGGGTAGCTTCTTCTACGATCCGAGCGAAGACGCTCTGCGCGTAACCGCCAAGCCTGAAGAAGCCCCTTTCGCGGAATGGCTCACTTTCGAGTTTCCCGACCGTCAATGGGATTCGACGGTCGTGGCGCTCCACTGGGAGAAGCTACGCGTACCGTTCCGCGTCGAAATTCCCAACCCGGTCGATCTCTACGTCGCGACTCTGGAGAACGAGCTACGCAGCTCACCGGGTTTCGCTTGGAACAACTGGTCGGCGGCGGCGAACTTCATCCTGCAGCGCGATACCGATGGCCGGTACATCGACAAGGCACTCCAGTGGGCGGACGCGGCCATCACGACACCCTTCATCGGCCAACCCAACTGGCAGACCTTGAGCACCAAGGCGCAGGTACTCGAACGCATGGAGCGCGACGCCGAAGCTCGAGAAACGATCCAGGCCGCTCTGGAACACGGCGCGACCACCTCCGGTCAGATCCACCAGTACGGGCGACAGTTGATCGGGCAGGGCCGCGCCGAACGTGCCCTCGAGGTGATGGAGTTCAACCACCGCCGGTTCGAAGGCGCCTGGCCCACCGAGGTGAGCTTGGCTCGTGCCTACTCCGCAGTCGGTCGGTACGACAAGGCCGCCGAGCATGCCCGAATCGCGCTCGAGCAAGCACCTGACGATCCCAACAAGCAGAATCTCCAGAACATGATCGAGCAGCTGGAGCAGGGCATCGACGTCAACTAGCCGCGCGCAGACGGGCGTGACGGACGATACAGAGCCTCTCTTGGGTCTCGAGAGTCACGCCTGATCGAGCACGGCCGAGACTGTCTGAGCTGAGGAACCGACCAAGCCTTCATAGGCCACAGTCAACAAAGACGGTACGCGACCACGAGACGACTCAGGCGAGTTTCGAAGGCCGCGCGCAGACGGGCGTGACGGACGACA
>JALCBJ010000042.1:36550-58358 GCA_028066595.1 Thermoanaerobaculia bacterium
GACGGACGACAAGGAGCCAGTCCGGCGCGATCGCACCAGACTGGCTCCGGGTCAGATGGTCACTCGAGCTGGTTCAAGAGTAGCTCGACGGCAGCCCGCAACTGGTCGTCTTCACCCCGAGTGATGCTCTCCGGGCTGTTGTAGACGAGCACGTCGGGTTCCAGCTGGAAGTTCTCCATGTACTTGCCGTCGGGTGTGATCATGCCGACCTGAGGAATGCCGAAGACCGTCTCTCCGTCCATCATGCGTTCCCACCAGACCGCGGTTCCGGTACCGGCAACCGGTGCTCCCACCAAGGGCGCCAGGCCGAGGTGCTGGATCACCCACGGACCGATGTGTCCGTCGGAGTAGTTGGCCTCGTTCTGCAGAACGGCCGCGGGACGGGTCCATCGCATCATGCTCTCGCCGTCCAGCGAGCCCGGCTCCTTGCCTCGCGGAGCAAAGGTCAGATAGAGCTCGCCCTGGAGAAACGCCGCGAGATCATCGTGCAACCATCCACCGCCGTTCCAACGCGTGTCGATCACCAGGGCCTCCTTGTCGCTCATCGAGCCGAGCGCATCCCGGTAGAACCGACGAAAGGAACGGTCGTTCATGCCAGCGACGTGAACGTAGCCGACGCGACCGCCGGATAGTTCGTCGGTCATCGCACGCAATCGGTCGATCCACCGCTCATAGCGCAAGCGGCCCTCTTCGCGCACGGAGATCGGCTCGAGAACCTCCTCCCAAGTGTCGTCGCCGGAGGCGAGACCGATGCGCAGCTTGTCGCCCGCCCGATGGTTCAGCAAGGCCCACGGGTTGGCTTCCGTGGTCAGCTCGACGCCGTCGATATGGGTGACTCGGGTCCCCGCGCCGATCCGGCTGTCGGCCCGGTCCGCCGGACCTCGATCGAGGACATCCACCACTTGCAGGCCCGCGCCGTCCTCGGTGAGATCGTAGAGCAGACCCAGAGACGCCGTCTCGTCGCCTTCCGAGCGAGAGCCGAACCGTCCTCCGGTGTGCGAAGCGTTGAGCTCGCCCAGGATCTCCGAAAGTAGCTCGGCGAAATCACGCCCGTGTCGCAGATCGTCTACCAGAGGCTCGTACTCCTGCTTGAGGAACGGCCAGTCGGCACCGTGCAGGTCGGCGACGTAGAACTTCTCCCGCACCTGCCGCCAAACGTGCTCGAACATGTGCTGGCGTTCGGCGACCGTGTCGTAGGTCAGCTCGGCGCGAAACGGAATGGGCTCCAACGACCCGCCGCCGCCGCCACCATCGCCGCGTCCACCATTGCCACCGGACGCCTTGGTGAATCTCTCGACGTTCAGCTTCATCAGCTGCCCGTTACCGCTGAGCACGAATAGCGTCTTGCCGTCTCGCGACAGCTCCAGCGAACCGCCGCCACCTCGACCACCTCTGAGTTCGGCCAAGCGACGGGTCTCCCCTTTGCGAACATGGCTGCCCCACACGGCAGGCTTGTCGTCGACCGCGGCGAGGAAGAAAACAGCTTCGCCGTCCTTCGACGGCGCATAGTCCGACATGTCCGTCGACAAGAACGTCATGCGACGGAGACGATCATCGAAGCCCTCCGTTTCGACTTCGACCGGATCCGGCAAGGTCGGAGCGTCGTCCTCGTCCTCGTCTGCGTCTGCGTCCTCGCCGTCCTTGCCCTTCTTGTCCTTTCGTTCCTTCTTGCGCTCGTCCTCGAGCGCACGCTGCCACTCTTCCACCGACAACCGAGTTCGGTCCCAGGCCGCGCGGTTCAGGGACACGGCCATCACGTCCGACTCGGCGCCCCAGCTGCCGTGAGAACGTTGGCCGAAACGGTCGGAGACGAAGAAAAGCGTCTCGCCGTCACCCGAGAATGCAGGTGCCACTTCGGAGTAGCCGCTGTCCGAGACGTTGTAGACCTGCCCACTCCCGAGGTCGACCAGGCCGATCTCGTCGATCCAGCGGTCATGTCCCAGGTAGGTGGCGGCCAGCCACTTCCCGTCCGGCGAAAAGACGAAGGAAATATCGCCGTCGGAATACGAATAGTTCCGCTCGGCCGGGATGAGTGTCTTGGACGTGCCCGACTCGACGTCGAGGAGGCGGATCTCGTCTCGATCGTGGAGATAGGCCACGGACTTTCCATCCGGTGAAACCACCGGCTGGAACGTCTCGTCCTCCGTAACCAGAACCGGATGCTCGGCCGTCCCGGTGGCGAGGAAGAAGCGCTCTTCGTCGTCGTGAACCAACGACGCCTTGTAGAGGTTCCACGAGCCACCTCGTTCCGACGCGAAGTAGAGGCTACGCCCATCGGGAGCCCAGCTGACGGAGCGTTCCTGTTCCGTGGTGGCGGTGACTCGCTTCGTCGTACCGTGTTCCACCGAAGCGACGAACACTTCGCCACGAACGACGAAGGCCACTTCGTCACCCAGAGGCGACACTGCCATCTCCGTCGCCCCTTCGGTCACCTTCTTCCGCTCGGCGACATTGGAACGCTCGTCGGCGTGCAATGTGATCGGCACCTGCCGGCTCTCTCCATCGGGGCTCCGAGTCCACACCGCACCGTGCACGCCATACGCCAGCGTGCCGTCGTCGGCCTGGCTGAGGAACCGCACCGGATGGGGTCCGTGGTCGGTGAGGCGGTTCGGCTGATAGCCGGAACCGTCCGCCGACGGCTCGAGTCGCCATACGTCGAACGAACCGCCCTGTTCGCTGAGATAGAGAACGCCCGAGCCGGCACTGTCCCACAGAGGATCGCGATCCTCACCCTGAAACTCGGTGACGCGGACATGAGAGCCTGTACCGCGATCCCAGATCCAGATATCCCGCGCTGCCGAGGAGACCTGGTGCTTCCGCCACGAGTTCTCGTAGGCGGTACGGTTCTCGTAGACGATGCGCGAGTCGTCGGCCGACAGACTTGCTTGCAGAGCTGGCGTCGTGAGCTCCTGGCGCGGCCGTGCCGAGCCGTCGACCGGCGCCGAGTAGAGCTCGGAAAACGCTCCCTGCCCCAATAGAGCTTGGGGTGCATGCTGACGATTACTCTCGAAGAAAATGCGGGAGCCGTCAGCCGTGAAGTCGCTCGGTACGTCGTCGGCGGAGTGGAAGGTCAGTCGCTCGGGCGAACCGCCGGCAGCGCCTACGACGAAAATGTCGAGCTGGCCGTGGCGGTCGGATGCGAAGGCCAGGCGCTTCGAATCGGGTGACCAAACAGGCCATGCTTCATAGGCTTGATGACTGGTGAGGGCCCTGGCGACACCGCCTTCCACCGGCACGACCCACAGGTCACCGCGCCACGAGAACGCCAGAGACGTACCGTCGGGAGAGATGGCCGGGTAGCGAATCCAGTTCGGCGACGATTCCGCCGCGACGGCCGGCGAGGCACCGACGGTGAGCAAGGCGGCAAGAACAAGAGTACGGAGGCGCGGGACACGGAGCCGAAGCTCACTTCGAGCTGAGGAGGGCATGTGGTTTCCTTTGGGGTTGGGACCGGGAACGATCCGATTTCGGGCAACGTACGAACCCATTTTCGCAGGTCGGAGCCCTCTGGTTCTGCCTTTCTCCAGATTCGAGACGCAGGCTCGACCGAATGTTCAAGGTCACCGGTAGACTTTCGTAGATGCGCCACCGCTATCGTCACCTCGACCCAGCATGGATTCAAGCCCTCCTCGAGGGCCTGAACATGCAACGGATCTTCAACCAGTTGCTTCTCGCGTCCGGCGGCGATGTCGAGCAGGCCATGGAGTGGATGCGGCATCTGCAGGAGCAAGGCTACCTTCCCGAGGACATGGATCTGGAGGCCTTCTTCGAACGCATGGCAAGGGAACAGATGCTGGAGGTGGACGAAGAAGGCAACGTACGTCTCGGTGCCGTCGGCGAACGCCGGATCCGCCGAAGCGCATTCGAGGAGATCTTCCAGAATCTGAAGCGTGGTGGCGCTGGTTACCACGCCATGCGCGCTCCCGGCGAAGGTACCGAGGCGTTGCCCGAGACCCGTCCCTACGAGTTCGGCGACGATCTGGACCGAATCGACATCGGACGCTCGTTCCACAATTCCCTCAAGCGCCACGGCGGCCTGCAGCTGACCGAAGACGATCTCGAGGTCCACGAAACCGAGCAGCAGACCCATTGCGCGACGATCGTCGCCATCGACATCAGCCATTCCATGGTGCTGTACGGTGAAGATCGCATCACGCCGGCACGCAAGGTCGCGTTGGCGCTCACCGAGCTGATCCAGACCAAATATCCGAAAGACAGTGTCGGCGTCCTCACCTTCGGTGACCTGGCTCAGGAAGTACGTATCGACGACATCCCCTACATCGATGCCGGTCCGTACCACACCAACACGCGCGACGCGCTGCGCCTCGCGCGCGGCCTGTTGAGCCGCCGAAAGCAGCCCAACAAACAGATCTTCCTGATCACCGACGGAAAGCCCTCGGCCATCACCGAGGGCGAAGAGATCTACAAGAATCCGTTCGGTCTCGACCTGAAGATCGTCAACCGGACGCTCGAGGAGGCCGACCTTTGCCGCCGACAGAAGGTGGTCGTCACCACCTTCATGATCGCCAGCGATCCGACGCTGCAGAGCTTCGTCGAGAAGCTCACGGCCACGAATCGGGGACGAGCCTACTTCGCGTCACCCGACAACCTGGGTGAGTTCATCTTGGCGGACTACATCAGGAATCGGCGACGCCGGGTGCGCTGAAGCGGCTCGCCCTTACTGTGGGAACGCAGCCAACAACATCGCCGCCGACGCCAACCCTGCCGCGGCTCGCAGGTGGTTCCACCGTGTCCACGACGACAGGTATCGATCCCACAGATCTGCGGCGTCGGCGGCCGTACCAGTCCAGCGCGCCAGCTCTTCGTTCAAGGGGACGTTGCCTGCCGCCGTAACCAGGAAGACGCCGAACAGGAACATCAGGCCTCCGCCCAGAAGCCAAGCCGAGCCTGGTGAGCTCCAGCGAACGATCGACAGGACGACACCTCCCAGGCAGAGAGCTGTCGATAGAAAGAACGAGGCCAGGAACGGAGGTCGCAGCGCCACCTCGTTGATCCTCTGCATGGCCGCGACACCGTCGATCGGTTCTAGACGTCCCAGCGCGGGCATCACCATCACCGAGAACACGAAGAAAACGCCCGCCATGACCGCCGAACCCAGGGCGGCGAGCACGGTCAGTAGCAGTTGCAGGTCCTGCATGGTCACGCCACCTCCGCGGCGGTCCAGGCCCCCGTCGCTGCCGCGCGCTGCGCATACTCTCGAAAGCTCCGAGGTGGTCGTCCGAGCGCACGCTGCACTCCATCCGTCGTGCTTTCGTTGCGACCGTCCAACACCTCGGTGAACAGGAACGTCAGCAGTCTCACCAGCTCGGCAGGGGCTCCATGATTCCTCAGCCCGTCTGCGAAAGCCTCGGGCGAGATCTGGACATACCGAATGTCCTTCTTCGAAACCTCGGCGATCCGGCTGACAGCTTCACCGAAAGTAAGAAGCTGCGGCCCCGTGACCTCGTAGAGCTTTCCTTCGTGCCCCTCCTCGGTCAAGGCCGCAACGACGACATCAGCAATGTCGTCGGCATCCACGAAGGGCTCCCTCACACCACCTACGGGCAGGGAAACGTGGCCGTGTCGGACCTGATCGGCCAGAAAGCCCTCGCTGAAATTCTGAGCGAACCAGCTCGCGCGGACGATAGTCCAGGCGAGCCCCGAGGTCTGCAACTGCCTCTCTGCCGCCTGGGCGCCCTCCTCGCCGCGACCTGAGAGCAAGACCATGTGCTCGACGCCGCAATGCGAGGCGATCTCGGCAAGAGAACGGATGGCCTCCGCCGCTTCGGGGACTGCGAGGTCGGGGTAGTACACCGCGTAGATCTTTCGCACGTCGGACAGCGCGGGCTCCCAGGTGGTCCGGTCGTGCCAATCGAATGGGATTTCCGCCGTTCGCGAACCGACACGTACCGGCAAACCGCGCTGTCGCAGTGCCTGGGTAACTCGGCGTCCGGTCTTGCCGGTACCGCCGATCGTCAGAAAGCGTGGCTGTGAAGAGGTCGGGGTCTCGATTTGAGTCATGGTGTCTCCTTTCGGACGGAATTGACTTGTCTCCACGTACGCTACCCGTCAGAACACCGGCCGATGAATGACTGATCTGGCAGAATATTTAACCTTTCGTCCAGAAGTCCGGCGCATCGGCAAATATGCCATAGACTCGATCCGTGGCCACTTCATCACCATGGTCCGAGGCATCGGATCCGCTCGGCGAGGCACTACATCTGATGCGCTTGCGCGGAGCCTTCTACTGCCGCTCGGAATTGACGGCGCCGTGGGGCATGGAGCTACCACCCATCGAGTCGCACCTGTGGTTCCACGTCCTGACGTCGGGACACTGTGTGCTCGAGGTCGACGGCGCGAACGCGGTATCTCTCGGTCCGAGCGATATCGCACTGGTTCCCCACGGCCGAGGGCATCGCATCCTGAGCGAATGGTCCGAAGGGGAAACGGTACCTGCCACGCCTCCCGTACTCGATCTGGAACGCGAGGCCGTCGGTGAGCGCTACGAGATACTTCGCCATGGCGGAGGTGGCAAACGTACGGACATGATCTGCTGCGCCGTCCATTTCGACCACCCTGTGGCCGACAACGTCGTTTCCGTCCTACCCGAGATCGTGCATCTCCCAGCAGCCTCCAGAGGCCTACGTGGGCTCTGGCTGCGCAGCACTCTAGAGCTGATGGCTGGCGAGGTGGAGGCGAAGCAAGCCGGCGGCGAGACGATCATCACCCGCTTGGCCGACGTCCTCGTCGTCCAAGCGATTCGCGCCTGGCTCGACGAGGACCCTGCAGCCCGATCGGGCTGGCTGGGCGCGTTGGGGGATCCGCAGATCGGCCGCGCACTGGATCTCGTGCACCGCGACCCATCTCGCGCCTGGTCGGTAGCCGCCCTGGCTGCGGAGGTCGGAATGTCGCGTTCGGCGTTTTCCGATCGATTCGCCGACCTCGTCGGGGAGCCTCCGATGCGCTATGCAACCCGCTGGCGCATGTCGTTGGCCGAGCGCTGGTTGCAAGACGGCGAACAGTCCGTGAGCGAAGTGGCGCACCGGGTCGGCTACGATTCGCTACCGGCCTTCTCCCGCGCGTTCAAGCGAGCACTCGGCGTACCCCCAGGGTCCATCCGGCGACGAGCATCCGTCTCGCAGCAACAAAGCTCGCCGACTCTGTAGACGTCCGCAGAGCTTCGTCGCCTCATGCGAGCATCGCGGCCGCCAGGAATCCAAGGTAGGTTCCGAGGGCATTTCCCAGCGCGCCGACCAGAATCGCGGGTAGAGCCAGGTCCGAACGCTCGAGGCTCCGCGCCAATGCCAGCGCCGACGTACCGCCGCCGATGTTCGCCTGCGACGCCACCGCGGCTGCGTCGAGATCTAGCCGGAAGAGCAACGCGGCTCCGAACACGAGGAGGCCGTGGATGGCGACGATGGTGACGACGAAGACCATCAGCGCAGGAGCCAGGTCGCCGAGCCGTACCAGCGCGGCGATGTCGCACAGCGCGCCGATGACCGCCAAGAAGATCACCACGGCGAACCAGCCGATCACCTGCCCTCCGCGGATCCGCTGAACCGCCGGTATCTGGGCCAGCGCAAGAGCCAGGGTGGTCAGAATGAGAATGGAAGGAACGGACCACCCCAACGCCTCGCGGGTCCATGTGGCTCCCAGGTTCGACAACCAGAGCGCACCTGCACCCATCCCAGCCAACAAACCGAGCTCTATGACGCCGACCGTCTCGTAGTCCGACACGCCGTCGGCTTCTGCATCGTGGAGCACTCCCGCGTCCTCGTCGGACGCCGGGCGAAGCCTGCGAAGAATCCTGGGAAGGGCCACGGTGGCGATCATCCAGATCGTGGTCATGAGACTGTCTACCACCGCGGCGCCTGCATAGAGCACACCGTCCTTCATCACCCCGTACTCGAGGGCGACGGCGTTGAAGTTGATACTGCCACCGGTGTAGGTGCCGACGAACATACCGCCCAGCGCATGGTGCAGCGGCCCGAAGACTTCGCCTCCCCCAGCGGCGGCCATGCCTGCCAACACTCCGACGAAGGTACCGACAGAGCCGAGCAGGAAGAGCCCGAGCATCACCGGGCCGGCCCGCAGAACGCTTCGAAGGTCGACGCCCAACAGGAGCCAGAAGATGGCGAGAGGCGCGACCGTGGAGAACACGATGTCGTAGACCGGCGACCCTTCCGTTACGGTGGGAATGACACCGAGATTGGCCACCACCGACGTCAGCACGATGACCAGGAGTGCGGACCCCAGGTGGCGCATCGGACCCCATCTCGCGAGGGCTTCGCTCGTCACCACCATCGCACAGAGGACCGTCAGGATCCACAGCGGGTCGGACAGAATCGAGTCGAACATCGCGAGAGCGTATCGTGGGAATGCAACTCCGATGCGAGTAGCATCGCAGCATGGCGGTACACCGCATCGTTTCGCTCACCTGCTCGAACACGGAGATCGTCGCGGCGCTCGGCTGCGGCGACCGGCTGGTGGGCGTCGACGATCACAGCGATTTTCCCGCGGACCTCCTTTCCGGCCTACCTCGTGTCGGCCCCGATCTGACCATCGACGTCGCAGCCGTGGCGGCATTGCAACCCGATCTGGTGCTCGCGTCGCTGACGGTGCCGGGCCATGAAAGGGTCGTGGAGTCCATCGCCGGCGCAGGCCTCCCTTACCTGGCACCGGAGCCGGAACGACTCGACGACGTCTACTCCAACATCCGGCAGATCGCTGAGCTGCTCGGTGTGTCCGAGCGGGGTGACCGATTGGTCGCCTCCATGCAATCCGCGCTGGACGTCGAGCCGCCTACCGGCGACCCGGACGCACGACCCAAGATCGCCGTGCAGTGGTGGCCCAAACCGCCGATCCTTCCCGGGAGGCGTAGCTGGGTCTACGACCTGATCGAACGCGCCGGAGGACAGAACCTCCTCGACGACGACGTCAAAAGCCGCCCACTGGAGCCCGAGGAACTGGCGTCCCTGGCTCCGGATGCGGTCGTCATCTCGTGGTGCGGCGTCGAGGAGTCCAAATACCGCACCGACGTGATCTACGGCAACGCCGCCTACGCCGAAACCCCGTTCGTGCGTGGTCGCCAGATCCACAAGATCGCGGAGGCTTATCTCGGTCGTCCAGCACCACGGCTGGTGGAGGGATTCGAGGCTCTACGCCGAATCGTCGACCAATGCCGCAGAGCGGCAAGGTAGAGTTCTGGCATGAGCCAGCAAGTTCACCCCGACGTTGCCCGCCACTTTCTCGACGACATCATCGAGACGCTGTACCGCTACAAAGACATGAGCGAAAAGGCGATCGCTCAGGTACCCGACGACAAGCTCCATTGGCGTCCCGACGACGAGGCCAACTCCATCGCCATCAACGTGCGCCACATGGTCGGGAACATGCACTCCCGCTTCACCGACTTCCTGACCACGGATGGCGAGAAGCCCTGGCGTCATCGCGACACCGAATTCGAGCCGCCCGAAGAGGATCGAGCGGCCCTGATGGAACGGTGGAACGGCGGCTGGAAGGTCCTGATGAACACCCTCGAGTCCTTGTCTGCCAACGACACCATGTCCGTCATCACCATACGTGGCGAGGACCACACCGTCGTTCAGGCCTTGGTCCGTGCCATCTCCCACTACGCCTACCACGTGGGCCAAATCGTGCAGCTGGCACGTCAGCTCGTCGGCCCCGACGACTGGCAGACCCTGTCGATCGCCCGCGGAGATTCGGAGGACTATCGTCCGACCGGACGCCTCTAGTTTCGTAAGTTCTCGAAAATCCCCGCGGCACCCATGCCACCGCCGATGCACATCGTGACCAAGCCGTAGCGGTTGCCTCGGCGCTGCATCTCGTAGAGCAACTGGGTCGTGAGCTTTGCGCCGGTGGCTCCCAGCGGATGGCCGAGAGCGACCGCACCGCCGTTGACGTTGGTGGTGGACTCGTCGAGTCCGGCCTCGCGGATGACGGCGAGGGCCTGGCAAGCGAAGGCCTCGTTCAACTCCGTGAGTTCGATGTCGGAGAGCTCGAGGCCTGCCAGTTTCAGGGCTTTGGGGATGGCCTTCACGGGACCGATGCCCATGATCTCGGGTGGCACGCCACCAACTGCGAAGCTGTGGAACTTCGCCAAGGGATTCAATCCGAGCTCGTCGGCCTTCCTCCGAGACATGACCACGACGGCGGAGGCTCCGTCGCTGGTCTGCGAAGAGTTGCCCGCTGTGACCGTGCCCTTGCGATGGAACACCGGACGTAGCTTCGCCAAGACCTCGGGGGTAGAACCGGGGCGCGGACCTTCGTCGACGTCGAAGGTGCGGCTCGAAACACTCCGTTCACCGTTCTGATGACTGACGTGCTCCACTTCGATGGGGACGATCTCGTCGGCGAAGCGCTGGGACCCAATGGCCGCCAACGCCTTTTCGTGCGAGCCCGATGCAAAGACGTCGGCGTCTTCCCGGCTGATGCCGTATTTGCTGGCGACGTTCTCGGCGGTCAGACCCATACCGATATAGACCTCGGGCCGGTTCTCCGCCAAGTAAGGATCGGGTCTGAACTGGAAGCCCGACATGGGAACGGAGCTCATCGACTCCGTACCGCCGGCGACGATCACCTCACCCATGCCCGACATGATCTGCTGGGCAGCCAGCGCGATGGTCTGCAGGCCGGAGGAGCAGAAACGGTTGACAGTTTGCGCGGTCACCGAATCGGGAAGTCCAGCGCGAAGGGCGATGATGCGGCCGACATTCATGCCCTGCGGACCCTCGGGCATGGCACAGCCCATGATGACATCGTCGATGTCTGTGGCCTCGAGGGGCGCGGCGCGATGCAGCGCCTCCTTCACTACCGCAGCTCCGAGGGCTTCGGGACGGGTGGCAGCCAGCGTGCCTTTGTGGGACTTGCCGACGGCCGTGCGTACGGCGCTGACGAGGACGGCTTCTCGGGACGTATCGGTCATCGAATTCTCCAATCAGTTTCGGAGCGGCTTGCCGGTCTCGAGCATGAACTGAATACGCTGCAGGGTCTTCTCCGTCGTGGCCAGGGCGGCGAACGCTTCGGCCTCGAGACGCAGGAAATGCGATTCCGGCAGCTGCTCGGGCAGGGATCCGTCGCCGCCGCAGAGCACGTGAGCGATGCCGTGGGCGATCTGGAGGTCGTGCTCGCTGGCCCAGCCGGCCTGCGCCAAGGACCAGGCTCCGATGTCGAGCGCGGCCAGGAGATTCCGCCCGGCGGCGTAGAGCGTCGCCTCGGCCTCGGGGACGTATCCGTCGGAGGCCAGCGTCAGGACCTCGTCGCGGGCTTCGGAGAGCAGCAGATCGCGATGCATCACCGCCCGGTCGGAGACTCGTAGGAAGCCCATTTCACGGGCATCCTCGGCGCTCTTCGACACCTTGGCCATGGCCACGGTCTCGAAGACCTTCTGCAGGGGCGGCAGCGGATCGGCATGGTCCACTTGCATCACCGGGTCGACGACGCGGCGCACCAGCTCCATCAGCCCTCCTCCCGCCGGTAGCAGGCCCACACCCACCTCCACCAAGCCGATGTACGACTCGGAATGCGCCACGACGCGATCCACACCCATGGCGACTTCGGCACCTCCTCCGAGAGCCATGCCGTGCACCGCTGCGATCACCGGTTTACGGTGCCGGCGCAGCCTGGCGAGGGCGTTCTGCAGCCTGCGCGACGCCTGCCGGATACCTGCAGTGTCCCCCGCTGCCGCGGAGCTCTGCACCATGCGGAGATCGGCACCGACGCAGAAGTTGCTGCCGTCGTTGCCGATCACCAGCCCTTTCCATGCGCCGTCGTCGAGCTCTTGTTCGGCGCGTTCCAGCATCTCGACGATGCCCTCGTCGATCGCGTTGGCCTTGGAATGGAACTCCAAGAGCAAGACTTGCTCGCCGAGATCGTGCAGCGAGGCACTACGGTTCGTCTCGACCGGTGTGCCCGCACGACGAAGGTCGGCGACCGAGACATGGCCCTCCATCGTGTCCGCTGGGACCAGCTTCTCGGTATCCCAGTCGTAGTACTCGACGACGCGGCCAGACTCATCCCTGCGGTAGAAGCTATCGATGCCAGCTGCAAGCATGTCGGCCACCCACCGCGGGACGTCCCTCTCTTGGGCTTTGAGGTACTCGACGCCTTGCGCCACACCCAGCGCGTCCCAAACCTCGAAGGGTCCCATCTGGTAAGCGAATCCCCAACGTACGGCCCGGTCGACGCTCCGGAGGTCGTATGCCGCCTCGGGCGCGACATAGGCAGCGTACGCCATGAAATCGGCCAACACCGAGCGGACGAGCTGCGCACCGCGGTCGTCGTCCCATTTGGCATCGAAGAAGCCCCGCAGACGCTGGTCCAGGTCGCGGACTTGCGACAGCTCGGCCACCGAGGCGAATTCCACAGGTTGGGTTTCTTCGTATTCGAAGGTCTCCGGATCGAGGACTCGGAACACCGTCTTGCCCTGATCGTCCTTGGTCTTCAGGTAGAAACCCGAGCCGGTCTTGTTGCCCTTTCGATCGCGCTCCAGGAGGCCACCGATAACCCGATCGGCATTCTCTCCCCGCAGGGCATCCCGGTACGGATCGTCAGGGATCAACCCATGGAGATTCTGGGTGACGTAGTAGGCGACATCGATCCCGACGAGGTCCTGGAGGCGAAACGTCGCCGTCTTCGGACGGCCGATGAGCGGTCCCGTGAGGGTGTCGATCTCCTCGAATCGGTAGCCTCCCGCCAGTGCCTTTTCGATCGTGCCACTGCCGTGCACGGAGAGGATGCGATTGCCGATGAAGTTGGGCCTGTCCTTGCATCGCACTACGCCCTTGCCGAGACGGTGATAGGCGAAGTCGGACAGGAAAGCCACCGCTGCGGGGTCGGCCTCTTCTCCCTGAATGACCTCCAACAGCTTCATGTAGCGCGGAGGGTTGAAGAAATGAGTGCCGAAGAAGTGCCGACGGAAGTCGTCGGATCGACCTTCGGCGATCCTGTGAATCGGCAGGCCAGAGGTGTTCGTCGTCACCAAGGAGCCCGGTTTTCGCGCCTCGTCGACCCGGGCCATCAGCTCCCGTTTGATGTCGAGGTTCTCGACCACCGCTTCGACGATCCAATCGCAGTCGGCGAGCCGGACGAGATCGTCTTCCAAGTTACCCACCTCCACGAGACGCTCGGCCTTGGCACTCATGAAGGAAGGCGGGTTGATCTTCGCGATGCGCTGGAGCCCTTCCCTAGCGATGCGATCACGCACCGTTCGGCTCTCGAGGTTCAGTCCCTTGGTCTTCTCTTTTGCCGTGAGGTCCCGCGGCACGATATCGAGCAACAGGACCGGCAATCCGGCGTTGGCACAGTGGGCGGCGATGGCCGCTCCCATCGTGCCGGCTCCGAGAACCGCCACCCGTTCGATCGCTACAGTCATCTACGTATCTCCATCTTGTTGCGTACGCGGGAACCCGAGCACCCGACGATCACGGCGTAACGACTCATCCAAAAAAGATCCCTTCGTCCACATCGACTGTGCCGAACAGCCGATCGCGCCGAGATGGTTCTGGGGCGGCGATCGTCCGAGCACGGCGCTTGCGCCGCGCGCAGGGGCGTCGCGCCCCTCCTCACGAAGACGATCTCGCGATCGGCGACGTTCACTCCCGGGCGACTTATCCCAAGATCCCTTCGTCCACGCCGTCTGTACCGAACAGCCGATCGCGCCGAGGTGGTTCTCGGGCGGCGATCGTCCGAGCACGGCGCTTGCGCCGCGCGCAGGGGCGTCGCGCCCCTCCTCACGAAGACGATCTCGCGATCGGCGACGACTACCCCGTAACGACTCATCCCAAGATCCCTTCGTCCACGTCGACGCTGATGGGACAATGATCGGAACCGAGGATCTCGTGATGGATGTCGGCCTGCCGAACGTATTCCATGGCACCTGGCGACGCCAGCACGTAGTCGATGCGCCAACCCACATTGCGTTCCCGGATGCCCTTGCGCTGGCTCCACCACGAGTAGCGTTCGCCTTCTTCGTGAAACGCCCGGAAGGTGTCGGTCCAACCACTGCGCAGCCAGCGGTCGAGCTCCTCGCGTTCTTCGGGTCGAAAGCCCGACGTGTCCTTGTTCTGCTTCGGCCGAGCCAGGTCGATCTCCCTGTGCGCGGTATTGAAATCACCCATGACGAGAATCGGCTTGCCAGCCCTCCGAGCCGGTTCGAGCAGGTCGAAAACGGCACGATAGAAATCCAGCTTGTACGGAATGCGAGACAGATCCCGGTTCGGACCGTTGCCGTTGGGGAAATAGCCGTTGACGATCAGCAGATTGCCGAAATACAGCCTCTGCAGACGGCCTTCGATGTCGAATCGATCCTCACCTACGCCGTGCTCCACCAGATCCGGCGCCTGCCGGGAGAGCGACGCCACGCCCGAATATCCTGGCTTGGACTCCGCGTCGTGAACGTCGAGGTGCCAGCTTTCGTCCTCGAGCAGGGACTCCGGAACCTGTTCCGGCTTGGCACGTACTTCCTGCATCGCGACGACCTGTCCATCGCAATCTCCGAGCCACTCTTCGAGACCCTTGCGCCAAGCGGCACGGATGCCGTTGACGTTCCACGAGTAGATGCGCATTACATCCTCAAGCCGTTGATTGGAGCCCGTTCGACGGAGATCATCTCACGCCGCAATGCGGCGAGATCCTAACACTACCGACCGGTAAGTAAAATCCCCGCTGCGATACTCTCCGCCCATGACCTCTCCCGCCGTCGTTCTCTCCGATCTCGAGCTTCTGGCCCGCCTGGTCTCCTACGATTCCACCAGCCACCACAGCAATCTACCCATCGCGGACGCCATCTGCGACTACCTCGATCGTCCCGGGATCCGAATCCAACGCAATCCGAATGCCGACGGTGACAAGACGAACTTGATCGTCCAGGTAGGCCCCGAGATACCTACGGACCGCAGCGGCTTATCGCTCTCTGGCCACATGGACGTGGTACCGGCGACCGAGCCGGAGTGGACGTCCGATCCGTTCGAGCTGGTCGACCGCGGCGAACACGTCGTGGCTCGCGGCGCATGTGACATGAAGGGTTTCGTGGCGTTGGCAGTCAACGCAGCCGTTCGTTGGTCCCAACGGCGCGACGATCTGCGCGCACCCCTCGCACTCCTCCTCACCTTCGATGAGGAGGTCGGAACCCTCGGCGCCCATCACTTCGTCGACACCTGGCCGCTGGATCGACATCCGCTGCCTCGCCGGGCGGTGATCGGTGAGCCGACGTCCCTCCGCGCCGTTCGTCTACACAAGGGCCACGCCCGTGGGCAGCTCATCCTCCGCGGAACGCCGGCCCACAGCGGCTACCCTCACCTCGGACACAGCGCCATCGAGCCCATGGGTCGCGCCATCGTTGCGCTGAGCCGGCTCGGCGAGGACCTGCGAGCCGAGCGGCATGACGCATCGAAGTACTTTCCAGAGGTACCGTTCGTCGCCCTCAACCTGGCGAGAATCGACGGCGGCGCCGCCATCAACATCGTCCCCGATCTTTGCCGGCTCGATGTCGGATTTCGCGTACTTCCCGGGATCGAAACCGACGCTATCCACGCGCGGCTCCGCGAGACCGTGGCCGAAGTCCTCGATGGCGAGGACTGGGCCTACCAGCCCGGCGACGAGAGCCCACCGATGAATCTGCCGGAAGACCACGATCTTCACCGAGCCGTATGTGCTCTTCATGGTCAAACCGAAACCGTCAGCGCCTCCTATGCGACCGACGCCGGCTGGTTCCAGACCGGTGGCTTCGATTGCGTGCTGTATGGCCCCGGTGACATCGGCGTCGCACACAAGCCCAACGAGTCGCTGCCCAAGACCGAGCTGGAACAATGCTCCCACGATCTCGACCGACTCATCGAGACGTTTTGCGTGGAGGAGGCCGATACCAAGGGTCGCCCTGCGTCGTAGAGACTTCGGGACCGCGATGAAGCATCGGGAACCGAGTCGCCACGATCCGCGCAAGCCCATCCGATCGGCAGAAACCGTGGCGTGGTGCCGAGCCTTGGCACACCTCGAGCCGAATCCGCCGGTTTCCTGTCCTGATTCGCTGGCTCACATTTTCCTGAACCCAGTGTTTCGGATTCTGCTCCGCCCGGCACCCTTCTGGCGCTGGCTGACCGAGAAGAAGGCCCCCGGCCTCTATCACCTGCACTTCGGACGCACGCTCTACATCGACGACGCCTTGCGAGACGGCGTCGCGAATGGCGCGTCGCAGCTCGTCTTGCTGGGCGCCGGCTACGATAGCCGTCCGTACCGCATGCACGACGGTCTCAGAGGAGCTCGCGTCTTCGAGGTCGACTTCCCGGGCACCCAAGAACGCAAGAAGCGATGCCTGCGCAAGCACTTTGGCGAGTTGCCCGACCACGTGACCTTCGTACCGATCGACTTCGAGGTCGAGAGCCTCGACGAAGGTCTCGGAAACGCGGGCTACGACCCACAGGCCAAAACAGTCTTCTTGTGGGAAGGCGTCTGCTGCTTTCTGACTCCGGAGGCGGTCGACGAAGTGGTGCGTTTCGTCAGCCACAACTCGGCGCCGGGAAGTCGCCTCGTCTTCGATCTGTGGGATGGACAAGTGATCGAGGGCGACCATTCGGCCTTCGGGGCCAAGCAACTGATGCGCGTCACGGCCAAGATCGGCGAGCCGATCATCTGGGGCCTTCATCGAGGCGGTCGGGACGACGAGCTTCCCGAGTGGCTCGCCTCCCGAGGCCTCGATCTGGTCGACGCATCCACTCCCGAGCAGATGGAGCGACGTTACTTCGGCTCCGACACCCGACGGCGCATGATGGCGTGTTTTCGAATGGTCACATCAGAAGTCAGGAGCTCGCAATGAACCCAACGAACCTGCGCGGTCTCGGAAGCGCTGTCGCTGCTTCCGTTGTGCTCGGTGCCGTGTCGACCTTCGGCGACTGGATCTGGGCACGTTTCCTCACCGATGGCGCCGTGCTACCGGGTCTGGTACACGGCGTCGTCTTCTTCGCCGTCCTGGCATTGGTGCTGGCGGCGCCCTGTAGCGATCCGAAAAGAGCGCTCAAGTTCCTTCTTCTGACGTTGCCCGCGGCCGGCCTCGGCCTGGCGGCGGTGTTCTACCCACTCGCCTACGCCATCGGCTATCTACCGTCGCTCCTCGTCACCTGGGCGGGCATGTGGCTGGCCATGGCGCTGCTGCTGCGCATCGCCGCTGGCCGAGACGAGACTCCGAAGCTCGCGAGCCTGCGCGCAGTACTCGCAGCTGTCGGATCGGGCCTGGCATTCTGGGCCGTATCGGACCTGTGGACCGGCGGCGAGATGAGCTACCTCGGGCGCCTGTGGAGGTGGACTGTCGCGTTCCTGCCGGGAATGACCTTGCTACAGGTCTGGAGGTCACCCCCAAAGTAGGGGAATTAGTGTCCCGCTTCGAAGGTTCTGTGGTGTTCGATCCGGCTCTTCGACGCGCCACCGGCGTTGCTTCTCCTCGAAATAGCTCTGCTGTTCCTCGTCGGCGCGCCTGGGTGGCACGTCGAATCCCACGGCCGGACCCTCACAGAACTTTCAGCACGAGGCACTAGGGATAGGAACCTGGGGGGCATCCGCCACTTGAAGTCGGAGTCGGAGCAACACATTCCTCGCCTTCTCTGTAATAGATGCTATTGACGGGGTTCTGCGGATCGGCGCGGAACTCGCGGTAGTGATCGATATGGGTCGGGGGGTCATAGCGGCCTCCAATCGGAGCACTCGGGTTGGCTGCTAGCGCAAATTGAACTAGCCCTCGATGATCCGCCATCTGAGAATCGAGTTCGATAAACCGCTCGGGTTCGTCGACGCTCATCAGTTTGAGAGATCTGATGCGATCCCGCCACACGAAGAACTCCGACAAATATCTGGACTTCGTACAATCTCTCCGGAAAGAAAACTTTCTTGCGACGGCAGCGCTCTCAAGCAACGGAGATCGGGCATTGAGCTCCCCACCGCCTGGGATCGACAGCCAGCCGCACGGCGCCTTCGGATCAAGTTTTCTGTAGTCGTTGATCCCCAGATCCTCTTCTACTTGAATCAAGGAATCGAGCCCTAGCCACTGCGTACCAATAGTCGGCTCCCTCCGTTCATCGAACGTACTCGAGCCATCGTGATCGATATACCAGCGCCCCCGAATTTTGATCTTCACAACGACCCGCCCAACGGGCGATGCCAGGAGCTGGTATCCATCCTCCCCGAAACGGATAGTATTGCTCTTCACGATCTCGTGATCGATATATAGGTAGGCTTGATGCCCGTGCTGATTTAGGACTGTCAAGTCGACGCTGTCGACCGTCTCCGATGACTTGTTCATGTGCGCGACGCCAAGTCCTGAGAAGGACAGTTCTACTTGGAAACTCACGCTCGCTCCTTATCCTTTAGTTGTCACCTCGAACGTCGCCCACACGGCGGGAGATCGAACTGGTGAATGTGGTCTACGTATCGACTCCAACTGGACGATTCGCAAGGCCTCGGCGACATCGCCCAACCGTCGGAACTCCTCGTGAAAGCGCGTCATCATCTGCCGAGACAACTCGTCGTCTACGCGCCATAACGAGGCGACGACAGCATCGGCTCCAGCCGTCAAGAAGGCATTCTGGAGGCTAACACTTCCCTCCCTGCTCCATTCTCGCCCGCGCCCCGTTCGGCAGGCCGAGAGAACGGCAAGTCGCAATCGGGGGAGATCGCTGCGAACGAGCTCCTCCGTCGAGAGTGTGACGCCATCGGCCAAATGTAGGTATGCCTCATTACCTCGCAGGTCGACCGTTGCATGCCCGGAGAAATGGACGACGCCCTTCGTCCGCATCTCCTGCAGGATCCTACGCTTGAACTCCGCAGCGTCTGCGATCTCCACGTCGAGCAGAGTGCGCGACGATGGATACCCAGACGCCACAGCCACCGCTTCCGCTCCGGCGTCCGGCAGCCCGGGCAGCCCGTTGACCGGACGGGCTACTCCGACCGCCAGAAGGTCGGTGCTCTCGCGTGTTGGCTCGTCCAGACGTCGATCCATGAGGGCTCGCGCGGTCGGGAGCTTGCTGATCACAACCTTCTCGACCAAATAGGCTCCGCTGCGACGGTCCAGGAGCGCAGCGAACGGAAGTTGGTCGAGAAACAGGTCCGGGACCAAGAGAAGTCTCTTGTTGCTCTCTATCGTCTGCTCGACGGGCCGGATAAGCAGGTCGTAGAGCGAGGCTGCAAGGCGAGGAAAGGCCTCGGCACCCGAGGACGACTCGGCAGCGCGCGACAGAAGCCTGACCTGTTCTCTGATATCCGCACGAGTGACGTGGACTTCCTTCATCCTCACATCGCCTTCAGCAAGAACCCATGCGAGAAGGCGGTCTGGCAGCACCGTGAACGCGATGAGTGCTGTGTCCTCGGGAAGTACGGCGGCGAGCGCGAAGGGGTCGAGAGCGCTTGAATCGGCTGTCGCACCTCCGAACTCTCTCTTGCGGGCCCGTTCAGCATCAACGAAGAGAGACGCGACAGCCGCCGGATCGGTGGCCACGGATCGCAGGCCGACGGCTAGCAGCCGGTCGAAAGTCTCCTGGGTGTGATGGAAGATCTCGATTCGAGACATGGCATCCGTCGAGTCGGAACGTAGTCGGTCCACCTCTTGGATGGACGCTTCCAGCCAATTTCGCGCCGTGGCGAGTCGGCCCAACGCTAGATTGGCATCGGCCATCGCGCGATGAAACAGCTGTGTCTCCACGGCCCAACCACCCTCCTCGAGGGTTGCGAAGGACTCGTTCAGATCCACCAAAGCCTGCGCAGGGTCGCTTCCGCTACGTATCAAGCCGCCCGTGAACCGAATGACAGCATCGATTCGGCGGGTCAGCGGCTGATCTGCGGGCATCGCTGCAAGCGCCTCGCGAGCGCCTTCTAGCTCATGCGCTGCACCGTGCTCATCTCCCAAGAACCACCTCGTGCGCGCCAGGGCCGAGTGCGCCTCCGCCACTCCATAGGCCGCCTGCATCCTTCGAGCCTCGCCAAGCACTTCCTGGAGTACCACCAAAGCCTGCCGGGAGTCACCACGCCGGCTCAGGGCTTGTGCCGTTTCATAGAGAACAGCTTGACGCCGGCGGTGATCCTGGCTTGTCCGGTACGCCTCCAGGATCGTCATACGATGTGTCCAACTCCTCTCGAGCTCACCTCGATCCTCTAGCGCCTCGGCCATCAGCCCATAGGCGATAGCCGCTCGGCGCGGCCCCGAGGACGAAGCAAGATAGTCATGCATCGCGCTTGCGTGGCGCAGAGACGACTCCAGACGACGCTGCACGAGGTCGATAGTGGTCAACATCCAGTGGATCCTCGCGAGCACGCTGGGATAGCGCTCAGCCGCGAAGGAGACGTCCTCCAGCAGCGCATCGAATGCCGGGCGAGCCGCTTCGGCATCGTCGAAGTAGAGGCAGATCGCGGCGTAGACCCTCGCCAGGTACGAAAGGCCGGAATTCCACCCCGCGAGACCCCGCGCGGCATGCAGAAGGATCGGGAGAGCCTCGCCATGCCGCGACGCTCGGTACTCCACCATGCCTCGCTCGAAGTCGCGAAGGGAGTCGATCTCCTCGCCCCCCTCCGTCGATCCCTTGAATTCGTCGATGGCCTGCGCTGCATCGGCAACCAAATGAGCGCCTCGGTCGGCGAGAACCTGCCCTACAACTCGAGCAGCGAGCTCCAACTCGGCCTGCCTACCCAGATCGCCCCTCTCGACGGCATCGAGCCAAAGCCGAAGCCATCCCTCTTCGAAAGCCAGCCGCGCGGGATAGAGGTGGTCGGCAGCCATCCGACGCAGACTCGCTTCTTCCAACCCAGCCTTCCAGAAGTCCTCAGGGGTGGGCTCTGCCTCGACCATCAGTCGCGCTTTCTTGCCCGCAGCCTCGATCGCCCATTGGCCCTGTGGCTCGGTCTCGAGGAACGTGTGCCAAGCCGTCTCCGCCCCCATTCGTAGGTGGAATCTGTCCAGTACCAGCGCGCGGTTGTACAAGATCACGGGCTGCACGTTGTCGAGTGCGGTAGCTTCCTCTATGTGCCCTAGCGCCGAAAGAAGTGGAAGCGGATGATCTGGAGTGACAGATGCCAACTCGATGCAGGCGAGGTCGCTGAGCATCCCAGCCCTCAGCGTTGTTGGCGGTGCCAACGTCAATGCCTCGCGTAGGAGATCGGCTGAGTTCGCTAGCGCAGTATGGTCGCGCCGCACCACGATTTCGAGGATCGCGCGGGCCGCCAGAAGCTCGGACGAACGTTCTCTATGGGTGCCTCCGGCGAGATACCGGGAGATCTCGGAAAGTAGACGAAGTGCCCGTGCCGTCACGCTACCTGGCTCTGCATCTTCCGTCGAAAGGCCACGCAGCTGCCGGTGGAATAGACACTCGGTCCATGGAGGATCGGCCAATCCCAAGAGATAGTGAGCTCGATCCAGAGCCTCCGCCGGGAACAGATGGCCGCTATCCGAACGCGGATGGCAACTCAGACCAAATACGAGAACCGATAGGCAAGCCAGAGCCTTCAGCTTGTGCTTTTCAGCCGACATCTCTATACGCGATGGATAGCGTACAGGGACTATGTCAGGAACCGGTTACTGGCGTCCAGAGAAGGAGCACGAGATATTTCGCTGGGCTAGATCAGGATCGAGGTTCGGGGCGCTTGGTTGTTCTCAACTTAGAGAAGGAGGTCTGAGACCGGACAGAAACCGACAGAAACGGATCCCGCGAATCACGCAGTGAGTGCGTGCGCTTCGAAGGCCGACAGTCAGCGGCTCTGTGGGAGGTATAACCGAAAGTTGACGGGGCGGCAAAAAGTCGGCAAGAAGAGTGGTGGC
>JALCBJ010000166.1 GCA_028066595.1 Thermoanaerobaculia bacterium
CTCGGCACGTGGGGGGCGTATTTCTAACAACGGATCCCCTCGGATACGTCGATGGGCCGAATCTCTACCAGTTTGCCCTGAACAACCCGGTCAACTACTCGGACCCGATGGGGCTCTACGTCGGTGAAACGGACCCCAACAAGCTAAAAGCACAGCAACTGCAGATTCGCCTCACGGGATTGAGGTCGGAGATTGCGAGGCGTGCCGCAGCCGTAGAGAAACGAGCCCATTTGAACATGCTCCGCCAGAATCTGGTCGATCAGGTTCATCCGGACGAGTGGGTCTACACGCTGGCCGAATGGTCCCATGCAGCGGGAATGAATCTTCAGGACCGAGCGGCCTTGCAGAGGGCGGTCTTTGGTCCCCTGGGCAACTGCCAAACTTCGATGGAGCAGTTCACCTGTGCAGGGGCATCTTACACGGCAGGCGTCGGCGAGATCATGGACATCTCGCTCGAGATTGTTCTTGCGGTTGTTCCAACAGTTTCTATTTCTGGTGCAGGTGGCGGTATCGCGAGGGGTGGAATCAACGTTGCGGGGCATCGCAGTTCCTTGCAGGCCCTCGGTAGAGCGGCTAGGAGAGACCTTTATGGCCGGGTCCCTCAGACGCTTTCGCGGTCTCAGCAGGCATTCCAGAAGCAACTCGCTTTTGGTCGTGCTAAAGGTATTTATCCCTCTGGGAATGATATCGCTTTGGGTGTTGATGACTTTCTGTCCGACTTTGCTTTTCAGAACAATGCCTGGCACTGGAAGTACTGGGAGAAGGTTCAGCTCGCCGATAGATTTGCTGACACCGGTTCGGGTTTCGAGCTCATGTTTCGGCAGGCGACGATGCGGACGCCAAGAATCCACTTCAATCTTCAGGGCATGGGTAACATTCGTGCGGCGTATCAGCGGGGCTTGCTTGGCGTGACGAAGGCGCCCAATAACTACACGAACGCAGAACTTGCATGGATCCTCAACGATCCAGACCTGTTAGCCAAGACCACGTTCCACCTCAATGGCCGCACGGTATCAGGCAGCCTCATTCACCAACTGGCTAGGCCATAACGAGGTCTCATGGAAAAAGAAGTGTATCTGGCGAGGTCGGCGCATGGCCTTGAAGAAATTCAATCCTTCCTTGATGATTGGCGCGGAAGCCGGGCCCAGATATGGGACTATCAAGCCAGTCTTTCGGTTCTCACGATACAGCTGAGCAGACCGGACGGAAGCGAGCGCGTTGTCCTCAAGTGTGTTGGTACCAAGACGGTCCAGATGCCGATTCATTGGGATGATTGCAATTTGATTGCCCAAGAAGATGAGGAGATCAGGTTCGACTCCTCACTTTTCCTAGTGGACACCACCGCTTCGGTGAGAGTGGAGTGTTTCGAGGTGATGGCGTGTCAAGGTGGATATCCTCAGTAGGTAGTGCCGCCTTTCGCACCGACACAAGAGGTTCTGACCGGTTCCCCTCAACCGGCTCGCCGATTCCGACGGCCGAAGACGGTGCCTGACATCAGCCGGCGAGATCGGCAGCAAGGTCGTTCAGCTACTGACCAGACGAGAGGCGGTTGGCCTGATGCTTGAGGATGAGCCCGTCGAGGACGGCTCGCGCGATCTTCTTGTGCTCGTCGTCGAAGCGTGACAGCGCCTCGAACTGAAGCTTGAGGTCGTCGTCGGGCCCGCGTTCCTCGGCGTCGAAGACCAGCTCATCGGTGGAGACGCCGAGCTCGATCGCCAGCCGCTTCAAGGTGTCGAGGGTGGGCTGCGAGGCGCCGCCCTCGTAGCGGTAGATCTGAATCTTGGACGAGCCGATGGCGTCGGCGAGGCCTTGCTGTGTGAGGCCGCGCGCCTTGCGGAGGGCGGCGAGTCGATCGGGGAAGGGCATGGTGCGAAGCGTCGTGTCGGACTTCATGACTGTATCCACGGGTCATCAGGTGTGTTGCCTTCTATATCCATAAATGATACTATCAAGTCATCTAAAGAGGATATTGACAGCTTTTCAGAGCACGAACCCTGGAGGCCATGATGACCACCGAACGCCAGCTCACCGTCTCCCACAGCTACCAATCCCGCCGGCCGCGTCGGTACACCTCCTACCCGGGCATCCGCGTGCCGTACCTCCGCTTCAACGGTCTGTGGCTCGCCGAGGCGGGCTTCCCGATTGGCTCGAAGGTGCATGTCCAGGTGGAGGAGGGGCGGCTGGTGGTGACGCCGGCTGAGGTGGCGTCGTGAGGGAGCAGAAGCGTCGGGTCGGGTCGATGTACCGGCCGGGGTGGGAGAGCTTCGAGCGGCCGATGCCGCTCCTGCAGCTGGCTGGGCCGTGGCTTGGAGAGGCCGGCTTCGCCCCGGGCGACGAGGTGCGGGTGGTGGTGCGGCAGGGTCGGCTGCTGGTGGTGCGGCGGGATCTCGATCCCGCGTGGCTCGACGGCGAGGAGGTGTAGCGGTGCCTCGTCTTCCTCAGGCGGAGATCGATCGGGTGAAGCGGGAGGTGGATCTCGCGGCGCAGGTGCGGCGGTGCGGGATCGAGCTGAAGCGACACGGGAAGGATTTGATCGGGCTGTGTCCGTTCCACGACGATAGGTCGCCGTCGCTGGTGATCACCCCGCAGAAGAACCTCTGGCACTGCCTGGGTGCGTGCGGCGAGGGTGGGTCGGTGATCGATTGGGTGATGAAGATCGAGGGCGTGTCGTTTCGCCAGGCCGTGGAGCTGCTTCGCCAGGGCTGGGAGCCGACAGCGGAGGCGAAGGCCGAGGAGGTGGTGAAGAATTCGAGCCGGATCAAGCTGGATCCTTTGGTGACGTCGGAGATGACCGACGAGGCGATGATGGCGGCGGTAGTCGGCTTCTACCACCAGACGCTGCTGGAGAGTCCGGAGGCTCTCGACTACCTGGCGCAGCGGGGTCTCGGGTCGAGGGAGTTGATCGAGCATTTCCAGATCGGCTACGCCAATCGGACGATCGGCTACCGGGTGCCGAAGCGGAACTGGTCCGAAGGCGCTGCGGTGCGGGATCGGCTGCAGAACCTCGGTTTGTTTCGCTCCACCGGCCACGAATTCTTCACCGGCTCCATCGTGGTGCCGGTCTTCGACGGCGCCGGGCGCGTCGTCGAGATGTACGGGCGGCAGCTGGTCGACGACACGCGGAACCCGTCGCACAAGTACCTGCCGGGCCCCCATACCGGCGTCTTCAACCTCGCCGGCCTGCGCGACACGAAGGAAGTCATCCTCTGCGAGGCGCTCTTCGACGCCTTGACCTTCTGGCAGGCCGGTTTTCGCAACGTCACCTCGGCCTACGGTGTCCACGGTTTCACGCCCGAGATGCTGGAGGCGTTCCAGGCCTACGGCATCCGCCGGGTGCTGATCGCCTACGACCGCGACCGCGCCGGCGAGGCCGCGGCATCGGAGCTGGCCGAGGAACTGCTGGCGGAGGGGCTGGAGTGCTTTCGGGTGCAGTTTCCTCGAGGCATGGACGCGAACGACTACGCGCGGACCACGCAGCCGCCGTCGAAGTCGTTGGGGCTGGTGATCCGCCAGGCCGCGTGGCTGGGCCAGGGCCGCCGGCCTGACGGCGGCGGCCCGGCGGCCGAGGAAGAAGGCAGGGCGGCTAAAGAAGAAAGGCAGCAGCCTGTGGACGAACTGCCGGCGGAAGCCGAGGCGGAGGTGACGGCGTCGCCGATTCCGGAGCCTCCCGCGGCCGAAGTGGACGCAGAGATCGGCGAGGATCACGACCAGGTGGTGATCGTCCTCGGCGATCGCCGGTACCGAGTACGGGGCCTGTCGAAGAACCTCGCCTACGACGTGATGAAGGTGAATCTCCTGGCGTCGCGTCAGGGCGCGCTCCACGCCGACTCCTTCGATCTCTACGCCGCCCGGGCCCGGGCGGCGTTTGTGAAGCTGGCGGCGAAGGAGCTGCAGGTCCCGGAAAGCCGGCTCAAGAAGGATCTCGGCCAGGTGATGCTCAAGCTCGAGGAGCTGCAGGAGGCGCAGATCCGGGCGGCGACGTCGCCGGCGGACGAAGAGTCAGCTCCCGAGATGACCTCGGAAGAGGAGGCCGCGGCCCTCGAGCTGCTGCGCAGCCCTCGGCTCTTGGATCGCATCCTCGAGGACTTTCGCCGGTGCGGTGTCGTCGGCGAGGAGACCAACAAACTTGTCGGCTACCTGGCGGCGGTGTCGCGCAAGCTCCACGCACCTTTGGCGGTGATCATCCAGTCCAGCTCGGCGGCGGGGAAGACGTCGCTGATGGAGGCGGTGCTGGCTTTCATGCCCGAGGAAGAGCGGGTGCAGTACTCGGCGATGACGGGTCAATCGCTCTTCTACATGGGCGAGACCGATTTGGCGCACAAGATCCTGGCCATCGTCGAAGAGGAGGGCGCCGAGCGGGCGTCGTACGCCTTGAAGCTCTTGCAGTCCGAGGGCGAGCTGACCATCGCGTCGACGGGCAAGAACCCCCGGTCGGGTCGATTGGAGACGCAGGAGTACCGCGTCGAAGGCCCGGTGATGATTCTGCTCACGACCACCGCCATCGATCTGGACGAAGAGCTGCTCAATCGGTGCCTGGTGCTCTCCGTCGACGAGGGCCGAGAGCAGACGCGGGCGATCCATCGCTTGCAGCGGGAGCGGCGGACGCTCGACGGCTTGTTTGCCCAGGAGAACCGCTCCGACGTCCGCCGCGTCCACCGCAACGCCCAACGCATGCTGCGTCCGCTGCCGGTGGTGAATCCCTGGGCGCCAGCGCTGACGTTTGTCGACGACCGCACGCGGACGCGTCGGGACCACGAGAAGTACCTGACGCTCATCGACACCATCGCCCTGCTGCACCAGTTTCAGCGCGAAGTGAAGATGGAGGAGCGGGACGGTCGCGTCATCGACTACGTCGAGGTAGAGCTCGGTGATCTCGAGATCGCGAACCGGCTGGCGGCCGACGTCCTCGGCCGCTCGCTCGACGAGCTGCCGCCGCAGACGCGTCGGTTTCTGCAGCGGCTCGACGTGTGGGTCGCGGCGCAGTGCGAGGAGCTGGCGATGGACCGGACGGAATTCCGTTTCACGGCCCGCGAGGTGCGGGCGGCGCTGGGCACAGGGCCGACGCAGACGTGGACGCATCTCGGCCGCTTGGCCGAGCTGGAGTACCTCGTCGCACACCACGCGGGTCGGGGTCAGATCACCGTCTACGAGCTCATCTACTACGGTGCCGACGACGACCGCGACGTCTTCCTGCCGGGTCTGCTAGACGTCGACAAGCTACGGAAATCCTCACGTACGCGCGAGGACCTTTCGGGGTCAGAGCCACCCATTTCGGGCGAAACGGCCGACCTTTCGGCCCCAATTCGGCCCCATTTCGGGGCCATTTCGGACCCCTCGAAATCGCCAGATCTCAACAACGCCAACGGCTCAGGGTCCAACCTTTCGGTTTCGCCGGAAATCACTACTCGGGAGGGCACGAAAACACGTACGTCGCGGCGTACCGTAACGCAGGATTCGGCGTGACATCGCTGGCCGGCTTGGTGGCCGATCACCTCGACCACCTGCGGATGCGGAACTATTCCGAGGAGACGATCCGCAATCGGAAATCGAACCTCGGGATCTTCTGCCGGTGGTGCGAGGAGCGGGGCGTGGTCGACGTCTCCGACGTCACCCGGCCCGTCGTCGAGCAGTACCGCGTCTGGCTCTTCCACTACCGCCAGAGCGACGGACGGCCGCTTTCCTGGTCGAGCCAGATCCACCGCCTGACGGCGGTGAAGATGTACTTCCGGTGGCTGGTGCGCCAGAGCTACGCGCTCTACAGCCCGGCGGCGGAGCTGGAGCTGCCACGGCGTCCGCACTACCTGCCGCAGGCGGTGCTGACGCGGTCAGAGGTCGAGCAGGTCATCAACCAGCCCGATGTCCGGACGCACCTCGGCATCCGCGACCGCGCCATCCTCGAGATGCTCTACTCGACGGGCATCCGGCGCATGGAGCTCTGCAACCTCCGCGTCGAGCATCTCGATGTCGGCCGAGAGGTGATTCTGGTGCACCAGGGGAAGGGCAGGAAGGATCGCGTCGTGCCGGTGGGGGACCGCGCTCTCGCCTGGCTCGATCGCTACCTGTGGAAGGTCCGGGCGCACCTGGTGATGCCGCCCGACGACCGGAGTCTCTTCCTCAACGATCATGGCTTCCGGATGTCGCGGAAACGGCTTTCGAAGCTCTGCGGCGAGTACGTGAAGGCGTCCGGCGTCGGCAAGGCCGGGGCGTGTCACATCTTTCGGCACACCATGGCGACGCACATGCTCGAGGGCGGTGCGGATACGCGCTTCATCCAGCAGATGCTCGGCCACGAGCACCTGTCGACGACGCAGATCTACACGCGGGTGTCGATCCGGAAGCTGCAGGAGGTGCATCGCCGGACGCATCCGGCGCGGCTGCATCGAGAGGATGAAGCCGATGCCACCGAAGCTTGTGACGGCATCGACGTCGAGGACTTGCTGGCGACGCTCGATGCGGAGACTGAGGACAACGACGGCTAGAATCGTCCCGAGGAGATTGGCATGCGACACGCTTTCACGATGGAGTACTGGCAGGACGATGGATGGTACGTCGGGCACTTGAAGGAAGTGCCCGGGGTCTTCAGCCAGGGCGAGACCCTGGATGAACTAGAGGAGAACCTCCGCGACGCCTACGAGCTGGTGCGCTCGGATCTCGGACCACCGCCGGTGCCGGCCGAGGCCCACAGCAAGCCGCTCGAGGTCGAGGTGTGAAGCGGCGGGCCTTCCTCCGAGAGCTGAGGAGGGCCGGGTGCACCCTGGACCGACATGGCGGCCGACACGATCTCTATCTGAACCCCGCGAATGGTCGTAAAGCTCCGGTGCCTCGTCACCGCGAGATCCGAGACAGCCTATGTCGACTGATTCGTCGGCAGCTGGGGCTTGACGAGGACTCGACCAAGAGCTGACTCGGTTTCTGGAGGCACCACGAGGTCCCCATAGGGCCGGCCTGGCCCGGGCGGCCGAAGGCTGCCCAGCCGCTATGCCTCTGGCTGCTGCGGACCCGCCTCGGAGGGGAGCCAAGCCCTACGAGAGATCCAGCCGTTAGAAGGGCCACCCCAAGCTCCGCCGCGGCGTCCGCCGCGCGGCGCGTGCGCGCCCGCGGTGCGGTCAGCAGCCGA
>JALCBJ010000043.1 GCA_028066595.1 Thermoanaerobaculia bacterium
TAGCCTATAGGGCAACCTTTTCCGTGCGACTCGCCGACGGTCGACCTGCCTTCACGCTACGGCTAAGGCCGGTCTTCGCGTGCTTTCTTGGCCTTCTTCTGCTTCGGTAGGTAGAGGTCCGTGATCGTGCCCTCGAAAGCCTCGGCGGAGAGGGCTACGGTCTCGCTCAGTGTCGGATGGGGATGGATCGTGAGACCGATGTCGGAAGCCACCGCTCCCATTTCGATCGCCAGGGCGACCTCTGCGATCAGGTCCCCGGCGTGCGGGCCGACGATGCCGCCGCCGAGGACGCGTTCCGTCCCGGGGTCGAAGAGGAGCTTGGTCGAGCCATCGCCGCGTCCTTGCGCCAGGCTGCGTCCGCTGGCGGACCAGGGAAACACGCCCTTTTCGTAGGCGATGCCTTCCTCTTTCGCGGCAGTCTCGGTGAGACCGACCCAGGCAACCTCGGGATCGGTGTAGGCCACGGACGGGATGACTCGCGCATCGAAGTGCGAGCGGAGGCCGGCGGCCACTTCGGCAGCCACTCGTCCCTCGTGTATGGCCTTGTGGGCGAGCATCGGCTGTCCCACGATGTCGCCGATGGCGAAGATGTGCTGCACGTTGGAGCGCATCTGTCCATCCACCGGGATGAATCCCTTCGCGTCAACTGTGAGTCCTGCGGCCTCGGCGCCGAGGTCGCCGCCGTTGGGCCGACGGCCTACGGAGTAGAGGACCAGGTCGTAGAGCTTGTCGGTTTCCGGCGCGTGCTCGCCCTCGAAGCTGACCAGGAGGCCGTTCTCCTGCGCCTTGATGCCGGTCACTTTGGTGCTGGTCCAGATCGCTGCGTAGCGCTGATCGAGACGTTTCCGCAACGGACGCACCAGATCGCGGTCCGTACCGGGCATGATGCTGTCCATCAGCTCGACGACGGTGATCTCCGAGCCCAGCGCATGGTAGACCGTCGCCATCTCTAGACCGATGATTCCGCCCCCGAGAACCAACATGCGTTTCGGTACGTCGCGCAGCTCCAACGCTCCCGTGGAGTCCACCATGCGCGGATCGTCATAGGGGAAGCCGGGAACCTGTACCGGTCGCGAGCCAGCGGCGACGATCGCATGACGGAAAGAAATCGAGGTCTCGCCTTCGTCGATCGTCACCTTGAGACGATGGGTTCCGGTGAACGTCCCCGTCCCCGTGACGGTGCGGACCCCACGGGCCTTGGCCATCTGTGCCAGGCCGCCGGTGAGCTTCGAAACCACACCGTCCTTCCAACCGCGTAGCTTGTCCAGGTCGATCGTGGGCGCTCCGAACGTGACGCCGTGGTCGGCAAAGGCAGCCGCATCGTCTACCAGCTTGGCCATGTGGAGGAGCGCCTTCGACGGGATGCAGCCGACGTTGAGGCAGACTCCGCCCAAACTCGGATAGCGCTCCACCAAGATGACGTCCAGCCCGAGATCCGCGGCCCGGAACGCGGCGGTGTAGCCGCCCGGCCCGGCACCGAGCACCACGAGGTCGCAACGAAGATCAGCCTCGGCCGCCTCACGATGGCTCGGCTTGGGAGCCTGGGCCGGACGGTCGGGAGCTTCGGGCGCCCGGTGTGTGGCCTGGGTTGGAGCGGGCTCGGTTACCCCTTCTGCTTCTCGCGAATTCGTGGCGACGTCGCCGGTGGGTTCCTCGGTCTGGAGTATTGCGATCACCTGGCCACTCTGGACCTTGTCGCCCACCTGGACCCGGACCTCGGTGAGCGTCCCCGCCGCGTCTGAGGGCACCTCCATAGATGCCTTGTCGCTCTCGAGCGTGACCAGCGATTGGTTCTTCTCTACGGTCTCCCCAGCGCGGACGAGCACCTCCACGACGTCGACATCGTCCGCGTCACCGAGATCGGGGACTACGAGCTCCAGGACACCCATCACAGCAGGACCCGGCGGAAGTCGGAGAGGAGGGCGGCGAGTTCTACGGTGAATCGGCATGCCGAGGCACCGTCGATCACACGGTGGTCGTACGAAAGGGACAGCGGCATCATCAAGCGCCGCTCGAAGGCGCCCTGGCCTCCTTCGGCAGCGTCATTCCAGACCGGGGACCAGCGATTGCGGCTGACGCCGAGAATGGCGACCTCCGGCGCATTGACGATCGGTGTGAAGGCCGTTCCGCCGATGCCGCCGAGACTCGAGATGGTGAAGCAGGCGCCCTGAAAGTCCTTGGGAGTCAATTTGCCGGCGCGGGCTCGCTTGGCAGCATCGATCACCTCCGCGGCCAGCTCGAAGAGTCCCTTCTCCTCGACGTCGCGGATCACCGGTACGACGAGCCCGTCCTCGGTATCGACGGCGACGCCGATATGGACGTAGTTCTTGAGGATCAGGTTTTCGCCGCTCGGATCGAGAGACGAGTTGAAGTCGGGATACCGCCTCAGACAGGCGGCTACGGCCCGCAGCAAGAACGCCAACGGCGTCATCTTCACGCCGCGTTTCTCTGCCTCCTTGCCCAACGATTTGCGGAACGCCTCCAGCTCGGTGACGTCGGCTTCTTCGTGCTGGGTGACGTGGGGAACGTGCAGCCACGAGCGATGAAGGTTGCGCGCCGATACCTTGCGGATGCGCGACAGCGGTTTGGTCTCGACCTCGCCGAACTTGGAGAATTCGATCGTTGGCATCTGTGGCCAGTCGAACCCACCTAGGCCGCTCCCTCCTGACGAAGGTCGCTCCGCGGCGCCCGAGAGGACACCCCGTACGTATGACTTGACGTCGTCCGAGACGATACGACCGCCCCGGGCCGAGCCCGTGACCTTGGCCAAGTCGACTCCCAGCTCACGAGCCAGCTTGCGTACCGAAGGGCTTGCGTAGGCGCTGGAGAACTTCCGTTCGTCCACCACCTGGTCGATGGGGCGCAGATCGCCCTCCGCGCGAGCTGTGTCTCCGCTTAGCGCGGGCGCCGGCGGTTGCGGGGGAGGAGGAGGTGCAGGCTCTTCTGCCGGCTCGGCAGAAGGTGAGGCGGCTCGTTCCGCGGCCGTCTCGGTGGGAGCCTCGGCTGCGGCCTGCTGGGCAGCTGCGCCGGAGGTCTCCAGGAGCAGAATGACGGCGTCTTGGCCCACCTGATCACCCTCGGCGACCCGCAGCTCCTTCACCGTACCGGCGGCCGGCGCCGGCACTTCCATCGAGGCCTTGTCGCTTTCGAGAGTGATCAACGAGTCGTCGACATCGACCACGTCGCCGGTCTCGACGAGCACCTCGACCACGTCGACGGTATCGAAATCTCCGATGTCCGGAACACGGACTTCCATCTCGGCCATCTTTGTCTCCACTCAGATCCTGGACGGATCGGGCTTTTCGGGGTCGATGCCGTAGCGATCCAGCGCTTCCCTGACCCGCGCCGGGTCGAGAGTACCCTCGTCCGCCAGCGCTTTGAGCGCCGCCACGGTGACCCAGCGTCGATCCACTTCGAAGAAGTCACGTAGCGCTTCGCGGGTGTCGGATCGGCCGAAGCCGTCGGTACCCAGGGTCACGTAGCGTCTCGGAACCCAAGGCCGGATCTGGTCGGCGAAGGATGCCATGTAGTCGGTGGACGCGACCACCGGTCCCTGCGCGCCTGCCAGCTGCTGCGCGACCCAGGAGGTGGGCGGGGTGTCGGCCTCGGGATGCAGCAGTGCCCGGCGGTCGCAGGCCAGCCCGTCACGTCGCAGCTCGGTGAAGCTGGTGACGCTCCACACGTCGGCCGAGATGCCCCAGTCGTCGTGCAGCAGGTCGGCGGCGGCTTCTACCTCGCGCAGGATGGCGCCGGAGCCCAGGAGCTGTACCCGCGGTTTGGACGTGGAGGTGGTTTCCGCCGTGCGCAGACGATACATGCCTCGGAGAATGCCCTCTTCCGCACCTTCCGGTAGCGCAGGGTGGCGGTAGTTCTCGTTCAGCACCGTGACGTAGTAGAAGACGTTCTCGTCGGCCTCGCCGTACATGCGACGCAGGCCGTCGTGGAGGATCACCGCCGTCTCGTAGGAGTAGGTGGGATCGTAGGCGCGGCACGTCGGCACCGTTGCAGCCATCAAGTGACTGTGGCCGTCCTCGTGCTGCAGCCCCTCTCCGTTGAGCGTCGTACGCCCGGACGTGGCCCCGAGCAGGAAGCCCCGAGCCTGCATGTCGGCGGCGGCCCAGATGAGGTCACCCACGCGCTGGAAGCCGAACATCGAGTAGAAGATGTAGAAGGGCACCATGTGCAGGCCGTGGGTGGAATAGGACATGCCTGCCGCGGCCCACGACGCCAACGCACCACCCTCGTTGATCCCTTCCTGGAGGATCTGCCCGTCCTCGGCCTCGTGATAATTCATCAGCTGGTCGCTGTCGATGGGCTCGTATTTCTGTCCGAAGGGTGCGTAGATGCCGAGGGGCTTGAACAGACCTTCCATGCCGAAGGTGCGCGCCTCGTCGGCCAAGATCGGAACGAGCCGCTCCTTGAGACCCTTCTTGCGTGTCAGCTGGCGCAGGAAATTGACGAACGTCGTGGTGGTGGAGTACTCGCGTTCGCCACTCGACTCCAGCAGACGGCCGAACTCGCTCAACTCCGGGATGGGCAACGGCTCGGCGTCGGTACGGCGCACCGGAAACGGACCGCCCAACCTGGCCCGCTGCTCCCGTAGGTAGACGAGCTCCCGGGAGTCGTCGTCGGGTCTGGCATAGTCCAGCTCGTCAGTCTCCTCATCCGAGACCGGAACGCCGAAGCGACGTCGGAACGCGCGGACGTCGTCCGGGTCGAGTTTCTTCTTCTGATGGGTGATGTTGAGCCCTTCGCCGGCCTCGCCCATGCCATAGCCCTTGATCGTTTGGGCCAAGATGACCGTCGGCCGACCGTCGGAGGACTCCACTGCGGTGCGATAGGCCGCGTAGATCTTCTTCTCGTCGTGGCCGCCACGCTTGAGTCGCATGAGGTCGTCGTCGTCCAGCCCGTCGATGAGTCGCATCAGCTCGGGATCGCGGCCGAAGAACTTCTCGCGAAAGTAGGCACCGCCGCGGCTGGTGGCGCCATAGTTCTGCCACTCGCCGTCCGGCGCATCCATCATGGCCTTGCGCAGCTTGCCGGACTCGTCGGCGGCCAGCAGCGGGTCCCAGGCCGAGCCCCACAGGACCTTGAGCACGCGCCATCCTGCTCCTCGAAAGAGCCCTTCCAGCTCCTGGACGATCTTGGAGTTTCCGCGCACCGGACCATCGAGGCGCTGCAGGTTGCAGTTGACGATGAAGATCAGGTTGTCGAGCCCTTCCCTAGCGGCGACCGTCAGGGCGCCCTGGCTCTCCGGCTCGTCCATCTCGCCGTCGCCGCAGAAGGCCCAGACATGGCGTCCCGTCATGTCTGCCAGCCCCCGATGATGCATGTATTTCAGGAAGCGAGCTTGGTAGATCGCCATCAGGGGACCCAGGCCCATGGACACCGTCGCGAATTGCCAGTAGTCGGGCATCAACCACGGATGGGGATAGGACGACAGGCCGCCGGGCTTCGACTCGAGGCGGAATCGGTCGAGGGTCGTTTCGTCGAAGCGCCCTTCGAGAAACGATCGGGCGTAGATACCGGGAGAAGCGTGGCCCTGGAAGAACACCAGATCGCCCCCGTGGCTCTCCGTTGGTGCGTGCCAGAAGTGCTGGAAACCTACTTCGAGGAGGTTCGACGCGCTCTGATATGTCGCGATATGTCCGCCGATGCCCTCGTGGTGTTTGTTGCCACGCACCACCATGGCCATGGCATTCCAGCGCAGGAGAACCCGCAGATCGCGTTCGATCTGGAGATCGCCCGGATACGCCGGTTCCTGATCGGCTGGGATCGTATTGACGTAGTCGGTGGTGCGGACCTCCGGATCGACGCCGGCGGCGCGCGCTTCTTGTACCAGTCGTTCGACCAGAAAACGGGCGCGTTCGCCGCCGTCGTGGCGCAGCACGGCATGCAGCGATTCGAGCCATTCTCGCGTCTCGACCGGGTCGAGGTCGGAGGGGTGAACGGGGCTGTGGATCTGCTGGCTCATGGGACGGTGAGTATGTCAGTTGGTCGTAGCGCGGACCAGAGAATGGCGGCGCTTCGCGTTCCACGTCCCACGTCTCGAGTCTTCGGACCGCGCGCCCGAATCGGGCGCCGTTCGCCTGTGGCGAAGTAACCTTCGGCCAGACTCTGGGCAGGCCGCCGAACCATCGGCCAGTCGACGAGTCGAGTCTAGGTGAGTTGAGGGCCAGGCGAGCAGGCGTCGCACTGGTGATCGAGTCCTACGACGACCCACGAACCCGAGCCTAGGAGATGCGATGGCCCCGACCCCAGATGAGATGGCCGCGAAGATGATCGCCAACTTGCCGGAAAAGACCGGAAAGCGGTTGGAGGACTGGCTGGAGATCGTGCGCTCTTCCGGTCTGGAGAAGCATGGCCAGATGGTCAAGTTCCTCAAGACCGAGCATGGAATGACCCACGGTTTCGCCAACCTGGTCGCTCACAAGGCACGGGAGGCCGAGGAGCCGCGAGAGGTCGATCTCGTGGCGGCCCAATACGAGAAGAAAGCGGAGCTCCGTCCGATCTACGATGAGCTGACGCGGCGCGTGCTGGCCTTTGGTGACGATGTCGACCTGTCACCCAAGAAGAGCTATGTCAGCCTGCGGCGTAGCAAGCAATTCGGCCTCATCCAGCCGTCGACGAAGACCCGGGTCGACGTCGGTATCCAACTGCGTGGAGAGGATCCCACGGACCGTCTGGAGATCGCCGGCAGCTCGATAGGCATGGTGAGTCATCGCGTGCGCGTCACCAGTGTCGATCAGGTAGACGACGAGCTGATCGGCTGGCTGCGACAGGCCTACGAGTCGGCTTGAGCTACCGTCGAATGTGTTGGAACCAACATGGCATAATCGGGACAACTCGTTTCCGACAAAAGGAGATCCACGATGAGAAAGCACACCTCTGTGTTCTGGCACTTGCCGTTCTGTGTTCGCTGATTGCGGTCGGCTTGGCACCTGCCGCGGCCCAGGACCAAGGCGCGCCCGAGGAGGCGGCGATCATGCAGGCCCTGCAGGCGGCAGGCACTCCGGGGGAGGCCCACGAACGCCTGGCCGAGACCGTCGGCAGCTGGGATATGGAGATCAAGATGTGGATGGATCCGTCCGCTCCGCCATCAGTGACCACGGGGACCGTCGAGCGCAAGATGATCCTCGGCAATCGTGTTCTCGTCGAAGAGGTGACTTCGTCGATGATGGGATCGACCTTCACCGGCTACGGTATGACCGGCTACGACAACGTCCGTGGCGAGTACTGGGGCACGTGGAACGACAGCATGTCGACGGGCATCTCGACCAGCCGCGGCAGCTACGACGCCGAGAGCAACAGCTATACCTTCCACGGCGAGTCGACCAATCCGATGACCGGTGATATCACCAAGAACCGCGGCGTCGTCTCGAGGAAGGGAAACAGTGAGGTGATGGAGTTCTACGAGATCCGCGGCGATCAAGAAGTCAAGACGATGGAGATCGTCTACACGAAAAAGTGATCTCCGAGCTCTCGGAATGATCGACGGCCCGGTCGGCCGACCCAGATTCGAGGTGAGGGAGGGAGTCCAGCCGATGGCGGACGACCGATTCAGATACCGGACGCGAGATCCCACCACAGGCAAGCTAGAGCAGGAGTTCCCGTTCGCTTCCGACTCCGAGGTGCGAAACGCTCTTATCGCCGCGAGGGGAGCCTTCGTCGCCTGGAGTGGCCGACCGATCGGCGATCGGCTCGGGATTCTCGAACGGGTGGCCATCCTGCTCGAGGCGAGGTCGGAGGAGTTCGCACGGCTCATGGCTTCCGAGATGGGCAAGCCTCTCGCGCAGGGGCACGGAGAGGTGGAAAAGTGCGCCTGGGTTTGTCGCTACTACGCGGAGAATGCCGAGGCCTTTCTTCGCCCGCGTGAAGCGAACTCGGATGGCTCGCAGTCCCTCGTTCGCTTCGAGCCGATCGGCCCCGTGCTGGCGATCATGCCGTGGAACTTCCCGTTCTGGCAGGTCTTCCGCTTCGTGGCGCCGGCATTGGCCTTGGGCAATGTGGCGCTGCTAAAGCATGCGCCTTCGACGCCGCAGTGTGCGTTGGCCATCGAAGCGCTGCTCCGCGAGGCCGAGGCGCCGGATGGTGTGTTTCAGAGTTTGTTCCTGACCCATGAACAGGCCGCTTCGATCGTCGACGACGACGCAGTACGCGGCATGACGCTCACCGGCTCCACCGGAGCCGGTCGGGAGGTGGCATCGCGTGCCGGTCGAGCGCTCAAACCGATGGTGATGGAGCTGGGAGGCAGCGACCCATTTCTCGTCTTCTCGGATGCGGATCTGGATCGTGCCGTGGAGCAAGCCGTGGTGTCGCGCTGTCTCAACAGCGGACAGAGCTGTATCGCTGCCAAGCGTTTCCTGGTGGAAGCGTCGGTGTTCGATCGATTCCTCGGCTTGTTTGCCGACAGTATGCGCGCCCAGATCGTGGGCGATCCTCGGAATGAGCGCAGCGACCTGGGCCCTTTGGCGCGTGCCGATCTGCGCGATCGACTCGCGGCACAGGTCGACCGAGCCCTGGAAGACGGAGCGATCGCGGTCTGTGGCGGAGCGGTGCCCGATGGCCCCGGCTACTTCTTTCCACCGACCGTGCTGACAGGGATTCGGCCCGAGTCCTGGGCGGCGAAGGAGGAGTTCTTCGGGCCGGTGGCCCTGGTGTTCTCCTTTCGGAGTGAGGATGAAGCCGTGCGACTCGCCAACGCGACACCGTACGGCCTGGGGTCCAGCTTGTGGACTGCCGATCGGTCACGCGTGGCGCGGCTCGTGCCCCGTCTGGAAGCAGGATCGGTCTTCGTCAACGGCTTCGTCAAGTCCGACCCGCGACTCCCCTTCGGCGGCGTCAAGGCCTCTGGCTTCGGCCGCGAGCTTGCCCGTGACGGCCTGCTGGAGTTCAGCAATCGCAAGACGGTGTGGATCTCGTAGGACGGATCCCCATCAAGCCTTGCGAAATCGCGTGGGGGACTAGTTGTCCGGAATGACTCTCAGTGCGACCAGCTCACCAGCGCCTCGCACGTACAGCACGCCGTCGGAGAGCACCGGTGGGTTCCACGAGGGAAAGGTCAGGCCGAGGTCGATCTGACCTTTCGGGCGATACGCGTCACCCGTCGCCTCGACGAGGGTGAGGACGCCTCGCTCACCAAGGACGAAGAGGTGATCGTCGGCCCACAGCAGTGTGCTTCGCAGAAGACCCTTGTGGCGCCACAGGACCTCGCCCGAGCCCCAATCGACCGCGCGGAGCTCCGCGTTGCCACTGCTCTCACCGTGGCATCCGTAGAGCACGCCTTGGTGGAGGATCGGGGTCGACCAATGACTGGCCAGGCTCTGGCCTCTTCGGGGAGGGTCCTGCCAGACGACGGTGTGGGAAAGCTCCCCGCCGTCCCGAACCGAGAGCTGGAGCTGGAGTGCACCCCTCTCATAGGACTCGGTAATCAGCACGTGGTTGCCGTCGACGATCGGAGTGGCGGCGTTGACGCTGTATAGCTTCTTGGCGCGATGGGGAACGAACAGCTGTTCGTCTCCGGTCTCGGGGTCGAAGACGGTGAGTCCTTCGCGTACGAAGGCCAAACCGCGGCGCTTCCCCGCGATCTCTGCGACGATCGGGCTGGAATAGCTCGCCAGACGGTCGCCGCCGCTCCACAGCTGACGTCCCGTACGGGGATCGATCGCGACCACGGAGGTTCCGTTGGGTCGGGTCTTGCCGGAGAACAGGTCGGGTGTCTTCTCCGGACTGCCACCCACCATGACGATCAGACGCTCGGGCTGGCCGTCGACAGCCGGCTCTAGCCAGGGCGTGGAACCGACACCGAAGAAGTTCTGCACGACGCCGTAGCGAGCGGCGGTATCGATGCGCCAGGCGACTTCGCCGTCGGCAGCCCGGTGACCGCTCAGAGTACCGTCGACACCGAACGTGACGACGAGATCCGTTTCGGCCGCCGTTCGGGCCGGAATGAACGTGGGCGTCGCCCTCGGACCATCGCTGTAGCCGAAATGATCCTCGTAGGAGTAGGGATATTCGCTCTTCCAAAGCGGAGCGCCGGTGTGGGGATTCAGGGCCCGCAGCCTGGCTTCGCCTTCGTGACGGTCGAAAAAGAAGACCCGTCCGTCGGCTACGGCCACTCCGGCATATCCCGCCCCCGCTTCCTTCCCTTCCAGCCGCCACACGGTCGGTGGGCCATCTGCGTCCCAGGAAGTTCGAATCCCAGTCTCAGCCGACTTCCCGTCCCGATGCGGGCCGAGAAACGAAGGCCAGTCTCCCGCGACTGCGGGCGTGGCCAGCACGAGGCAGAGGCCGATCGCAAGGCCCAGGCCGACCGATCGCGGCTCAGCCGTCCCGCTCATACCAGGCCACGAGGAACTCGAGCAGCCGTAGTCGGTCGGAGGTCGACCAGGCTTCGAACGACACGCCGCCTGAAAACACGTTGCGCTGGTGTCGCACCAGCGCGGGAACCCGAGAGAACTCGGTTCGTTCGTCCAGCTGAAACGAAAGGAATACCCGTTGACCTGCCTCCACCTCTTCGGGCAAGACTAGTCCCATTCCGGTGGAGCTGATGTCGATGGCGTCGACCACCCAGGGTTGGTCGGTGAGTTGTGGTGCGTCGATGGCGACCAGCACACGGGGGATGGTCTTGCGCAGCCGTCGCATATAGGTGTCCGAACTCTGAGCGTCCCGGTCGGCCTCGGCCATACGGGGTCCTCCTGCGGTGGCGGGATGGCTACTGGGGGCTGATGAGTATGCGACGGCCTCGGAAGGGTGAGTGAAACCGTCGCCACGCGTCGTTGTCATGCACGCTGTGGATCGATAGGAAGGAATGAAACGCTGTGATCCTACATCACCCAGGGGTGTCTTCGGGCGGCTCCTCTTGACCTGCGTGGTAAGCTCCGAATCCTGGGCAAATCGCTATTCCAGGGCCACGTTCCATCCGTCCCTAGTCTCCGGGTCAGGCCACCGGAGCATTCCGAGAGCCCGAACGTCTCATGAAGCTGCCGAAGATCACACTCGGTGTCGAGGAGGAGTATCAGATCATCGACCCCGATACTCGGGAGTTGAAGAGCTTCGTCCAGGAGTTCCTGGATCAGGGACGAGTCGTTCTAGAAGATCAGATCAAGCCCGAGTTTCTCCAGAGCCAAGTCGAGGTCGGTTCGAAGATCTGTCAGGACGTGGCGGAGGTGCGGACAGAGGTCTCTCGCCTGCGACGTTCCATCTGCGAGCTCGCGGAGGAGAAGGGGGTGCAGGTGGCGGCTGCGAGCACCCATCCCTTTTCCCGCTGGTCGACCCAAGAGGTCAGTGTCGGCGAGCGATACACCCAGCTGGAAACCAACATGGCTCAGCTGGCTCGTCGCATGTTGATCTTCGGTATGCACGTCCACGTCGGCATCGAAGACCGCGAGCTCCTCATCGACGTGATGAACCAGGCCCGGTACTTCGTGCCACACCTCTTGGCGCTGTCCACCAGCTCGCCTTTTTGGCAGGGTCGCAATACCGGCCTCAGGTCGTACCGTACCGTGGTCTTCGAGAGCCTGCCGCGTACGGGCCTACCTCCCAGCTTCACCTCGTGGGCCGACTATCAAGGATTCCTCGATACGTTGGTGGCGACCCAATGCATCGACGAGCCCACCAAGATCTGGTGGGACATTCGGCCGAGCTTCAAGTTTCCGACCTTGGAGTTCCGCGTCTGCGATATCTGCACTCGGGTCGACGAGGCGGTGTGCATCGCGGCTCTCGTGCAGTCGATCGTCGCCAAGTTGATCAAGCTGCGACTGGAGAACAGGAGCTGGCGCAAATACCGTCACCACCTGATCACCGAGAACAAGTGGCGCGCGGTGCGATACGGGGTGGGTGGTGCCATGATCGATTTCGGCAAGCGCAAAGAGATTCCCTTCCAATCGCTGACCCAGGAGTTACTGGAAGTCATCGAGGATGTGGTCGATGAGATCGGCACCCGCGACGAGGTGGCGTACGCCGAGACGATCCTGAACGGTGGCACGAGTGCCGACCGTCAGATCGCGGTCTACGAAGAGGAAGGGACCTTGGAGGCGGTGGTCGACCATCTCGTCGCCGAGACTCGAGCGGGCTGCTTTCAGGCAACGGGGAAGTTGCGGACCGAAGATCCGGCCGCGACTTGAGGAGATCCGCCACGGACGATGGAGACGAGGTCAGACCACGGCAAGAGTGACGGGGTCGCCCGGGAGGCCAGCTTTCGAAACGGCGCGCCCGGTGGGCGTGGGCCTTCCGAAGCAAACGGATCTGCCGGCCCACGGGAGTTGCTACGCGTGTGGCTTCCGGTGGTCGTGTTGGCTGTGGCGGCATTCGGTTTCACGCTCACCAAGCTGGAACCGCCAGCCCCCGACCGACTGCGGCTGGCGTCGGGTGGCGTCGGGGGTGCCTACGACACCTTCGCGCGTGAGTACGTGAGCGTACTCGCGGCGCACGACATCGAGCTCGAGATCGTCCCGACAGCCGGGGCGGTGGAGAACCTACGCCTACTGGCAGCCGGTGACGTCGATATAGCCATGTTGCAGGGTGGTGTCGTCCTCGACGCGGATGGGTCGCTGCGGGGTTCCCTGGACGATCTGCGGTCGTTGGGAGCGACGTTCTTCGAGCCTGTCTGGTTGTTCTACCGAGCCGACGGGGAGGCTGGCGGGGGAGTCGTTCGCTTGACGGATCTCGCCGGACGTCGGGTGGCGGTAGGACCGGAAGGCAGTGGCACCGACGCACTGGCGCGACAACTGTTGACCGACAACGGCTTGGACCTTGTGACGGGTGCCGATCCAGCGGCCAGCGCTTCCGAGTCCTGGGTGGAAATCGTCCGTCTATCGTCGCCGGACGCCGCCGATGCGTTGACGACGGGCCAGGTCGACGCGGCGATCTTCGTGGCTTCGGCTTCGGCGTCCTACATACGCGAATTGCTGGCGTATCCGGGCGTCGAGCTGATGAGCTTCCGCCGGCATCGGGCGTACAGCCACCGTCACCCGTACCTGTCCCAGGTCGTGCTCGGCGAAGGCATGCTCGACCTCGAGGCGAACTTGCCCGCCCAGGACATCGCGCTCCTGGCGTCCGCCGCGTCCCTGGCGGTGCGTGAAGAGTTCCACCACGCCCTCGTGCCGCTGATGGTCCAGGCCATGGAAGAGATCCATGGCCGCGGAGGTCTCTTCGAGGAACCGGACTCTTTTCCCACGTCGCGATTCGCCGAGCTGCGGCTGAACAACGAAGCGGAGCACTACCTGGAGAACGGACCGTCGTTTCTGTACCGGGTACTTCCCTATCGAACGGCAGCCTCGGTGGATCGATTGAAGATCCTGCTGTTACCGTTCGTACCTCTGCTCCTGGTGGCGTTCAAGATGGCGCCACCGATCTACCGCTGGCGGATTCGGTCGAAGATCTACCGCTGGTACGAAGATCTGCGACGGATCGACCTCTTCCTTCTCGACTCCGATCAGGGGAACGGGGTCGACGAGCATCTCGAGCTGGTACGGCGTATGGAGCGTGAGCTGACCGAAGAAGTTTCGGTTCCCCTGTCCTACATGGACGAGTTCTACGATCTGCGGGTTCACGTCCGCTTGATCCAACAGAAGCTCGAGGACCTGAAGGCCGGCGCACCTCGAGCGATCTAGATCCCTTGAATTTCCTGACCCCAAGCCCCTACCACTGACGATTCGCTATCGGGATTCGGCACCTCGCCTGCCGTAGCGATGCATCTATAGAGACCGAGACCACATGGCAAAGAAGACGAAAGACGACACGAAGACCAAAGGCAGCAAGAGGAAGGCTCGGTGCTACCTGGGCATCGACGTTTCGGGCCCACGGAGAGGGTTGTTCCGTGCGACGATCCGAATCGGCGCCAAAAATGCCTGGCGTCTGGAAGGCCTCGAGCAATTTGCCAACCGGGCCGAGCTCGAGCGTGTCGCCTGGTCGACGCCGGAGGGAATGGAGCAGGTACGCGAGTGGGTATCTCAGGGACGCCGAGGCCTCACCAGTCTCGCGGAGGCTACGGCGGACGACTGCCAAGCCGTTTCGGACGAGATCTGTGGTGTCCTCGAGAAGGTCGGACCGGAGAAGGTGTTCGTCGATGCACCCGCGGCGTTCGCGCGCAACTCGGTGTCCCACGGCCGCGCGACGGAGAAGGCCAACCTGCCCCGGGCTCGATTCGAGTTCGTGCGGCAAATTCCGTTTCAGGTCACTCCTACCATCGCGACCGGAATGAGCCACGGTGGGCTGTGGAATTGGATCATTCGCGGCATGATGGTCTTCTATGCCGTTCGGGCCGGTGGCAAGTTCGACGCCGAAGGCTGGAAGGAGTATCTGCACCAAGGCTGCAAAGCCGCGCCGGGGGACGGGCCCCCGGCCATCGAATGCATGCCGACGGCGACGGTCCTCTCGTTGCGTAGCTCGTACCGGCACAAGGACCGCGCCATGGAGATCGTTCGCGCCATCGAAGCGGAAGACGAGTACAAGGCCGTGCGCGTGCTCGAGATCGTGCGAACCTACCTGGAGTCGAGCGTCGGCTCGGTAAAACGTCAAGCTCAGCTCTATGACTGGGCCGACGCGACGGTCGCGGCTTTGGGCTGCTTGGCCTACGAGTTCCGCGACGAATTCGAGCCCTATAGAATCCTGGGCGACCATCACGATCACTGGGAGTCGTCGGAGCGTTCGATCAAGAGCGCGCAGGAGCAAGAGGGTCAGGTGGAGGTGCCGATACCCGTCCTCGGCTGAGCTCCTCGCCTCGATTCCGCCATGACACTGTGGTGACGCACGCCGTCCACCGGTATGGCATCGTCTGGGCAGGAGCGGTTCGATGGATGGAGGAAGCGCCCCATGACCCAGCTCGAGTCGTTGGTAGATCTGAAGACCCTGCGCCGATTCGATCGGCCCGGGCCCAGGTATACGTCCTATCCGACCGCGGTCGAGTTCCGCGACGACGTCGGAGCGGCCGAAGCTCGACTCTTGCTATCGCAGCTGCCGGAGTCCTCTCCGGTGTGTCTCTACACCCACTTGCCGTTCTGCCGCGAACGCTGCACCTTCTGCGCCTGCCACGTGGTCGCTACACCACACCAGCCGGTTGCGGCGACCTACCTCGACTATCTGCTGCGAGAGATCGACCTGGTCGGAGAGATCCTGAGCTCCAGCCGGCGGGCTTTGCAGCTGCATTGGGGCGGGGGAACTCCCACCTACTTCCGGCCCGAGCAGCTTGTCCGGCTCTTCGCACGTTTCGGAGAGTACTTCGGGCTCGACGAAGACGCCGAGCTGGCAGTCGAGGCCGATCCGCGGGTTACGACGATCGAGCATCTGGAGGCCTTGGCAGCGCTGGGTTTCAATCGGCTCAGCCTTGGGGTGCAGGACTTCACGCCCGTGGTGCAAGCGGCCATCGGACGTCATCAGACCTTCGATCAGACCCAAGCTCTGATGACCCATGCCCGATCGCTTGGCTTCGTCGGAGGGATCAACGTCGATCTGGTCTACGGTCTGCCGGGGCAGACCGAAGCGAGCTTTCGGGAGAACCTGCGCCAGGTGGTCGGGCTGCGTCCGGATCGGGTCGCGGTCTATTCCTTTGCCTATGTTCCTTGGCTCAAGGTGAATCAGCGAAGGATCGACAAGGACGTCCTGCCGGCCCCCGAAACGAAGCTGCGTCTTTACCTCGGAGCGCTAGAGGCGTTCCTCGACGCGGGCTACACCGCGATCGGCATGGATCACTTCGCGCTGCCGGATGACGAGCTCGCCGTGGCAGCGAGCGAAGGTCGTCTGGAACGCAATTTCATGGGCTATACCGTCAAACCAGCCGCCACCACTCTGGCCTTCGGTCTTTCGGCGATCGGCGATCTGGGTGGCGGATACGTACAGAACGCCAAGAAGCTGTCGCACTACTATCAGGCACTGGATCGTGGTGAGTTGCCCGTGGAGCGAGGACGCCTGCTCCGCGGCGACGACGAGCTGCGGCGATGGGTCATCTCGCGGCTTCTGTGCGGCTTCGAGGTCGACAAGAAGGAGGTGACCCGAAGATTCGAGATCGACTTCGAGGACTACTTTGCGGAGGCGCTCTCCGATCTCGGTGACATGCGCAACGAAGGCATGATCGAGGAAGACGACCGGTGGCTACGTGTCGTGGGTACGGGCCGGCTCTTCGTGCGCAACGCGGCCATGGCCTTCGATCGCTACCTACGACGGGCGGCGCCGAAGCCGGTCTTCTCCCGAACGATCTGATCGGAGGACCCCCTTGAGCTCCCGTTCTCCAAGTCGGCAGGTGGTGGTGGTGGGCGGCGGGATCGCCGGTCTCGCCACCGCAGCTCAGCTGGAGGAGCAAGCCGCGAGGCGGGCTCGCGACGTCGACGTCGTGGTGGTGGAGGGCGCCGACCGCTTGGGCGGCAACATCCAGACCGACCGGGTCGATGGATTTACGATCGAGAACGGTCCGAACGGCTTCCTCGACAATGTCGAGGCCACACCTGCCCTCGTCCGATCCCTAGGCCTGGAGGATCGCGTGATCCAAGCCGACGAGAGCGCAGCGGTCCGCTATCTCTGGCGCAAGGCTGCGTTGCGTCGCCTGCCCACGGGGCCCGTCTCCTTCCTCCGCAGCCCGATCCTAAGTCTGCGTGGCCGTCTGCGGCTGTTGTCGGAGCCGTGGATGCCAACGGTTTCTGGGGACGAAACCATCTACGAATTCGCCCGCCGACGGATCGGTGACGAGGCGGCCCGGGTCCTCGTCGGCTCCATGGTGTCCGGAGTCTTCGCCGGCGACATCGAACGTTTGAGCCTACCCGCCGCATTCCCAAAGATGCGCGCCATGGAACAGGAACACGGCAGCCTCGTGCGCGCGATGATCGCGAAGATGCGGGCTCGGCGTGCGGTGAGGAAGGCGGAGAGCCGCGGTGAAGACGTGGGGGAGGCGACGAGGCCGGGAGGCCCTGCCGGTCCGGGGGGCACTCTCACTTCGTTCGCTGGCGGAATGCAGGAGCTCGTGCAGGCTGCAGCGTCGAGGCTCCGCAAGCCGGCCCGGACGGGTTGGAAGATCGAGCACCTGGCTCGTCGCAACGGTGGCGGTTGGCATCTGGGCGCTCGATCCGGTGAGGTCTTGGAGGCCGACGCTGTGGTCCTGACGGTGCCGTCGCGTCATGCGACACCGCTACTTTCGCCACTCGATTCCGAGCTCGGTGAGCTGACCTCGGCGATCGGAGCCGCGCCGATCGTCGTCGTGGCTCTCGGTCTCGAACCGTCGCGGATTCCGAGGCCGCTGGACGGATTCGGGTTCCTCGTGCCGCGGGGCGAAGGTCCTAGGATCCTCGGATGTCTTTGGGACTCCTCGATCTTCCCCGGGCACCGCGCCCCGGAGAGCAAGGTGCTGATCCGAGTGATGATCGGCGGCGCTCACGACGAGGAGATCTGCGACCTCTCGGACGACGAGATCCTGTCCGAAGTACGTCGGGACCTGGCGACGACTCTCGGCCTACCGACAGACGTGAGACCCGACCTGGAGCGCATCTATCGCTATCCGGCGGGCATCAGTCAGTACGAGATCGGCCATCTCCAACGGTTGGACGCCATGAATCGCCGGCTCACCGACCTGCCGGGATTGTGGTTGGGTGGCAGCTCGTACTACGGCGTTGCCATGAACGCATGTATCGCCAAGGCCGTGGAGCAGGCGTCGGAGATCCTCGACTGGCTATGAGCCGATGTGAACCACCACTCGCCTGTGCCCGCGGTGGTGGCGGTGTTCCCACAGGAAGATTCCCTGCCACGTACCGAGTGCCATCCGTCCGTCGAGGATCGGAATCGACAGCGAGGTGGCTGTCAGCGCAGCTTTGATATGCGCCGGCATGTCGTCCGGACCCTCGGCGGTGTGAGTGTAGAGCGGGTCGTTTTCCGGTACCAGGCGGTCGAGCCACCGTTCGAGATCGCGGCGCGCCGAAGGGTCGGCATTCTCCTGGATCGTCAGGCTGGCAGATGTGTGCTGGAGAAACAGGGTGCACAGACCCTCCCGGACGCCGCTCGACGCTACGGAGTCGTGGACTTGGTTGGTGAATTCATGAAGACCCTGGCCCGGGACGTGAAGTTCTAATGTGATGACACTCATTTCGATTCGCAGAGATCTCGGCAGTAACACCAGGTAGGTGGCACTGCCCCATACGGTTCTCGGTTCCTACGACGCTCGGACCGCGTCCTGGGGATACGATATCGCTCCTCGTGCCTGCACCCCGCATTCATCTCATGACCCGTTGCCGCTCTTGGGTACACAGCGGGGGATGCGCCTTGGTGCTGACGGTCGCGCTCGCCGTGACGTGGAGTGTTTTGGCTCTGGGCCGGGCGCCGATGACTACGGTGCGCGGCGACGAGGGGACCTTCCTGGCCATGATGCAGAGCCTGGTCGTCGACGGGGATCTGCGTTTCGACGAACGCGATGCGACGCGAGCCGTCTCAGCCGAAGGTGGCCGTGGGCATCTGATCCTCCAACGGGTCGGCGGAGAGGATTCCTCGACGTTCGCCTACTCCAAGCCAGTGGTCTTTCCGCTGCTCGCAGCTCCGTTCTATGCCGTAGCCGGCGAGCTGGGGCCGGTGGTCTTGAACCTCTCCGTCCTGGTCCTCGCCTTGTGGCTGGCCCGCGGCTATTTGCGGTCGCTGGCCGCACGGTATGGCGATTCTGCCGGACTGGCCGATCTGGCCCTCGTGGGCTTCGCCGGTCCGGCGGTGGTCGTTCCCAATGCCTTCTGGCGAATGGCCGACAGTCTGCAGTTCAGCATCGCTCTTCTTGGGCTCGTGCTCGTGGTGGGTTCCCGCAGGATCGGATCGGCTGGAGGGGAGGGCATGGCCGAACGTGTCCTCGCCTGGCGGGGAGCGCCTTGGCTGGGGACGGTACTGCTGGCGGTCTTGGTCTCGATGCGGATATCGAACGGCTTGCTGGCGTTGGTACCCGTAGGACTGGCTCTGGCGGACTCGGGCTGGCGTACTGGATGGCGTCGCGCTCTCGCGAGGCTGGCAGTCGTCGGGGCATCCCTATTCCTGCTCCATGTGCTGACCGCGGAGCTCACCGGGGCTGCGAACCCATACCGTGCCCAGCGCTCCACGTTTACTCCGCAGACGGGATATCCCGCGGGCAACGAAGCCGAAGAAGTGCTGTCGCGGTTCGATCGAAATCGAGCGAGTCATTTCACGCGGATCGATCGGCCGGCGATCTCTACCCAGGTGCTCTACTCGGCTCTCTACGTCTGGATGGGGCGACACACAGGGCTGTTCGTCTACTATCCAGCTTCGCTTCTCCTGCTCTGGCTGGCGGTCCGGCGGTCCGACGCAGCGGGGCGATGGATCTTGATCGCCTTCCTGGGTACCGTGGCCTTCTACGTGGGTTGGAAGCCCGGCAACTATTTCGGCGGCGAGACCTTCCTGGGCAATCGGTACCTGCTGCCGGCCTATGCTGCGTTGCTGGTAGCGGTGCGACGCCTACCGACCGCGCGGAGCTGGATACCGATCTGGATCCTGGCCGCCCTGGCTCTGAGCTCGGCAGGGATTTCGGTCCGCCGTTGTGCCGAGCTCGAAGGGAGATCGGGTGTCGGGCCTTGTCGCAGTAGCCAGAACCACGCGTATGCCGGCCTGTTCCGATGGTTACCTTGGGAGTCCACCTCTCGGCGGATCGGAGGTGTTCGCGATCGGTATTGGGCCGGTGAGCTCGTGCGCTTCGTCGATCCTTGGGTCGATGTAGGCGACAGATCCTTCTACCTGACGAGCGGGCGGCCTACCACCGAGATATCCGTCGCGCACTGGCAGCAAGCACGGATCCAGAGGCTGCGGGTTCGCAGTACGGCGGACGTCGCAACGTTGGTGGTCGACCACGGCGGCGATCGGCGGCGAGTCGAGGTAGGGCGCAGCGCCACGCAGCCCGCGTCTTCCGGCCGGGCTTGGTCGACGATCGATCTCGAGCCAAAGAGGCTCTGGCGCCGACATCGGTTCTGGTTCAACGACACCGAGTATTGGGTCGGGACGTATCGCTTCAGCCTCGAATCAGAACAGCCCGAAGCTCGAGCGGAGATCGTTTTCCTGGGTGATCCGGTGGCGGCATCACGGGCCATCGCCTACGAGCTCCTGGACGATACGTGGCCCGAGAAGCCGCTGCAGCTGACCCTGCGCAACGCCAGCCCATTGCCTTGGGAACGCGACGATCCCGTGCGCGTGACGCTTCGCTGGAGCCTCCTCGGGCTCAACGAGGAAGGGGCAGCGGCGCGTCGACTAGCGGACAGCGAGCCGCTGCAACTACCGCACGATGTCCGAGCCGGTCAGACCGTCGAATTGGAGGTTCCCGTGGCGTGGCCCACCGATCCGGGAACCTATGTTGTGGAGGTCGACCTGGTGCTGGAACACGTGGCCTGGTTCAGTGAGGTTCTGGGCTCACCGCTGCTGCGGAAGACTTTCGAGGTACCAGGAGCGTCGCCGGATCCACAGCCTCGCGATGGACCCGGCTGATATCCGCGCCCTTCTCGATTCCGGAGATCTCGGCGTCCCCTCGGTACTGCCACAGATGCCAGGTCGGCCAATGGTCGGGCACGACCGGTTCGTCGACGCCGTACTCGGCGATCCACAGGGGATATTCCGACATTTCCCTCGCCGTCTCACCTTGAAAATGGGTCTGCCAGAACTTAGGGCCGGTGTAGACAATCGGCGCGACGCCGTAGTGCTCGTGGAGGCGGCGCACGAACGTGAGGACGTTTTCTTGCCAACCCGCGGGTGTCCCATGGCCGATCAACTCGATGTCGACGATGGGCGCGATGTCACCCGGCTGTAGCGCGACTTTGCTGGTAAACCAATCGGCCTGCTGATTGGGATCGTCTTCGGTGACGTAGAAGTGGTAGGCGCCACGGATCAGACCGACCTCAGCAGCCCGCTGCCAATGCGCGGCAAAGGCACCGTCCTCCAGATCGACGCCCTCGGTGGCCTTGAGAATGGCGAAGCCGTATCCCGCCGCCGCGATGCGTTCCCAGTCGACGTCGCCGCTATGAACCGACAGGTCGATTCCGTGGTCGAGCCGTCGCGCGGCATCTTCGGGAGAGTGGGCGGGAGGAGGCGGGGACGGTGTCTCGGCCCGGGTGGAGGGCTGATCAGGTCTGGCGACCTCTGGTTGAGACGAAGCTTCGCCGCCTGGCTCTGGTGCGCAGCCCCAGGCGAGGAGACAGCCAGCAAGGAAGTAGGTGAGGAGAAAGACGATTCGAGTCGGGTGCAAGGGCGCTAGGCACGCGTACTGGGTGGGGCGACGGATTGGCATCGACTCGGTGTCCAACGACTGCTACTCCTCGGGGTCGTACGCCAGGTTCGACGTCAACCACCGCTCGGCGTCGGCAAGCTCCTGACCTCTGCGTGCCGCGTAGTCTGCCACCTGGTCTCGACCGAGGCGGCCCACCGAGAAGTAGGCCGACCGGGGATGCTGAAAGTAGAGACCGGAGACCGACGCCGCGGGCGCCATGGCGAAATGCTCGGTCAAGGACATACCGGCGTTCTGTTCCGCATCCAGAAGTCGCCAAAGGTTCTGCTTCTCGGTGTGATCAGGGCAGGCCGGATAGCCGAGAGCCGGACGAATCCCCCGATACTTCTCGGCGATCAGGTCGTCATTGGTGAGATTCTCGCAGCGACCGTAGCCCCAGGCTCGTCTCGCCTCGGCGTGAAGCTTCTCAGCCAGCGCTTCCGCCAGGCGATCTGCCAGCGCCTTGACCAGCAGAGCCGAATAGTCGTCGTGCTCCGCTTCCAACTCGGCGACCCGTTCGGCCACACCATGGCCGGCAGTGACCGCAAAAGCGCCGATGTGATCGCGAGCTCCCAGGTCTTGTTGCACCTCTCGAGGCGCGACAAAATCCGCCAGAGATCGGTATGGCTTCGAATCGTCGATCTTCTTCTCTTGTTGCCGCAGCATATGGAAACGGACCAGCTCTTCCTCGGAGTCCGGACGATAGAGAACGATGTCATCGACCTCCGAAGCAGCGGGCCAGAATCCCCAGACGGCCTTCGCCGTCAGAACGCGGTCCGAAACCAGCTGATCGAGCATTGTCGTCCCGGCTTCGTACAGATCCCTGGCCGCTTCGCCATATTCCGGATGATCGAGGACCGCAGGGAAACGCCCTTTCAGCTCCCAGGCAGTAAAGAAGAACGTCCAATCGATGTACGGCACGATCTCGGCCAGCGGAACGTCTTCCACCCGCAGACCCAGGAACTCGGGCTGCGGAAGATCGTCGATCTTCCAGTCGATGCGTAGCGCGCGGGAACGGATTTGCTCCAGTGGCAGGGTCTCCTTGCGAAGACGCTGGCCGTAGGACTCTCGAAGCCGCGCCTGAAGCTCCCGGTTGTCCTCCAGGAAGCTGTCGCGTTTCCTCTCTTCCAGCAGGCTCGAGACCACGGTCACGGCCTTCGATGCGTCGAGTACGTGGACCGTCGGACTGGAGTAGGTCGGTGCGATCTTCAGCGCCGTGTGCTGCTTCGACGTCGTGGCGCCGCCGATCAGGAGAGGGAGCACGAACTCTCGTCGCTCCATCTCTTTCGCGACGTGTACCATCTCGTCGAGGGACGGAGTGATCAGGCCGGAGAGGCCGATGATGTCGACCTCCTCTTCGCGGGCTCGATCGAGGATCGTGTCGCAGGGCACCATTACGCCCAGGTCGATGATTTCATAGCTGTTGCAGGCCAAGACGATGCCGACGATGTTTTTGCCGATGTCATGGACGTCGCCTTTGACAGTGGCGAGCAAAACTCGGCCGCGGTTGCCGCTGCCGGCCTGGCGTTCCGCCTCCATGAAGGGCTCGAGGTAGGCCACAGCCCGTTTCATCACCCGTGCGCTCTTCACCACCTGGGGAAGGAACATCTTGCCTGCGCCGAACAAATCGCCTACCACGCCCATGCCGGCCATGAGCGGGCCTTCGATGACGTCGATGGGCCGGCCCAGCTTCGCTCGCGCCTCCTCGGTGTCGGCCTCGATATGGTCCACCAAGCCGTGGATCAGGGCGTGGGTCAAACGCTCCTCCACCGATCCCTGACGCCAGGCCTCGTCCCGTTCGCGCGTCTTGCCGTCGCCCTTGACGGTGTCGGCGAACTCCACCAACCGCTCGGTTGCGTCGGGTCGGCGGTCGAAGAGTACGTCCTCGATGCGCTCGAGCAGGCCCTTCGGAATGTCCTCGTAGACCGTGAGCTGACCGGCGTTGACGATCGCCATGTCGAGACCGGCCTGGATGGCGTGGTAGAGGAACGCCGAGTTCATCGCCTCGCGCACCACCTCGTTGCCCCGGAAGGAGAACGACAGGTTGGAGATGCCTCCGGAGACCTTGGCACCAGGACACGTCTCTTTGATCAGACGCGTCGCGTCGAGAAAGGACTTGGCGTAGTGATTGTGCTCCTCGATGCCCGTGGCCACCGTCAGGACGTTGGGGTCGAAGATGATGTCTCGAGGATCCCAACCCAACTCGTGTACGAGGATCCTGTAGGCCCGCTGGCAGATGGAGACCTTATTCTCGGTATCGACCGCCTGACCCTGTTCGTCGAACGCCATCACCACAACGCCGGCGCCGTAGCGGCGGAGCGTCTCGGCCTGGTGGCGAAATACCTCTTCGCCCTCCTTCAGGCTGATGGAGTTGGCGACGGACTTGCCCTGCAGGCACTGAAGGCCGGCCTCGATGACGGAGAACTTGGAGCTGTCCACCATCACCGGCAGCCGCGCAGCCTCGGGTTCAGCCACCAAGAGATTGAGGAAAGTGCGCATCTCCTCCTCGGACTCCAGCATGCCGTCGTCCATGTTGACGTCGAGGAGATTCGCCCCGCCGCGTACTTGATCGAGCGCGACCTCCAGGGCGGTTTCACTATCCTGTTTCATGATCAGCCGGCGGAATTTGCGCGAGCCGGTGACGTTGGTACGCTCCCCGATCATGGCGAAATTGGCATCGGGACGGAGAACTTCTGTCTCCAGACCTGCGAACGACGTGAACGGACGGGGTTCAGGCACGGTACGTGGCGCCAAGCCTTCCATCGCTTCCGCGATGTTGCGCACATGTTCGGGCGTGGTTCCGCAGCAACCGCCCACCACGTTCATCCAGCCGGCTTCGGCGAAATCCCGCAAGACACCTGCGGTCTCCGTCGGCGTCTCGTCGTACTCGCCAAAGGCATTGGGCAGACCTGCGTTGGGGTAGCAGTGAAGATAGGTGGGCACCAGGCCGGCCAGCTCTTCCATGCTGGCACGCATCTCGTGGGCGCCCAGCGCGCAATTGAGGCCAAAGGTCAGAGGGCGCCCGTGGGCCACCGAGGTCCAGCCCGCATCGACGGTTTGTCCTGCCAGGGTGCGGCCGCTCTTGTCGGTGATGGTGATCGAGAACATCGTCGGCCAGCGTCGGCCGCGCTCGTCGAACAGTTCCTCCAAAGCGGTGATGGCCGACTTCAGGTTCAAGACGTCGATATGGGTTTCCGCCAGCAGCAGATCGACTCCGCCATCCACCAGGGCTCGCGCCTGTTCGAGGTACGCATCCTTCATTTGCTGGAACGAGAGAGCGCGATAGGCCGGACGGTTGACATCTGGTGACATCGACAGCGTTCGGTTCGTAGGTCCTAAGGAACCCGCGACGAACCTCGGTCGATCGGGGGTCTCCCGAGCCACTTCGTCGCACACTTCGCGGGCGATCCGCGCCGAGTAGTAGTTGATGTCGTAGACGAGGTGAACCGTGTCGTAGTCGTCTTGGGAGACAGCCTGGGCGCTGAAGGTGTTCGTCTCTACGATGTCCGCACCGGCGTCGAGAAAATCGCGGTGGATCTGCCGAATGACGTCGGGCCGGGTCAAAGACAGCAGGTCGTTGTTGCCTTTGAGCTCCACGGCGTGGTCTGCCAAGATGTCACCACGGAAGTCGTCCTCCTCTAGCCGATAGCCCTGGATCAGGGTGCCCATGGCACCGTCGAAGACGAGAATGCGACGATTCAGGAGATCGCGCAGCTCCTCCGTGCGATCGGGTTGGAGAGTGGGTTCGGGTCGGTCGGGCAACGTGGAGTGCATGTAGGCGGTGTCCTGCCGGACGGCGGCGACGCCGTCCAGGGAATCGTCAGAGCGTTTGTGTGGTGTACGTGAGGTGGAAAGACCCGGATCGACCAAGCGAATTCCGTAGGAGAGGCCGAGATCCTAGCTGGCGTCGGCACGGGCTTCAAGCTAGCAGCCTGGCTCGACCCGGCGAGGACGAACGATCGGCTTCCGGGAGGTCGAGGTCCACGACCCGGAAGGCCATCGACACGAGAACTCGAGGGATTGACCGCGGCTCTCTGCGCCCCTGCGCGCGACTTCAAAGGAAGGTCGCCAACATTCCACGGCTCCGGCTTTCCCGGATCAGGTCCCGTGCCTCCCGCACCAGCCCCGTCCGCTGTAGGGTGCGCGATTCGACACGGTCCAGTACGTCTCCGAAGGTCCACTGCCAGAAGGCCAGCGCGTAGACGAAACCACGCCGGAGACCGGTTGCGACCTCAGAATCGTCGCTCGTCGGCACACCCGTCAGGAGGGAGTCGAGATCGTCGTGGTTCAACATCGCGCAGGCAAACGCGATGCCTTGAGCCGCCGCGGCTATGTCCAGCGACGGAATGCGCCGCGCCGCACGGATCGCCCGTCGAAGGCTCAAGTGCTTGAAGTAGAGCGTCCTCCCGTAGCCGTGGGACATCACCCTTTCGATCTCCACCGGGACGGTGTGGATCAGCGAGGACCATGCGGGTAGCTTGGTGACGGGGATTCCGGCCCCTGAAACCCAGCGGAAGAAGGTGCGATAAATCGGGCTGGCGTAGACCGCCCAGATACAGCCGACGGACTCGAACGAGAAGAGCCTGTAGTCGGGGTGTGCTTGTGCCTCGATGACCTCTCCGACTCGCACGACCTCGAAACCCGCAGTCTCGGTGGCGGCGATGCCCATTCCCACGTGCAGAATCGGCTGCGCCGACTCTGGGATGGCGGCTTCGTCGAGCGTCCCCCGGCCATGGCGGCATGTGCAGAAGCCCAGCTTCTCGAGTCGCCACAGACCTACGGACCTCTCCCCCAACTGGTCGCTGGCTGCCGCTCTCGCGCAGATTTCTACGACGGTGCTCACCAGCGCGTCTCGATGGAGAGGGCCTTCTGGATCGCGCTCCGCGATCACACGCAAGGGTCGCAGGGAGCGGCGAAACGCCTTCCATCGGCCGACGGGATCGGCGATCTGCTCACTCAAGGACCGCCCTCGATCGAGGCGACCGTCTCCTCCAACTCGTGGCGCGCGATGCGTCCCAGGGTTCGCTTCCGGATTTTCCAGTCGGCGTCGACGAGCACGGTCAAGGGTGTGGCATAGCCGTCGAAGGCGGCGAATACCTGCGCATCGCCATCGAGGATCGGATACTCGATCCGCCATTGGGTCATGGTCTTGGCGACCTGCTCCGGATCGCCATCGATGGCGATGCCTACGACTCGGACTCTGCCACCTCGTTGGAGAGCATTCAGCTCCTCGACGTCCGCCTTGCATACGGCACAACTGAGGCTCCAAAAGCTGAGCAGCGTCGGTTCTCCGACCAGCGACTTGCTACTCACTGCAGCACCGCCGGGAACCGATGCGAGGTCGAACGCAGGTGCATGGTCTCCCGGCTGCGCGGCCGGCGGCTGCGGAGTGCCGCATGCGCTCAGCAGGAGCAGAAGGCAGGTTGCAGTTCTACGCATCGATGACCCCAGCTTCTTGTCGGATACGGATCTCACGATCGATCAGGTTCCGTACGTCCTCGCCCTCGAAAGTATCCAGCTCACCGTCGGGCCAGGTAACCTCGATGCTGGAGATCTCGCTTGCCGCACCCAGGCCGAAGTGCAGCCGAGTGTCAGATTGGCCACAGTAGCCCGATCCGATCTCCAACCATCGCGTCATGGCGATGGGCCCGTCGTCGCCCCGGGCTACGACCCGTACCCGGGCCCCCACCGGATCGCGGTTGTGCCGGGAGTCGCCAACCAGCACCACGCGCAGGAAGCTCCCCGCGTCGGGCAACTGATTGATCAGAATCGCCGGCGGGTCGGCGTTGTTGGCCACCACGAGGTCCTGCTTGCCGTCGTTGTTCAGATCGGCAACCACCAGGGCGCGGCTGTCTTCGATGACGTCGGCGCCAGCGGCCCGGGCGACGTCCGCGAACTGGCCGTCACCGAGATTGGCGTAGAGGAGGTTGTACTCGTATCCGTTCCACGAGTTGTTCGAGACGAATTCGGAGCTGAAGAAGAAGCATCGCTTGTATCGTTCGACCTGCGCGACCGCGCCGGAGATGAAAGGCAGTCACAAGTCGTCTCGGTTCTTGCCGGATATCCAGCCGTTGGCTGCGAAAAGATCGAGATCGGTGTCGTTGTCGAAATCCACGAAGCCGACCCCCCAGCTCCACCCCGCCCGTCGCGTATGGCTGCCGTTCACTTCCCGATACGTCCCGTCGCCGCGATTGAGGAAGAGGGAGTTTCCCTCGCCCACCATCTTGCCCAGTTCCGGCCACTGATCCCCCAGAAGGCGAAACACTTCCCAGAACGTCGGCAGGTCGCGCCAGAGGTAGCGGGTCCCCAGGACATTGCGCACGTACTGCTTGATCGTCAGATCTTCACCGAACCACCGCTGATTCGAGTTGATATTGCTGGTGTAGACATCCGGCATCCCGTCGCCGTCGACATCTCCGAACGCCAGCCCCATACCGCCGCTGAAGTCGAGGACCCCTGCTTCCTTGGCGACCTCGGAGAATCGGCCTTCCCCTTCGTTGACATAGAGCGTCTTGCGGCCGAAGTCGTTGGCCACCATCAGATCCGGCCGACCGTCCTGGTTGGCGTCGGCCGCCGCGACGGCCAGGGACCAGCCCGATCCGCCCACACCCGCCGACTCGGTGACGTCCTCGAAACGGCCACCACCGAGGTTGCGGAAAAGCCGATTGGGCTGACCGTTGGTGGCATAGAACGGAATGTCGGGGCAAGCCTCGAAGGCATTGCCGTTGACGGCCAGGTAGAGGTCCAGTGCCCCGTCCGCATCGTAGTCGAGCACGGTCGAGGAGACGCTGGGCACCTGGATGTCGAGTCCCGAGCCCTCCGTGCAGTCGGAATACCGCCCATTGCCGTCGTTGCAGTAGAGCTTGTTGGGTACCAGGTACCGAGTCACCGCCAGGTCTCGGTCCCCGTCGTCGTCGAAGTCGGCGAAGAGACCACAGTGGGCCTGGTCGAGCCCACCGAGTCCCGCCGTGGTGGTGACGTCGCGGAAGACGGGCGACTCATCCCCTGGCGGCGTGACGTTGCGAAAGAGTCGCGAGGCGACTCCGTCGGCGAAGAAAAGATCGACCCGTCCATCGTCGTCGTAGTCCGCCGCCGCGACACCGCCCGCCGCGTGCTCGACGACGCCGAATCGCATCGCCGCGCGAGTCGGATCGACGGCGGGATTTCGGCGGTGGACGTAATCGATCCCGGCCGCCGCCAGGTCCAGCCGGACGAAGGCGTTGCCCGACCCTGAGAGACGTCGCTGTTCGCTGTCGGCATCGAGATCTTCGCGCACCACCCGCCATGGTGCACCGTCTGCCGAATTTCGAACGATCCACCAGCGAAAAGTGAAGCGATCCTCCACCAGTCGACCCCCGCGCTCGCTGCCGCGTAGAGAGAAATTCACGGTCAGCGTCGCGCTGCGCTCCGGATCGATTTCTTCGATCAAGTTGATCTTGCACTGAACGGAGTCGATGGCCGCAAGACCCTCGAAGTACTCCGCCCAGCGCACCGTCAGACCCGAGCGATCGGGCGGGCCGAAACTTCCCGTTTCCAGCGGGCGATACTCGATTCCGGCTCCCTCGACATCGCCCGAGACGCCAAGGCCGGTGGCCTGCAGTCGCCATGCCCGGCCTTGCGGTGTCGCGAAGTCCTCGGAATAGTGCTCCAGAACCCTGGCGGGGTCTCCGGAGGCGACGGCGGACGCGTAGTCCTTCAGGAAGTCGTTGATGGTCTTGCCAGCGGCGGAGAACTCTGCGTGCTGGCGGCTCCATCGATTCGATCGATGTGCAATGAACGCGACGACCGCCGCCACCACCAGGAGTAGCACGAGAGACACTTTTGCGAGTCGCCGGAGCTTCAAGTTCCGGCCCCTGAGGTCGGACTCTGAGTTCCGGACACGGCCCGACACACATCCTCATCGAGAACAGTGCGGGCATCGATCTCGACGCGATACGAAGCCCGGCAGTCCGAAACGGGCCAGCGCACCTCTACCGATTCGACCGAGGTCGCGTCGCCGAGTCCGAACCGTGCGACGAGAGGCCCGCTGCCGAATCCCGTCTTGCCGTCGATGGTCGCGGTACGTACAACCTCGCCGCCGTCCGGGCGCTGTGCGACGACCCGGATTGCGGCGCCCAGTCCGTGACGGTTCGACTGGCGCCCGCGCAATCTCAGCTCCAGCCAGCTCCCGACCGCCGGGCTCTCGTTGACGAAGAGCTGGTTGGGCCAGCGATCGCCGGGCCACATCCCGCCGAGACTCGAGATCACGTCTTGGTCTCCGTCGCCATCGAAGTCGAAGAATACGACACCGTGCCCCTTCTGGATCGAACCGAAGCTCTGCATCATCGAAGCATTGTCCGCACGCAACTGGCACTTGGCTCCTTCTCGCCGACCCAGGTAGAGCAGGTTGGGAAGCTGAAACCAAGGCTCGGGGCCGCCGGTACCGAGATAAACCTCGTAGCAGCCGTCGTTGTCGAGATCGCCGTATGAAGATCCCATGGTCCCGATGGCCAGCTCACCCTCGAGAAAATCCTCGACGTCAGACCAGGAACCGTCTGCCAACCGACGAAAGAGGCGGGTGCGTCCCGTAGTGGGGGCACCGATCCGTCGGCCATAGACCGCCGCCTGCACGCTGGTGCGGGCGCCCGCCAATCCCGCCTGGAGGATCTCGAGCTGTCCGTCGTGGTCGAAATCGACGAACGCAACGCCGAACCCTGTATCGAAGCGCTGCTGCAACGCAAAGGAACCTCCCTCGTTGCGCAGAAGAACGCTGCCACGGCGTGTCGGACTCGACAGGAAAAGATCCGGATCGCCGTCGCCGTCGGCGTCACCGAAGGCAGCCCCGAGAATGGCAGCGTCGGAGACGAAAGGACCGATCCCGAGACGCTCCGTCGCGTCCTCGAAGTGCTCGCCGTTCCATAGAAAGAGCCGCGAGTCGGAGCGCTTCGTGGCCAGGATTCCCTCGACACCGGGAGCGCGGATTCCCCAGCGGGCGACGAAGAGGTCGAGGTCGCCGTCCCGATCGATGTCGGACCACGCCGAGGTCCAGCTGAACGAGTTTTCCCCAGGTCGGTCGCCGAGCCCGACCTGATCCGTGACGTCGACGAAGCGCGCATCGCCGACGTTGCGCAGCAACCGATCCGGGTGCAACAAGCTGCCGACGAAAAGGTCATCCGACCATCGGCGTCGAAGTCGGCCGTCGTGACGATATGCGGCTGGACGATGCTCTCGAATCCCGCTGCGGCGCTGCGCTCGACGAACCGCCCCTCGGGCTGGCCAGCGCGATTCTCGTAGTAGCGCAATGGATCGAAGGAGCCGCCGGTGACCAGGTCGAGATCGCCGTCGCCATCGAAGTCCTCCACCGCGACGCCTTTGCCCGCATCGAAGGTGTCCAGTCCCAACTCCTGCGCCCGTTCCACCAGTCGCAATTCTGCCGACCTCGCGCGGATCTCCCGGCTGGGGCCGCCGTAGAAGACATCCATCAACGGACCGTCGATGCGCTCGGCATCCGAGAGCCGGCCTACCGGCGTACCGCTCGCCAATCGCGCCAGCAAACGCAACCAGCGAATCAGCTCCCGATCCCCGGACGATTCGTCGAGAAGGCGCGCGAACGTCGTTGCGGCTTCCGCGGCCTGGTGCTGATGATCGCGGGAGGGCAGGGGAAGAGCGCAGGACGCCGCAATGTCGCCCCGCAGGCTTCCCATGCAGCCCTGCTCCTCGCTTCGCCGAAGCTGGGCCAGGCCGAGCAACAGGAGGTCGTCGAGCGACGACGATGCCGATCCGCGCAGGCTCTCGAAGCCCGCGACGGCGGCGGCGTAGTCTCCGTCGTGAAAGGCCAGCCGAGCCGCCATCGCGGGACTCGGTGCGGCGCCTCGAGCTGCTGCAAAGTCGAGTTGCCGTGTTGCGTGATTCGGTCGCAGGCGGCCCAAGTAGTCTGCCCAGTACATCAGCGACCTGGCGATGTTCCAGCTCTCCTGGATCCCACCGTCCAGCAGCTGATGCCGCGTCGCACGGCTCAGGCCCGGGTAGCGCAGCTGGAGAAAGAGGGCGAGGAGCAGAGTCACCGCCAGTACGGCCAAGGCGAGTCGGGAGCCGGGCGCCCGGAGGGCGGCATGCCGCCGTGGAGACGGCCGCCGTGGAGACGGCCGCTTTGGAGACGGTAGGAGCTGTCGAGAACGGGATTCTTCTGGTAGGGCTATCGCTCGAGACCCCGCAAACGGTAGTACACCCACCGGCCGTAGATCGCCAGCCCCAAAACCACTGCGCCCTGGAAGATCGAGTTTGGCAGGACATGGTTCGTCAGGCTGCCCCAGAGATCGAGGTGCGCGGTCTCGCCCTGAAAGAGGCGCCAGAATCCCACTCCCCCGGCCACCACCAGGGTGCCGCCGAAGAGGGAGGCCACCAGCGTGAAGAGCGCGATGACGCTGTAGGCCGTCTTGCCGATCAATCGGGAGTAGCGTGCCCCCGGCATGTCCAACGAGCGCTGGGCGCGATAGAGCGCGGCGCGGGTGGCTTCGAAGACCTGCTCCAGCTCGATGAAGCTCCGGACGCTGAACATGTCGCCCATCTTCTTCTTCAAGCGCTTGCGGGCCCGCTTGCCAGCGCTGCGCTCGTACTTCACGTACTCCACCTGCTGGTCGATATTTTCGTCCAGGCGCAGAGCGAGAGTGTCCACCAAGAGTGTGGCTCGGATCATCCGTAGGGTGTTCAGATTCATAGGGATATTGCGGGTTCGCGCCAGCCGTAAGAAATTCATCCAGATCCGCGCCGATGTTTTTTCCCACCACTCCGAGTGCTGCGAGCGATATGCGTAGAGATCTTGCCAGAAGACCGTCTCTGTTTCGCTGATCAAGTCGTCGATATCGATCGGCGGCAACGGCTCCAGCAGGTCCATGGCGGCCCGGGCCATGGCTCCGACGTCCTCGATCTGTTGGGCGTAGAGAAAGCGCCGCCAGATCTTCCGCTCGCGTTCGGTAAAAGCACCGACCGAGCCGAAGTCGACCAACATCAGCACGCTGCCCGGACTGACGATGATGTTGGCGGGATGCAGGTCGGCGTGAAAAAGAAGCCCCTCCAGGCCGGCCCAGCGGGTCACTCGGAGCAAGCGCCCCGCGATCAGCGTCGGGTCGATGTCGAGAGCCCTAAGGTGAGCGAATCCCGCCTCGTCCTGATTCTCGACGATGGCCAGGACCTCCGTCAGCCACACCCCCGAGACGAAGTCCTCGACCAGGACCCGTCGGCTGGAGAACTGGACGTAGACGTCGGGGGCACGGACATATTTGAGCTTCGCCTCCTTCGCCCGCTCGCGGAAGATCTCGATTGCCCGTGCTTCGCTGACGAAATCGAGCTCGCCGAAGAGCATGGTTCCCAGCTCGCGCATGAAGTTGTTGGAGAAGCGTGGCGGCAGCCAGAAGAGTTCGGCAAGCTTGAGCAGGATTCCCAGCGCTCGCAGATCAGTCGCCAGATCCTGGCCGATCCGCGGTCGGCGCACCTTGACCGCCACGCGACGCCCGCCGTGGAGAACAGCTTGATAGACGCAGGCGATGGAGGCGGATCCGATCGGCTCGGGATCGAATACCGCGAAGACTTCGCGCAGCGGCTTACCCGCCGCGGCCTCGATCTCTGTGATCGCCTCCTCTACCGGAAACGGCGGCACGTCGTCTAGCAGCTTCTCGAGCTCGGCGGCATAGACATAGGAGAGGATGTCGAGCCGCATGGAGAGCTGCTGACCGACCTTGATGGCCGTCAGGCCCGCCGCCTGCAGCGTCTCTCGCAGGCGTCGTGCACGCCGCTCGATCGAGTTGCGACGCAGCAGGGCGTCCCAGGACACGCCGGCTGCGAACCAGAACGCCACCCATAACCAATGCAACAACCGTCTGAAGGTCGAAAAGAGGCCCGCGCGAAATGACTCTCCCTGCTGCCGGACCCTTCGTTGCTCGCCGTCTCGCGGCCTGAATCGTGCTTGGCGCCGGGGCAGGCTGGCGACGATCCCGGCGCCGGGCTCGATGCCGGAATAGCCGTTCAGATCGACGTAGCTGCCTTCGCCTTCGACCGACACCCCCGATCTGCCGCCGGTCTCCGGATCGGAGCGCAATGCTGCCTGGAGCGCACGCCAGCGCTCGACCGCGTCCCCAGCCCGCTGTCTCACCTGCGAACAGGCTTCTTCGTCACACTCCGTCCGCGCACCGGGCGCGGATCGACTCATCGAAGAAAGATCGGCCTGCTGAGCGTTCGGAGAACCGGGCGAACCCGCTTCCATACCCGCTTGGTGTCGACGCTTTCCATCAGATCGAGCGGGACCTTGGCCGATTCCGCCAGCGTCTCACTGGAAGCCACCGCGACGTTAACGAGGGAGTCGCGTAGCGCACCGTCCTTCGCCTTCCGTGCCGACTTCTCCGATCGCTTGCGGTAGGTACGCATTCCCTTCTCGACGGCCGAAACCATGCGATGGCTGGCCTTGCTCAACCCGCGCTCGAGCCTCTGGATGTCGCGAAGCCCTTTGGAGTACTTCTTCCGACGCTTCTTCGCCTGCTTTGGCTGGTCGGCAGACTCCTCCGTCGTCGATCTCTCGGCTGCCGCGTGGGCGGTGTTCTCCACGTCGGCGCTGGCGCCCTCGTCAGCTTCGGCTGGTTGCTCGGTCGATGCCTGGTCGGTCATGGTCATGCGTCCATCCGCTGTCGGTTGTCGTGTTCCTACCCGAACGGAAAAAGAAGTCCGCGCTTGCGCTTCTTGCGCTTGCGCCGATACAGCAGAACCACCGGCACGACGGTTCGCCCGTCGGACTCTTCGGGCTCCCCGAGCTCTTCCAGCACTGCGTCGACGGCCTCGTAGACCTCGTCCACGAGCGGTCCCTCACCGCGCTTGAGCTGCTTGATCCGCTTGCGTTTTCGCGACCCCAAGTCGACGACGATAGGAATCGTACGAGCCGGCTCGTTCGTCTCGTCCACCTGTATGCTCCTCTAAGTCAGGCCAGAGACCAAGATACGGGCTGGCGGCGCGGCCGTCAAGCCGCAGTCCCTCGGTGGAGCCCTGCCTGCCAGAGGTGTGGCACGTCCGGCTGGGATTCACCGCTGCCTGAGCCATCCAGGTGGGTGAGTGGCACCCACCCGATGGCTACCTGGCCAGCCAGCGACGAGCGGAGAACACCGGCCTCACAGCCTGGAAGCTGAGCGAGATCTCAGCTGAATGGACCTCGGGACCGCACCAGCACCACGGAACGACATGCCCTGGTGGAAGAAGCTGAAGAGACACGCGGCCGCTGAATCGTCGCGCAGATCAGGCCGCCGCGGGAGGTCCTTCTGGGAGCTCGAGGCCTCTCATCGTGGCATGGATGTCGAGTCGCGCGCGGAGATCGTTGACGCTGCCTCGCAAGCGGTCGAGGGTATCGGGGCCGAGCAGGAGCATGAGCTCGTCCCCGGACTTCGCCAAGACGCACGGATAGGCACCCGCGGCTACACGTTCGACGTCCGATGGTTGGTCGTCTAGGTGGTAGGTATCGATCGGTACGCCGATCTCGTCGCGGCAGGAGCGCCACTCCTCCTTCTCACCGGTCAACCCATGGGTCAGGGCACAGAGGGAACAGCCTCTCACCTGAAGCAGCTTCTTGGCGCTGTCTACGAAGGCGCCTAGCCGGCCGGAATTGGCCGCATATACAAAGATCAGACGATCGATGATTCTCGGGGTATTGGTTGTGCTCATGTGAGCCTCCTCGCGGAATCTACGGTGGGCCCCGTGGATCGGGTTCACTCTCTGGAGGTCCACGCTCGCTTCGCCTGGTTTCGTCTCGCTACCTGTTGCCGAGGTGCGGAGATCTTCTTGACATGGCGCAGAAGCATAAATATGCTCCCGTAGCATATTCGATATCCAGATTGCCCCTGCCCGATCCGAAAGCTCCCCATTTGTGTGACTCAACGCGCAACGCGCGCGAAAAGAGTGAGACCCCGTCTCTCGAGAATCCGGTGTCGTCGACACCAGGTCTGTCGGGTCGCCTGTTTCATCTGACCAGTTTGGTCAGCCTGGCCATCGCAGCGCCGGTTCTGGACCTGGTGGCACGCCACGCAGAGTTTCTGGTAGCCCACCGTCTGGACTCTCGTGACGTGCTCGTGCTGATAGCAGCACTTCTCCTAGGACCTGTCGTTCCCATGGCGGTGATGGAGCTGGGTCTCGGCTTGATATCCCGCCGCGCCGCCAACGCGATCTACGTAGCCTTTATCGCGTTGCTGGTTTTCCTGTTGGTGCTCCCGATCTCTGGCAGGCTCGGTGTTCACGGACTCGGAGCCCTCGGGCTGGCCGCAGCGGTGGGTTGCGGTACCGCTATCGCATATCGCAGGCGCCCGGCGATCCGGTTGCTGGTGTCGTTTCTCGGTGTCGCCCTGATCGGGGTGCCGTTCACATTCTTGCGGCAGCCGAAGATCCAGAGTTTTTTGTCCACGCCACAAGAGTCGGCTGGCTGGCCGAAAATCGGAACCGAAACACCGATCGTCTTCCTCATCTTCGATGAATTCGGCCTATCGCCGCTGATCGGGGTAGATGGCCTGATCAACCGGCACCGCTATCCGAACTTTGCACAGCTGGCAGATCAGTCTACGTGGTTCCTCAACGTCGAGACCGTCGCCTATTCCACAGAGAGGGCGGTCCCCGCGATCGTCACCGGGCGAACTCCGAGCTTTGATCGGTTGCCGTCCGTCACCGATCATCCCGAGAATCTATTCACCCTCTTCGCCCGGAGCCACGAGGTCTTTGCGCTGGAACCGATCACGTCTCTCTGTCCGCCCGAGATCAACCATCTCAGCGAAGAGGGTGCCCACCAGAGAACACCTCTCGACGGGGTCTTGGCGGACCTCGGAGTGGTGTACCTGCACGTCGTCGTACCGCGGCCGTTCAAACGGCGCTTGCCGCCGATCGATATGGGTTGGCGGGACTTCGCTCACCGGAAGCCAGCCAAGAAGCTCTTCGAGGATTGGGGCGGTTTCCACCGACAGGCTAGGAGAAAGGTCGCGAGCACCGAGGGGCGCCTGGACTCGATCGGGAGATTCCTGAACCTTCTCGAAACACCACCGACCGGCGGAATGCCTCCGCTGTACTTCAAACATATATTGCTTCCACATCGTCCGTTCGAGTTCCTTCCCGACGGGAAGCAGTACTGGACCGATAGTCCCGCAGGTCTAGAGGGTCAGCTGCTGCGCTTGCAGGGCAGCGAGCTGGAATCTCTGCTTTCCCTACAGCGGTACATCTTGCAATTGCAGTTCGTGGATCGAACGGTCGGAGATGTGATGCGCCGACTCAGGACGTCGGGCCTCTTCGACCCGGCTCTGATCGTCCTCGTAGCGGATCACGGTACGAGCTTCCAGCCGGGGCGCGACTCCCGCAGTTTGGCCCGGGGCGCCGACCCGGCGGAGGTCTTGCCCGTGCCGTTGTGGATCAAACTGCCCTATCAGGTGGAGGGCGCTGTCGTAGGGACTACCGTGCGCACAATCGATGTCCTGCCGACGATTCTGGACATCCTCGGGGCCGATCCACCCTGGACGTTCGACGGGCGATCCGCGTTGGTGCAGGGTCCAGCTCGCGATCCCCTGCGGATCGAGACCCCGGATGGGTTTCTGGAGTACGGGCCGGAGATCCATCGGCTCAAGATCCTGCGTGCGCGATCGGTTCTCGAGAGGTTCGGGAGTGGCGAAGATCCAACGGATCTCTACCGCATCGGCCCGCATCCGGAGCTGGTGGGTTCGCGGGTGAGCGCCTGGCCACGCCGCTCATTGGACGGATGGTCCGCGGCCATCGTGGAGCCCGATCGGTTTCGGCAGATCGACGACGGGGCGTCGGTTGTCCCTGCGTTGCTCAGCGGTTCGCTCGAAGTACCCCACGATGTCGGTGATGGTTGCTGTGCTCTGGCGATCGCCCTCGATGGTGTGGTCCAGACGACCGTGGCGACGGCGGATCGTGAAATAGGGCGTGTCTTCTCGACTCTCCTGCCGCCCTCCGGTCTAGAACCGGGTCGCCACCGACTCGAGATCTTGGTGCTTCTCGATCAGATCGAGGGCCTGGCGCTCGCTCCCGTGGAGATCGAATCTGCTGGCGGTTTCTTGCCGTAGCACCAGCCCCAACCTGCCGACCTCGGAGAGCAACGCCTGTCAGCAGCACCACAGGAGGCCGAGCCCGATCGTCTTGGCGTCTGCGCGCGGCCGTGGCGAGGCGTTGGGAGGTGGGGGGACTTCCGGCCCTATGTTAGTTTTTCCGTGCCCGCCGAGGTCCTTCCTCCGCCTCATCCCAGTCCAGCCAGGAGCGACTTTCCGTGTCCGACCGCGTCCCCGAGCAGGCCCCAGGAGCCTCCGAGACGGCAGAGCAGCGCCTGGCCGCCGAGCTGGAACTCTCTGCCAGGCCACCGATCAGTACCGAGCAGTGGCAGGAGAAGGTGGCGCGCGAGGTCGGATCCGACGAGCAATCCGCGATGGCCCGTCTCGGGTACACCACCGCCGATGGAGTGGAGCTCCAGGCACTCTACGGGGCCGGTGATCTGAGAGATGCCCAGCCCTCTGGACTGCCGGGAGCACCCCCGTTCACCCGTGGGACGCGGCTGCCGTCACCCGAGCCGTTCTGGACCCTAGGTCAGCTGATCGACGATCCCTGCCTCGAGGAGGCCAACGAGGCCATCTTGCGGGACCTTCAGCTTGGCGCTCAGATGCTCTGGCTCAGGGTCGATCGTGCAGGGCGCCAGGGCCTCGATGCCGACGATCCACGGGCCCGCGGGCAAGTGGGCTGCGACGGAGTTCGCTGGGGCACCTCCGAGGAGATCGAGACGCTGCTGCGGGACGTCGAGCCGCGATATGTCCATCTCGTGATCGATGCCGGGGGTGGTACGCCGGCGGCCGCAGCGTTGTTCTTCGATTGGGCCCGTCGTCGGGGTGTCCCTCCCTCGGAGCTGCGCGGCGGCTTCTGCTTCGATCCATTCGCTGTGTTGGCGGAGGATGGCGAGTTGACCGGCGGTCTCGATCAGGCGTTCCGTCGGGCCGCCGAGCTGGCGCGTTTTTGCCAGGCCGAAGCGCCCGGCCTACGTGCCCTTGCGGTGTCGATGCGACCGCTGCGCGAAGCCGGGACAGGGCCGGCGCAGGAGCTGGGATTTGGCTTGGCGGCGGCCGTCGCGACGCTCCGCCGGCTCGAGTCCCACGGTCTCGGCGCGACTGCCGCGGCGTCGCAGCTGGCGTTCCTCCACTCGCTGGGCTCGGAGACTTTTCTCGAGATCGCCAAGCTACGTGCGGCGCGCCTTCTATGGGCCAAGGTCTTGAAAGCGGCGGGTGTCGGGTCGGCCGCCGCGCAGCAGAACCACGTGGCGTTTGGCTCGGAAGCCTCGGTGACCGTGGCCGATCCGTGGGTCAACATGCTACGGGCCACCGGTCAGACGTTTTCCGCCGTCGTGGGTGGTGCAGACGCGGCGATTCCCATTCCCTTCGATCGCCGTCTCGGAACACCGTCGGATCTGGCACGTCGCATCACCCTGACCACCCAACACGTTCTCGGGGAGGAGAGCCATCTACGCCGCGTCGCCGATCCCGCGGGCGGCAGCTGGACCTTGGAGTCGTTGACGGATCGGCTGGCGCGAGCCGCGTGGGCGATCTTTCGAGAGACCGAGGCGGCGGGTGGCTACGAGGCCTTGTTGCTCTCGGGCGCCCTCGGCGAACGGATCGCCAAGACGGTGGACCGCCGGCGCCGCGACATCTCGAAGCGCAAGACCGGAATCGTGGGCCTGTCGGTCTTTCCGCTGCTCGCCGAACAACGGCCCCAGCTCGACCGCCCACAGCTCGACGCGGTGGCCGAACGAGCCGTCGCGGCGCTCGACCGCTCCGATCGGCAGGTGCGAGACCTTTCCGACGTAGAAGGTTTCGAGCAGCTTCTCGAGGCGGCCGAGGGTGACATGACGGTCGGAGCCTTGACGAGCTCGATCTATAGCGACACCGAGCCCGCGTCGTGCGAGCCGCTGCGCCCTTATCGGCCGTCCGCTGGTTGGGAACGTTTGCGTCTCGCCACCGACGAGTACCTCAAGGTTCAGGGAACGCGGCCTCCGATCTTCCTAGCCAACCTCGGAACACCTTCGCAACATCGCGCACGCACGGAGTTCGCGGCCGGTTTCTTCTCCGCCGCGGGAGTCGAGCCCGTGGATCTCGGTCACTGTGAGCATGCCGCCTGTAGTGCTGCCTGCTTTCGTACGGCGCGGGCGAATACCGGTGTCCAGGTTGCCGTGCTCTGCTCGTCCGACGATCTCTACCTCGAGCTGGCCGCCGAGACCGCACGAGAGCTGAAGGCTGTGGGCGCTAGCCGTCTGTACCTGGCGGGACGCCCCGGAGATCAGGAGGCGTCCTGGAGAGACGCGGGCGTCGACGAGTTCATCTACGTCGGCTGCGATGCGCTGGAGTGCCTCCAGGAGCTTCTGGTGCATCTGGAGGTGCTCCGATGACATCCGCTCGGGCGAAGCTGGCGGACATGGATTTCGGCGCGCTGGAATTCGACGACGAAGCCGTCCGCTTCGAGCCCGCCGACGAGGCTGGTTGGCGTCGGGAGGTGACCGCAGCCGCAAGTCTTTCCGATGCGCAGGGCGACCTGCTGGCACAGGGGCTGCGATGGCGCACGCCCGAGCGGGTCGACGTCGCGCCGGCCCATACCGCTTCGGATCTGGACGATCTGAAGCTCGACGGCCATCAACCGGGCTTCCCGCCTTATCTTCGCGGCCCATATTCGACGATGTATGTGCGCAGGCCGTGGACGGTCCGCCAGTACGCGGGTTTCTCGACAGCCGAAGAGTCGAACGCCTTCTATCGTCGCAACCTGGCGGCGGGGCAGCGAGGCCTGTCCATCGCCTTCGATCTGGCGACACATCGGGGATACGACTCGGATCATCCACGGGTGAAGGGCGATGTGGGGATGGCGGGTGTGGCCATCGATTCTCTCGAAGACATGCGGATTCTCTTCGACGGCATTCCGCTCGACCGCATGTCGGTCTCCATGACCATGAACGGCGCCGTATTGCCGGTGATGGCGCTCTATATCGTCGCCGCAGAAGAGCAGGGCGTCGCTCCCGAACAGCTATCCGGGACGATCCAGAACGACATCCTCAAGGAATTCCTGGTCCGCAACACCTACATCTATCCTCCGGACCAGTCGATGCGGATCATCGCCGACATCTTTCGCTTCACCTCGGAGAGGATGCCACGCTTCAACTCGATCTCGATCTCGGGCTACCACATGCAGGAAGCGGGCGCCACGGCGGATCTGGAGTTGGGCTATACGTTGGCCGACGGCCTGCAATACCTGCGCACGGGTGTCGAATCGGGCTTGGCTATCGATGCCTTCGCGCCGCGCCTCTCGTTCTTCTTCGCCATCGGCATGAACTACTTCATGGAAGTGGCGAAGCTGCGCGCTGCGCGGCTGCTATGGGCGAAGATCGTCGGCTCCTTCGAGCCAGACAATCCAAAGTCGCTGGCTCTGCGCACCCATTGTCAGACGTCCGGTTGGTCGCTGACGGCCCAGGACGTCTACAACAACGTCGTGCGCACCTGCGTCGAGGCCATGGCGGCGGTGCATGGACACACGCAGAGCCTGCATACCAATTCGCTCGACGAAGCGCTGGCGCTGCCGTCTGACTTCTCGGCGCGGATAGCACGCAACACCCAGCTCTTTCTGCAGTACGAAACCGATGCGTGTCGACATATCGACCCCTGGGGCGGCAGTTACTACGTCGAACGTCTGACCCACGATCTAGCGGCCCGGGCCTGGGGGCACATCCAGGAGATCGAGGGAATGGGCGGCATGGCCAAAGCGGCCGAGTCCGGGCTGCCCAAGCTCCGCATCGAGGAGGCCGCGGCGCGCACCCAGGCGCTCATAGACTCCGGACGGCAGGCTGTGGTCGGCGTCAACAAGTTCCAACCCCAGACCGAGGAGCGGCTCGAGGTCTTGCGGGTGGACAACACGGCGGTGCGGGAACGCCAGATTCTTCGCCTGGAGCGACTGCGTGCCGAGCGCGATCCGGCGCGGGTCGAGGCTGCCCTGAGTGCTCTGACCGCCTGCGCGGAATCGGGACAGGGCAACCTGCTCGATCTCTCGATCGAAGCGGCACGATCCCAGGCCACGGTGGGGGAGATCAGCGACGCATTGGCCAGACCATGGGGTCGTCATCGTGCCAATATCCAATCGATCGCAGGGATCTACAGCAAAGCCATGGGCGACACCGACGACAGTGTGACGAGGGTACGGCAGCGGACCGCAGAGTTCGCCGAGGCGGAGGGACGGCGACCGCGCATCCTGGTGGCCAAGATGGGGCAGGACGGTCACGACCGGGGTCAAAAGGTCATCGCCTCGGCCTTCGTCGACCTCGGCTTCGATGTCGACATCGGGCCGCTCTTCCAGACGCCCGCCGAGACTGCCCGCCAAGCGGTGGAGAACGACGTCCACATCGTTGGTGTGAGCTCACTGGCCGCCGGTCATCTGACCCTGGTGCCCGAGTTGCGGAATGCCCTCACGGAGCATGGCCGTGAGGACATCATGATCGTCGTCGGAGGCGTCATCCCACCAGACGACTACGATCGGTTGCGAGAGATGGGTGCCTCGGCGATCTTCGGTCCGGGCACCAAGATTCCGCAGGCGGCCGTCGGTCTCCTCGACGAGCTGGCGAGCCGTCTCGGGCACTGAGCCCTCAGGTCGTCGGTATAGCGTGAATCTGGAGCTGTAGTTCTGTCGGTATTTGGAAATCCGCACGAACGGTCGTATCCTTTGTGCTCAACCTTCGGAAAGGCAGGAGAATGATCCAGATCGCTATTGACGCTCCCTCGTCTCTGACCGACCTTCGCCGTCAGTTGCACTCCGTCGCTGAGCAGACCGCCGACTACTGGTCCTCCCTCGAACCCGCGATGTTCTTCGCTCCCATCGGCGACGCCTGGTCGCCTGCCGAGAACGTGCGTCATCTGGTGCAGTCGAACCGGCCGGTAACCTACGGCCTGCGCTCCCCGAAGCTCGCTCTCATGCTGCGCTTCGGCTTCACTTTCAAGGGTTCTCGCTCGTATGCGCAGATCCTCGATGTGTATCGAACTGCACTGTCGGGAGGGCTCAAGGCGTTCGGCCGATATCTGCCCAGGCCCATGGACGCCGAAGCCACGGAAACGACGCGCGACGAGCTGGTGGCCAAGAATCGAGTCGCCATCGAAGGCGTCGTCGAGGGCCTCGACCGGTGGAGCGAGTCCTCGCTGGACAAGGTCTGCGTAGCACATCCGGCCCTCGGCAAGATGACCGTGCGCGAGATCCTATTCTTCACGCTCTACCACAACGCGCATCACGCCGAGAGCGTGGCCCGCAAGCTGGCCTCCTAGCCCAAGATCTGCTCGGCGTGTTCATCCGAAGCTCCAGTGAACTAGCGTGGGGCACGGGCAAGATTGTGCGTTAGGGATGCCTCCGAGGCGATACAATCGTTGCGGGCCGGAGGACGACGGGCGATCGCTTCGCAGCGTCACGCAGCGGAGAGGAAAGTCCGGACTCCCACGGGCAGCATGCTCGCTAACGGCGAGGCGCGGCGACGCGACGGAAAGTGCAACAGAAAGCAAACCGCCCGGTATTTCCGGGTAAGGGTGAAAGGGTGCGGTAAGAGCGCACCGCTTCGTCGGCGACGACGAAGGCACGGTAAACCCCATGTGGAGCAAGACCAAATAGGGGAGCGGTTGTCGGGCTGCCCGTCCCGCTCGGTCTTCGGACCGTCCGACTCCCGGGTAGGTTGCTAGAGGTCCGCGGCAACGCGGATCCCAGAGGAATGATCGTCACCCGGCGGCTTTCAGCCAACGGGTACAGAATCCGGCTTACGGCGTCCTCCGGCCCCTTCCGTAAGTCTCTGAACCTCCCCGGAGCGAGTTAGAGCACCTGGGGCCAACGGATGCGCCCGGGCCCAGGTGAGCGCGGCGCAATCGCGAAGTGGTGCACTAGACTTTAGTGAATGCTGAAGCCCGTCCCTCTGCCGCCTCCCGTCCGACCTGGAGCACGGGTGGGCGTGGCGGCACTGTCGGGCCCGGTCGATTCCGCGCGTCTCGACGAGGGTTTGGACGGACTGCGAGAGCTCGGTTACGAGCCGGTGGAAGCGAAGAATCTGCGCAGCCGTCACGGCCTCTTCGCGGCAAGTGACGACGCACGTTTGGAGGCGTTCCACGCGCTGGCCTCTCGCGACGACGTCGAAGCGATCGTCTTTGCCCGCGGTGGCTGGGGTGTATTGCGAATCTTGCCCCGCATCGATTGGAACCTGTTGCGTCGGCGCCCACGAGCCTACGTCGGCTATTCCGATCTGACGCCGTTCCTGCAGCAGGTGATCGAGCGCGTCGGTGTGGCGAGTTTCCATGGTCCGATGGTGGCTGCAGACCTCTCCCGCGGTCTCGACGACAGAGAGACCGCGAGCTTCGTCGGGAGCCTCCTGGGTGAGCTCCCGACCGAGGTGGAGTTGCACGATCACTTCGGAGTTTCCGAGCGGCCGGATGAGGTCACTACAGGGGTTCTACTGGGAGGCTGCCTGAGTCTTCTCGTGTCGACTCTGGGCACGCCGTGGGCGGGGGACCTGGACGGTTCGCTCCTCTTCCTCGAGGACCTCGACGAGCCGCCCTACCGGGTCGACAGAATGTTGACCCACCTTCGGCTCTCCGGTACTCTGACCCGGATCGGCGGAATGATCGTCGGCCACCTGCATTGCGAGGGCCGGCCGGAGCCGACCGCGTGGAATGGCGAGGTCACTTTGCGCGGTGTTCTCCGGGAGATGGCGGAGGAATTTTCCTGGCCACTCGTCGAGGGATTGGACGCGGGTCACGCCGCACCCAACCTCACACTGCCCCTCGGTACGTTGTGTTCCATCGGGAGAGGCGGGCGGACGTTGCGGCTGGCAATCGACGCCGCTGACGCTTGCTAGGCAGCTCGGAAGGAAGTCGGCATGGTCAAAGCAGTTTTCAAGTCCACCGCCGGGAACAAGAAGAAGATGGATTTCGCGGTCCACTTTCCGGTCGGTGAGACGATCTTCACCGAGGGCGAGCTCGGGACGGAGATGTTCATCATCCAGCAGGGTGCTGTGGAGATCCTCAAGCAGTTCCGCGGCGAGGACCAAGAGCTCGCAGAGCTGGGACAGGGCGACTTCTTCGGAGAGATGTCGATTCTCGAAGATCTGCCGCGCACGGCCACCGCCCGCGCCAAGACAGACTGCAAGGTGCTGCGTATCAACGGCACCACCTTCGATTCCATGCTGCGCAAGAATCCGGAGATCGCGGTGCGCATGATGCGCAAGCTGTCACGGCGTCTTCGCGACACAGACAACCTGCTGCGCAAAGCACTGGGCTCCGAGGAGAGCCAGGTTCCCGAGATCCCGAAGATGGACGATCGGGAATCGGCCAAGGGCCCCGAGCAGCTGGTGGACGAGGCGTCGGGCATCGTATTCCGGCTGGCCGCCGGCAGCGAGACACAGATCGGGCGCCGCGATCCGGTCACCGGCATCAATCCCGACATCGACCTCACGCCGGCCGACACCCAACGCTCCATCTCGCGCCGCCACGCCAAGATCTTTCGCCGTGGCGAGAAATTCTTCCTGCGCGAAGAGATCGGCACGATGAACGGTACGTTCATCAACGGTGAACGGGTCGAGACCGGTGTACCGGTGGAGTTCCACGACGGAGATGAGCTCCGGTTCGGTCTCATCCGGACCAAGTTCCACTTGAAGCCCGAGTAGGCTCAGACTAGCCCTTTAGATTGCGCTCCAACCAGTGGACACCTTCCTCTTCGGTGTCGAATGCGCCGTCGAGTTGCGCCTCGAAGGCAGCGTCGAGAATCGGGCCGAATCCGGGTCCCGGAGCACGGCCCAGGGCGATCAGATGACGGCCCTTGAGGACGGGCTCGGGTGCCTGATCTCGCAGATCTAGCTCTGCGGCTCGGTCCAGTAGCCAGCGGCCGGCGGGGAATCCATCGAATGGCAGTGGCGGACGACCCATGTGATCGGCTCGGCAGACCCGGACGAGCCGGTCGATGCGTCCGACGCGGCGGGCCAGGCGCCGGATGGCAGCCGGTGAGGCCTGATCGCGCCAGAGAGCGTAGGGATTCATGTGCTCGCGAACCAGCGGGACGACCTGGTCGACGAGCTTGCGCGAATCCGTGAGCCGCGCCAGAAAGCTGCGGGTGGGCGTTTCCCCTTCGTGCTCGTGACCCGGCGAGCGCCAGTGGCCACCGCGAAAGACCGTGGTGAGGGGCTTGCCTAGGTCGTGACAGAGACACGCCAGGCCGACGATCAGATCTTCTTCGTCATCTCCTGTTCGAGTCTCCGCGAAGGCGTCCAGCACGTGGAGGGTGTGGACCCAGACGTCACCCTCGGGATGCCAGCCGCGATCCTGAGGACAGTGCACGAGGGCCTGCAGCTCGGGGTAGTGGCGCAGCCAGCCGGTGTCGCGTAGGAAGGTCAGTCCGTTGGAGATGCGGCGTCCACGGATGAGAAGCTTTCGCCATTCGGCGAACAGACGTTCCGGGGGCAGATCCTCCGGGTCGATGGTGCGGCACAGTGCGACGGTCTCCGACGCTGCCCTCAGCTCGAAGCGAGCGGCGAACTGCATGCCCCGCAGAACCCGCAAGGGGTCCTCGGAGAATTGGTGAGATACGTGGCGCAGGACGCGGCCGGCCAGATCAGATCGGCCGTTGGCGGGATCGAGCAGCTCATGGCTCAATGGATCCCATCCCATGGCGTTGATCGTGAAATCACGGCGGCGAGCTGCTTCGTCAAAGGTCATGTCCGGGTCGGAGTGGACCTCGAAGCCCCGGTGGCCGAGCCCGCGCTTAGACTCGCGGCGCGGCAACGCGACATCGATGTCGAGGCCCTTGAGCTTCAGCACGCCGAAGCTGCGGCCCACCAGGTCCAGCGAGAAGCGCTTCTCCAGCACGCTGACGAGCTGGTCCGGCGCGAGACCGAAGACCTCGAAATCCAAATCCTCCAGATCCTGGCCGAGCAACGCGTCGCGGACCGAGCCACCCACGAGCAACGCTCGACCGCCCGCTGCCGCCACGTCTTCACACAGGCGCGCTGCGGCTTGGCTCAGCTCTGGGTCGCGGACGCGGAGTTTTCGGATAGATGTCGGGAGATCGCGCATGAACGGTGGACTCTACCGAACGACACCTGTGTCCTGTTTGCAAAGATCGTTGGCCCCTGAGCTGGTTCTTCGTCGCCCTGCCGGCGTGCTCCTTCTCACAATAGCTCTGCTGTTCCTCGTCGTAGCGCCTTGGCAGGCCAACGAAGCCCTCATCCAGGGCTCCAACGAGTTCCGTACAGGACACTGGTGCGGTGGTGACCACCGTCTGCTAGGTTTCCGCCATGGCAATCGACTCAGCCGAGGCGCGCCTCGAAGTCGCAACCAAAGACGGTCGCAGCGCCCTGGGGCCGGTGCCGGTCAGCGAGCTCGAGCCGGTGGCCGAGCGAGACGGTGTGTGGTTGCAGGACCGCGAGTCGAACCTGATGGTGATCAACTCGGTGCTCACCACCGATCAAATGACGATCGAGGATTTGCGGCACGTCTTCCTGGAACGCGTCGTTCAGTTCGACAGCGGCGTACCCTACGGACGTTTTCGCCGCATGATCGTACGCAGCGGCGATCGATTCTTCTGGCGAGAGGACGAGGCGTTCGACATCCGCCGTCACATCGTGACGGTAGAAGGAGACGGCCTCCACACCCGTGACGGATTGCAGGAGTTCATCGGGCGTCAGGCTTCACGACCGCTGCCCGACGATCGTCCACTGTGGCAGTTCCTGTTCGTGCCCGATTTCGGCGACGGCGGTACGGCCATCGTGGTGCGTATCCACCACGTGATGGGGGACGGTGTCTCCATGGTGCCGATCCTGTTCTCACTGATGGACGTGGATCAGAACGACCCGCCGGATCCCGATGCGCGGCAGGTCAAGACGCGCGGCACGGCCGGCAAACTGTGGCAGATCTTCACGAAGGCTGCACTGACAGGGCCCTTTCTGCTCGGCGCTCGCGCCGTGACACCGGCCGACCGCAGCGTGCTCCACGGTCCGGAGCTCGCGGGCCACAAGAGAGTCGCCTGGACCCGACCCCTGGCACTCGACCGCATCAAGGCGATCAAGAACCGTTTGGGTGCAACGGTCAACGACGTCTTGCTGGCGGCGGTCTCGGGAGCGTTCCGTCGCTACGCTGAGAGCCATCCCGAAGAATCCGAGCTGGGTCGGGTCCGCGTGTCCATGCCGGTGAACGTACGACCACCGTCCGAAAAGCCGAAGCTCGAGAACAAATTCGCCGCGGTCATGCTCGACCTGCCTGTGGATGTGTCGGACCTGCGGGCTCGCCTCGACGAAACCAAACGGCGCATGGACGCGCTCAAGCGATCGGTGGAGCCGATGATTTACTACGGCGCGGTGAACGTGCTGCTCAAGACGTTGCCACGCAGCTGGAGCCACTGGTTGGTGGACTTCTACGCGCGCAAGTGCACAGCGGTGCTCTCGAACGTACCGGGTCCCCAGGACGTGCTCTACGTCGCCGGGCGCCGGGTTCGTGCCATGCTCTTCTGGGTGCCTCAGCGAGCCAATATCGGCTTGGGGATCTCGATCCTCAGCTTCTCCGGAGACGTGCGCATCGGAGTCTTCAGCGACGTCCAGGTGATGAGCGAGCCGATGGCGTTCGTCGACGCCGTCGAGGCCGAGTTGGACCTGTTGGACGAGTTGGCGTAGAGCTCGCGCGATCAGTCGCGCAAGCTGTCGATGATCTCGAGAATCTGCCGGTCGGCGTCCATGATGGGTAGCGGCGTCGAGCCGGCTCCGTAGTGGCCACCGCCACCGTAGTCCGACATCAGCTCGCCCACGGAGACATTGCAGGTTCGGTTGAAGATCGAATGCCCCACGTTGAGCATCACGCAATCCTTGGCATGGGAGAACTGAGCCCGCACCGAGACGTTGGCCTCGGGAAATAGCGTGTAAACCAGAAACCGATTGCCTATGGTGGGCTTCTTGACGCCACGGAAGTCGGTGAACACGACGTTGCCGTCGAGGCGTGAGCGCTGCATCAGCTCCCAGCAGAATTCTTCGTTCTGTTCGAACATCGCGGTGATGCGGCTTCGCACCTCGGGCTTGAGCAGGACTTCACGTAGCGTGTGTTCTTTCAACCAGTCGAGTACTTGATGAAAGAAAGCCTCGTGATCTCCGTGGCCGGTCCGCGGGTCGACGGTGAATCCCAGGAGGATCCAGCCTTGGGGGCGTAGCACGTCCTCCTCGGCCAGCTGTCCGGAGTCGAATCGATTCGTCTGCTCGACCATTTGGGTGAACTTCGCTTGTTGGTCGAAATACTCCCAAACGAGCTGCGCAGCACTGGGTGCGACCCGGTGCAAGCCATCGAAGTTGTCCGGCGGCGTCTCGTTCGAGCCGGTCAACAGATGGTGATCGAACCACCGACCACAGTTCGGGTGGTACGGCACGTTGGCCAGCGTGTCATCCGGCAGGATTTCGACGGCCTTGTCGGTGATTTCCTGTGGATGGACCAGTACGATCTCATCGAAATCTTCGTTGTCAGTCAGGATCAGGGCACAGGCCAGTCCGTCGAGATCTGCTCGGGTCACCAGACGCATTCATTTCCTCCGTCTCGATCCTATCGATTATCCCCGACCGGGGAGCGGAAGGAAAGGCCGCAGGACGGGCAGGCGGCTCGGTCTTCGCCGGGTCGGGGCAGGATCTGGGTTCCTCCGAGCTGACGTAGACTCGCGTTATGGCGAAGAACGTGCGCGAAGGGCGACACCGCCCGCCATGAGCCGGTGGGGCAAGTGGTTGGCCGAGGGCGTCCGTTGGGGCGCGTCGAACGCGCCGCTGGTCGCGCGAGCCACGCGCCGCGCGGCGCAGGTGGCGACGGACACTCGGGATGCGTTCCGGCGCGGCCTGCGCGGCGAGCCGGAACCGCCGCCCTCCGTGCACCAGCGGGTGACTCCCGATCAGGTAGCCGCCTGGTATGCCAACCTGGAGATCGAGCCGGGTGCGGACTTCGAGACGGTGCACCGCGCTTGGAAGCGCCTGCAGCGGCGCTACCATCCTGACCTGCATGCGGACGACCCCGACCGCGGAGAGCGCGCGACGACGTTGATCCAGGAGTTGAACGCAGCCTACGCCGGCCTGAAGACGTACTTGAAGGGATGACGGCACGAGCCTTGCTGAATGGCCGGGCATGCCCCGACGAGACGCTGGTTCGAGTGGCCGATCGGCCTGCAAGGTTCTGACGCTGTGGGCCCTACTGGGCCTGACATGGGGAACGTCGCCGAGTGTTGCCGAGAGCGCCGAGGTGCGTTTTCTCCGACCGCCAGCGGGGACGCCCTTGTTCGATGAAGTGGACGTCGAGGTGGCCGTCGAGAGCGAGCGACCGGTCCAGCGGGTCGAGCTGCGTTTCGACGGAGCGCTGGTAGGACGGCGCACGTCGCCGCCCTGGCGGTGGACGGTCGATGTCGGCCCGCAGAACCGCGCCCGGGTGCTCTACGCCGACGTCTTCTTCGAGACCGGAGTCCCGGATCGCGCTGAGCTCTTGGCGCCCCGGTTCGAGACCGACGAAGAGATCGATCTCGGCCTGCGCCAGTTGTACGCCACAGTGACCGACCGCAGCGGGCGTCGGGTATCGGGACTCGACAAGAAGGACTTCACCGTCCTCGACGACGGCGAAGAGCAAGAACTCGTGACCTTCGAGGGTGGTGACATTCCGTTCACCGCCGTCCTTCTCGTGGACAGCAGCCAGAGCGTCCTGCGTCGTGCATTCGGCATCGCCCTGCGTGGCGCCCGCAGCTTCGTCGAAAGCCTGCGAGAGCACGACGAGGTGAAGCTACTCTTCTTTGGCGATCGCATCACCGGCTCGACACGATGGAACGGACCGGACGACGATGTCGAAGCGCAGCTCGACTCGCTGGCCGAAGGGCTCACAAGCCTCAGCGGCTCGGCCATCATCGACCACCTCCACCTGGCGTTGCTGCGCGCAGAAACCCGAAACGGGCGACGTGTGGTCATCGCGCTGACCGACGGTTGGGACCTGCACAGCGTACTGCGAGCCGAGCAGGTGGCGGAGGTGGCCCGGAGATCGCAGGCTCAGATCTTCATCATTCGATGGGGCCGAATCCACGTCCGCATCACCGGCAACTACGAACGCCTACTGGGAGTCCCCTCGGTGAACAGCTCACTCCGCTCGGCACATCGAGCGCGCCGCGACTACGTTCACTTGGAAGAGATCGCCAGATCCACCGGTGGACGGGTTCTGGACATCACCGGCATCGACCAGGTCGATGGTGCTCTGAAAGAAATCCTGGGAGAGTTGCGCGAGCAATATGCCCTGGGCTATTACCCGTCGGATCGAAGGCGCGATGGATCCTGGCACGAGGTAGAGATCCTGGTGAAAGACCGGGGTCTCGACGTCAGAACGCGAGGTACCTATGTGGACGATTGACCGGATTCGAATCCGATCGAACCAGAGCTTGGTCGTCCTGTGGCTTGTCTTCGTTCTTCCGTCGGTAGTGTCGGCGCGACCTTTCGAAACCCCTGCAGAGGAACAGTTGGAGCGATTGAGGAGCACACTCCAGGCTTGGAGCCATGGTCAGGGCGTGGCCCACGACCAAGTGAAAGCCATCTTCTCGGTCAAGAACGATCCTCGTGACTCCACAGAGACGTCCTGTATTCGCAGCGTCGAATCCGATCTATCGGGGTTTCTGGAGTCGAAGAATCCATCGCTGCTGTTGCCCCTCACCTTTTGGCAGACGCAGATGCTCCTCCAGTCCACGCGCTGGTCCGGAGCACCTCTTCACGCGTTGGATTTCGACCGTATTTTCGATCGGCTGAAGGCCTACCAGAAGCGTGCTGCCAAGGCGAACTCGTCCCTGGCCCGGGAGCAAACCGAGCGTAATACGGCATTGGCCTGGACGGGAGTCGCGGAGCTGTTCGCAGGGCGCGGCAATCGCAAGCTCGAGTCGACCGCCGAAAAGATGCTGCTCCTCGCTTTGGACATCGACGAAGATTTGCTGGCGGCTCGCTATCTCTTGGCTTGGGTGGGAGAGAAGATTCACGAGCCGCTGGACGTGATGCGGCCGTGGAGGGAGCTCATGGATGAGTACCCTCGAAAGCCAGAGTTCCGTCTGCGCTATGCGCTCAATGCCGCCGGCGCCTCCCGGACGCGATCTGCGATCGAAGAGCTCGAGCGCGTGGCACGCAGCGATGGGGACGAGTGGATCCGTGCGCTGGCCTATGAGGAATGGGTCCAGTTGTTGCTGGAGGAATCGCGAGGTACCAAAGGGAGAGCCGCGGCGAGAGAGATCTTGGAGGAGTCGCGACGTGCCCTGCCTTCTTGGCCGGGACTCGACGTATTGGCGAGCTACCTGGATCTCGAAGGACGGCGAGGCGAAGCGCTGCACTTGGCAGAGCGAGTCGAGGCCCACCTTTGGCCCGAGTTCGAGGTGTCGCCGCGACTTCGCTACGAGCTACCGAATCCGGCGGTGATCGGCCCCGCGCGATCCGAGTTGATCGAAGAGCTGACGAGGGGCATGAACGAGTTGAGCAGCCATCTTCGACAGATCGAGGCCGAGCAGGTCCTGCGGCCGCGCAGTCGACGGGCTTGCCGGGGGTAGGCGGCCTGATACCCGGAACTCTCTCGGTCGAAGACGCGAGCTTCCGGGTGCTCGGCTTCGGCAAGCAAGTGAAAGCGTTTGAAACGCTGACGGCACGAACTTTGCTCATTTGGGCAGACATGCCCCCACGAGACGCTCGTCTGGTCGATCAGTCGAGCTCGCCTGCTCCCACCGGCTGGTTTCTGCTGTTTCTGCTTCTTGTGACGTCACCCGGCGTGGCTGATAACGCGGATGTGCGATTTCTCCGACCGCCCGCGGGGACGCCGTTGTTCGACGAAGTGGACGTCGAGGTGGCGATCGAGAGCGATCAGCCGGTCCAGCGGGTCGAGTTGCGTTTCGACGGCGGCCGTGTCGGCGTGCTGACCGAGCCGCCCTGGCGTTGGACCCTCGACGTAGGCGCACACAACCGGGACCGCACCCTCTACGTGGACGTGCATACAGTCGGCGGGCACGTCACCCGGGAAGAGCTCTTCGCGCCGCGCTTCGAGTCCGACGATGAGATCGATCTGGGCTTGCGCCAGATTTGCGCGACGGTCACGGATCGCAAAGGTCGGCGAGTGCTCGACCTCGAGTCCGGCGATTTCACGTTGCGAGACGACGGCAAACGGCAGGACGTCGTCACATTCGAGCATGGTGACATTCCGTTCACCGCGGTGCTGTTGATCGACGCCAGCGGCAGCATGCGAGGACCCTCCCTCGCCACGGCCCTGCGTGGAGCCCGCCGTTTCGTCCGGAGCCTGGAGACCTACGACGAGGCCAAGGTGATGTTGTTCGGCGAGAGGCTTCTGGCCACGACACGTTGGCTCGGACACGATCAGGCGGACGAGCTCAGCCGCGAGTTGGAGTCCGTGGTCTCCGGGTTCGAAGGCAGAGGCGGCTCGGCGATCTTCGACTATCTCTTCCTGGCAATGCAGCGCGGTGAGACGCGCCATGGCCGGCGGGCCATCATTCTTTTCGGTGATGGCTGGGACGCCCACAGCGTTCTGACCCTCGAACAGATCCAGGAAGCGGTGCGGCGCAGCCAGTCACAGATCTACGTCATCCGAAACCGCGATGTCGAGGTCCTTTCCTACGAGACACGTGGACTGCAGCCGAGCCAGGTGACCTCGCTCCACACCGCGCGGAGGACCCGTGACCACTATCGGAGCCTCGACGAACTCGCGGGCGCCACCGGCGGCAGGGTCCTGGACATCGAGCACATCGACCAAGTCGAAGCCGCCTTGCAGGAAGTCCTGCGTGAGCTGCGCGAGCAGTATGCCTTGGGCTTCTATCCGTCAGACCGGCGGGGCGATGGTGCGTGGCACGAAGTGAAGCTATCGGTGGCCGGTGCCGGGCTGAAGGTGCGGACCCGGGAAGGCTATGTCGATGATTGAGCGTCGAAAGCGGGGAGTCGCTTTCGCAGTGTTCGTCTCGGCATGCCTGCTTCCTTCGTGGGTAGCCAGTCAGGAGGCCGCACCGCTGGACGACACACCGCGGGTACCGTTCAACGGTTTCTTTCCCTGGGCCCACGAGCAACTGGAAGATACGGCCGATGTGATGTTGCGCTGGGGTCGCGGCGAGATGCTCGAGCCGCGGGACGTCCGCAGAATCTTTGCCGGGGATTTCGATCCCCGGCCCTCCGCAGAGATCTTCTGTATCCAGCAGATCGAACGAGGACTGGTGGAACACCTGGGGGCACAAGATCCACACCTGATGCTCCCTCTGACGTTCTGGCAGCTGGACATGCTGTCCTTGTTACAGGCTTGGACAGGCGAGCCCGTTCCGGCGACATCGGACTTCGACCGCGTCGAGGAGTACCTCACTCGATATCGCGACGGGGCTTCGCGTCGCTCGAAGACCGAGGCGGACCGAGACCGCGTCGACCGGAATCACCAATTGGCTCAGATGGGCGTTGGTCTTCTGTACTTGTATGAAGGCACGGATCCGTTCATGGAGCGGGCAGACCGTGCATTCACTCTTGCGGTGGATACAGATCCCGCCTACGAGGTGGCGAGGTATCTGTGGGCCTACGTGCGAGAAAAGATCCGAGCGCCAATAGATGTCCTCCGCCTCTGGCGCGGCCTCAGCGAGGACTATCCGGACAATCCCGAGTACCGGCTGCGTTACGGTCTGGTGGCGCGCCGTGCAGAGCGCCTTCGGCGATCAGTGGAGTCGCTGGAAGTCGTGGCCAGGGATCGAAAAACTGCATCCGAATGGATGCGGCTCCTCGCGTACGAGGAGTGGGTGCAGGCTCTGTTGGAGTCGTCGAAAGCCAATCGAGTCTTGGCCCTGACAGTCCTCGAGGAGGCGAGAGGGGAGTTCCCGAAAGCGGAGGCACTCGACCTGCTGACGATCTTTCTCGATCTTCGCGAGAACCGGCGCCAGGCACTCGGCTTGGCGGAGCGGCTGGAGTCGCGTCCGGGGACGCAAGAGAGATCCCCCCGTTTCCTCTACGAGCTACCCCAGCGGGAGAAAGTCGAAGCAGTCGAGCGGGAGCTGGAGCATCTGCTGCGTACAGGCCGTGCCGCGGTCGTGGGTGAGCTGCAGAAGGTCGAACCCGTCCACTTTTTCAAGTACCACGTCCCTAGAACATGCCAGCCTGTTCACCCTTCACGTTGAGCTGGGCTTCGTAGGGACGACTGGGCTCAGTCGAGGGCGATCAGGTAGGGATGCTTGGCGTCCGCAATCAAGATGCGACCGGAGCCGTCCACGGCGACGTCTTGTGGTGAACGGAGCTCGATGCCAGCTCCGAGGGAGGGACCGAGGGAGGCGATGCGGCGCAGGTCGCGGTCGTATACGAAGACCTGCCTGTTGCCCTGGTCGAGTACGTAAACGTGATCCAGGGCGTCGCGGGCCACGGCGACCGGCTTCTTCCAGTCGCCACTCGCCACCACCTCGGCGCTGCGCCCGTCGAGCCCGACCCGCAGGATCCGATTGTTGCGAGCATCCAGGGTCAGCACACGGCCCAACTCGTCACGATCGAGATCGACGTATTCGGCGCGATTGGTCGCCAGGATCGACGAACCCCTGCGAGGGGTCGGATAGACCAACAGCCCGTCCCAGCCCTTGGCCGCGACAAAGAACACTCCTTGCCGGCCACGTACGGCGCCTAGCAGCCGGTCGAGGGTCTTCTCCTTGCCCGCCACCGGTTCCAGGAAGGTGGTGCGTTGGCCGTCGAACGGCAGGCTGACGCCTTCCTCCGAGACCACTAACGCCGCGTCGCCAGCGAACACTGGACGCACAGGATCTTTGAGAGAACGACCTTCCCATGTCCGGTTCTCGGGGCGAAACAGGGAGACGCGCTCGGCGTCTTTGTCGACGACGAGAATCTGTCCGGAACCGTCGGCCGCGACTCCGATGGGCTCCTCGAGGTTCAATTCGGTGCCGAGCCGGTCGGTGCTCACCCATCGGCGCTGCCCTGCCAGAGGGCGGAGCTCATGTCGATGGGCCAACGTCAGGAGGTTGCCGGCTTCGGCTCGGTCGGCCGCGGAGGCGGTGGGGCTGTCGGTCCCACGCAGGATCGCGCCGTCGGCGTCGCGTGGTACGTCATCTGCCAACGTCTGCAGAACCTCCATCGCGGGCGTCCATCGGCCCTGCAGGAGGAACGCCCGGCCTAGGACCAGCCGGGCACGACCGGTGACGCGGCTGGGTGGCTCGTCTTCGATGGCTTGCACCAGCTCGGCGACCGCACCTTCGACGTCTCCCAACAGCAGTCCCAGCTCGGCCGAACGTACCCGCGCCAGAGACCTACCCTCGAGCCTCGGATATGTGTCCTGTCCGAAGAGCAGCACGACCCGCTGATAGGCGGTCCGAGCTTCGCCGAGATCCTCCAGCGACTGTGCCCTCTCTGCCGCGAGCTCGGCCTGCATGACGAATCCGGAAGCCGCTTCGGTGGACCGGGGATAGTCGGCCAGAAGCTGGTCGAGTACGGCTTCTGCTGCCGCTTCGTCCCGCTGCGCGATGCGTAGTCGTGCGAGGTCCGACAGTGCTTTCGGGGCCAAGACGTCGCCCGGGAACTGGCGAACGAGCAGGTTCAGCTCCTCGGCTGCGGCCTGTGCGTCGGTGCGCAGTCGCTGCTGTGCAGCTTCGTAGAGGCGCGCGGCGGCGGGGTCGGCGGTGGCACGAGCGCTCTGCGCGTAGGAGGCAGGCGCGACGACTCCGCTCGACAAGCCGACGAGAAGAAGGGTAGCGAGGAGAACCGGAGAGATTCGAGGAGATGACATGGTAGCGGGATCGATCAGTTGGGCTGGACGAAGAAGTTGTTGCCGCTGGGCGAGATGACCTCGGTCTTGGTCAGCTTCCTGCCGAGTGTCGGCCACTCGAACTCGAGCTTGTGCGCGCCAACGGTGATCGGCAGGTCGTTGATCGGTGAGGTACCAGCATCCCAACCATCGATCCGTACGCGACAGTTGCCGGGTGTCGCGACGATGTTGGCTCGGGCCACACGCGGTGTGGTCACGGAGAGAGTCTTGCCGCTCTCCATGGCAACTCGGCGAGTCTGCCGGAAGAACACGTCCTTCGCAAGCAAGGTCAACTGTCGGGTCGAAGGAGGTAATGCGACCTCGCCCCGCGTCACGGGCCCGAGGGTCCGTCCGTCGACCACGATGGTGACCGGATAGGAAGAGTCCACCCAGAGTTTCGCAGGCGGCACCGCGGAGCGCAGGGGAAAGTGGAGAACCTTGTCCTCGAGCTGCTCCAGTCGAAGCGAATCGAGGCGGAAGCTCCACGAGGCGGTGTCGAATCCGTCGAGCCGCACCTCGAGTCGGTGGTCGCCACCCGGCGCGATCTCGATCTCCACCGGCGTCCGTTGGGCCAGTGTGGTGCCGTCGAACGTCACGGCGGCGCCTTCGGGAAGCGATGTGACGGTGAACGTCTGCGGAGCGGGGTCCGAGGCTGCGACCGTCGATGTCGTCGAGGGCGCTTCAGCGCCATCCGCGGAGTCCCCTTCGGGAGCCGGAGGCTCTACCGGTCCGGTCGGCACGTCGATGGTCTCCATCTGTTCGCCAGGAGATACCGGTGAGTCGAACGATCGGCGGCTGAGCACGAAGCTCGTGACGCCGACCACCGTGACGAGCAGCAGCAGTAGTGGCCACTGGGGCATTCTGCGCTTGGCGCTGTAGGCCCGCACGGTGCCGGCAGCGGTGGGTGTGGGCGTATGGACCTGGGTGATCTCGAGGCTGGCGACGGTTCCTTCGAGATGGGTCTCGTCGAGGCGAGGGCTCGGTTTCACACCACGGGTGGAATCACCCGGCGCGTCCCTCGCCATCGCTGCCTGGACCAGCGACGCGTCGAGCTCGTCGGTAGGGGAGGGAAGCTGACCCGGTCCACCCTCGAGCGCGGCTTTCAAGGCATCCACCAGCGCGGTACAGCTGGGAAACCGCTCTTCCGGTTTCTTGGCCAGCCCGCGGAGCAGCACCTTGTCTACGGCCGGAGGCAGATCCGGGTTGAGCTCGCGGGGAGGCCGCGGTCGCTCGTGCACGATGAGATAGAGGATGGCCGATGGATGCTCGGCACGAAATGGCTGAACGCCGGTGAGCATGGCGTACAGCAGCACTGCGAAGGAAAACTGGTCCGACTTGCCGTCGACGCTCTCGCCGACCACCTGCTCGGGCGACATATAGGCCGGGGTTCCGAGAACCGTCCCGGTGGTGGTCAGCTCCGACGTCATCACCTTGACCAGGCCGAAGTCCGTGATCTTGGGACGGCCGTCCGACGTCAGCAAGATATTCGCCGGCTTGACGTCGCGGTGCACGATGCCGTGGTCGTGGGCATAGTCGAGTCCGGCTGCGATCTGCCGGGCCAGATCGAGTGCCCGTTCGGTCTCCATGCGCCCGGCGTCCTTCAGCACGTCGGCCAGACTGCGGCCGTCCACGTGCTCCATCGCCAGGTAGTAGGCACCGTCTTCGGTTCCCACGTCGTACACCGTGACCACGTTGGGGTGGGCGAGCGTGCCCGCCGTCCGGAACTCGAGCTTGAACCGCTCCTGCATCTCCGAACGCTCGGCAGCATCCAAGATATGGTCGATCCGGATCTCCTTGATCGCCACCCGGCGCCCGATCAGCGGGTCCTCCGCCGCGTACACCGTTCCCATACCACCACGTCCGAGCACACGACGAACCTCGAAGCGACCAAAGGTGCTTCGTTCCTCGTTGCCCGCGCCGGGGCCGATGGAAAACGGATCTGGGCTCACGGGAGGCCTATTCTAGCCCGCGCGCATGGGTGCAGATGGGATTGGGCCCGCGAAACGCGGTGGACTTCGGCAGTTCGAACGCCGCCTCGTCGCTGAGATGTCCGTGGCTCACAGCCGCCGACCCGGCGAAGGGCGACCGGTGAACTACGGCTCGGCCCATAGCAGGCACTCTACTGGCCTAGCGTTTGAACCGCCCCGAGTTCTCCGGAGACCTTTTTAGTTGAGTCTCGCCACCTCC
>JALCBJ010000167.1 GCA_028066595.1 Thermoanaerobaculia bacterium
TAATCCTTGAGCGAATCGCAAATGTCGCACGAACTTGTCAATCGGCACACTAGCGTCTAGCAACAGCTAGGTCGCGTACGGTTCGGCGAATGGCGGTTGGCTACCGGCCACGAGTGGCCGGATCCGGAGGGCTACCGCTATTCCCATCTGCGGCGAGTCGGCGCAGATGGTCAGTGGGCGGTGACCATCGCAAGGATAGCCACCGCCCGATCACGGCGCCGATGCGTAGTCGGCCCGTTTCAGCGCGATCAGTTGTTTCCGCAGATCGTCACTTTGTTCGAGCAGCAGTCGCCGAAGCCCTCGCACTGTGCATCGCACCAACATCCGCCCGGTGCCTGACCACCGCAGTTGCCCACGCAGGAATTCGGGCTGGCGCAGACTTGGTTGAAGTCGCTGCAGCAGTCACCGAAGCCCGTGCACTGGTCATCACACCAGCAGCCGCCCGGTGCCTGACCACCACAGCGGCCCTGGCAGGAATTCTGCGGTGGGCTGGTGCCCGGATCAAGGAACTGATCGACCTGTGAGAAGTAGCTGGCGAACGCGCCGTCTACCGTGGAGTTGTTCTGTGAATCGCAGACGTTCCCTAGGTTGGTTCCGCAGGCACCGAACAACTGGCCGACGACCTGTCCGCTGGTGTTCAGGATCGGCGAGCCACTCGACCCGCCCTCCGTGGCACCAAAGGTGTCCTTGCTGTAGATGAAGTTGCCGCGTGGCAGGGAGCCGCATGACACACCGCCGGTGGTTACCTGCTGCTGCGAGAACGCCTGCGGGGCACCACGTGGGTGGCTGAGCCGGTTGAGCTGTGTGCCGTTGGAGAACGCCACCGGTGTCGGACTCCAGCCGATGAAGAAGCTGCCGGCGGGTGCGCTCTGATTCAGGCGCGCGAGGGTGAAGTCACTCGATGAAGCGCCCGCCAGCAGAGTGGCGCCGAGAACGCGTGGCACCGCGCCGTTCGGGTTGAAGCAGGCGCCACCGCACGGCGTCGAGAACTGGAAGAAGGCCTCGATGCTGCTCACCTCACCCGACGAGCTCACGCAGTGATTGGCGGTCAGAAAGTAGGGGATGAAGCTGGATGTGTCGGTATCGTTGAGCAAGCCGCCACTACAGATGAACGAGCTGCCGCCGCTCACGAAGCTGTAGTGCGCTACCGCGTCGCGGGCCGACTGCACGCTGCCGGGCAAGGACGAGCACGAGGCGTTCTGCACGCAGCTGGCGTTGAACGAGCAAAATGCCTTGCTTCCGAAGCCGGGCTGCTCGAACAGCTCAGGCCGCAGGTGCTTGGCTAGCTCGAAATTCGGCCCCTGGTGGACCACCTCGGCGATCTTGAGCCGAGTAGCCGCGAGCACGCGATCGATCTGCTCGCCGCGATATTGGAGCTGTACACGAACTTCCGGCCCCATCACGGTGTTGCTCCAAAAATCGCCGTTGCCGTTGACACCCTTGCCAGTGTATGGCCCGAACGCCTCACCCATGCTGCTGTAGACGAACAACTCAACTCCGTTGGGTAACTTGACGTCGGTGAAATGGAGGCGAGTGGCTGTCGCGCCGTTCGCGCGCACCTTGGTGAACCAGGTGAAGCGACTGTCGTTGATCCGCAGCACGCCTTTCGCGTGATGGCTAGACCCTTTGCGCGCACGGCGGTCGACATCGCTGAAGGTCACCTCGGCACCAATCCCTTTGGCTAGGCCGACCAGTAGCCGGCCCGTCGAAGTCGGCGCATCCGCCAACCGCTCGATCTCTTTGCGATCGAGTGCGACCTCGAATCCGACCACCAGCGCCTTGTCCAGGCCTTCGGCAGCGAGAAGTTGTTCACTCAGGGCACGATCCTCGACCGCCTTGATCTCGGCATCGAAGGCCCCTGGCATACGCTCACCTAGGATGCCGGCCTCCTGGCCAAGGGCGCTGCTGCAGACCATCAAAGTAGCCAGCAGAACGGCCGCCATAACAACGAAGGACTGATGACACCTGTAGCTTCGACTCATCTTCTCTCTCCACGGTTGTTTGTTCTGTTAAGTTCCGCCGCTGCTCAGCAGTAAGAGCCGATCTAGTAAAGGAGAGTCGCTGTGCGACCGGCGATGGAAAACACCTACCGCCCTTTACTGATCTGCGACGAGAACCTAGCCAGTGCCAGGAGAGGAGAAAGCACAGGAAGAAAGATCAGATGCTCATGTCGAACATCAGACACAATATCCCGCACTCATCCGAATCGAGGGATCCGAGTCAGATTACCACACTTTCTTCTTTCGCGACATTCTTTTGACGAAGTCTGTCCGTGAATGTCGGCGGACGGCGCTGAGGAGCAGTCTCAGGCCCCAGGTCAGCCGTGCCGGCGACCAGCCGACTGCTCCGCGCCCCGACCGACTCTCACCAGGCATGAAGAAAGGGGCTCCGAGGCGTCTAGAAAGCGCTGCCAGGTCGCGTGCGGTTCGGCGACGACAGTTGGCTACCAGCCACGAGTGGTCGAATCCTGGAGGGCGACCACTACTCCCATTCGATGGTTCCCGGCGGCTTGGACGTGACGTCGAAAACCACCCGGTTGACGCCCTTGACCTCGTTGACGATACGGTTCGACACCCGTGCCAACAGCTCGTATGGCAGGCGACTCCAATCAGCGGTCATGAAGTCATCGGTATTGACGCAGCGCAGCGCCACCACCTGCTCGTAGGTCCGCTCGTCGCCCATGACGCCGACGCTGCGCACCGGCAAGAGCACGGCTCCGGCCTGACTGACGACGTCGTACTGGCCCGAATCTTTGAGCTCGTCGATGAAGATCGAGTCGGCTTTCTGCAGAATCGCTACACGCTCTTCGGTGACGTCACCCAGGATTCGCACCGCCAAACCCGGTCCGGGGAAAGGGTGTCGCCGGATCAGCTCTTCGGGCAGACCCAGCTCGCGCCCCAGCTGCCGCACCTCGTCCTTGAAGAGAAACCGGAGCGGTTCGATCAGCTCGAAGCCCAGTCTTTCGGGCAAGCCGCCTACATTGTGATGGCTCTTGATCACCGCCGAAGGACCTTTCACCGACTCGGATTCGATGACGTCGGGGTACAGCGTGCCTTGGGCGAGGAACTCTACGGCTTCCAGCTGCGCTGCTTCTCGCTCGAATACCTCGATGAACACGCGGCCGATGATCTTCCGTTTCCGTTCCGGATCCTTGACGCCAGCCAACTCGCCGAGGAAGTCTCGGCGAGCGTCGACGACCTGGATCGGCAGTCCGAGCCCGTCCCGGAGAGAGTGCTTTACCTGCTCCACCTCGCCCTGACGGAGCAGGCCGTTGTCCACGAACAGCGCCGTCAGCTGATCTCCCACCGCTCGTTTGACCAACGCGGTCACCACAGACGAATCGACCCCTCCGGAAAGAGCGCAGAGCACCCGCCGTTTTCCGACGCGTTGACGAATCTCTGCCACCGCTTCGCCGAGATAAGACGACATCAGCCAATCGCCATCGAAGCCACAGGCATGTAGGAAGTTACGCAGGATGTCGCCGCCGTGGGGTGTGTGGGATACCTCTGGGTGGAACTGAATGCAGTAGATCCGACGCGACCGATCCTCCATCGCGACGATCGGAGCGTTCTTCGACGACGCCACCTGCCGGAATCCAGGGGGAGGCTGGCTGACATGGTCGCCATGGCTCATCCAGACGGTTTCCCGGGTCCCCAGGCCGTCGAAGAGCACGCTTGGCCCTTCGACGTCGATTTCCGCGCGCCCATACTCGCGTTCCGCGGCAGCCGTCACCTTGCCGCCGAGATGATGCGCCACGAGTTGCATGCCGTAGCAGATCCCCAGAATCGGCACTCCGACGTCGAAGACGCCCAGGTCCATCTGCGGTGAGTCGGCGTCGTACACGCTGTCCGGCCCGCCCGACAGAATGATGCCGTCGGGTGCGAAGGCACGGATGGCGTCGAGCGACAGGGTGCAGGGATGCACCTCGGAATAGACGCGGTTTTCGCGCGCTCGGCGCGCGATGAGCTGAGTGAACTGGGAACCGAAATCGAGGATGAGCAGTTTCTGATGCTGAGAGGCGGGAGAGGTCATATTCGGAGAGTCTCTGGAGGGGGAATCGGGTGGAGATCAGAGTTCGGCTTCGGAGCGTAGCTCGCGTGTCATCAGGTCTTGGACCACCTTGCGCGGATCCTTGCCGTGGTAGAGAACCTGTTCCATTTGCTCGGTGATCGGCATCTCTACTCCCTTTCGCTTGGCCAGTCGTGCCACCGCGAGCGAGTTGCGCACACCTTCAGCGACCATGGGAGTCGAGTCCGCCACCTCCTGCTGTGTCAGACCCTCGGCTAGCTTGACGCCCATCTGCCGGTTGCGCGACAGCTCACCGGTGCACGTGAGGACCAGATCACCCATCCCGGCCAGGCCCGCCAGGGTGCGAGGCTGGCCGCCACAGGCGATCCCGAGACGGGTGATCTCGTGCAATCCGCGGGTCAGAAGCGCCGCAAGAGCATTGTGGCCGAGTTTCATGCCCGCCACGACTCCGGCGGCGATCGCGATGACGTTCTTCGTCGTGCTACCCAGCTCGACTCCGACGACGTCGGTGGTCGAATAGAGTCGGAAGGTCGGGCTCGACAGCTCGTGGCGCAACCAGGTCGCCAACTCGCCGTCCTCGGACGCAACCACCGCCACCGTCGGCATGCCGCGGGCGAGCTCGGCGGCAAAGCTGGGTCCGGCCAGCACCGCGAACTTGACTTCCCGGTCGGCGGCGACGGCTTCTTCGAACGTGACTTGACTCATGCGGGCAAGCGTGTCGGTCTCGATTCCCTTGGTGGCCGAAACGAGGACGGGCGCCTCGCCTTCCTGCACGCGGCTCAGGAAGTCGCGCGCGACCTCGCGAAATCCGTGAGATGGCACCACGACCAGCACGGCGTCGGAGTCGACCAGCTCGTCCATGTCGTGGGTGGCCGTCAGATTCTCGGGAAATCGCACCGCCGGCAGGTACTTCTCGTTGATCCGCTCCCGCTGGATCTCGGCGGCGAAGTCTGCATCGCGCGCCCACAGGACGACGCTGAGCCCCGTGTCCGGATCGCGCCCCAGACCGCTCTCTGCAAGGTGAACCGCTAGCGCCGTGCCCCAAGATCCCGCACCCAAGACCCCGAGCTTCTTCATCGCTGCTTCTCGATCGACATCACCGTAGAGTCCTCATCTCGAAAGGGAGTACGTGGAGACCGCACGATACCGCGGACCGGAGGAACTGAGGTGGCTTTCGAACAGAGTTCCTCGGCGTATGGGAAAGGACAGACCGGGATCCCCGAATGCATCGATCCACCGATCGACGTCCGCACGAAGCCACGGAGTGCGACATCGTGCCAGCGTGACGTGAGGTTGAAACGGCCGCGCTTCTGGCTCGTAGAGCGGTGCCCCTACGACGTCGATCGCGGCCAACGACGACTCGAGGTCTCGATGTAGGTCGTCCAGGTCGCCGTCTGTCTCGAAACCCACCCAGAGCACCCGTACCTTCCCGCGAAGAGGAAACGCACCGGCACTACCGAGCCGCCCGGTCATGACCTGCCGAGACGCGAAGACCGGTTCTACGGCACGGTCGATCTGCGGCACGAGGGCCGGATCGACGTCACCGAGGAACACCAGCGTCACATGAAGTGTTTCCGGGCGAACCCAGCGCGTCGCGGGCCAGCCCTGCTCGGACACCCCCCGCCGACATGCTTCCAGGCTGCTCCGTACGCTCGCGGGCAGATCGATGGCCAGGAAAAGACGCATCCTCAGTCGGCGGCGAGCCTTCGGCGCAACAGCTCCAGCGCGAGCTGACTCGTCATGAGGCGGATCTGCCCCCGATCGCCGGGAAACCGGACCCGCTCGTGCACCACGGATTCCGGCGATTCTCCTGGACCGGCGATTCCGAGGTGGACGAGTCCGACTGGCTTCTCGGCGCTTCCACCTCCCGGACCCGCGATACCGGTGACCGAGATGGCGTAGTCGACGCCATAACGGTCGCGCGCGCCGACCGCCATGGCCCGAGCGACGGGCTCGCTGACCGCTCCATGCTCTTCGAGCATCGCTTGCGGAACGTCGAGCAGCTCTCGCTTGAGCCGGTTCGAGTAGGTCACGACGCCGCCCTCAAAGTAGGCACTGGATCCAGGAACCCGCGTCAGGCGCTGTGCCACCAGCCCACCGGTACACGACTCCGCTGTGACGACGGTCCGGCCAGCCTCCGCGAGCTTGCGTCCTGCCACTTGCTCGAGAGTCGCTTCCTCATCTTCGGCGTAGATCCCGAGCCCATCCAATAGGTTCCGGAGCACCTCGCCCATGAGATCGAGACGCGACCGCCGCGCTATTGGAATACCCATCGCGCGGTAGAAGACCTTGATGTCGCCGGGCGATGCCAGAACGGCCAGGTTCTCGGCACCGAATCTTTCATAGGCCGGGGCGATCCGCTCTTCTACCACCGACTCCGGCACCGAAGCGATTTTCAACACTCGCTGCTCTAGGCCGGCTGGCTCTCGCAACCGACTCTCGAGCCATGGCTCCAGATGGGCGTCCACCAACTTCTCCATCTCCTTGGGCACTCCCGGCAGAAGAAACAGCGTCGTCCCGTCTGCCACATCGAGACGGAGAGCCGGTGCCGTTCCCCAGTCGTTGCGCAGCACTCGGGCTCCCTCGATCACCTCCGCTTGGCGCTCGTTGACTTCGGGCATCTCGCGGTCGAAGGACGCGAACAGACCACGGATGTGCTCGACCACCGACTCGTCACGGTACGTGCCGCGCCCCAGTGCTTGCGCCACGGCCCCACGGGTGACGTCGTCCGTGGTCGGTCCCAATCCGCCGGTGGTGATCACCAGGTCGACCCGCTCGATCCGGCGACGGATCTCGTCCGCCAGAGCGTCCACCGAATCGCCGACCACCGACTTCGATTGGAGCTCGATACCCCATCGCTCCAGTGTCGAGGCGAGCCGCAGTGAGTTGGTATCGAGTCGGCGAGTACCCAACAGTTCCGAACCGACGGCGACGATCGAGGCGGTCTGCAGCCTCACCGGTGGTCCGGCCCCTTCGTCTCGGGCATCGGGCGCTCCGTCATTGGTAGATCCTTACATCTTTCCAAGCGGTTGCCCGCCCGGTCTGGTG
>JALCBJ010000168.1 GCA_028066595.1 Thermoanaerobaculia bacterium
TTAATCCTTGAGCGAACCGCAAATGTCGCACGAACTTGTCAATCGGCACACTAGTGTGCCGATTGACAATTCCCTTCCGCTTGGTTTCGGGCCTTTCTGGCCCTGGACGGAGTTGCTTCTCCTCGAGATAGGCCTGCTATTCCTCGTCGACGCGCCTTGTCAGGACCAGGAGCTCCTCGAAACAAACAGGAAGGCTCTAATCAAACGGTGAACTAGAGCGCTCCCACGAGGCGTAGAATGCCGCCATGCAAGTTACCTTGTTTCGTCGACTCCGCAGATTCGTCTGGTCGCTGGTCCTCGTGGCGTTGCTCTTGCCCACGATCACCGGTGCACAGACGACCACCGAGACCGAGACCGTAGCTGTTCTAAAGACCAACCACGGGGAGATGGTCTTCCGGTTCTTCGCCGAGGACGCGCCCAAGACCGTGGCGCAGATCCAGCGGCTGATCCGCGAGGGTTGGTACGACGGCAAGCGCTTCTATCGGGTGGTTTCCGGCCACGTGATCCAGGCTGGAGATCTCGAGGGTGCGAACGCGTCCACCGTACCGGGCGAGTTCGGTGCTCACCCCCACGTGCGGGGCGCTGTGGGCCTGGCGCGCGACAGCGACCCGGACTCGGGAACCACGGAGATCTACATCTGCCATGCACCCCGCCCCCATCTCGACGGAAACTACGCTGTTTTCGGACTACTGGTCGACGGCTTTGACGTCCTCGACTCCATCGCCGCGACCGAGGTCGAAGAGAAGTGGATCGGAGACGAAGGCAAGGTAGCGTTCCACGAGCCGAAGACTCCGGTGATCATCGAGAGCGCCAAGCTGGAGGAGCGCCCGGTTTCCCGCTAACAGCACGGTCTGCTGGCTACTGCTCCTGAACCTGTCGGTAGACGTGCACATCCTGTTGGGGATAGGGAATGGAGATTCCCTCGGCGTCGAATCGCTGTTTGACCGCCCGGGTGACGTCCCAATACACGGTCCAGTAGTCGGAGTTTTGGGTCCAAGGACGCACGATGAAATTCACCGAAGAGTCCGCCAGCTCGTGGAGCTTGATCGTCGGCTCAGGATCTTCCAGCACCAGCTCGTGGCCGGAGATGATCTCCTGGAGTAACGCCTCCGCCCGGTCCACGTCGTCTTCGTAGCCGATTCCGAAGACCATGTCGACCCGCCGTGTGGGTTCGGCACTGACGTTGCGAATGACGTCGCCCCAGATCTTGGAGTTAGGCACCACCAAACGCTGGTTGTCGAAGGTGACGATGGTCGTCGACACCAGAGACATGTTGGACACCTTGCCCTCGACACCGGCTGCCGCGATGCTGTCACCGACGTCATAAGGCCGGTAAGCCAGGATCATCAGGCCTGCGGCGAAGTTTGACAACGAATCTTGTACCGCGAATCCGATGATGAAGCCGGCGACACCAATGCCCGCCAGCAAGGGCCCGAGCTCGACTCCGATCTGATTCAGGGATACCAGGAGACCGAAGATGACCACGATCTTGACGACCAGTGAGACGATGAAGTCCTCGAGCAACTGAGAGAACTGGGCGCGTTGGCTGTCGAGCGCCCGCCGGGTAATCCGACCCAGGAGTTTCGCCGCCAAGACGAAGAGAAGGAAGATGACCAGGGCGATACCCAGCTTGCCGGCGAAGCGCGGTCCCTCTTCGACCAGCCAGTCCTTGACTCGGGTAAGTGTCTCTTCCGTCAGCGACAGCGTCGGGGCGGCATCCGTTGCTTCGGCTTGCGCCGGATCTTGCGCCTGGGCGGCCAGTGCGCCGGCGAGCATGACGATCGCCAGGAAGAAGCAAAGCATCAGGCGAGGATGTCTCATCGTGGATCTCCAGCTGGTTTTCGAGCCGTCCTACGGACGGATTCTCCCTGTCCTCGAGGGAGAGTGCCTAAGCGAACTGCTGATCTCGGTATTCCGACGGGGTCGTTCCGAAATGGGCCTTGAAGCAGGTGGCAAAGTACCCTTGAGAGGAGAATCCCGTGCGATCGGCGACTTTGGCCACTTGCCAACCTTCTCTCAAGAAACCTCTGGCTTTCTCCAGCCTATAGGCCCGAAGATATTCGATGGGTGTATGTCCCAACAGAGATTTCAGCTTACGCTGTAGCGGCCTCTCACTCAAGGCCATCAGCGAGGTCATCTGAGGCATGCGGAGCCCGGCATCGGCATAGTTCTCCGCGATCATCTGACGGAATTTGTCCACGAATGTCCTGTCTCTCGGGTTCAGGCCCTTGCCGGCAGCGTCGGTCGTGGGTGCTCCTGGTGCAAACTCTCGGGAGAACCGCTCCCTCAGGAGCTTTCTGATATCGAGCAGACTTTCGACTCGTAGTAGTAGCTCTTGTTCATCGAATGGCTTCGTCAGGTACTCGTCGGCACGTTCTTGCCACCCGCGGTATCGGCTCCTACGGTCGCCTCTGGCGGTGAGCAGTACCGTTGGAATATGGCTGGTTCGTTCGTCCGCCTTGAGGTTTCTGATGACCTCGTAGCCATCCATCTTTGGCATCATGATGTCGCACACGATCAGATCGGGAATCTGCTCGTTGGCGGCTGCCAAGCCCGCTTCACCGTTCGTGGCTTGGTGGCAGGAATAGCCTACCGAGAGCGTGTCTGAGACGTAGCGCAGCATGTCTGGATTGTCTTCGATGATCAACACACTGCAACGGTCGTCCTGCCCCGGCTCTAGGGCCAGGGCTCCTCGGGGGCCTGATTCGGCGTTTCGCCGTTGCTGCTCGGAGATCGCCTGTAACTCGAGCTCCAACAACTCGGCGTCGGTGTCTTGGACCGTGGTTTCTCCCGGCCGGACGATGAGCGGCAGTCGGACAGTGAAGGTCGATCCAGCGCCGAGATGGCTCTCCAGGAACAGGCTGCCGCCGTGAGCTTCCACCAGCTGCTTGACGAGCGCCAGACCGATTCCCGCGCCGGTTACCCGTTCGCTGTTGTCGTCGAGCACCCGGCGGTAGCGATCGAAAATGACTTGCTGATGTTCTTCAGCGATGCCGATTCCCGTGTCGTGGATCACGATCTTGGCGTGATCTCCGTCGGCCAAAGCCATCATTCCGACCCTACCGCCCTCAGGTGTGTACTTGATGGCGTTCGAGAGTAGATTCAAGACGATCTTCTCGAGCGTATCGCGCGCCAATCTGAGCCAGAGATCTTCTACGGGGCCGATTTCGAGACGGATGTCGCGTTCACGAACCAACTCGAGAAACGATTGCCCGATCAGCTCGATCGTCGGCTTCACCGCCTGTGCTTTTCGGGGAAGAGCCTGGCGTGACCGGAAACGTTCCATGTGTAGAAGCTGGTCGACCATGCGCAGCAGGCGATAGCCGTTGCGGCGTACCATCGACAGCTGCTCTCTTGCCGTTGGCTCATCGACGGACTGAAGCAGGCGTTTCACCGGTCGAAGAATCAAAGTAAGTGGTGTGCGGAATTCGTGCGACAGCGTCGCGATTTCTTCATCCTTCTCTTCGAGCAGCGCCTCTATGATCGCCGTGCGCTCTTGAACGCCTCTCTGTAGGTCTCGAGCCCGACGTCGCAACGCCGCAGTTCGGTGGGCGAAGAAGAGGATCGTTGCGACAGAGGCGAGCAGCACGTAGCCGGTGTAGGCCCACCAGGTCGCCCAGGGCGCAGGAAGGACGACGACCCGGATTCGGGAACCCTCCTCGCTCCAGGTGCCGTGGGGATTACTGGCCTTGACCTGAAAAACGTATTCACCGGGGCCGAGATTGGTGTAGGTGGCCCGCCGATTCTGGGCAGTCGTCGAGATCCAGTCTGGGTCGAAGCCGTGCAGCTTGTAGGCGTAGCGATTGTTGTCGGGGTCCGTAAAGAACAGGGCAGCGAATTCGAAGCCGAAGACATAGTCACGGTGGGTCAGAGTGATCTCGTCGATCTGATCGATGGGACCTGGGAGCGCGAATCCGCGGTGGGTCTCGCCAGCGGAGATCGGTTGGTTGAAGTGGAAGAAGTCCGTCAGACTCACTTGAGGTGCGGTCTCGTGGAGAACGATGTCTTCAGGACGAAACACGTTGAAACCACGACGTCCACCGAGGTAGAACCGACCGGAATCGGAGACGAAGACGGAATTGCCGATGAAGTCATCACTTTGCAAACCGTCCGACCGGCGAAACGCAGTGACGGCTCGGCTACCTGGATCGATGCGGTACAGACCGCGAGGTGTGCCGACCCAGAGGTCGCCCGTTTGATCGGAGAGGATCGTGCCGAAGCGGTGAAAGTCCGGCAGTTCTCCGTCGTGCAGCATCGGCATCCAATGGTGGCCCGAAGCGGGAAACCCATAGAGTCCCTTACCGTCGACACCGACCCAGACCCCATCGTCGGCATCGACGTGGACGGCGCCGATCCACGCAGAAAGCGCAGGCTCACCGAGGTCTGACGGATATTCGAGGTCATCCGAGTTCTCGGGCAAGCGATACAACCCCCGGTTGGTCGCAAGCCAGGCTGTGCTCTCGGTTTCGAATGCAATGCTGTTGATCTGCAGCGGGAGAGAGACTGAAGCAGGGGCTGTAACCGGCTCGAATCCTTCTGCTGTCGATCGGAACAAACCGTTCGTCGTGCCCACCAAAAGAGCGCCAGCCGGGGACTCCGCCAGAGAGTACACGGGAACATCGCGGATCTCTGCGACCCGCTGCACGGCCTTCTCTCCCAGGCTCACCCGGTCCAGGCCGCGCAATGTGCCTGCCCAAATGTTGCCCTCGCAATCGTGGTGAATACTCAGGACGGCACTCGAAGAAAGGGACGTTTCCCGCTCTGGATCGTGTTGGAATACGACACAAGATCCGTTGTGAACGTCTGCTGCGACAAGACCTTCCTGTGTGGCTGTCAGAAGGGTGGTGGGCTCGATTGCGTGCAGGTCGTTGGTCACAGGGGACGGAAGGCAGCTCAAGCTGTTCCGTCCATTGTCGTGCCGACCGAAGACGAGTGTTTCCAGGCTAAGTCGACCAACGCCGGCTTGAAAGCTGCCAGCCCACAGCGAATCTGACCGATCGACGAACAGTGCGAGGATCGCATTGTCCCTCAGGGATGTGGCATCCCCAGGATCGTATTGGTAGTGGCTCCAGTCTCCCCGGGACGATCGGCGGTAGATTCCACTCTCCATGGTGCCGATCCAGAGATCTTCCTCGTGGTCAGTGGTCAGCGAGAACACGACTCTGTCAGTGACCCGATCGCTCCAGGAAGTGATCTGCTCCGTAGCAAAATCCAGGTGAAGCAGACCCAGGCCGTGAGTGCCGATCCAGATGCCACCCTCCGAGTCCGAGACGATGGTGTTGACTCTGGGTTCAGTGCTCCCGATTCGGTCCAGCAGGATGCGGCGCGGATTCTCGGAACCCGTCTCACGGACGAGCAAACCACTGTTCGTACCTATCCAGAGTTGCTCCGCGCTCGACCGATAGACCGTGCGAACGAGGCCGACTGGAGGGCCGGTCCAGGACTGGGAGACTCGTTCCACACGACCTGTTTCTGGATCGAAACGATCCAGACCTCGATCGGTGCCGATCCACAATCGCCCGTCCCCATCCTCGGAGACTGCGAACACGACATCCGATGACAGACTGTCGGCCTTCTCAGAGTCGTGGCGAGCCACCTGAAATCCCTGTGTCTCCGGCACGTATCGGTGGAGTCCGCCTCGCGTGGCGATCCACAGCCGCCCTTGGTGGTCGAGATAGAGATCCGAGATGTGATCGTTCGAGAGCGCGTTCGGATTGGCTGCATCAGCCACGAAGATCTTCATCTTCTGGCCGTCGTATCGGGCGAGGCCGTAGGAGGTGCCCAGCCAGATGAAGCCCTGGGAGTCCTGCGCGATCGCCCGTACGGTCTTGTCCGGCAGACCATCCTCGAGCCACAAGGTCTGAAAACGAGGATTGACCTGGGCTGAGCCGAGTCCTGGCAGCACCAAGACGGCCGCCAACAAGATCAACCCAACAGGCCTTGAAAGGTCGCTCGTCGTACGCAGTGGAACCATGGATTGGGGAGCAGTTGACAGGGAGACGATCTCTTCCAATGCCACCCCACGCCGCTCGGATCTCGGTTCGGTCTGGGGCTCAGGGTGGCGGCGGCGTAGCGAGAGGGTCGGCTCGTTCCCGAACTGCAGGTTCCGTGAGGGCTCGGCCGTGAGATCTGATTCGGCACCCGAACGGACCGAAGAGGAACAGTAGAGCTGCCTAGAGAGTAGCTACGCCGGTGGTTGGCGAGGAGCGCGCGTCAGCCGCTCGGAAACTTTCCGAACGGGACATGGGGAAGCCTCCTCAGATGTCACCCGGCTCGGCGCGGAACTCGCAGTCGATATGCCGAGTCTTGTAGGGCGCACAGACGGCGCCTTTCGTATCCGTGCAATCGATACCGTCCTGAAGATCGAAGGTCGGAACCCAGGCGGGGTCCTCATGATCAGGACAATTAGGGGCTCCCAGGCCGGGAAAAACAACGGTGTAGGGCATATCGTTGTGGTAGCAAACATAGTGGGTCGGAAATTCGGAGATGGCGTCCGCGTCGAAAGGATTCAGTAGTCCGATCGACACGATCGAGAAGCAGGCAAGTAAGAAAAAAATGCGAAACTTCATTTCGATCCCCTTGGGTCGACAAGGCGGTTTCCTTGGTTCCGACCGCGGACAGTACCGCCCGTTTCCACCAGGGTCAAGCCGTACGCCGCAGAGAAGCCGTTCGTCAGCAATTCGGCGAGCGCAGTATGCCGCGTCGCCATTGTCGAGAAGTTTCTCAAGAATCTGTCGGCCACGGATTCGAAAGATCCGGCCTTTGTTTTAAGAATTCCGGCGATCTGAGGACTTCGCCTGGATTCTGAAGAGAACAGGCGGTTATTTCCTAACACCTCAGCCACGGATTGCGCTCCAGTTCTCCTCGACCGGGTTGTTCGGTCGCTATGGAACAACTACAGAGGAGATCGAGATGAAGAGAGTGCTGAAGAAGAGAACCTGGCTGATGACGGAGAGGTGCCTGATTTCTTCGGACCAATCGTAGCTTGAGTATGGCCGGTGGTTT
>JALCBJ010000169.1 GCA_028066595.1 Thermoanaerobaculia bacterium
CCGACAGCTTCGACCTCTACGCCGCCCGCGCCCGGGCGGCGTTTGTGCACCAGGCGGCGAAGGAACTGCAGGTGCCCGAGGGCCGGCTCAAGAAGGATCTCGGCCAGGTGCTGCTCAAGCTCGAGGAGCTGCAGGAGGCGCAGATCCGGGCGGCGACGTCGCCGGCGGACGAAGAGTCAGCTCCCGAGATGACCTCGGAAGAGGAGGCCGCGGCCCTCGAGCTGCTGCGCAGCCCTCGGCTCTTGGATCGCATCCTCGAGGACTTTCGCCGGTGCGGTGTCGTCGGCGAGGAGACCAACAAACTTGTCGGCTACCTGGCGGCGGTGTCGCGCAAGCTCCACGCACCTTTGGCGGTGATCATCCAGTCCAGCTCGGCGGCGGGGAAGACGTCGCTGATGGAGGCGGTGCTGGCTTTCATGCCCGAGGAAGAGCGGGTGCAGTACTCGGCGATGACGGGTCAATCGCTCTTCTACATGGGCGAGACCGATTTGGCGCACAAGATCCTGGCCATCGTCGAAGAGGAGGGCGCCGAGCGGGCGTCGTACGCCTTGAAGCTCTTGCAGTCCGAGGGCGAGCTGACCATCGCGTCGACGGGCAAGAACCCCCGGTCGGGTCGATTGGAGACGCAGGAGTACCGCGTCGAAGGCCCGGTGATGATTCTGCTCACGACCACCGCCATCGATCTGGACGAAGAGCTGCTCAATCGGTGCCTGGTGCTCTCCGTCGACGAGGGCCGAGAGCAGACGCGGGCGATCCATCGCTTGCAGCGGGAGCGGCGGACGCTCGACGGCTTGTTTGCCCAGGAGAACCGCTCCGACGTCCGCCGCGTCCACCGCAACGCCCAACGCATGCTGCGTCCGCTGCCGGTGGTGAATCCCTGGGCGCCAGCGCTGACGTTTGTCGACGACCGCACGCGGACGCGTCGGGACCACGAGAAGTACCTGACGCTCATCGACACCATCGCCCTGCTGCACCAGTTTCAGCGCGAGGTGCGGTCGGCCGAACGGGACGGCCGCGTCGTCGAGTATGTCGAGGTGGAGCTCGGCGACCTCGAGATCGCCAACCGCCTCGCGGCCGACGTCCTCGGCCGCTCGCTCGACGAGCTGCCGCCGCAGACGCGGCGGTTTCTTCAGCGGCTCGATGTGTGGGTGGCGGAGCAGTGCGAGGAGCTGGCGATGGACCGCACCGAATTCCGCTTCACCGCGCGCGAGGTCCGCTTGGCCCTTGGCACCGGTCCGACGCAGACGTGGACGCACCTGAATCGCCTGGCGGAGCTGGAGTATCTGGTGGCTCACCGGGGCGGCCGTGGCCAGATCAGCGTCTACGAACTCATCTACTACGGCGTCGAAGACGACCGCGACGTCTTCCTGCCGGGCTTGCTCGACGTCGACAAGCTGCGCAAGCACTCGACTACGTCCGAGAACCTTTCGGGGTCCGGCGGGCCCATTTCGGGGGAGTCGGCCGATCTTTCGGCCCCAATTCGGCCCCATTTCGGGGCCAATTCGGACCCCGCGAAACGCCGAGATCGCGGCGATTCCAACGGCTCAGGCCGCGAGTCTTCGGTTTCTCCGGGAATCACCACTCGGCGGGACACCAAGAATCGTAATTCCGGACGTACCGTAGTCGAGTCGGCCGCGTCGTGACCGTGGCGTCACCAGACCTGTCGTCGCCGGACCCGCTGTCGCTGGCCGGCCTGGTGGACGATCACCTCCACCATCTACGGGTGCGCAACTACTCCGGGTCGACGATCACGAACCGCCGCTGTCATCTCGGCTTCTTCTGTCGCTGGTGCGAGGAGCGTGGCCTCGTCTCGCCGGAGGACGTGTCCAGGCCGGTGCTGGAGCAATTCCGCGTCGCCGTCTACCACCACCGCCAGGGCGATGGCCGTCCGCTCTCCTGGTCGACGCAGATCCATCGCCTGACGGCGGTGAAGATGTACCTGCGCTGGATGGTGCGCCAGGGGTATCTGCTCTACAACCCGGCGGCCGAGCTGGAGCTGCCGCGTCAGCCGCAGTACCTGCCGCAGGCGGTGCTGACGCGGTCCGAGGTCGAGCAGGTCATCAACCAGCCCGACGTCGAGACACACCTCGGCGTCCGCGACCGCGCCATCCTCGAAACCTTCTACTCGACGGGGATCCGCCGCATGGAGCTGTGCCGCCTGCGCGTCGAGCACCTCGACCTGGGTCGCGAGGTCCTGGTGATCCGCCAGGGCAAGGGCAAGAAGGACCGCTTCGTGCCGGTGGGGGAGCGCGCCCTCGCCTGGCTCGACCGCTACCTGCTGCACGTCCGGCCGCACCTGGCGGTGCCGCCGGACGAGGGCCGCCTCTTCCTGAACGACCACGGCCAGCCCTTCACCGGCAAGCGGATGACGCAGCTCTGCGGCGACTACGTGAAAGCCGCCGGCGTCGGCAAGGTCGGCTCGTGCCACATCTTTCGTCACACCATGGCGACTCACATGCTCGAAGGTGGCGCGGACACCCGTTTCATCCAGCAGATGCTCGGCCACGCCCACCTGTCGACGACGCAGGTCTACACGCGGATCTCGATTCGCAAGCTGCAGGAGGTCCATCGCCGGACGCATCCGGCCCGGCTGCACCGTGACATCGACACAGGCGAAGCCGACGAGCTGCTGGCCACGCTCGCCGCCGAAGGTGAGGACGATGAGGGCCGAACCGACGACCTCGGCGACTGAAGGCCCCACGAGTCCCCATGGGCCGGCCTGGCCCGGGCGGCCGAAGGCTGCCCAGCCGCTTCGCCTCGGGCCACTGCGGGTCCGCCTCGGGGGGAGCTCACCCTGCGAGGGACCTGGCCATCAGAAGGGCCGCCCCAAGCTACGCCGCGGCGTCCGCCGCGCGGCGCGTGCGCGCCCGCGGTGCGGTCAGCAGCCGATAAAGCGCTCTATCCGCCGCTGCCCCAGCCGCCGCGGCTCCGGGCTCACGCCTTTACATAAGGCGTCTTATGTACAAGCCCTTCGGGAACTTGGGGCGGCACACACTGCGAGGTATCCAGCCTCCGCTCACCGGCTCCCCTCCGAACCTCCCAGCCGAGCTGAACACGCCTCAGCCACCGGCCGCCCACGCCAGGCCGGCCCCTCGCCCGCCCACCCTCGGACCGCACTGCGACGAGCCAGGCACCCGCGGACCGACCTCGGATGCGAGGCCGGGCAGAGTGCGCAGCGCACACTGCCCTGTCTTCCGTCACTTGCTGCGTGGCTCGCTTCGCGTCGCCACACAGCAGGGGATCCATGCCCTTCGGTTTTCTCTCCCCAGCAATGTTTTGCGAGGCTGCTTTTCGCACCCTCACAAAACCCCGCGGCCGTACTTTGTGTGGCCTGCGGGCTGGCGTCGCGGGTAGGAAACGATCTGTTTTTACATGTAAAAACAGCGAAGCTTTCGATCTCGACGTCCTTGCGGACGGAGTCGTCCAGTATCCCAAGGGCTCCAGCCATCAGGCAGACACGAAACGGCCGCCGCCGAACAGCCTGTGCCTCTGGGGCGTCCAGCTTTCCTAGGATCGTCGTCGGCCTCTGGTCCCGGCAGAGCGCTCCGCGCACTGCCTCCCCGAGCTGACTTGCTGAGTGGCTCGCTTCGCGTCGCCACACAGCAGGGTGTGGCGGATCTCTCTGCTACCATCACAGGATGGCGTTTGAGACTGCTGAAGCGCTGATAGCGCTGCTCCTCACATTCTGGGGCGTTATCCTTGCCCGTCGTCCGCTCGCGATGAGCTGCAAAATAAAAAACCCTTAATAGGTCACACCTGTAACCTATTAAGCGCGGGTAATCGTATTGGCCGTTGCAGTTTCCGGCCGCGTCAGAGTGCCGCCTGGCGCCGGCACTCCGCCGCTTCGCTATCCAAGGCAACCGAACCCCACCCCTGGGGTAGGGTATCGCCGAGCTCGACGACCGCAAGGATCGGCTCTGCGAGCCGCCCGCTAGCGGCGGCGGCGCTTTGCGCCGTCCTTGCACCCGTCTCCGCGCGGCGATCCTCCAGGCGGTAGGGGTGGCCCTGGGGGAAAGGCTCGGGGACACGGTAGAGGAGGGCGAGCTGCCGGTGGGCACCTGTCCGCCGGCCAAGCTGAGATCGAAGGCGGCTAAAAGGAGAAGCAGCCGGCGCTCCTTCTTTAGCTGCCGTAGCTGCCGGTCGGCGACGCCGCTACAATGCGGAGGTGGACGCCCGGTACTACATCGACCCCGACACCGGGCAGCCGCATATCTACAACCACGACGTCGGCGAGGATGAGGTCGAAGACATCCTCGAGCATCCAGATGACGACTTCCAAGGTAAGAAAGGCGCGCGCATCGCACTCGGGCAGACCCGCGACGGGCGTTGTCTCCAGGTGGTCTACTCACCGGATCCCGGCGGCCAGAGCGTTTTCGTCATCACCGCCTATCCACTGACCGGCAAGGCGCTCGCGGCGTTTCGTCGCCGGCGCCGGAAGAAGAAACGATGAGCCAACAGAACGACTTTCCGCCGGGCTGGGACGCGAAGCGAGTCCGGAACGTTATCGACTACTACGAGCACCAGACCGAGGATGAAGCCGTCGCCGAGCACGAGGCGGCGCTGGGTAGCACGACGATGGAAGTCCCCCACGAGCTGCTGCCGGCCGTGCGTGAGCTGATCGCGCAGCACGACCGCGACCAGGCCGACCGCAAGACCTCTCGATGAACCGAAGAGGGCAGGGCGCCAGCTGGCGCCTACTCTCCGCAGCGGCGCTGCTGCTGTCGCTGGCCACCACGTCGATGGCATCCGCCAAGGCAGGGCCGGCGGCTGGCGCCGCCGGTAGCAGCTCGCCGCTCCTGGCCACCGTAGACGTCGGCCTCACGGTCGACCAGGTCCTCGACGTCGGCGCTGGCGTCGCCGCGGTGGAGCTCGTGCTCGAGCCGCCACGTAGCTGGACGTACCTGGGCGACCTGGCACGCTTCGCTGAGGATGCGAAATGGCGCCTTGAGGTCGACGTCCAGGGCCTCGCTGGCGGGTGTCTCGAACCGTCTGCCCGCCTGAAAACTCGCGTCAGGGGATATCCACAATCTGAAGGCGGTAATGGGGCGGTCAAACTATCTGTGATCCCTTATACCGCAAGGGATTGCGAGCGCTCACGTACGACCGGTCTCCTGACAGGCCTCTTCGTCACCGCGGATCCCCTCGGATACATAGACGGGCCGTCCATGTATGCCTTCGCCCTGAACAACCCTGCGAACTTCAGCGATCCTTTGGGTCTTGAAGCGTCTGTCAGTATGAAGGGCAACTTCGTCATCACCAACCCGGAGACTGGCAAGAGCAGGACTATTCGGGCTGCCGATGCACGAAAGAGTCCCTCCTCTGTTTGGTATGCCCTGACGGAGGAAGCAGGCCTTTCGGAGAAGGAAGCCGAAGAGCTGATCAAGAAGGCTGGTATTTCGCTTGATAGCGCGAAGCCAATGAGATTCTGCCCGTCTGGCCAAAGCTGCATGAAGTCGAGAGGGCCGCAGAAGAGCGCCGGTCGTGAGGTGGCAGAGCGCGTCGCATCGGTTCCAGTCTGTGGGATCCAGGCAATGACCAACTCGGTTGAGCGAGTCATCTATGGCCGAGGTGGTGATGTTCCTTGTCCGATCAGTGGGCCGGATAGTGAGTTCGGTGAAGACTTGGAGAAGGGAACGGTTATGTTGGGCCTGGTTCCAGCAGCTGCAGGTGGAGTCGGGCTGGTTCCAGGCATACGGTTGGGGCCGCAGACCATAGTCTTCAGAGGTGATCGCTCTTCACGTCCACCAAGCAAGGTCTTTCAGGAGGGTTTCGCTCCGAAGGGATCGAATCCCGATCTGTTTGAACATGCGTCGACCAATACCGCGCGAAGCAACTATGTCGCTACTTCGCACAAAATCGGGATTGCCGAGGGGTTCGCTGGAAAGAATGGGTACGTTTACGTGATCCGCACCGATAGAGGAATCAATGTGGTTTCGGCCTTGCGTGGCCAGAGGCGAGTACACGGACAAGCTGAAGTCGCGATACCCGATGGTGTTCCACCCTCTGAGATTGTGGGAGCATATGAAGTGAGGGGTGGTAAGATTGTCGGTGAAATGATCCCAAATCCGTCCTATCAACCATGAATTCACCACCGATTGAGCGTGTCGTTACTATTCTTCTGCCAGAAGGCAGGGAGACACAGGGTACGTTGAGGGCTTGGGAGGAGTCGCCTAGCGATCCCGAGCTTGTCCGGATCGAGCTGAAGCTTGATGGGGACACGATTGCCCGAGAAGCTGAGGAGGGATTCTTTGACGCTTTGTGTGAAATCCGAAGGACTCTTGAGTCCGAGGGCAAGCTTCTGAGCTGCTACGGCTCAAGCAGAAATGTATTTCCGTCGCCAATGATTCGATCAATGGGCTATGCGGAGAAGGCCTACCGCCTTGAACTCGGAAAGAACGCTGAGATCGAGGATCTCGTCTCGATTTTTGATACGGGCCCGGATGTAGAAGCCGTGAGTTGTTCTGAACAGGAAGCCTTCTATCAAACTTGGTTGAAGAGCTGATTGGTGCCCTGTCCACAACAGTGTCCACACTTCGCTGGTCCGAAATGAGCTGTTGATCGGCGAAGTGGCAAGTAGGTTGGACGGTTTTCCGCTAGAGATCGGTCATGCGGGCCGATTTCTGTACGAGTTTTGGCCGCGCCTGCGCTCTGCACGCTCTGCGACGCACTTCTCCCGTGGACAGTTATGGTTCTTTCTTACTCGTCCTCCTTGTCTTCAGTAGAAGCCAGTCAACGTTCCGTTCCAGGCTGAGAAATAGCGGCCTTGCGAAGAGCGGAGCTTCGTCTGTTCCCAAGCCTCGGCTGGGACGATCTGACCTTCGAGATGTTGATGCGGGCGAACGCCGTTGTACAAGTCCCGATCGGAGTGATCACAAGACCGAGGTCCGACAGGTTCAATA
>JALCBJ010000170.1 GCA_028066595.1 Thermoanaerobaculia bacterium
CTAATTAGAGTTAACACGCCCTAGATCCTGGTCGGTACTGGATCGCTCCCATCGGTCTCGGCGATGGCAGCGGAACCGACCGAGCCTTCGCGGGTTTCGGCGAATCATCCCGATATTCGCCTCGAGCAAGCCCATGTCTTGAGGCCGTCGTTCGGGGCGGTTCAGTGGACGCCTGTGGAGGATGTCGACGGAATCGCCACCGATCTAGCCTTCAATGTCGAGGCTGCTCAGGTCGGTAGCGTGATCTTCGCCGACGGCTTCGAGTCAGGTGACACGAGCTTGTGGCAATAGGGCCGTTCGAGGCTCGATCGTGTCTGAGCTCGGTACTCACCGGGCTCAGCGCGATCTGTTCGGGCGCGTACGGGTCTGACCACGCGTCTTCCATCTCACGCTGACACAGAGGTTTGCAATGCTCGAAGCGACCACTCTCAACCCTCGGCGTCATCTTGCTAGCCTTCGAGGCGCGGGTGCAACAAATCCTGAACGCTGCCGTGAGGAGTCCCCCATGACCACTCACCTACCGTCATCGTCGGAGCACAGTCAAGCAGATCTCGAAGAGCTGTTCGCCTTGGTCTATTCAGAGCTACACCGGATCGCTCAGCGGGAAATGGGTCGAGAGCTGAGTCCGCAAACCTTGCAACCCACCGCACTGGTCAATGAGGCATATCTGCGTCTGTTGCGTGGAGCGCACTCTGACTTGGTCAAGGAGCGGTCGTACTTCTTCGGTGCAGCGACCCGAGCGATGCGGAGGATCTTGGTCGAGCGAGCCCGTCGTCGCTCTCGCGACAAACGGGGAGGCGATCAGCAGCGCGTCACCATTAGCGATGTGGAAGGAGCCATCGCACTTCAACAACGGCAAGTGCCCATCGAGGATGTCCTGACTATCGATGAGCTGCTCGAGGGGCTGGCTGCCAAGGATCCAGCCATGGCCAGGTTGATAGAGCTTCGTTTCTTTGGTGGTTTGACGATGAGCGAAGCTGCTTTGGTGATGGAGACCAGCAAGCGACGCCTGTTCCGTCTCTGGCGAGCGGCACGCGCTTGGATGGCCGTCGAGGTCAAGCGGGCCAAGGCATCTCGAGGAAGCGAAGGTCGAGTAGCGGAAGATGACTGAGGGCAACGTCAAAGGAAGATCCTCTGGAGACGACGAAGAACGCTGGCGTCGACAGTGGGAGATCTTCCATCGCGCCTGTGATCAACCTGAAGATGCTCGCGACGCGTTCTTGGCTGTGGAATGTGGCAATGACCAGGAGCTGCGGCGCGAGATCGAGCTCCTTCTAGAAGCGGATGCCGACGCCGGCGAGCCGCTGACGCTCGACTACGTCGCCGGCATCCGTCCGGCGAGCCTCACTCCGGCTCGCTGGATCGGTCGAGCCATCGGGCCGTACCGGATCACGCGGGTTCTTGGTGAGGGTGGGATGGGGGTGGTGTACGAAGCGCGTCAGATCGAGGGGATCGATCGGCTCGTCGCGCTCAAGGTGGTCAAGTCGGGCTTGCTAGGCAAAGAAGCGATCGCTCGCTTCGATGTCGAGCGGCAGAGCCTCGCGCGCATGAGTCACCCAGGAATTGCAGCGATCTACGATGTGGGCGTCTCCGAGGGAGGCTTGCCCTACTTTGCGATGGAGCTGGTAGATGGGGCGTCGCTCACTGAGTACGTCTGGCGCGAGAAGCTCAGTTACCGAAGGCGCTTGGAGTTGTTCGTCAAGGTTGCCGAGGCAGTGGGCTATGCGCACCAGAAGGGCGTGGTTCATCGAGATCTCAAGCCGAGCAACATCTTGGTCAGTGGCACAGGTGATCAGGCTCAGCCGAAGATCATCGACTTTGGAGTTGCCAAGATCCTGGCGGAGAGCACCGAAGGTATCGCCAGTCAGAGTGTCTCCGGTACGGCGGGCGACGGCGTGCCAATGACTGTAGAAGGTCGGTTGCTCGGCACGCCGGACTACATGAGCCCGGAGCAGGCCGATCCATGGAATACAGAGGTCGACACCCGGACTGATCTCTACGCACTCGGAGTGGTGCTCTATCAAGTGCTCACCGGACTCCTGCCCTTCGACCCGGAGTGGTTGCGGCAACAAGGGCAGCTCGAGATCGAGCGCATTCTCAGGGAGGTGGATCCACCGACTCCGAGTCGCCGACTCACCGAGCCGGGCCATGCAGGGCAGCCCAACCCCGCGTTGCCGAAGGGTGATCCCGCGGCTGCTCGGCGTCACTTGCGGGGCGAGCTCGACTGGGTAGTGATGAAGGCCATCTCTCGAGAACCGGCTCGGCGCTATTCGTCAGCTCAGGCGTTCGCCGATGATCTCGGGCGCCTCCCCAACAACGAACCGGTGCTGGCGGTTCCTCCAACGGTTGCCTACCGAACACAGAAGTTCGCTCGACGCCATCGGGCAGGTGTGCTGATTGCGTTGGCGCTATTGGCTGGTTTGGTCGCTGCCACGGTTTGCCTCGGTGTGGGTCTGGTCCGCAGCCGCGAAGCCCAATTGGAAACCCAAAGTGCGCTACGACGCTCGGAGCGCACTACTGAAGTGCTCCAGAACATGCTCGCCGGAGTCGACCCCATAGTCGCTCAGGGACGCGATACACCGGTGCTCGATCAGATTCTCCTGCAGGCGGAGCAGACCGCTGCGGCGGAGACAGAGGAGTGGCCGTTGGTGGCGGCTGCGATTCACCACACCTTGAGTGAAACTTATCTTGGACTTGGGCGTTTCGAAGCAGCCCTCGAGCACGCCCGCAGAGCGGTGCTACTTCGCGAGCGAGGATTGGGTGATACCCACAGGGAAACGCTGATGAGTCGCAATGCTCTCGGCCTCTCGCTGTGGGAGCTCGATCAACTGGCCGAGGCTGAGACTGTGCTCGCGTCCACAGTACGGTCCCTCGAGGAGCTGGTCGGCCCCCTCCATTCGGAGACGCTGACTGCAAAGAACAACCTTGCTCTCACGCTGCGAGCAGCCGGACGACTGTACGAAGCCGCACCTCTGTACCGCGAAGTGTTCGAAACCCGCCGCAGAATTCTCCCAGCTGGCCATGAGGAGATCGCACTCTATCAAAGCAACTATGCCTTTCTGCTCGAGCAGATCGGCGACTACGAAGAGGCTGTGAAGCAGGGGAGAGAAGCCGTGGAACTCTGGCGCGCACTGGGGGCGAAGACCGATGTGTCCAACACGCTCGACAAGCTTGGCAATGCGCTACGGCATCAAGGTCGGATCGAAGAAGCCGTGGCGGCGCACCGGGAGTCCCTCGAACTGACGACCGAGACGCGCGGTGCGGAACATCCAAGTAGTCTCACGACCCGCTACTTTCTCGCTCGTGCGCTCCGTGAAGCGGGGTATGTCGAAGAGGCCGAAGCAGAGCTGGAGATCGTCGTCGAGCTGGCGCGGCAGGAGTTTGGTCCGAGGAGTCGGGCGTTTCTTGCGGGTCGCCACCAGCAGGTCCTCTGCCTGCTCGGAGGTGGGGAAATGACACACGCGGAACAGCAACTGGAAGGTCTGCTCGAATCCACCTCGGCAGCCCTCGGAGAAGGGCATAGCGAGGTGGCAAATCTGTACATCTCGCTCTCCGGACTGCGATCAGGGGATGGACGCCGCGAGCAAGCTCGCTCGGACCTGAGCAAGGCGATCGCTATCTACCGCGGAATCTTCCGCGAGGACCACCCCCGTATTGTGGAGCTCGAGGCAAGGATGCAGGGCATCGAGTAGGCCTCGAAGCGCCGTGCGGATGGATGGTCAGCTGTCGCGTTTGACAAACCACCATGCTTCGCCGGGCACCATCGGGGCCGACCGATCGGAGAGATGGTAGCTTCCGATTCGTGGCTAGAAGCGTACACACACGTCCGAAAAGCATCCTCGGTTTGGACCGGCTTCATCAACCTAGGAAGCCGCGAGGGGCCGATGACCTTTCTCGAGAGCGCCGGCAGCAGCGGGAGCTTCGAAGGGCCGGCCTGCCGTCCGTCGACAGCGTCGACCGGCAGGCTGCAGACTGGAGGATGCCGCCGATCACTGCAGCGCGGCCTCGGCCGGGGTATCACCATCCCGCCAGCAAGGCGGAGATCGCCAGATCTTTGAGATTCTTCGGCGAAGGGTATGTATATGGCCTGCGTTCCATCGATCTTCGTCAAGCCGATCCAGGAAGCGAAGGCCTGCAGTTGGGCCGATTGATCGTGCCCGGACGGATCGAGCTCTACGAGCAACGCGCCTCCCCCTGGTATCTGGCAGGACGCCTTTCGGCGCAAGAGTCTCGACGCCTGGAAGCCGCCGGAGCTCGACTCGACCAAGGCGAGTCCAGTCTGGTTGTCACGTGGCCCGAGCGAGCGTTGGAAGAGTTCCTGCTGATCGACGTGCTGATGCATGAGGTGGGGCACCATTTGCTACAGCATCACAAAGGGAAACGACTTGCCCGCGTGGCACGGACCCGCGACCACGAGTCGTTTGCGGAGCGTTTCGCTCGACGCTGCCGAGCGAGGTTTGAGAACCACCGGGAGCTCTTCGATTGACGCCGTCCCCAACCCTGGTCGGTGACGGCGTCGAGAATGCCTGGAATGCCCTCAAGTTGCAGCATGCAGCCGAGATGTTCGGTTGGAACTGCGTATTCAGAGACCGGTACGACTTGCAACAGGACTGGAACGAAAAATGCCAGGCGGCTTCTCCTGTGTTCGTTCCGCTGGCCGAGATCTGCCGGCGATACCGACCCCTCGTAGCCTTCGACAATGGCAAGGGAGCCCAGCCCCTCTACGGATTTCGGCCGCGACATCCGGATCACCTGGCCCTGGTGGTCGGAAATGAACGCCACGGTATCGCCTCGGATCTATTGCATGAATCAGATCACCTGGTAGAGGTACCGATGGTCTCTCGGCGAGTCAACAGCCTAAACGTCGCAGCTGCGGCAGCCGTAGCGCTGTTCTACTTGTCGAAAGGAGGTGGTGGAGCCCTCTACACCCGCCGCGACCCAAATCGGAGTCGTCCAGAGCTCTTTTTGGTTGGAGCCGGGGACCACGTCGAGTTAGGCAGCACCATCAGGTCAGCGGCGGCATTCGGCTGGCACCGGGCCTTCGTAGAAGACCGCGCCGAAGTGTGGTTCGGAGGAGACCGGAGGCTCCGCTTGGAGGCTCGAGGCGCTGCCCGTCGAGCAAAGAACGCGATTCGGCTGGTGAAGGCTGTTCCTCGCGGCAGCTATTCGTTCGAGGAGGCCTGTGTCGTCAGCGTACGGCCGGGTGGTCAGCCTTTGACCAAGACCAACCTCGCGCGTGGTCCTCGCCAAGTGGTTGTGCTGGTTGACGACGGGCACCTTGACGTCGGTAAAGAGGATTGGGGACGTCTGGCCCGCAACGTTCGCTTCGTGACCATCGACCTCCCGCCCGGTGCTCATCTGATGCCCCATCCCTATCGATTGACCTCGACCATTGCGTTGGCGGAGATGGCGCGGCAAGTGGGGATCCGGCGCTCCAAGGCTCCTCGGGCAGCCCGGCCTCCAATTTATGATCGCGTGTTGGCAACCCAGGCTGAGGAAAGCGCAGAGATCGTCTACCTCGAAGACCTAAGAGACTATTGAGTCTCTCCTTCTTCGGGTGACTTTTCAGACGGCGGGTCCGGCGTCAATCCAGGCTTCTGTGCCGGATCGCATGGGCACCATCAGTGGAGACGATGGCACTGCGCCAGGTCGGCGATGATGGGGGCGAACTCGAGGACGCGCGTGACAGCGCGTGGAGTACCAGCCACATCTCACTGGCTCGGTTTGCTCGTCGCGGGGGAGTCCGTTGTCGCCCTACCAGGCCAGAAGAGGAAACCGACCAGGGCCCCGAAGACAGAATTCGAAATACTGATTTCGAGCATGTGCCAGTAGCGTACAGCGTCAGGCATCAGCCCGTTTGGCACGAGCAAGCTGGCCAACCCCGCGAGGATGGGAACATCAGCGCCATGGACAAGGACGTGGCCCTTCGTCCCAAGGTCAAGCCCCTGAGGAGGCCAAGCACGAAGATCACGTAGAGCGCTCCTCGTACGAGCTGGAGAGCAATCAACCATGTCAGAGACGGAATGTGCTGTGTAGAGTAGTACTCCTCGATCTGCGGATAGATCGTCATGCCAACGACGAAATAGAGGACCAGGTGGCTGGTAGAGCTGGTGATCAGGCGCCGCCACCCGATCGGCGATTGTGTGGCCGATCGTTCGAGAGGCCGGCCCGCGGGAACCGTGGCGAACGCCGTCGTCATCAACCAGGCCATCCAGAGGGCATGGAGGGTGCCGTTGACAATCCCGAAAGCAGCTGATCGGTGGTCAGAACCAAGAAGACGACAGCCTCGACGTGGGTCAAGAAGACACCGAGGCCGAAGATGGCGAAGAACAACGCCCAGAATAGAGACCGCTTCGGCAACCTCGACCATCGGGTCGGCCCCCAGAGCGCCAGGACCATCAGCAGTTGAGCCAGAGCAAGAGGCGGAAGTATCTCTTCCGGACTGGCGGATTCCGGCCATAGCGGTCCAAGAATCGCTGAGAATAGAGCGCCCAGCGCTATCTGTCCCAAGAGGGCCGACCCGGCAACTACAAAGACCTTGCCTATCTCTAG
>JALCBJ010000171.1 GCA_028066595.1 Thermoanaerobaculia bacterium
GCCGCATGAAACTTGTCACAACTGTGAACCTTCGGAGAGCCAAGTCGCCCTAGCCGCCTCGTGGGAGCAGAAGTCGAGTCGTAGCGCTACCACAGCCATCTTCCTCAGGGGCGGAACTCGTGCCCGCACTCCGGGCAGGCGACCTGTTTCTTCTCGTCGAGCCGGGATTGCTCGTCCTCGCCCACCGGCTCGAAGTCCGGACCGCTCAAGAGCGCGTCGACGTCGTCGCTGTCGAGGCTGGCCAGCAACTCGCCGGCGTCCGGCACTTCGGTCAGCACTGTTTGAAGGCTGGGTTCGTCCCAGATCTGGAGCAGGTCGGCAAAGCCAAGATCACCGCCGAGCAGCGTTAGATTGTTGTGGTCGATGGCGAACGCCACCGCAGCCGCCTTGCTCTCGGCGTTGACGCCGAAGATCACCGGCACGGCCCAACCGCCGTCGTCGAGGGCCAGGATGCCACGGGGTGCTTCGCTGCCTGACTGGCGCATCCGCTCCAGGGCCTCGGTGCGACCGTTGCCGTAGACCAGGGCGCCGAGGGTGGCGTCGAACTTCGGTGGGTCGCCGAAGCCGTGCGTCTCGATCGAGTGGATCAGCCGGTCGATGTCGTGGCGCTTGGGGTTGTCGTCCCAGCGCCGGGCCTGATCCAGCGGGACGTAGCGCAGCTCGAGCTGCTCGTGAGCCAGCGACTCAGCCTTGATCGTGATCGTCTCGTTCTCGGACATCGGTGATCACTCCGTTGAAGATGGACTTGACCTCGTGGAGGCATCGGAGGGTGTGAGGCTCGGGATGGAGGACGGCAGGCTTGTGTAGCTCGCTGGCTCGGTAGACCACCAGCTCTTCATCGGCCAGGGCCGACTTGGCAACGTTGTCGGAGACAAAGAGCACTTGGCTGTCCAGCGCAGCGGAGCGAACCCGAAGGATGAGACCAGCCTGCGCGAAGTCATCCAAGCTCATCGCGGCCACTTCATCTGAGGTCGGTGTTGGTACCTCTTTTGCGCACGTTGCGTCGGACATCTGGGGGCTGCGTCGACGGATGGCTTCCAGAGACTCTCTGGCGGTTTCCAGATAGCTCATCTCCTTCTCCTCAAGTCCGTCCCTGGTGCGAGAAAAGCGAGATATGCGAGAAAAGGGTGTTGATCACGGACTTTCCTCGCTTTCCTCGCTTTCCTCGCGCGTTGCGACAACAGCCAACCAGCGCCGAGAGGGCCGGCCGCCGGTCTTCTCTTTTTCGACGCGTACGAGTCCTTGCTCGAGTAGAAGGGTCAGCGCGCGCTTGAGCTCTGCCTTGTTCCGGTGGCGGCTGAAGTGATCGCCGATCTCACCCTGCGTCAGACCGGCAGGCTTCGCACGTAGGGTCACGAGAATCTCGTCGGCCAGGGGATCGCCGAGCGAATTGCCGAAGATCCAGCGCGCCGAAGCTTCGCAATAGGTCCAGAGCGCGAGGGCGGCGAACAGGTGCTCGGGACGGACTCGATCAGACCGATCCAGGAGCGCATAGAGGCAGGCAAGGCGCATCGTCTGAGCCTCGGCCCGGCCGATCATCGAGCCGAGCAACCCGGGCTTGCCATCGGAAAGCTCCGGATAGACATCCGCCCAGATCTCCCGAGCCTCGTCATTCCGCTGAACTTCGCCGACTTGCCGCGCGAAGGCGACTCGATCCTTGAGATCGGCGATCTCAGAACCGAAATCCAGTGTGTGCGCTTGCCCGCCCTCGGGCAAGAACTTGGACCGCTTGACGCAACACCACAGAAACCGATTGCCGAAGCCGTTGGCCGCCTCGGTTGAATCGAGATACCGGAGCAACTCAGTCTTGGTGATGTGGCCGATGATCGAAATGTGGGCACCGGTTGCACGAGCCGGAGAGTTCTTGGTCAGTGAGCTCAGCCGGCCACTATCCCAGGCGTTCCGAATCACGGCCGAGAGGGTGTTGCCGTCACGCTTTAGGACTCGGAGCGTCGAGGCGAATTCCGATTCCAGGACGAGAAGCCTCTTGTCGTCAACGCCTGGATCGGCGAGCACAGTCTGTACATCGCCGGTCGCCTTCCCCCTCTCTCGGATCGGCTCCGTCTTCTCGATCGGATCTCGGACATTCCAGATGAGCCCTTCACCGGAAGAAAGGCCGTGTTCGATGCGTTCGTCACACCAAGCCGGATCGACGTCTTGAAGCAGACGTTTCGCCTGGCCCGCAGAGACGCCCTTACGACCCTTGGACGACTCGCCGACCAGGACGGCGAAGAGGTTGAGATGGTGTTCGTCGGCTTCGACGCGGAAGTGTGGACCGCGCCCAATGACACTCCCGAGCATGGCCAGGAACTGGACGAGAATGCCCGCTGGATCTGCCTCGGTGTGTGGCTCGATCTTATTCACGTATCGCCCGGCCAGCCCGTGGAAAGCGGCCTCCGGCATCTCAGGCCAGGGCGCTCGATCGGGCATCTCGAATTGCTCCCCGTCCTGCTGCTGCCTTGATGCGAGCCGGGTGACATTGTCGAGGCCAGTCATTCCCGTTCCTCCTGCCTTCGCAGCTCGCAGCCGGCGATCGAATTGATGGTTCGAAGGATTTCGGCCTCGGGAAGCGGAGGCCGCAGCTTGACCTGAGCCCAGCAATAGGCAAGCTCAGCCGCTTCGGCAGCCGGGAGCCTGCGGAACAGGAAGCCGGCTACCCGTGCCAGTGTGTCGTTCCTGCGGCCTTGCGGCACCTGCGCTGCCAAGCTCTGTCGCTGCTGCGGCTTAGGAGCAAACGAAGAGGACCGGTTCTCGTCCAGAAGATCCAGCAGCCATTCCGGGCACTCAGTGACCGCATCCGGCTCCAACGGAACGATCCATCGGTAGGCTCCACCGTTCGGATGGATGCTCGGCGGCGCGACCACGTATCCGCCTGGGGCGCGGATATCGACATCGGGAAAGAGGCTGGCTCGATTCCTGACCAAGGTCTCGCCGGTGGCGTACCAAAGGTGCTGGCCCCGTCCGGTCGCCGCAGTGGCCGTAGTGGGAAGCGAGAGATCCTGAGCCCGTAGTCGATGTAGCGCTTCGGAGTTGTCGAGGTCGAGCACGAGGTAGCCAGGAGGCACGGCCAGGCCGATGTTGGCGCGCGGTCGGCGAGCCCACCAAGAGCGGATCTGGTCGACGTTGGTCGTCGCATCCTTAACGCCATGGCGGGTGAGAGGCCGCTTGCCGCGACCAACGAGCGGCAGGACTTCATAGCCGCTCTCTGCATAGCCAAGGGCAGCTTGTGCAAGCTTGTCTGAAGCAGCGGAATTGTCGCGACTCGATCCCCTGGCAGCTCTCACGACGTCGAACCCCTTGTTCGTTGCGGATGCACGGGGTGAAGGATTCTAGGAACCCAGATCCGAGGTCGATGTGCGTCGGCATTGCTCCAGATAGCGGTCCAGATCGGATCTTAGGTAGACCACTGATCGGCCGACCTTCAAGTAGATCGGTCCGCCACCCATCTGTCGACGCTTCTCGAGCGTTCGCGGAGAGCAGCCGATGTAGGTCGCTGCGCCTTTGGTGTCGTATCTGGGATCTTCATTGGGGTTAGGCACGAGTACACCTCCGCTGTCTTGCGTCTGTCTGGATGCGGGATCTTCAGGTCCCATCTTTCCGCCTGATCGAGCGCGACCGCGCGTTGTCGATCAGTAGCGCAATTCAGCGTACAGAGGCGCTGGAAGATGCTCTACGACAAAAACCTCCACCCGGTGGATTTGTCGGAGCGAGATTCGCTCTTGAGAAGCTGAGTTCGAGAGATGCCTCGGGCTCAGAGGTAGACGGAGTCCACATCGAGGGGCTTCCGCAAGATGAGGGAGTTCCTTAGTCTTCGGGACGATCGGACTTCAACTCGTGTCGAAACCTGCAAAGCTCCATCACCAAGTCGAATTCCAAACCGGTTTCTTCGGCAACGGCCTGGACAGCTTGCGCCGTCGGTATATCGGCATACATGTCACGCGATACGGAGTCTATGATTGATGGACTCTCTCCCGACGTTGCTGCCAAGCCTCGAACTTCGGCGACTCCCTTGGGAGATGGCCAGTTCCTTAGGCGTCGGCCGATTTCGCGGCTGCAAATGGCGAGCGGTACGCTCGCCCACCCAGACTGATTGGCTTCACACTCCCGAAAAGCAAGTTGAACGATCTCGGTACCAAAATCGACTCGCTCGTCCCCTCGATCGAAGTTCCAACCAAAATCATCTGCGACTTGCTCGCATGCTTGGTCCAAAAAAATGCCTTCGTTCTGGAGCAACGAGACCGCCATAGCGAGTCGAGCCTTAAGGTAGGGTTCAAATGCCGGTGGGCGGTCTTGGAGTGGATTCTCGGGGTGCGGTTGCCCGGGCTCGTGCAAGCGGACAATCGGTTCTCCACTCCATTGCTCGACGGTTGCCAGAGGTCTGCGCTCAAGCTTTCGCTGGATCGTCCGTGATGTCACCTTGAATCGGTGAGCTAGGATCTCCTGGGCCTGCGTCTTTGTGGCACCGTAGCCCCGAAGCTCGTCGTATACGTCGAAGAGTTGGTCCGTCGGTGGACCCTGCCGGGGCCGTCCGCCGCAGTCCTTTTCCTTCCTGAGGCCGAAAGCGGCTGCGACTTTGGCATCGAGCTTGAGGAAGCGCTGAACCGGGGGACTGATGGGCGATAACAGCGCGCTACAATCATCGGTTGGTTTCTCTGCGCGGTACCTCCGCTGCCGAATCGAAGCCTCTCCCATCTCGCTGATGACGTGCTCTAAGAGGCTCTGGACGGGTGAGGCGATCTCACTCGGAAGAGGCTCTTGGCTGCGGAAATGTCTTGCCGCCTCCGCGAACACCTCTTGCTCCGGCGTCCCTGCATTCTCCAAGGCTTCGGCAAGATACCGTCCTCTGCCTTCATGGATCGGTCGCCCGGTGGCGATGGACTCGATGGCGTCTCGGAGGATTACACGAATGCCGGGCCACTCACCACGCTTTGCTCGCTCAACCGCCCTCGCCTGAAGGTCTACAGGAGCAACAGGGATATCTTTCTTCATCGTCTGTCTCCGACTATTGATCTTATCGACTACCCGTGTTCAGGCGCGATCGCCGAACCTGAGTGGTTCTCATGATGCCTTCCGCTGGTCCGAAAGCGCCACCAGATCGCCAGGCTTCTTCCCTTCAAGCCCTGCCGTCAGCTCGGCGCCGATACTCTCCGCGGCTTGCCGTAAGGGGTCGTCGGCCAGATGCGTGTAGCGCATCGTCGTCTGAACCTTGCGGTGACCGAGCAGCTTTCCGATCATCGCGAGGCTTTGGCCGCCGTTGACGCCGTAGCTGGCATAGGTGTGGCGTAGGTCGTGGATCCGGACGTCTCCGATGTCCGCCTCGCGGCGGATCCGATTCCAGGTGTTCTGCAGTGTGGCTCGGTGGCTGCCAGGCTTGTTGCCTGGAATGACGTGCGGGTTGTCGGGTAGGTGCTCGAGGTCGGCAAGGATCTGGAGCGCGTGGGTGTTGAGAACCACCTGCCGTTTTCCGGTCTTGCCGTCAGGCAGGTGGAGGCAACGACGCTCGTAGTCCACATCGTCCCAGCACAGCTTGAGGATTTCCGAACTGCGACAGCCGGTGAGGATCAGGAGCCGGATGGCCGCGATGGCGTGGGTTGAAGTGCCCCAGGCAGTCTCGGCCTCACCCAAAACCTGGCCAAGGCGGGTCAACTCGCTCTGGGAGAGAAAGCGCTCGCGGGAGTCTTCCTGGTACCGGCCGACGTGGCGGCATGGGTTGGTGCCCTCGGATCGCCAGTCCCAGATCTCGGCCAGATTGAAGGCCTTTGAGAGCAGCGTCAGTACCTTGTTGGCCATGGCCGGGGTGTCGGCGAGGCCGGTCATGAGCTTGGCGATGTCAGCGCGGGTGACGTCTTTGACCTTGCGGCGACCGAGCTTGGGCAGGACGAGACGATCCCAGGCAGTGCGATCCCGTTTGGCGTTCCGAGGCTTCTTGTTGATCTCGGAGTGCTCGCGGACGTGACGGTCGGCGAGGTCGGCTACGGTAGGGGCTCGACGGGCGGCCTGTCGGTCACCGGCCGGATCCTCGCCGCAGTGGACCTTGAGGAAGAGCTCGAGCGCGTCCGCCTTTGCCTGGTGCAGCGTGATCTTGCCGTAGCGGCCGATGGTGAAGAACCGCTGCCTGCCCTTGGCCCAGTAGGTGACGACGAAGGACTTGGTGCCGCTGGGGTAAATACGGACTCCGAAGCCTGTCAGTCTCTCGTCCCAGACGTAGCAGCCGCCGGGGCCTTCGTAGACCGCCTCGTCGATGACGGTCTTGTTCAGCCGGACTTTCATGAGACCGGCCTCCAGGTGGCCCAGGGTGGGGTGGATTTGGGCCCCTCGCCCTGGCTTTGAGCAAACCATGAGCAAACAACTCGGGGGGGAAACCATCGTAGTGCAGCGTCGACCATGGGACCACCATACGGAGGTAACCCCTTGGTAGTCAACGACTTAGGGCACTGCAAAGCGGAGCGGAGTAGAGCGGCGCAGACCAGCGAAAACGGCGTTGGTTCCGGGACTAGGATTCGAACCTAGATAAGCAGCTCCAAAGGCTGCCGTC
>JALCBJ010000172.1 GCA_028066595.1 Thermoanaerobaculia bacterium
AGTCCTGAGCGCTCCAGTCTCGATCCCGGCTGGTTATCCGCAACGCACTCCTAGAACGGCCAGATCAACGGTACCAGCGCGACGCCGGTCACGAAGTACAGGAGATTCAGAGGCACACCGATCCGTGCGAAGTCAGTGAAACGGTAACCCGCCACGCCGTAGACGTAGGTGTTCGTCTGGTAGCCGATGGGTGTCGCGAAGCTGGCCGATGCCGCGATGCAGGTGGCGATGACGAAAGGACGCGGGTCGACCTGCAACTGCGCACCGAGGCTGAGTGCGACCGGGGCCATGAGGACCACAGTGGCGTTGTTCGAAAGGGTCTCGGTCATCACCGTAGTCACGAGCCACAGTGCCGCCAGGACCACCCAGGGTGCCCAAGCCTCGGGCACTACTTCCACAGAGGCCAGGGCCACCAAGCCTCGCGCCAGCAGCTCGGCAGCACCGGTCGTCTGCATCGCAAGGCCGAGGCCCAACATGCCGAAGATGAGGATCATGATGCTCCACTCGATGGAGTCGTAGCCCTCCTTCGGCGTGAGTACGCCGAACGCCATGACCAGGGCGACACCCACGAGAGCCGCCGCTGCGATCGGCAAGATGTGTAGCGCCGACGCCAGGATGACCGCAGTGACGGTGGCGACGACCCACGGCGTCTTTCTGCGCATGGATCGAGATGGGGTCGGCGGATGGTCGAGAAGTATCACGTCTTCGGAACGCCGGACTCCCTCGATGGCGCGATCCGGACCCATCATCAGCAGCAGGTCACCCGCCTCCAGGCGGATCTCCTTCAAGCGATCCCGCAGGTTGGTTCCCCTGCGGTGGAGCGCCACCAAGAGGACACGAAAGCGCTGCCGAAAGTTCACGTCCTCTACTGTCTGACCGACCAGCGTCGAGCGCGGCCCGATGACACCCTCGACGATGGACCCCTCGTACGCGGAGATCGCTTCCAGACCGAGGTCGCGGGTGGCGGCCAGCGCCAGACCGTCGATGGTGCGAGCGTGGGCCAGGCCAGCAGGACGACAACGCAGGAACAGTCGATCACCAGCGCGGAGAACCACGGAAGTCGGATCGTCGAAGCTCTCGTGAACCGCATCGCGCACGATCTCCAAGAGACGTACACCTCGACCACGCAGCAGGCCCGAGTCCTGCACCGTTTGCCCCACCAACGGCGAGCCGGGCTGCACGAAGGCTTCGGTAACAAACTCTTTTCGTTCTTCGGGCGTCAACAGGGACGTCAGAGAATCCCTAACCGGCAGAAGACGGTCGGCGAAGAACGTCAGGTAGATTCCTCCGAGAAACAGCAAAGGCAATCCGACCCAGGCGAGCTCGAACATTTGGATCGGTTCAGCGCCTTGCGCGCTCAATACGCCCGACGCCAGGATGTTGGTACTCGTACCCACCAGCGTACAGATACCGCCGAAGATCGATGCGTAGGACAGCGGGATGAGCAGCTTCGACGCCGGGACTCCCAGGGTGCGTGACAGCGTCAACACAGCCGGCAAGAACACCATGACCACCGGGGTGTTGTTGATGAACGCCGACACCAGCGCTACCAAGGCCATCAGCAAAAGCAGGAAGCGCCGATAGCCGAGGCCTGCAAGCTTGCCCAGCGACGAGGCCATGGCCTCGATGACCCCGCACTTCTCGAGCGCGGCCGAGAGTACGAACATGGCTGCGATCGTGATGGGCGCCGGGTTGGCGAACACCGCGAGCAACTGCTCCACCGACGGCAACCGTTGCGTGAACGGCAAAGCTCCCGCCGCGAGCAGCACACCAAAGACCGTCGCAGCAGTCTGATCGGTGGGGATTCGTTCCAGGAGAAAGCTCGTGATCGCGCCGACCAGCAGCGCGAAGACGAACGCCATCTCCCAGTTCAGCGAGTCGAGCACGGCGTCTCCTTCGGCGTTTCCCAGAACGGGCGCTGAGGTTACTACAGCGCCTCCCGATCCGGCTCGGAAAGGGACCTACGGTCTGCGCGCTTGGTGACGCGCCATTCTCTGAAGATCGGCCACACGATCGGTTTCGTCGACGATCTCCGCACCCAAAAGCGTCTCCAGAACATCTTCCAGCGAGACCAACCCCTGGGTTCCGCCGTACTCGTCCATCACTCCCATGAGATGGTGCCTGCGTTCCAGGAAGTCCTTCAGCATACGATGGGCCGGCGTCTGTTGCAGCAAAAAGTCCAATGGCTTTCGGAGCTCCGACAACCGCTTGTCGAACTCGTCCCGAGCCAGAGCCTCCAGGACGTCGGCGCGGAATACGAAGCCTGGCCAATGATCGGAGTCGTTCGCTGGATGGACTGGAATCCTGGAATGCGGGCAGTCGACGACCTGCTCCGCTACGTCTCCTACCGTCGCCGATTCCACCAGACGGAAGACCACCGTTCGCGGCGTCATGATGTCCCGGGCTGTCACCTGGTCGAGCTCCAGTACGTTCTTCACCAGCGCAGCCTCCATGGGCAAGATGCTGCCTTCCTCTGCGGACAGCTGTGCCACTTGATGCACCTCTTCCTCGGGTGCTAGCGCCTGCGGTTGATCCCGACTGACCCAGCTCGAAGCCTGCTGACTCGCCCAGACCAAGGGTTGCAGCATCTTGATCATGAGCGCCCAAGGCAAACTCACCGCGCGCGCTACGGAGTTGCTGTACGTCACTCCGGCGACCTTGGGAAGGATCTCCGAAAGGAAGAGCACCGCCAGAGTGAATATCACGGTGAACCAGATCACCGCCGTCTCGCCGAACAGAATTCCCGCTTGGGCTCCGGCGACCGTGGCGCCGGCGGTATTCGCAGCCGTGTTGACGATCAGGATCGCGGTGATCGGGCGTTCCATGTTGCGTTTGAACGACTCGAGGATCCGACCGGAGCTCGCGCCCTCGGCCGCTACTTGCCGGATGTACGGCATCCGTACCGAATACAACGCAGCCTCGGAGAGCGAGCAGAAAGCGGACACGCACAACACGAGGGCGACGGAGACGACGAACAGACCCATGTCCTGGCTCCCAGCAGGTAAGATGTGGGGAATCCCCTCATGCGACGACGTGGATTGGACGAAGACCATAGCACCGGCCGCTCTTCCGAATGTCGCGATGCGAACAGACGTAGGGCAGCCAGAGCCGACCGTGCCTCGCAGGACCTGTCCCGAGGAAGGCCCTATTCCGAACGGAACGACGAACCCGAGGAGTGAACATGTTCAATAAACTTTCCAACAGCTGGGAGCTGGTCAAGGCCAGCGCTCAGGTTCTCAAGGCCGACAAGGAACTGGTGGTCTTCCCACTGCTCTCCTTCGGCGCGTTCTTGCTTACGCTCGTGGTGTTCTTCCTGCCGCTGGCCTTCTTCAACCTCGGCAGCGCCTTCGCCGATTCCAGCGGTGTCGCGACGGTCGAGATCATGGCCTACGTCTTCGGTTTCCTCTTTTACTTCATCACCACGTTCATCATGATTTTTTTCAACTCGGCGCTGGTCGGCGCAGCACTGATTCGACTCGACGGAGGCGATCCCACGGTCGCCGACGGCCTGCGCATCGCCCGGCAGCATTTGGGAGCCATCCTCGGCTGGTCACTCCTCGCAGCCTCGGTTGGCATGATCCTCAAAGCAGCCCGGGAACGTGCTGGTTGGCTCGGCAGCGTCGTCGTGGGGATGATCGGAATCGCCTGGAACCTGGCCACATTCCTCGTCGTCCCAGTGCTCGTGACCCACAACCTGGGCCCCATCGACGCGCTCAAGGAAAGCGCCCGTCTACTGAAGAAGACCTGGGGCGAACAGATCGCGGGCAACCTCGGCATCGGCGCCGTCGTCGGTCTGGCGTTTCTCCTCTACTCGCTGATCGCCGTACCGATCATCGTTCTGGCGGTCTCCACGGGCACCGCAGCCCTCATCATCGCTGCCATCGTCTGTGTGGCGCTCGGTTACGGCGCACTGGCTTTGGTGTCGGCAACTCTCAGCGGCATCTACTCCGCCGCCCTGTACCGCTTCGCCACCACGGGCGAAGCAGGATTTATCGATCGCCGTCTTCTACAGCAGGCGTTCCAGCCGAAGTAGCGGGCGCGGCAGCCGAAGCCCTCTGCCCCAGCTCTAGCTCTTCCTTGCTGAGGAAGGCGGCTTCGGCCTCATCCTGTCTGCCGAGTTGCGAGAGCACCCGGCCAAGGTTGTTCCAGGCCGAGATCGAACGGGGATACTCCTCGACTGCACGGCGAAAGACAGCCTCGGCCTGTTCGAGCTCTCCCAAGTGGGTGTGGAGCGTACCGAGCACCAGCAGGCTCTGGTGCCCACCACCCAGCTCCAAACTGTGTTCGACGGAGCGCAACGCCTCGTCTTCGCGGCCCGATGCGAGATGCTGCAAGCCCTGGAGCACGTGGGCTCTAACATCCCGCGGCCGCGAGGCCAGGACACCGTCGATGAGCTGCCCGGCGCGCTCCAGACGCTCGGCATCTCGTGTCAGTTCGGTGAAGAGCACGCCACCGCCGTGTCCACCCAGGAGCACCCAGGCCTCGTCAAGCGCCTGATCGAGCACCCGCTGGTACAGAGCCGGATCGGGATCCGACGTTTCGGCTCGCAGTCCAAGCGGATCCGATGGCGACCAACCGGTGCCCATCGAGATGCCGTAGAGAACGAGCCCCGATATACCCAGGGCCAACGCGCCCCAGCCGATCGCGGACAGCCATTCGAAGTCGGAACGGTTCGGGTCGGATGCGTTCGCCATGGCCGGACCCTATCAACACCGAAACATCGCGTAGCCGGTGGAGCAGGCCAGGCTTCGATCGAAGCGCGACAAGGCCCGAACCAGGCCACTCAGCTGAAATGGCCAAAGTCCAGCGAACGGCGCTAAGATCGTCTCTCATGAAAGCGTTCGTCATTCAAGGCGGGTTCGGCATGGAGAACCTGCAGCTCCAAGAACGCGACACCCCGAGGCCGGGTCGCGGCGAGGTGCGCTTGCAGATGAAGGCGGTGTCCCTGAACTATCGGGACTATCTGATGGTCACGGGGGCCTACAACCCGAAACAGCCCCTTCCTCTCGTGCCCTGCTCCGATGGCGTCGGCATCGTGGACGAGGTTGGGCCCGACGTCGACCGGCTGCAGCCCGGAATGCGGGTCGCGACACTCTTCGCGCCCCTCTGGCGGGGCGGCCGGCCAGACCGCCAAGGCATCCGAACCACACTAGGCGGCCCACTCGACGGAACCCTGACCGAGCACATGGTGGTGCCCGAGGGAGCGGTCGTGCCTGTACCGGAGCACCTCAGCCACGTAGAGGCGGCCACGTTGACCTGCGCCGGTCTCACCGCCTGGAGCGCTCTGGTCACCCAGGGCGGCGTGACGGCGGGAGAAACGGTGCTGGTACAAGGCACCGGCGGTGTCTCTCTCTTCGCCTTGCAGTTCGCCAACCTCCTCGGCGCCCGCGTGATCGTCACGTCGTCGAAGGACGACAAATTGGAGAAGGCGAAGGATCTAGGAGCCTGGCAAGGCATCAACTACATCGACGATCCCCATTGGGGTCGTACGGCCAAGAAGCTCACCGGCGGGGTCGGAGTGGACCATGTCGTCGAGGTGGGCGGCGCAGGGACACTGGCGCAGAGTTGCACCGCGGTACGCATCGGCGGCTGCATCAGCTTGATCGGTATCCTCGCGGGGCCGCAGGCGGATATTGCCCTGACGCCGATCCTGATGCAGAACATCCGGGTCCAGGGAATCTTCGTTGGTCATCGCGAAGGATTCGAAGCGATGAATCGTGCCGTCGATCAACACCGGCTGCAACCGGTCGTGGATCGCGTCTTCCCCTTCGAGGAAACGCGAGAGGCCTTCTACTATCTGTCGGCGGCTCGACACATGGGCAAGATCTGTATCGAGTTTTAGGCCTCAGCGTTGGGCCAGCTCGTCCTGCAGGGCTAGTAGATCCTCTTCGCGGCGCTGAATCCGTGATTCCAGCTGCGAGATGTAGACCGACAGCTCCCGAAGGCTGTCTCGGATGACTTCGACACGGCCCTCCATCTGGTGAAACTGCATACGCATCATCGGAAGTTCCTCGTCGTCTTCTTCCAATGTGGCGATCTGCTGCTCGAACTGCTCGAGCATCAACTCCAGACTCTCCGATTCAGACGCCTCCTGCCGCTCTTGTTCGCGCGCTTTGTGCAGAGCTTGGCGATCGGTGGCGAGACTCGTCTCCAGAACCTCCAGCCGACGGTAGAAGAGATCCGTCTCTTGCATTTCGAGCTGCCGTTCCAGCAGGGTCGCCATCCGCTGGAGCGTCGAGTTGAGCTCGTCCAGCCGGCGTTCGAGCGACACCTCCGGATCGGAACCGCCCGTCCCGGCGTCGGCGTTCGCCGGCACCGGAACCGCGACCATCACCATCATGACGGCAATGACCTGCATCAAGACGACGCAGCGCGCATAGCGAGGAGAGTTCGGTCTCAGACGGCTGGGATACATGGCAGATCGTCCTCTCGTGGATCCATTCGCGTAGGTAGGCTTCTAGCAGCCTTATCTGGACTCCTCCGTCAATCGCGTGGTGCCTACAGCCGTCGTT
>JALCBJ010000044.1:0-2472 GCA_028066595.1 Thermoanaerobaculia bacterium
TCACGAATCGTGATCATGACCAATTCTATCGCCGACTTTTTGCCGTTCCGTCAACTTTCGGTTATACCTCGACCGAACGAGTGCCGTCGGGAACATGCAGGGCAATAGAGACCGACGCTTGGCTGAGATCCGTACCGACGCAGGGCATCCAGCGACACGTGTGGAAAGCCGTGTAGACGTAGTCTTCGCCGAAGACGAGCCCGGGAGAAGGCCTGGCGACGTACTCAATGTGGAGTTCCAGTTTTGAAGGAGCTCTATTCTCTGGAGAGAGCGCAATCCGCCAGCCTGTGTCCCCCTTCTCGGGAATCACCCTCGAGCCCTCGACCTTCACGGTCTGAAGGGCCAGACGAGGCGAGAGGATCTCGACGAAGTCCTTCGAAGAGCTGTCTCTCGACAGCTCGATTCGCGCGTGACCTGCCAGATATTGGCTTCCGAAGTCTGGCCGCAGATCCAGTGAATAGTGTGAGCCTGTCCAGGCGATAGCAGGCGCGGACAGTCCGATCAAGCCGAGGAGGAAGAGTCTTCGGTAGCGCATGATGCATGCTCTCATTGTCGAGGTCATGAGGTTCCCAACCGGACGAAGGCGTTCACTTGAGTTGGTAGGTCACTGCAGGTGCCTGTAGGTTCACTGTTGCCTTCCGAGAGAGAGGTATGATCCAACCTCTAATTTCGTGATGTCTCCATCAGGAGAAACGAGCTCAAATACTGTGGGCGGGTGCCCGACCGCTCGGATAGCGCTCTCAAAGGAGAATGACGTGCAGGCACCTGTATCTGCTTCCCTGGCCGCGATGCGTTCGCTGACGCAGAAATTCTGGTTCGCAGCTTCGTTCCTGATTGCCTCGGCTCTGGCATTTGATGCATCGGGTCAACTGACTACACAACCGAGCGAGCTGTGTACAGGCAGTCCCTGTCGCAATCTCTGGGTGGCGGAGGACGGTGACGACGGGCGGGACTGTTCGAGCGAAGCCGATGCCTGCGCGACGATCGGCCGAGCTGTGTCCATCGCGGTACAGCGGGGAGACACGATCAACGTCAAGGCGGGTGTCTACACTGAGGGCCAGGCCGGTTGCACATACTTCGGCGTGGACGCCATGGCCTGCTTCGACGCCGACGGTACCGAGGACGATCCCATTGTTCTTCAGTCGGCGCCGGGCCACGAGGGGCGGGTGCAGATCGACGGAGGCACGACGTTCGTCGGTCTGAACCTCAGGTCGCACGACTACATCACTGTCCGCAACCTAGAAATCGTGCGGATGAATGTCGCCGGTGTCGTCTCGGGCGGGCCAGCGGTTACCTCTGTGGACCCCAATGACGAGTCGGCGTTTGCGGTCGGGGTGGTGGTGGAGGGGAACCACATCCGCGACGTCGTGTCGCTCAACAGCGGGTCCAACCCCGGCGGGGTGCGCATGGACAACGCGAAGGATTGGGTCGTGCGCAACAACCTCATCGACACGGTCTGTGGGCAACCCGGAGAAGGCGGCTGCCGCTACACCAACTCCGGCTGCATCTACTCCTACTACATCTGGAACGCCACGATCGAGCACAACGTGTGCCGCAACTCGGGAACCGCCGTCAAGTGGAAGGATCACATCGTCGGAAAGGATGGCAACCCGGCGCACTTCGGCTCCCTGGTTCGGTACAACGTGGGCTTCGAGCTGCTCTACGGATTTCTCATCAGTAGCGGAAACCAGGAGCCGGAGGCTTCCAACCACACGGTCACCAACAACATCTTCCACTCAATGGACAACGGCTGCATGATCGTGCTGCCTCAGATCGCCAACGGCGATCAGAGCATCAATTTCGTGTTCAACCACAACGTCTGCGTGGCGCCGCTCAACGGCGTGGCATCGAATTCGGAGTTCGACGACATCCGGGGCAATATCTTCGTCAATGTCCTTTCCATCGCGGGCGGCACATACGCTTTCAACGACGATGGCACCAGCGAGATCAACGCTTCCGACTACAACGTGTTCGCGCCGGAGCTCGGACATATGCGGATGGCTCGCCCGACCGCAGCTGCCGACTACTACACGCTGCCTGAATGGCAGGCTGCGCTGGCATCGGACAACGTCCCGCTGCAGTTCGACTTCCCGGACACCCATAGCATCGAAGCGACGATAGGCGATCTCTTCACCGATTTCGTGAACCGCGACTTTCGACTGGCCCCGGGCTCGCCGGCAGTCGATCTGCTGCCCAACGGAGACGATGCGGGCGCCTACCAGACCGGCCACGAGATCATCGGACTGCTACCGGGCCACATGACCCAGGGACTGCTGTTCGCCGACGGCTTCGAGAACGGCACCTCGGCCTGGTCGGCGGTGGTGGACTGAGGAGCGGTCATCGGGGCGCTTCGCCGACCACGGCTCGTTTCCGAGAGTGCGTGGCACCGTTTCCGAGAGTGGGTGGCACCGTGAATCGGCACCGTGAATCGGCAGCACCGTTTCCGAGAGTGGGTGGCACCGTGAATCGGCA
>JALCBJ010000044.1:2572-56182 GCA_028066595.1 Thermoanaerobaculia bacterium
GGCACCGTGAATCGGCAGCACCGTTTCCGAGAGTGGGTGGCACCGTGAATCGGCACCGTGAATCGGATTGATATTGTTGGTCAACATGTCTGTACCCGCAAAGGTGGCCGGCCCGCGTAGGTTGCCCTGTTTCCAGGTCATATTGGGGATCGCTCTCATTCCCTTCGGTCTGTTCGCCGGTCGTGCATCGGCCGAGCCTGCTGATGAGGCAGTCGCATTCTCCGATCCGCCGGTGGTCTTCGAGCGAATCCATCACCGCTACCGATTTGAGGCGGACGGCACCGGAGAGATTGCTCTGGAAGTGGAAGCGAGGGCGCAGAACGCCGCCGGAGTGCAGCAGCTCGGCGAGGTTGTCTTGCCCTATTTGAAGACCCGCTCGTCTATAGATATCCAACATCTCAGAGTGCGCAGACCCGACGGGACAGTGAGAGACTTCGACCGGAGCAAAGTACAGCACCTTCCGGCGCCCGTCGCGTCAGCTTTCCCGGTCTATTCGGACCTCCACATGCTGCACGCGCCGGCCCCCTTGCTGCGTCCGGGCGATCTCGTCGAGTACTCGCTCCGTAGCGTGCTGAATCAACCCGATACGCCTGGGGATTTCGGCATGGGCCACATCTTCGAGCGTTCCATGCCGGTGACCCACGAGGTTCTCGAGATCGATGTGCCGGTCGATGCAGAGGTCCACTGGCGAAGCGGAGAAGGGCTCGATCCAGAGATCCTGGAGGCCGGCGACAGACGCATCTACCGCTGGGGGCTTTCGAACGCTTCTGCCCAGGCTGCGGAGATCGATAGACCAGATGTCGAACTCTCGAGTTTCTCCTCCTGGGACGAGCTCGGAGCTTGGTATTCAGAGCTCGCCCGCGGCCGGGCGGCGCCCGACAGGTCGCTCCGCCAGTTGGCGAAGAAGCTCACGCAAGATGCTACCGATGACCGGGAACGACTCGAAGCGATCTACTACTACGTGGCACGCGAATTCCGGTATCTGAGCCTGAGTCTCGGTATCGCTCGGTACCAGCCGCAAGCCGCCTCCGATATGGTGAGTAACGGCTACGGGGACTGTAAGGACAAGCACACCCTCCTAGAGGCTCTCGCCAGAGCTCTGGGCATCGAAGCGTTTCCAGTACTCATTTCCAGCTCGATGGAGATCTCGGAGAGTGTACCGTCGCTGCACTTGTTCGATCACGCGATCACACTCGTGCGGCTGGGAGACGAGCGAATCTGGCTGGATGCCACCAGCCAAGTCACTCCTTTCGGCTATTTGAACCCCAGATTGCGTGGCAAGCAGGCACTGGTCGTAGGAATGGACGGTACTTCCGGCCTTCAGCAAACGCCGGATGCTTTACCGTTTCCAGCGACCGAGAGGACTCGCTTCGAAGGAGATGTCTCTCCAGATGGCGAGCTCGTCGCCAGTATCGAGTACCTGAGCCGCGGGGATCGAGAGGTCGAGCTGCGGACCATCTTCTTCGCCAGTCCACCGAACCTGCGCCAGCAGCTTGCTGAACGTGTGGCGCAAGGTCTGATGGGTACTGGATTCGAGATCGACGAATTCTCCACCAGCGAGCTTACCGACACCGAAAAGCCTTTCGAGTTGAGATACCGGGTTCGCAATTCCGCATACCTCGAGCCGCTCACCGAACGGCAAGAGCTCGATCACTACCTCATTACCCCGTTACTTCTACCGAAGCCTGACGAAGCCGAGGCGACGCTCGAACTGGATGGACCGATCGAAGCGCTCGCGGAATTCCAGGTCCGGCTACCCGCGGGATTCCAAGTGCGGGCGCCCGCAGGTAGCGAAATGGCCACGGACTTCGCTTCGTATAGAAGCGAGTACTCCCTGGACGGCGGAACGCTCTCGGCACGACGTCGAGTCACAGTGGTCAGCGCCGAGCTTCCAGCGAAGCAATATCGCGCCTATGATGCCTACCGCTCGACCCTTCGCGAGGACGATCGACAGCGATTCGAGGTGCGCCAGTCGGCGGAGTCCCTGGCAGAACGTTCCGGAAGCGCCAGCGTCGAAGAGCTCTTCGATGCCGGAAAACGTGCGTTCCAAGACGATGACTATGAAGCGGCGATCGCGAGGCGACAGCAGGTAGTCGAGACCGATGCAGAGCACCCAGAGGCGTGGCACTATCTCGGAAGGGCGCTAGTGCATAGCGAGAGATACGAAGAGGGTATTGCGGCTCTGGAGACTCAGACGATCGTCGATCCATACCTCGAGTCGTCGTTCGCTACCTTGGGCTGGGCTCTCGAAAAGGTCGAAGATCTCGAAGGCGCCGAAGCCGCATATCGGAAGCAGACAGAGGTCTATCCTCTCGATCCCTACGCCTACCGACAACTCGGTCGCATGCTCGGAAACCGAGAACGGTGCGACGAAGCGCTGCCGCTGCTGGAGAAAGCCAGCTCACTAGGACGGGACGATACCCGTTCCTCCATGTACCTGGGCAACTGCCTGCTCAGCCTTGGTGAAAGGGAGCGCGCCCGGTCCGTGCTCCTTGACGTTTTGGACGCGTCGGACTCCGGTTGGGAGCTCGGCAAGGCCGGATACCGGGCGTCCGAGGCGAACGAGGTCACACTGGCGGAGAAACTCCTCCGTCGCGCGACAGAGCTGGATCCTGAGCACGATTCAGCGTTCAACGACCTAGGCCTGGTCTACCTAAAGCTCGATCGCCCGGAGGATGCCATCACCGCGCTCGAGCGGCAGCTCAAGATCGATCCCGATCATCCATACGCGCACAACAACTTGGGGCAGGCACTCCACCGAGCGGGACGCATCGACGAAGCCGTGCAGAGTTTCGGCCGACAAATCGAGATCGACCCGCAGGATCCTTGGGCCCACCGGAACCTGGCGGGAGCGCTCGAGGAACTTGGTGACACGGAGCGAGCGATCGAGTCGCTGGAACAGCATCTCGAGAACGAGCCCTGGGACGTAGACGCCCTGCGTGACCTAGGTCGACTCGTTTGGAGCTCGATGGAGGATAGCGATCGGCTGCTCGCCAGGGTGCGAAGAGCGCTCGAGGAAGAGCCGGACAATCGAGATCTTCGCAGCCTGGACGCGGTACTCCTCGCGCGGTTAGGCCGGTGCGAGGAGGCGGTCCCTTCCTTGGAAGCGATCGTCATCGAGGAGCCGGAATCGCTACCTGTGTTGACTGCGCTCACTTCCTGCTACTACGACCATCTCCGGGTGAACCATAAAGCACTGGAGTACGGATCGAGAGCTGTCTCTTTGGCACCCGATGAACCGTGGCTGAATAGAGTCCTCGGGCTGATCTACTCACAAAAGGGCGAGTACTCTTCTGCGCTTCGCCATCTCGAGGCAGCGAAGAGGAACTCAGCAGACACCTTCGACTTGGACGACGTACTCGAGTACCTCAACGAACAGGTGAAGAACAAGCCCTGATCCTCAGCCAAGACGCCCGGACATGGGCGTTGTCATGGTGGGTTGGTGAAGGTCTTCCGTTTTGGAGGAGTGCGGATCGGTGGGACGAGCGAAGGGCTCGTCAGGGCGACGTCGAGGACCACGCGCTCGTATTACCCGACTCGAATCCGTCTTCGAAGATCGTGTCGGTGGACACTGCCTCGACGCAGCCAGGGAAGTGCGCGGTCAAGAAGCCATCGAAGAGGTTCGCCACGGTCGGGTGGAACTCGTCCCGACTGCTACCGCAATCGGCGCCGCTGGAGAAGTGGCAGTAGCTCATGATCGTGCCGTTGCCCTCGGGGACAGGGCAGCTGACCGCACCTGCGAAGCAGCCGCCTTCCTGGTTGTAGCACTGATCGATCGGTGGAGAATAGCAATGGGTATGGGGCGATCCGAGATTGTGCCCGATCTCGTGCGCGATGAGTCTGGCCCCCGAAGAGACGACGGAAGAGGTGAACTTGAAGGTCTGGGCGTAGCTGTATCCGCCGCCAGTGCTCTGCGTCTCGCAGTAGCCGTCGACCCACGCGATGCCCGACGTCGAGAAATCACTAGACGACTTGCCCGATAGGAGAATGGCGAAAGTCCGGTCCACGGCTCCATGGTTGGCCGACCAATAGCTGCCGAATTCCTGGAGTCCGGATTGATTGGCCGGGGAAGACGTGACCGTGTACGGGTCGTCGTCGTAGGTGGGCACCGGGTCCGTATCGAGCCGGAAGATCGTCTCTCCCAGTAGCAAATTCAGGTCGACATCGCGGTGGTAGTAGACGTTCATCGCCAGGAAGAGATTCGACAGGTAGTTCGTCGCGGCCGTCGTGTTGTTGCCGAACCGAAGGTGGTGGAACTCGTTGTCGGTGTCGACCGCGATCGTTACTTGGTATGTCGGGGCCGCTCCCTTTTCATGGACGTGAACATGACCTTTGGACGCCCGTTCCATCGCCTCCGCGGGTACCGGGAGATCCTCGGAGTTACAGGTGGTTTCCAAGAATCGGTTGGACAGGGCCGCGTCCCGGACTTCGATGGCCAACGGCTCTGCGGCATTGGCGGAGAGGATCTCCATAGTTCCCGCCGGACCGATGGTGAGGCCGCTGACGGCACCGGAGTCGGGATCGACGCTCAAACCGACCCGAGTCGAGCCGTCCACGGTCTCGCCGAGGAAGTGCAAGTGGCGGGAGAGAGGGATCTCGTAGGCCTCGCGCCGACTCTCCATGACGACGATCCGGGCGCTCGGAGCATAGACTTGGAAGCGATCGAGGAGTATCGGCTGTCGTTCGCCGGGTGCGACCGGAAAACCCTCGAGACGCAAGATCGCGCCGGGATCTGACGCAGTGAGCGCGCGACTCATCTTCTCGTGCAAGCGCAGGGATTCTTGAACGGCGACTCCCTCCGTGTCGTGGACGACCTGGCCCGGCGGGGCCGGGTCTGTGACATGGATGTCTTGTGCCGTGCTCTGGGTGGCGACCAACAGACACGTAGTCGCGAAAAATAGTCGAAGCGGAGATGAAGACGACATGAAACCTCCGTGGTGCCGTCGGTATAGCGAACCTACGGGGGAAGACTACCATTCGCGACCGGCGGGCGGCCGTTTCGACGGGATCCTAACGTTCGGCGATGCGGCCGGGCGGAAGACACATGACGAGGCAGAAGGCTCGCGCGCGAGGCGATAGTCGACGCGGTCAACTGGTTTCCATGTCGATAGAATCGTTCCGCGGATCGCGGCCGATTGTGGGTCGCCGAGGAGGACCTATGCCACTTTACGAGTATCGCTGCCAGGAATGCGGAGAACTGTTCGAGATTCTCCAAACCGTCGATGCGGACGCACGCGGAGTCCGCTGTCCCGCTTGCGGCACCCAGCGCGCGAAGCGCCAGCTCTCGACCTTCGCCGCGTCGACCTCGTCGTCCGACGCTCCCAGCAGCCGGCCAGGGTGTGGATCCGGATTCACATGAGCGAACTGAATGCCGGCCCGTGTGGCCGGTTGAGGAGGCGTCACTGCCTCGTCCTGATGTCTGGTGAGCACCGACTCGAGAGTGCACTCGCCGAGAGGATCGTCTCCGCTGAGCAGGAGACCACGATATAGAGGAGGCTGGTGTTTCGATCTCCGAGACTCACTGATGTCAGCCACTGTTGTCCGACTTCTCGTGATCGGAGCCGTGGTTGACCGACGGCGCGAATCGCAGCAACAGGAAGCCCGAGGATCCTGCGAGTGCGGAACCGACGAGGATTCCCAGGCGGTTGGCGGTTAGCAGGTCCGGATTCGGTAGGTGTTCGAAGGCCAGGGAGCCGACGAAGAGGCTCATCGTGAAGCCGACGCCGCAAAGCGCCGCAATACCGTAGAGGTGAACCCAGGAGGCGCCCTCCGGACGCCGGCAGAAGCCGGTCGCAACCGCCAGCCAAGTGAAGGCGAGGATGCCGATCTGCTTGCCGACCACCAGGCCCAGAATGACGCCGAGGGTGACCGGCTGACCGAGGTCGGACAGCGCCAAGCCGCCGAGATCGACGCCGGCGTTGGCAAACGCGAAGACCGGCAGGATGAGAAAAGACACCCATGTGTGCAGCGCTTTTTCCAGGGTGTAGGCCGGGGAGGACTTGCCGCCGTAGGGGATGGCGAAAGCCAGAACGACGCCTGCCAGGGTGGCATGGACGCCGGACTTGAGGACAAAGAGCCATAGGGCCACGCCTACCAAGACGTACGCTACGACGTCCTTGACGCCGAGTCGATTCATGATCAGCAGCACCACCAGAGTGACGGACGCCAGGCCTAGGGAAGTCGCCGACAGGTCGCGGGAATAGAGAAGAGCGATGATCAAGATTGCACCCAGGTCATCGAAGATTGCGAGTGCAAGGAGAAAGATCTTGAGCGTTCCGGGGATGCGGTCGCCGGCCAGGGCCAGGATTCCGAGGGCGAAGGCGATGTCGGTAGCTACCGGCACCGCCCAACCATCGAGAGCTGCGCGGTCGCCCCAGTTGACGGCGATGAAGATGGCCGCCGGTACCACCATGCCGCCGGCCGCAGCTGCCAGGGGCAAGCTACGTTGGGACCAGGTCGCAAGAGCGCCGTCGGTCATCTCGCGCCGTACTTCGAGGCCGATCATCAGGAAGAAAACTGCCATCAGGCCGTCGTTGATCCACAGCAGCAGGGGTTTCGCGAGCGTCGCTTCGCCGATCGCGACCGACACGGGCGTGCCGAGGAGGCCGTCGTAGAGCTGCGCCCAGGGACCATTCGCGGCGAAAAGTGCAAGCGCAGCGGAGGCAAGAAGCAGGATGCCGGAGACGGCTTCCGCGCTGAGCTGGGATTTCTGAGGGGAAGAGTCGGTAGAGATCACGAACCACCTCGCCTTCGCTGTGACAGGGGCCTGGGCGCATGCTTCGATCTGCCGGTCTCAGTGCAGCCGGCCTCGGTGCCACTCACCGTCTGGCGCGAGAGTTCGGCGAGCTCTGTTAACCAGTTGACGAAAGAGGGCGTCGAAGGACGCAGCAGCTCGATATCCTGTCTGTCGCGCCGTCCTTTTCTTCGACCCGAGTGTGCCTGTGGATTCGACAGCGACAAACTATTCCGTCGCGGACTCGCGGGACCGCGCCGAGGACGTAGTGGCCGAGCTCAGGAGCGCGGCACACTTTCGAGGATCAATCTACCGTTGCGATCTGTTTTCCAGCACCAGCCGCGCGACGCGGCCATCGGAGCCGGCTGTCCATATCGAGCCGTCGTTGGCGACGCTGCACGCGTAGAAGCCGACGTCGCCGAGGCGCGACCACGAGGCTCCGTCGTCCACGGAGAGATCGGTGCCAGCGCGTCCGACGGCCAGCCAGCTGGTCGGCGAATGGCCGCCCAGGTGAGTCACGCACGCGCGGTGTCCCGTCGGAGGTGCATCCGTGACCGCGTGCCAGGTGTTGCCGCCGTCTTCGCTGAAGGCCACGTTGCCAGTCGTATCCTCCGGTTTTCGATAGTCGCCTCCGATGGCTACGCCGTGTTGGGCATCGCGGAACGCGACGGAGAAGATGCCGGTTGACCCTTCACCCTGGGCGAGCGGCGACGTCACCGCGCGCCATGTGGCGCCGAAGTCGTCGCTGACCAATACCCGCGCGACCGTGCCCCCCGTTCCGATCCAGGCATGACCGTCCGGCCCGGTGGCTACATTGGTGCCGCTAGCGGCAAAGCCCGCTTCGCCTTCGTGAGCAGGCGGCAGCTTGGCTGGATCTGCCCGCTGCCACGAGCTCCCTCCATCGGAGGTCGTGAGGATCAAGAACTTCCCGTCCACAGGATCGCTGAAGGCGACACCTCGTTGTTCGTCCCAGAACGCCATGCCGTCGAAGAAGGCTGTCTCGTGGGCGCTCTCGTGGACTTGCTGAAACGTAGCCCCTCCATCTGTGGTGCGGTAGATCCGCGCCGGCTGGCCTGCTGTGAGTAGCAAGGCACGGTCGGCGTCGAATGCCTGAACGTCGCGGAAATCCAGCTCCTCGGCTCCTGCCACCGCCAGTTTCTGCCACGTCTCGCCACCGTCGACGGTTCGCAACACGGTGCCCGCGGTGCCGCTAGCCCAGACGACCTTCTCGGAAACCGCGTAGAGACCGCGGAGGGAAGCCTTGCTGCCCGTGTCGAAGACGGTCCAGGCAGCGGTCGAATCCGACGGATCCGCTGCCGCAGACAGTGAAAGGAGCAGAACGACAACCAACGACATCTTGAGCTTCATCGGAGACACTCCATCTGTTGCGCTTGAGCGAGGAGAGCATAGCGCGAAGAACGAGAATCCCCGGCCACCGGAGGGTCGGCCAGGGCACTCGAGGGAGAGTCAGGATCGAATGAGGTGTCGCGAGGCCTGTCAGGGCTCCTCGCGAGATTCTCGCGACAGGCCCTCGGCCTCTCCTGTGGACGAGACCGTTGCAGAGGCTTCGGGCGAGGTGGCCTCGAGCCACAGGTTGAGCGCGTCGAGATGGCCGTCCAAGCCCGGAGATTGACTGGTCATCGTAAAGGCGCAGTGTAGAGAACGGGCCTCCTGGCCGATACTCCATGCTTGCTCGAAGCCGTGCCATTCCGAGCGGGCTGGGTAGGCGAACCGCGCGGAGAGCGTCGTTGCGATCAGATCGCCTCGACAGCCATCGGTAGGGAAGACGCGGCAGGTGACGTGGAGATCGGCCAACCCTTCGAACGGTCCGTCGACCCGCACTGCACCGAGGATCGACACGTCCATCGAGCCGGACAGGTTGGGCTCGAGATCCACGCACTGCGCCAGGCCCGAGGGTTCGCCATCCAACCAGGCGATGCGCGCCGATCCTGAACGATCGAACGACCAATCTGCGTCACTCGCTCCTACATGGAGGCCCTTGCCCACGATCTGCCATCTTTCCAGCCCGCAATCGAACTCGCCGTTCTGGAGTCTCGACGAGCCGGTCTGGCGCATGTCTGTGCATACGTCGGATTCGACGTCCCCACGCCGAGACGGATCGTGGGATCCATCGCCTACCTCGTCCTGGGATAGATCGCTGGGATCCTGCCCCGGAGCTCGCGGCCCGGCACCCGGACCCGCCGTCGCGATCGCCACGGTCGAGGGATGATCCGAGGTAGCACTGGCGTCCTGCTCGGGCTGCGGTTCCAGCGCTTCGTCGGCCGCACCCACGATCGAGCTCCAGGCGTCGGTGGTGCCGGTTTCGAAGTCATCGCCGAAGATCAGCTCGACCACCTGGACACCGTCGCTACTCGGTCCTTCGAAGGCATTGCCTTCGGAATCGATGACGACGAGGCGGGCGAAGAGAACGTCACCAAGGCTTCCGGCGACCTGCGCTTCGTTCGTCCCGGTGACGTCGCCGTCGAAAATGTCGTCGCCACCCTCCGAGGTACCGACCTCGAGCCTGACGGTCGCGATGGGGTGGACACCACCACTCGGATCGTCCCACTCGAAAACCACGGGATTCTCTGCGATGGGGCCAGCATCCGTGGGCGCCGGTATGGTCGGTATCGCCAGGACCTTGATGCCATCACTGCTGGCAGTGACCGTTTCGTTGGACGTGGCGTCGGTGACGAGGAGCCGGGCGAAGAGGGTGGCACCCGCGGGACCGACGACCTCTCGCTCGGTCAGGCCGCTGACGTCACCGCCCGCGAAGATGTCGCTGGCTCCAGCGGTCGTTCCCACTTCGAGAACCACCGATGCCACGCCGCTACCGCCATCGGTCGGCGCGTTCCAGGTGAAGAGCGCCGGGCTCTGGCTGAATTGACCCTCGTCCTGGGGCGCGGCGGCATTCGGCGCGGCGAGATCCACCGCGATTCCGTCGCTCGACGCCGTAGCGGTCTCGTTGCCCACACCGTCGGTTGTGACCAGATGGGCGAACAAGGTCTGCCCATCGCTGGCGGCGACGTCGTGCTGCGTCGTTCCTGTCACGTCGCCTGTGAAGACGTCACTACCTCCTGCCGACGTACCGACATGGAGCACCAGGGATGCGATGCCGCTTCCGTCGTCAACCGGTGGGCTCCAGGTGAACCTCACAGGATTGCGACTGAAGGCGCCGGCGTCTTGTGGCGGACTCGCCGTCGGCCCGGCCCCGTCGATAGTGACGCCGTCACTGGACGGGGTGGTGGTCTCGTTCTCCGCGAAGTCCTCGACCACGAGGTGGGCGAAAAGGGTCTGGCCGTCGCTGGCAGCAACCTCGTGCTGTGTCGTTCCGGTGACGTCGCCGGTGAAGACGTCACTGGCCCCTTCTGACGTACCGACATGGAGCGTCACCGACGCCACGCCGCCGCCGTCGTCCGACGGCGCGCCCCAGGTGAAGGTCACGGGGCTGCCGGAGAAGGCGCCGACGTCGCTTGGCGCGCTGGCGGTCGGCGCGACCGTATCGAGCCGGACGCCGTTGGTGCCATGGGTCCGGGTCTCGTTGCCGGCGGCGTCGATGGCGACGAGAAAGGCATAGAAGAGATCGTCGTGGCTGCCGTCCTGGCTGAAGCTCGTCGTACCCAGCACGTCGCCGGAGAAGACCTGGCTGCCGCCGGAGGTGGTGCCGACGTGGAGGACCAGCTCGGTGACTCCGCTGCCGTCGTCGGTCGGCGGGTTCCAGGTGAAGACCGCCGGGCCTTGGATGGATGCGCCGTTGTCGATCGGTGCTGCGGTGTCGGGCGGCGTCAGATCGAAGGTGATGCCGTCGGAACTGTCGGTCATCGTTGCATTGCCGACGGTGTCGGTCGCGATCAGGAACGCGAAGACTGTTTGCCCGTCGGCGGCGTCGACGCTATGGGAGGTCGAGCCGGTGACGTCGACCACGCCCAGGTCGCTGGCCCCCGGCGACGTACCGAGGTGCAGGTGCGACGAAGCGATGCCGCTGGTGTCGGAGGGAGCGATCCAAGAGAACGCGCTCGGCCCATTGGCCCAGACACCGGCGTCCGACGGCGCCGAGGCCGATGGCAGGACCAGGTCGATGGCATAGGTCTCCCCACTGTCGAAAGGCAAGCCCGAGATGTTGGCTGACGCCCCCGCCGCGTCCAGGAGACCGTCGGCGTTGTCGAGATCCAGCCTCAGCGAGCCGGCACCGCCGTAGCCGTTGACCGTGACGTTCCAGAGTGTGCTCACCGAGCCACCCGTCGGCACCACGGAGGTGATCGCGGGACTGCCGGTGAGCCCCGGGCTATTCAGCATGAAATTAGCAGCCGTGAGGCCGGACAGCGAGCGGTCGAAGGTCACCGTGAACGTCACGCTTCCGGCGTTCGTCGCCGCGCTGGCCGGAGTCGATCGGACGATCGCGGTGACTTCGGTGGTCGATTGAGCTTCGAAGCTGCCCATGTCCACGACGGGCGAGCCGGCGCCCGTGTCGGTAACCTCGGCGATGTCGACCAAGCGGGGCAGGCCGTCGAGGTCGAGATCCACGCCGGCAGGGACGTGGTTACTGTTAGCGGCGTCGACAGCTGGCGACGTGCTCTGGAGGCGCGGATTGTCGTCGGCGGTGCCGAAGACGTCGTCGGCGCCGTCCGCGTCGACGAACTGGGGATCCGAGGAGATGTTGGAAGCACCGGAGATGCCGCCCTCTACAAGACTGTAGGTTACGGTCTCCGTGGCGGTGGAGCTGGCCATCGAATCGTCGACAGACGCGGTGTTGCCCCACATGATGACGTTGCGGAATGTGGGGGAGGAGAAGCGATTGAACGCCGCGCCGCCGATCCTGACCGCGGGGTTGCCGCTAAACGTGACATTGACGTAGGTCGCGTCGACCTCGTTGAAAACGCCGCCCCCAGCCTCTGCTGCATTGCCTGTGAACAGGACGTTGACGAAGAGGGGTGTGCCACTGCCGATATTGGCAGCACCGCCTCCGAAACCACCGTCGGCCGAGGTCGCGGCGCGATTGTCGCGCACGATCAGGTTTCGCAGAACCGGCGATCCGCCGTCGTTGAAGATGCCGCCACCGACGTCGTCGGTGCCATTGGCATAGCCGCGGGTGACGACGAAGCCGTCCAGGATGGCCGCAGCGGTAGCGCCGCCGCCGCTGACCACGTGATTTAGGTTGTCCGAGATATCCGCGGAACCGATCTCTCCGGAGAGGACGGTCGGATGGGCCATCCAATCGCGCGCACTGCGGCTCGTCTCATGACCGGCGAAGCCACCGTAGATGGCGACCTCCTCAAGTTGAAACGTGGCGTCGCGACCGCTCGGATCGGAGGGCACGTAGGTACCCTCGGCGACCCAGATCTCGGTGATCGCCGGCGCGTCGCAGGAGCCGGCTGCGACCAGGTCGAGAGCATCCTGGAGATCACGTAGAGCGTGATTCCAGCTCAGACCGTTGTTGGCGCCCGCGGCGTCCCGATCCACATAGAGAACCGAGGCCAGGGGACAGGGATGGATGAAGCCTGCGTCGAGGCCGTCGATACGCTCCTCGGCGAGGATCGTTAGGCCCGGCGAGCGGCCGACGACCGGATCTCCCGATGCGGTTGCCAGGTCGACGTCGCTGTCGATGCTGTCGTCTCCACCCTGATCTTGGGGGCTGAAGCTGAAACCGGTGTTCGGGGCTTCGAACTCCACCGCGTAGTTGCCGGCCAGCAATCCACCGAAGCGGTACGCTCCTGACGCGTCGGTGGTCTGAGACGCGAGGGTAGCCAGGGCGTCGTCGAGCAAGCGTACCGTCGTCTGGACAGCCGGCTCGTCCGGATCGCGTAGGCCGTCCTCGTCGAGGTCTCGCCACACAATGCCGCCGATCGACGCTGCCAGCTCCCCGAAGTCGTAGCCGGTGCCCTCGGCCACCGCGAGCAGGGTGATGGCGCTGATCGTGTCGTTGACCGACGTGTCACCACCCGCGTTGCCCGCCGACTCGAAGCCATCGCCGTAGTCGACGGGTTGGGTCTCGGTCACCGTGTACGTGCCCGGCGGCAGCTGCTCGAAGGAATAGCTTCCATCCGCTGCGGTCTGGGTCTGGTTCGGGCCGACCGCCGCACCCAGAAAATCGGTGCCGCTCAGCGTGATCGTGACGCCTTCGATACCGGCTTCGCCGTCGGCGGTTTCGAGCGACCGGAGACCGTTGCCGTCGACGTCGTGATAGACGCTGCCCTCGAGTCGTCGGTAGAGGATCTCACCGAAGTTGTAGCCGGTTCCCTGGCCGCCGAGGGGCATCACGATGCCGCTGATGACGTCGTTGACCGCCGCGCTCCCACGAGTGAGCCCACGGTCTCGTCGCCGTCGAGATCAGCAGCGACCGTGCCTTCGCTCAAAGAGTAGGTACCAGGACGTAAGTCGTCGAAGAGGAAGCTGCCGTCGACGGCACTTGTCGTCGTGGTCACGTTGACGCTCGCTCCCAGGTCGTCGGTGCCCGTGAGTGTGATTTCCACTCCGGCGAAGAAGAAGGTCTCTTCGGGATCTTTGGTGCCGTCGAGATCCGTGTCTTCGTACACGAAGCCGGAGAGGGAGCCGCGGAGCACCGTGGCGACCTCGTCCGAGAACGGGAGGTTCGAGAGGTCGAGACTGTTGGACGCCAGGTCCGTGATGCCCGTGCCATCGGCGAGTACCAAACCGAGGTCACCGTTCTCGGTGTAGCCGCCGACCGTTACGCGTTGCGTAGCGCCAAGATCTTCTACGGTCTGCACCGTGGCCCCGGCGAGGGTCGGGCTGAGCGAGAAGCTCTCCGGTACCACGCCGGTCACGACGCGGTCGAAGACGACGTCGAAGGCGACGTTGGTGTCAGGTGTTGGATTGGCACCGGAAACGGCTATCTCTAGCACCTGCGGCATCGAGCGGATGATCTCGACGACCTCGCCCTGGATCGTGCCGGTGCCGGTACCGAGGAAGGGCTCGGAGGTCACGGAGCCGACGATCGAGTCGTCGTCGATGAGGTCGAGACGATACTCACCCTGCCCGCTCGAGACGTCGACGGTCGCCGAATACGAGCTGCCCGAGCCCGTGAGGCTGAGCAGGGACGGTGTGACGCTGCCGGAGACCCTGATCGGCCACAGGTCGCCGGCATCGAAGCCGGTCACGGGCTCGGAGAACTCGAACACGTGCTCGACGAGAAGAGCGTTGGTCGGGTTGCCTCCGACCACCGTGATCTCGACTTCGGGCTTGTCCGGGCGGATGTCGAAGGTCCTGAGGAAGCCGTCGTCGTCTTCGCCGATGAAGGCGAGAGCGAAGGTGGTTTCGTTGACCTGGACGAGCGAGTTGTAGTTGGGCCCGGTACTGCTCGTATCGTGAGTGAACTCATCATCGACGGAAGAGATGGTGCCATCGGCAAGGATCGTGAACGTCGTGATCGTCGCGCCTCCCACCCGATAGGCGAGGGCGAACGTGTCGGCGTCCACGCGCACGAAGGAGCTGGCATGAGCTGCCGAGTTGTGCGTCACCTGCTCGACCTCGGAGATGCTCATGCCGTCCGCCGAGACCGAGAAGGTCTTCACCCGACCGTTGTTGCGCTGATAGGCCAAGGCGAAGGTGTCGTCGTCGACCTGGACCAGGGAGGCCGACGATGCGTTGTTGGTGTCGTGCTCGAGGGTCGCGAGCTCGTTGATCGAAGTGCCGTCGGCGGAGATGGAGAAGGTGACCAGCTGTCCGTCGCTACCCGCGCCGCGGTAGGCGAGCACATAGATGTCGCCGGTGGCGTGGACCAGGGAGTGCGAGTTTGCCGTGTCGGTGTCGTGCTCGAGGGACGCCACTTCGGTGATCGAGGTGCCGTCGGTCACGCGGGACTGGAAGACCGCCAGGCTGTGGCTACGACGCGAGATGAGAAAGTGACCGGCACGGACCCCGAGCGGGTCATGGAAGTCCTCGAGGCGGCTCTCGACCTCCCCGCGGAAGAGAGAGACGTTCCTGGACGAGGCCTGTGCCGGAGATCCGGATCTGCTGCTGGAGGTCGAGTCCTTGCTAGCGGAAGAGGACACTCTGGAGCGGGGATTCCTCGGCCTGCCGGCGCCGATTTCGTTCTTTGGCTCGGCGGACCATGAAGCGGCCATCGAAGAGCAACCGGTGCTTCCGACCGAGCTCGGGAACTACCGCATACTCGAAGTGCTCGGGCGTGGCGGGATGGGAACGGTCTACCTCGGTGAGCAAACCGAGCCTGTGAGGCGGCATGTCGCGATCAAGGTGCTCGACCGGATCCACGATCCGTCGCGGCGAAAACGATTCGCCGCCGAGGGTCAGGCACTGGCGCGTCTCAAGCATCCCAACGTGGCGGCTCTCTATGAGGTTGGCAGTACCGACTCATCGTTGCCCTACGTCGCTATGGAGTATGTCGACGGCGAACCGATCCATCGCTGGTGCGACCAGCACGGTTTGAACCTCCGGGAACGGATCGAGGTGTTTCTCGGGGCATGCGCCGGCGTCAGCCACGCGCACGAGAAAAGCATCCTTCACCGCGATCTCAAGCCTTCGAACGTCCTGGTGACCGAGGTAGATGGTTCCCCGACCGCCAAGGTGATCGACTTCGGCATCGCGCGGGCCTTGGACGACGAGTCTCTGCACGGAAGCACCCGGCTGACTCTCGACTATCAGCTCGTCGGTTCACCGGCCTACATGAGCCCGGAGGCGCTGACCCTCGGACCAGATGCCGATCTCGATACCCGAAGCGACGTCTATTCCCTGGGACTGCTGCTCTTCGAGCTGCTTTCCGGGCTGCTTCCCTTCGGATCCTCGGATCCGACGTTGGCCTCCATTCTGCAGCGGTTGTCGATGGAAGAAGAGCTGACGCTACCCAGTGTCTGCTTGAAAAACGTCGAGGCGGACGAGGCGGAACGGCTGGCAAGCCTGCGCGGTATGAGTCGGGAGAGCTTTGGGCGCGGGTTGCGAGGGGACCTCGATGCCATCGTGCGCAAGGCCGTGGCTCGCGACCGCAGCCGGCGCTACGCGTCCCCGGCCGAGCTCGCCTCCGATCTCGAGCGATACCTGGACGATCAGCCGATCCGTGCCCGGCCGCCCTCGACGGTCTATGTCCTCGGGCTGTTCTTGAAACGTCGACGAGGGGTCGTGGCGGCTTCCATCGCCCTCGTCCTGGCTCTGGTCGCCGGCATCATCGGCCGAAGTCTCGAGGCCGATCGTGCCAACCGGGAAGCTTCCCGGGCCAAGGCGGCTTTGGTAGAGGCCGAGGATGTATCCCAGTTCCTGATCGAGCTCTTCGAGGTCGCGGATCCGGAGCGCAAGCCCGGCGATCCGATCGACGTTCAGGATTTGCTGCAGCGGGCGGAAGCGAGCCTCGATGAGAAGCTCGAGCAACAACCCCTGGCCGTCGCCAGGTTGCGCCACACTCTCGGGGAGATCTACTCGAAGCTGGGGCAACTCGACGTCGCCGAGCGTCAGTTCACGCACGCCCTGGAGCTGAGACAGCAGTTGCTTCCCGACGGCCATGGCGATCGTCTGGATACTCTGAACTGGCTGGGAACCATCTACCGCCGTCTCGGCCGTTTGGAGGAGGCGGAAACCACCCTCGAGGCTCTCTTGCTGAGTCTCGATCGAAGGCCCGACACAGATCCGGTGGAGAAAGCCGCGGCTCTCAACAGCCTGGGCAATGTCTACTGGAACCAGTTGCGTCTCGATGAGGCGGCCGAGGTCCACCGATCGGCGCTGGTGATTCGAGAAGCGGTGCTCGGCGCTGATCATGCCGACACCGCGGAGTCGCTCAACAACCTCGGGGCGATCTCGATGGACCGCCGAGACTGGCAGAGCGCGGAGCGCTACTTCTCTCGCGCCGACGAGATTCTGCGCCACCATCTCGGTGCCGAGCATCCGCGTGTCGCGGTGACGGTTCACAATCGCGGGATCGTGGCTCGGGGGCTTTCGAGGTGGGACGAGGCCTTGGAGCTGAGTGAGGAGTCCATCTCGCTCTTCGACCGGGCCTACGGTGATCATCACCATCGCGCTCTGATGGCGAGGTCCTGGGGAGCGCGTCTGCTGTACGACATGGGACGGCTCGACGAAGCTGCGGACCTTGCGTCAGAGGTGCTGAGCCGTGGCGAGCAGAATCCCTCGGCGCGGCTCGACGTGATTCGCAGCTGGCGGGTGCTGGGGGCATGCCGGATGGTCCAGAGGGACTTCGAGGGCGCCGAGCGCGCCCTGCGCCAGGATTTCGAGCTCAGACTGGAGCGATGGGGACCGGAGAGGGGTTCGGTTCTGGGCTCCCGCTCTCTCCTCGCCTGGCTCGACCTCTATCGAGGCAGACCGCAGGAGGCGCTGGACGCCCATCGCGAGATCCTCGCCGATCGTCAGCGCCTGCAGGGCGAGGAACATCGTTCCACTGCCTGGTCACGTTACTCTGTGGGCGTCGCCCTGGCCGGCCTCGGCCGCCGGCAAGAGGCAATCACCGAGCTCGAGACTGCCCGGGCCGTGTTCGAAGGGTCGGTTCCTCGTCCTCGTCTCGAGCTCGGCGCGACGTTACGAGAGCTCGGTCTGCTGCTTCGAGCCGAAGGTCGGGAGCGAGAAGCGGCGGAGTTGCTCGCCGCAGCGCGAGAAGATCATTCGAGCCTGCCGCCCGGCCATCAAGAGCGCTTGCGAACCGAGGAAGCAGCCGGTACCGAGCCGTCGAGCTAGGCGGGGGCTCTCCCGACCGCTTTATCGTAGAGTGATGCCTGTCACCCACAAAGGCCTTAGCTCGGAAGGCGGGGCGACCCCGGAGGTGCTCAACGGCTCGTACCGGCGCGATGCAGAGGGCGTCTGGTGCGGCGTCATTCGCCTCGAAGAAGTCAAAGACCCGCGGTCCTTTCGTGTGATCGATGCCATACACGGACCGACGGAGTCACTGTGTACCACCACGGCCATGCGCTGGAGGGAGCCGATCCGAAGACTTTCGTCTCGTGCGGCGAGTGTTTCTGTAAAGACGACTCCCACGTCTGGGCGTATGGCGAGCTCGTCGAAGGAGCGCATGGAGCCTCGTTCGAAGCTCTCACAGAGGACGTCGGCCGCGATCGTCACCGCGCCTATGTCGAAGGTAAGGCTCAAGAAGCCGACGGCCCGAGCCTCGAACATATCGGAGGTTCCTACTTCGCCGATTCCAACCGGCCCTATTGTCGCGTGTGGGATGACCTCGACTTCGTCGAGGGAGCCGATCGGGCGACGTTCGAGCATCTCGAGGGCAAATACGCGAGGGATCGGACCGTCGTCTTTCTGGATGGCTTTGTGGTCGAGGGCGCCGAACCTGCGAGTTTCCGCGTCCTGAATGAAGACTACGGTTGCGACGCCCGCGCCGTATTCCGTTCGACGAGCGCGATCGAAGACGCCGATCCGGACACGTTCGAAGTACTCGGTGTCGACTTCGCCAAGGACGCCTCTCGCGTCTTCCACCAGGGCTCCGAGCTACCGGAGTTCGACGCCGCCACTTGCTTCGTCGTCACCTACGGGAATACCGCCTACGTCGTCGACGCGAAGGCTGCCTACTTCGGTGGATTCGAGAAGCTCCGGAAGTTCCGTTGCGACCTCGCCTCGCTGGAGGTGTTGGCAGAGGAGTTTGCCCGCGACAAGACTCACGTGTTCCGGCGGGGTCGCAAGATCAAGGGTGCCGACCCGGCCACGTTCGAAGTGCTAGAACCCTACTACGCCCGCGATCGGGAGCAGGTCTACACCTACGCCTCCTGGCACCGGGAGACCAACGTCGTCGAGGGCGCCGACCCAGGGAGTTTCCTCCCCATGGGATCCGAGTTCGGGACCGACAAGGACCGGCTGTACTTCTTGGGTGACCTCGATGAGCAGAGCAAGACCAACGGCGACTCACGGGTCGTCGCATTCGTCGAAGAACATTCGGATCTCGTCGGATATTGGTGGACGTCGACGACGCGACTCGACCCTGCAAGTTTCGAGGTGGTGAGCGATGGATTCGCACGGGACAGCGCGTCCGTCTATCTCCACGGTGTTCGGCTGCCTGCCGTCCAGCCCAGCGGTTTTCGGAACCTCGGTGGCGGCTTCGGTTTGAACCGGCAGGGAGCTTTCTGGTTCGAGGTCAGTCGGCGCGGCGACGTCCTCTGGTTTGACGAAGACGGCGACTCGGACCAGCTTTTTCGCGAGGGCCCGGGCGGTGTGGTCGACGGCGGGCCGCTCACCGCGGTAGATCCGTCTCGTCTGGTGGTGCATGGAGGCGGCTACGCCAGCGACGGGCAGAGCTGCTTTTTCTACAACCAGCGGATCGACGGTGCCGACGCCGCGACGTTCAGGGTACTTGGGCACGATGTGGCGTGCGACGGCCGGCGTGTGTACCAATATGGTCGTCCCCTTCGAGGCGTTTCTAGCAAGGACTATTCGGTGCTCGGCGAACGCTATGCGAGGTCTACTACAGCAGTCTTCTGGGATGGCGCCGTCATCAAGAGCGCTGACCCGGCCTCGTTCGAGGTGCTCGATCATGCCAGCGGCTACTACGCCCGCGACAGGAAGCACCTCTACAACGCCAACGGCCGCAGGGTCGTCAAGACCATCGACGGGTCGAGCTTCCGATTCCTCGACGAGCGGTGGGGGACCGACGGTACGGTGGTCTTCGACGCCGACGCCGAGAAGGTCCTCAAGGGTGCAGACGGAGCATCGTTCCGGGTCCTCGCATCCTGGCTCGTAGCCGACGGCGAGACCGTTTTCGTGGAGGGTCGCAGAGAGAAGCGACTCGATCCCGCGAGCCTGGAACTGCTCGGTGCTGGCTATGTGGGGGACGCTCGTGGCGTCTATTGGTACAGCCCTGCCGGATTTGCGCTGAGGGCCGGAGGGTCGGAGGGTCCTCAGCTTGTCGACGGCTACTTACATCGGCTCGACGGAGCGATGACCGCCAGTTTCGAGGCGCTGAGTGAACTGATTGGCCGCGCCCGCGAGCGCTTCTTCATCGGCCCGATGGAATGCCCTGCCGAGGAGGCGACCTCGCGCCTCGAGGTGTGCTCCTCTGGCGAATCCGAAGCGGCGCCTGGAGAGGATCTGGGGCACGACTACCGACGCCTCGACGGAAACATCCTTTTCCGGGGCCATCTGGTGCCGGACACCGATCCGGCCCACTTCGTCGTCCTCGGCGATGGTTATGCCCGGGATCGAGAGCGGATCTACTTCGACGGCCGGAAGATCGAGTAGAGAAGGTTACGTCCGTCTTGCTCTGAGAGCAATGTCGGATCTGCAGGAGTGAACCTCGGCTGCTAGGGAGCAGAGTCTGGGCGCTGCCTCTACAGAGCCGTTGGCTGACCAATCGCTGTCTCGAGTCCTGATCACTAGGGCTGAGTTGACATTGTTCGCGCCCGGGCTATCATTCGGCGACCTACGAACGAACCCCTGCGCAGACTTGACTCGAACAGCTCAACACACGCGGCTGACGGATACCCATGCGTGATTGGGTAGGCGCCACCTGGCTTCAGGGGCTGGTGACGTTCGCGCTTCTTGGTTGCTCACCCGGAGCCGCCCCGGAGGATCCCTATCTTTGGCTGGAGGAGCTGAGGAGCGAGCGAGCACTCGAGTGGGTGGCGGGCGAGAACGAACGATCGACGTCCCGTCTCGAATCGACTGCGATCTTCGAGACGCTGGTGCGGGATGCCGAGGTCGTTCTCGGCGAACGTGCTCATCTCCCGTTGGCGGAGATCATGGGGGATCACGCCTACGGTTTCTGGCAGGACGATGGGAATCCCCGCGGCGTTTGGCGTCGGACGCCGGTCGCGTCGTACCTCGGCGGCGAACCGAAGTGGGAAACACTCCTGGATCTCGACGAACTGGCCGCCGAAGAGGGCGAGCCGTGGGCCTGGGCGGGAGTCCGGTGTCTCGAACCTGAAAACGATCGCTGCCTTGTCGGCCTGTCGAGGAGTGGGATCGCAGCTGCGATCTGGCGGGAGTTCTCCGTGTCGCAGCGCGACTTCGTAGAGGGAGGTTTCGTCTTGCCGGAAGCGCAGAGCAACTGGGCTTGGATGGACGAGGACACTCTCTTCGTCGCCACCGATTGGGGAGACGGGAAGACGGGCGACGCCTACTCTCTGGTCGCGAAGCTCTGGACCCGCGGCGAGCCCATGGGTGATGCACGAGTTGTGGTCGACGCCTCCGCCGATGGCACGAGCGTCTGGCCGGAGACGGCATATCGCCCTGAGGGCCGGTTCGCCTATGTCGGCGTCTCCCGGGGTTGGCTGGATACGACCTACCATGCGGTCGCCCAGGATGGCCGCCTAACGCGTCTACCATGCTCTTCCGCCTGCGAGCCCCGCGGCTATATCGAAGGTCGCATTCTTTTCGAGATCAGAAACGACTGGACCCACGGGGGAGCTGACTACAAGAAAGGCTCACTCGTCGCAGTCGACGTCGAGTCATTGGACTCCGAGCTCGTCTACGCTCCCGAAACGGATGAGTCGGTCCGCTCCGTCCACGTCGGCCGTTCTGCTGTATTCGTAGAGGTGTTGCAGAACGTCGAAAGCGTGGTTCGGAGGTTCGAACGTCGCGAAGGGGCCTGGGCTCACTCCTCGATCGACCTGCCCGACGGAGGGGTCGTTCAGCTCGCGCCGGTTCGGGGCCGCCGCAACGAGTCCTCGAACCCGGAATCCAATGCCCTGCTTATCTCCCGTGAGGGGATCGCGACACCCCCTACGCTCTATTACCTGGACGCCGACGGGGAAGTGCGGCAGATCTATCGCCTGGAACCGTCCTTCGAGGCAGCGGACATCCGGGTCGAACAGCGCTGGACGAGAAGCTCGGACGGAGTGCGTGTTCCGTACTTCGTGGCGGCGAAACAGTCCGCCCTCGAGGACGGTGACGCCCCGGTGATGCTGTACGGTTACGGCGGGTTCCACATTCCCGTTTTGCCGCGCTACCGCCCGATCCACGGAAAGCTGTGGCTCGAGCACGGCGGCATCTATGTCATCGCCAACATCCGCGGCGGCGGCGAGTTTGGTGCCCGCTGGCACGAAGCCGCCATCAAGGAAGGCCGTCAGAACGCCTTCGACGACTTCTACGCCGTCGCCGAAGCGCTCGTGGCAGACGGTGTCACCCGTCCAGAACGGATCGGAATCTGGGGGGCATCAAACGGCGGTCTTCTGACCGCAGTCGCTCTCACCCAGCGCCCCGACCTGTTCGGTGCTGTGCTCAGTGAGGTGCCGGTGCTCGACATGCTGCGCTACACAGAGCTTGGCGGAAGTGATTGGATCGACGAGTTCGGCGACCCTGAGCACCCCCGAGAGCGTGCCTTCCTGCGATCGATCTCGCCCTACCACAACATCCGAGACGGGAACGCCTATCCGCCCGTCCTTGTCGTCAGCTCGTCGATGGATGACGTCGTCCATGCGGGACACGCGCGCAAGTTCGTCGCCCGTCTTCACGAGGCAGGTGCCGACGTCCTCTACTACGAGGCTACCGAAGGCGGTCACGGTGGCACCGGTCTCGCCTCCGGTGCGGCCTACGAATGGGCACTTCAGTACGCGTTTCTGCACGAGACACTCTTCGAGCCTGCGAGTGTCGGAGCCGTCGCGCGAGGCGAAGGCCCACCCCCGAGCTCATGACACCGAACGTCGAAGTGATGGTGCAGGACGGTACCTGGCCACCGGTTCGAGTGATCCGGTCCGGGAGCTGGACGAGCCCTCGTCGAGAACCCTTGGGCTCTAGGAAGAAGCTACAATCAACTCCCACTTCGCTCCTCGAAGCACAAAGGAGATCGAGACCATGATCGGACGTGTCAGCGCCCTGAGGGGCTGCATCGCCTTCAGCGTCTTCGTCTGTGCATTCTTTGCCATCCTTCCCCCCGCCATTGCCGGAGACGAGGATCTCTTGAGCGCCGAGCGCTTCAAGGGACTCGAGCTCAGGAGCATCGGGCCGGCCTTGATGGCGGGCCGTATCGCGGACATCGCCATCCATCCCGAGGACGACAATCTTTGGTACGTCGCGGTCGGCTCGGGTGGGGTCTGGAAGACCAAGAACGCCGGCGTTACCTGGACGCCGATCTTCGACGATCAAGCTTCCTACTCGATCGGTTGCGTCACCATCGATCCCCAGGATCCGGAAGTCATCTGGGTCGGTTCGGGTGAGAACGTCGGCGGTCGGCACGTTGGATATGGCGACGGGATCTATCGCAGCGACGACGGCGGGGCGACCTGGGTTCGTAAGGGTTTGGAAAAGAGCGAACACATCTCCGAGATCGTCGTCCACCCCGAGGACTCCGACACGCTTTGGGTGGCGGCCCAGGGTCCGCTGTGGAGTAGGGGAGGCGAGCGCGGAGTCTTCCTCACCACCGATGGCGGCGCGACCTGGCAGCGAGTCCTGGGCGATGAGGATTGGGTCGGCGCCACGGAGCTGGTCATCGATCCTCGCGATCCCGACAGGCTCTATGCCGCCACCTGGCAGCGACATCGCAACGTGGCGGCCTACATGGGAGGCGGCCCGGGCACGGCGCTGCACCGCAGCACCGACGGTGGACGCAGCTGGCAGAAGCTGACCCAAGGCCTCCCCGAAGGACGGATGGGAAAGATCGGCCTGGCCATCTCACCCCTGGATCCTGATGTCCTCTACGCTGCCATCGAGCTCGACCGACGCACGGGAGCGGTCTATCGATCGAGTGACAGAGGCTCTTCTTGGGAGAAGCGCTCCGACACGGTCTCGGGAGGCACTGGGCCCCATTACTACCAGGAGCTCTACGCCTCGCCCCACAAGTTCGACCGCATCTACCTGGCAGACGTCCGCATGCGAGTTTCGGAGGACGGCGGCAAGACCTTCGAGCGGATGAAGGAGGAATCCAAGCACTCGGACAATCACGCCATGGCTTTCCGGGCGGATGACCCAGACTACCTGTTGGTGGGTACCGACGGTGGGTTGTACGAGAGCTTCGACCTGGCGGAGAACTGGCGTTTCATGGCCAACCTGCCGGTGACCCAGTTCTACAAGTTGGCGGTGGACGACGCCGAGCCGTTCTACAACATCTACGGCGGCACCCAAGACAACGCCACCCAGGGCGGACCGTCCCGCACCGACAATGTCCACGGGATCCAGAACTCCGACTGGGGCATCATCCTCGACTGGGACGGCCACCAGCCGGCGACCGAGCCGGGCAATCCCGACATCGTCTATGCCCAACGCCAGCAGGGCTACCTCACGCGAGTGGACCGCACCACCGGCGAGATCATCGACATCCAACCTCAGCCCGGCCCGGGAGAAGGCCCGGAGCGCTACAACTGGGACGCGCCGATCCTGGTCAGCCCACACCAAGCGACTCGGCTCTATTTCGCCTCGCAGCGGGTCTGGCGTAGCGATGACCGAGGAGACACGTGGGATGCCGTTTCCGGTGATCTGACCCGCAACCAGGAACGCCTGGCCCTGCCGATCATGGGTGAGACTCAAAGCTGGGACAACGCCTGGGATATCTCTGCGATGTCCACCTACAACACCATCACCTCATTGGCGGAGTCGCCGCAGGTAGAGGGGCTGATCTACGCCGGCACCGACGACGGTCTGATCCAGGTCACCGAGCCGGATCGCGACGAGGGTGAAGGCCAGGGGTGGCGCTCCGTCGAGGTCGGCTCATTGCCGGGTGTCCCGGCCGGTGCGTACGTCAACGACATCAAGGCCGACCTCTTCGAGGCCGACACGGTGTACGTGGCTCTGGATCATCACAAGTTCGGCGAGTTCGGACCCCATCTCCTGCGCAGCGAGGATCGGGGCCGGACGTGGGCGTCTATGCGTGGCGACCTGCCCGAGCGCATCCTGGTGTGGCGAGTGGTACAGGACCACGTGCGCCCGGAGCTCCTCTTCGCCGCCACCGAGTTCGGCATCTATTTCACCGTGGATGCCGGGCAACACTGGACTCGGCTCGAGGGTGGAGTGCCTACGATTTCGTTCCGCGATCTGGCCATCCAACGCCGCGAGAACGATCTTGTCGGCGCTTCGTTCGGACGGAGCTTCTACGTCCTCGATGACTACAGCCCACTGCGCGAGGTCTCCGCGGAGCAGCTCGAGCAGGAGGCGACACTCTTTGCTCCCCGAGACGCCTGGTGGTACTTCCCTCGACCTCACCTGGCCTTCGAGCCCGGCCGAGGTGACCAGGGTGCGGCTCACTTCATGGCTCCCAATCCGCCGTTCGGAGCGGTCTTCACCTACTACTTGAAGGACGAATTCGAGACGCGCAAGGCGGCGCGCCGAGCGCAAGAGAAAGCCACCCTCGGTGCTGGTGAGGCCGTCACCTTTCCGGGTTGGGAGGCCGTAGAGCGGGAGCGTCGCGAGCCCGAGCCCAGCATCTGGCTCGTCGTGCGGGACGCCGAAGATCGCATCGTCCGGAGGATTCCCGGGCCGGCCAAGGCTGGTTTCCACCGCGTCGCTTGGGACCTCCGGTATCCGACCCCGGATGCGGTGGAGCTGGTGGAGCCGCCCCCACCGGAATGGGGTGAGCCGCCCCGCGGGTTGATGGTCGCGCCTGGCAGCTACCAAGTCGCGCTGGCGGTGCAGGCCGACGGCAAGACTCGGATGCTGTCCGAACCGAGACGCTTCGAGGTGACGCCGCTGCGCGGTGGCACGTCGAAACGTGGCGCGTTGGACGGTGCAACCCCTGAAGAGGTGGCCGCGTTCTGGCGTCAGTACGAGGCCGCGGTCGGCGAGCACACCGCCATGCAAGTGACGTTGACGAGGCTGATGACCAGGGTCGATCGCGTGACCCGAGTGATCGAGCATTCCCGCCTCGACTTGCTGGAAGTCGATCCGCGTTTCCACGAGCTACGCAGCAGCATCCTCGAGCTCGACGGTCGGTTCAACGGCCTACGCTCGAAGGGTGAACCGGGTGAGAAGGCTCCTGCCACTGTCGGCGACCGGCTCTTTGCCGTATCCCGGGGCGTCGGACTCTCGACCTATGGCCCGACCCCGAGCCATCGCAGGAACCTAGAAATCGCCACCACAGAAATGGTAGATCTGCGCGACGAGCTGGAGCGCCACGAGCTCGCATTTTCCGAGTTGGTCCGCGAGCTCATCGACGCCGGTGCGCCTTGGCTGGAGGGCGAGCCGTTGCCCTGACGGCGGAAGAGGAGATGAATACCTTGATCCGAACCAACCAAACATCGTTCAGCCAAACCAGCAAAGCCGAGGCGCCGAGCTGCAGTTGCTGCCCGCCACCCAAGCCTACGGTTCGCGCAACCCCGAAGATCGGGCGCAACGAACCTTGCCCGTGCGGCAGTGATCGCAAGTACAAGAAGTGCTGTGGGAGGTAGATTTCGGCCCGAGGTCCCGTCCGGGACTCGTCCATCGACATAGACGCGGTCAGGTTCGCCGGTAGGCAAGTGATCCGGAACTTGCATGAGCAGAGCGCCTGCATATACTAGATCTGCAAGTGGCTTGCATGTGCAGGTTCTTGCGCACGGGGGTAGCGTCAGCATGCCCTGATGCGCCTCCGTCCAACCAAGAGCCAGACCGACGCTTCGATGGCCTGAACCAGGACTACCTTGATGAATCCGAACCAAGACGCCTCTTCCCAAGATCCACGCCTCCCCGTCACGGTTCTGTCGGGCTTCCTCGGAGCCGGTAAGACCACCCTACTCAACGAAGTCCTCCACAACCGTGAGGGCCGCCGTGTCGCGGTAATCGTGAACGACATGAGCGAGGTCAATATCGACGCGTCGCTTGTCGAGCGCGGCGGTGCTCAGCTCTCGCGGACCGAAGAGACACTCGTCGAGATGACCAACGGCTGCATTTGCTGCACGCTGCGCGAGGATCTGCTCGCCGAGGTCTCGCGACTAGCCAAAGAGGAGCGCTTCGACCACCTGATCATCGAATCCACGGGGATCTCGGAGCCGATCCCGGTCGCTCAGACGTTCACCTTCGAAGATGAACACGGTGTGAGCCTGGGCGACCTCTCGCGCCTCGACACGATGGTCACTGTCGTGGACGCCGCAAGCTTCTTGAAGGACTACAACGCTGCCGAGGCGCTCCAGGACCGCGGTGAGTCGCTCGGCGACGAGGATGAGCGCACCGTCACCGATCTGCTGATCGATCAGGTCGAGTTTGCCGACGTCATCGTGCTCAACAAGCTCGATCTGGTCAGCAGCGAGCAAGCCCTCGAGGTCGAGGCCGTCCTGCGGGCGCTCAATCCTGGCGCCAGGATCCACCGGGCGACCCGTGGCCAGGTACCTCTCGACTGCGTACTCGACACTGGCTTGTTTGACTACGACAAGGCCGAGAGCTCCGCTGGTTGGATCCGTGAGCTCCAGGGAGAGCACACGCCAGAGACGGAGGAGTACGGTATCTCGAGCTTCACCTATCGTGCTTCGACTCCGTTCGACGCCGAGAAGTTCTGGGCATTCCTGAACGACGAGGAGAACTGGCGCGGCGTGCTGCGATCCAAGGGCTTCTTTTGGGTCGCCGCCGATCATCGAGTCGCCTACGAGTGGGCACAGGCTGGAGGTGTCAGCGATGTGAACCCCGCCGGGATGTGGTGGGCCGCTTTGCCGCGCAAGCACTGGAACCACCCCGAGGGCGAGCGACCGGACCAGCAGCCTGAATGGCATCCACGTTTCGGCGATCGTCACCAAGCGCTCGTCTTCATCGGCCAGCAGATGGACGAGGCGGCGGTGCGCGCTCGGCTCGACGCTTGCCTGCTCGACAAGGATCTCGCGGCGCGCAACAGCCGGGTGTGGGCGAACCTTCCAAACCCTTTTCCGGAGCTTCGAATGGCTGGGGGCGCGGACGAATGAGGACCTCGACCCTGGATCACCGTTTCGACGCGATTATCGTCGGCGGCGGTGCGGCAGGCGTCGGCGTCGGCGTCGCCCTCAGGCACGCGGGCATCGAGAACTTCTTGGTGCTCGAACGTCAGCAGGTCGGCGCGTCCTTCGCCTCTTGGCCGGCCGAGACTCGCTTCATCACGCCCTCGTTTCCGACGAACTCGATAGGCATGCTGGATCTGAACTCCATCGCCATCGGGACCTCGCCCGCATTCACCATGGAGGTCGAGCATCCGACAGGCCGGCAGTATGCAGCCTTTCTGAAATCGGTCGCACAGCACTTCGAGTTGCCGATCATCGAACAGGCCGACGTGAAGCGCATCGTCCCGAAGGGCGACGAGTTCGCAGTCGAAACAGCGGGTGGAACCATCCGGTCCCGACACGTCATCTGGGCAGCGGGCGACTACCACTACCCGCGGTTGGATGGGTTCCCGGGCAGCACATTGTGCCGGCACACCGCCACGATCCCTAGCTACGCCGAGCTGGACGGGGATGACTTTATCGTCATCGGTGGCTACGAGAGCGGGGTCGACGCCGCCTATCACCTTGCCAAACGCGGCAAGAGCGTCCGGCTCTTCGATAAGGGGCGCCCCTGGGAGTCCTCCAGTTCCGACCCCAGTGTGGCACTTTCGACGTTCTCGCTCGAACGCACGCGTCGGATGGCGTTCAAAGAACGCGTGCAGCTCTTCCCGCGCTCGCCCATCGCGACGGTCTCTCGCTCACGCTCCGAGTATGAGGTCGTCACGCGGGACGGACGCGTGTTTCACACCCCGGTGCCACCGCTGCTCGCGGGCGGTTTCGAGGGAAGTCACGGACTCGTTGGCGATCTCTTCGACTCACGCGACGATGGTTTCCCGCTCCTCAACGAGAACGACGAATCGACGATCGTTCCGGGGATCTTCCTCTGCGGAGCGGCCGTTCGGCACGACAACCTCATCTTCTGCTTTATCTACAAGTACCGGCAGCGATTCGCTGTCGTCGCCAAGGCGATCGCGACGTCGCTGGGCCTCCCCGCCGAGGGGCTGGAGATGTACCGGATGTGGGGCATGTATCTGGATGACCTCTCCTGCTGTGGAGAGGAGTGCGTCACATGCTGACCGGCGGAGGGGACGGAACGGCCGCGGTGACTCCGAGTCGGGTTAGACGAGCGCTCCGCGTGGAATGGCTCGGTCAGACCGCTGCCAGCGTGTGCTGGATTGTAAGCATGCTGACGTACGGGATCAGCTCCAGTGGAGACTGGCTCCAGCTTTGCGCTGCGTCGGCATGGCTGTTGGCCAACATCGCGACGATCGCCACCACCGACCCTGGTTGAGATGTCGGTCGCACTGGATTGGCTGATCATCGGCGGCGGGATTCACGGCGTGCACATCGCCGCGCGTCTGCTCGGGGACGTAGGTGTCTCGCCCGACCGACTCCGCATCGTGGACCCAGGGGACCGGCTGCTCGCTCGCTGGCGCACCTGCACCGCGACGACCGGGATGAGCCACCTGCGCTCTCCCGCGGTCCACCACCTCGACCTCGACCCGTGGTCGCTCGAGGACTTCGCCGACCAGTGGCGGAGCCGAGAGCGGGAGATCTTCGCACCTCCCTATAACCGGCCCGCCCTAGCGCTCTTCAACGAACATTGCGACAAGGTAGTGGAGACCTTCGGGCTCGCAGACCTCCACATCCAGGATCGGGCCACGAGGTGTGCGGTCGGCTGTGATGGTGTGAACGTTCAGCTCTCGACCGGGCGCGAGATCGCGGCGCAGAATCTCGTGCTGGCCATCGGCGCGAGCGAGCAGCCCGAGTGGCCAGACTGGGCGCCGCGGAATCACCCTCGCATACGCCATGTCTTCGAGCCGAAGTTCGACGGTTGGCCGTCGTCGAACGAGACGGTCGTGGTCATCGGCGGCGGTATCTCGGCGGGCCAGGTGGCGCTCCGCCTCCTGGACGAAGGTCATCTCGTCCATCTCGTCTCACGCCACGCCTTGCGTCAGCACCAGTTCGACAGTGATCCGGGCTGGCTCGGTCCGAAGTTCATGGAGAGCTTCAGCAGCGAACGGGACTTCGATCGTCGACGGACCCTGATCATCCAGGCGCGCCACAAGGGTTCTGTTCCCCCCGACGTTCGGCGTGCGCTCGGCCGAGCAATCGACGAGGGCCAGCTCCTCTGGCACGAGGACGAGGTCGAGAAGCTCGATGTCCGCCGCGATGGCCTCGTGGTGAGTCTCGCCACCCACGCAGAGCTGGAAGCGGAGCGCGTGCTGCTCGCGACCGGGTTCGCCTCACCCCGCCCCGGCGGACGGATGGTCGACTCGTTGGTCGCCTGGGCTTCGTTACCGTGTGCGCGCTGCGGATACCCCATCGTGGACTCCGCACTTCGCTGGCATCCGCGCGTCTACGTCTCGGGTCCTCTCGCCGAGCTCGAGTTGGGGCCTGCATCGCGGAACATCGCCGGAGCGAGACGGGCCGGCGACAGGTTGGTCGATGCAGCGTGGGCGTCATGACGACCATCGCTCAGGTTTCGGAAACGCTTGCCCTCGTCTCACTTTGGTGAAGGGGTCCATCGCGCGATTCTGGAAGCCAACGTGTCCAGGTTTTTTCTTCGCTCGCGTGGCCTTGACAGCCCCGTGGATCGAGAGGATACTCGCCGCCTGTTGGCGGTACCGGCCTATCTGGCTGCACCGGCCCGGCCCGTCCGTTAGCGGACACACCCTATGAGATTCCGAGCCACCGGAGCTTTCGCGCTCCACGCCCTCCTAGCGCTGACCTTTCTGCTCGAAGCAGCAGGGCACGATGTGCTGTGCGCCTTCGAGGATCAGGCGCTCCGGTGTGTCGAGGATCAATGCGCCAGTACCGAGGTTCAGGCACCGTCGCTGGGGCCCGATATCGTTCCTGGTCACCCACATCAGGAGCATGAATGCCCGTGCTGCCTGCGGCACGGGGAGCGGAGCTCGCTCGGCCCGACGCCAACGAGCTGGCAGCCGCTCTGGGTCGCCCAGGGCTCGAGAGTCCCGGACAGCGGCCAGCCTACCCGGCAGCTCTCCGCGAGCCGTACGAGCCGCGGCCCCCCTGCAAGCTGAGTCCCTCGAGCCCTCGATAGAAGCGTCCACGGCCGGCCCGTCGAGGCCGGTGCTGCCCCTTTGCCTTCAAAGAACGCCACCGATGAGCTCCCACTCGAGCTCACGGGAAAGGACTCAGCTGTGTTTAAGATTCAATGCGCGGCTTTGCGAGCGGCTCGATCGCCCTCGCTGGCCGCCACCTTCGTAGTGCTTGTTTTCGTTGCCGCCCTATTCTTCCAACCCGGTGAGGTTCTGGCCACCCAGGAGACGGGCGGGATCCACGGTCAAGTCAAAACGAGCGACGGCCAGCCGGTGACCGACGCAGTACTGACCCTGGCCGGGCTGACCGCTCAGTTTCCAGTCGACGACGAAGGGCGATTCGAGATCGACTCGCTCGTCCCCGGTCCTCAGCTGATCAGCGTCTCGAGCACACGGCACCACGAGCAGGCCATCGAACGGGTCGAGGTGGTGGCCGGGGAGACCGTGGAGATCGAGATCGTTCTGGCCAGTCGGATCCACGCCGAGGAGATCGTCGTCACCGCTCCGGGCGGCCCGGCTCTCGATCTCGACATCGTCGCGCCATTCAACGTGCTCGACGGACAGGAGCTCGCGTTCAGGGTTCAGCCGACGGTCGGTGAAACGCTCAGCAACGAGGTGGGTATTACTCAGACCTATTTCGCGCCCGGCGCCAGTCGGCCGCTCATCCGTGGCTTGGGCGCCGATCGGATCAAGATGATGGAGAACGGTCTCGACACTCTCGATGCCTCGAGTGCCAGCCCGGATCACGCCGTCTCCGCCGACCCGATGTCGGTCGAGAGGATCGAGGTGATCCGCGGCCCGGCGACCCTGCTGTACGGCAGTACCGCCATCGGCGGCGCGGTCAATCAACTCGATCGGCGGATCCCCGAGCTCAGGCCGACCTCGGAGTTCTTTGGCAGCGTCAACTTCCGCGGCGGCTCAGCTGCCGACGAACGTGCCGGGTCGGTCGATCTCAACGGAGGCAACGATCGCTTCGCCTGGCACCTGGACTATTCGGCCCTCGAAACAGACGACTACGACATTCCCGGTTTTGCGCGACTCGAAGGCGAAGGGCATGGCGACGAGCATGACGAGGAGCACGACGAGCACGGCGACGACGATCATGACGACGACGATCATGACGAGGACGAGCATGAAGAAGAGGAAAACCCGTTCGGCACGTTGCCCAATAGCGACATCCGCAGCGACAGCGGTGGGATTGGCGGCACCTACTTCTTCGGCGATAGTGGCTTCGTTGGCGTTTCGGTGAGCGGCTTCGACACCGAGTACGGCCTTCCTGGCGGGCATGGCCACCACGAGGAAGAGGGTGGGCACGACGACGAGCACGACGAAGACGAACACGGCGACGACGAACACGACGAAGACGAGCACGGCGAAGACGAGCACGACGACGACGAGCACGACGAAGACGAGCATGGCGAGGAGGAGGGCGTCCGCATCGACATGGAACGGGTCCGCTACGACATCAGAGGTGCGGTCACCAAGCCTTTCGGCGCGTTCCAGAGTGCGACGTTCCGCTTCGGATACGTCGACTACGAGCACGTCGAAGGCGAGGGGGAAGGGGAAGGCACGGCCTTCTTCAACGACGCCTGGGAGGCGCGGGCCGAGTTCGTCCAGAAGCGCCGTGGCTCGCACAAGGGCTCCTTCGGGGTCCAGATTCGCAGTCGCGATTTCGAAGTCGTCGGTGAAGAGGCATTCGTCCCGCCGGCCAAGACGGAGAACCTGGGGATCTTCACATTCCAGGAGTTCGGAAGCGGCCCCTTGCGCTACCAGTTTGGAGCGCGCTATGAGACCCAAGAGACCAGTGTGCTCAGCGATACCCTCCGCGATCGAGACTTCGACGCGCTATCGGCCTCGTTCGGCATCGTCAGGTCGGTGTCGGACGGCTATTCGATCGGGGCCTCGTTGGCACGCTCCGTCAAGATGCCGACCAGCGAGGAACTGTATTCGGACGGCCCGCACTTCGCGGTTTCCGCCTTCGAGGTCGGTGACCCCGGGCTCGACGAGGAGTCGGCCCTCGGCACTGAAATCTCGTTTCGCAAGACAGAGGGTCGGGTCACAGGCTCGATCAATCTGTTCTACAACGACTTCTCCGACTTCATCTTCCAAGCCTTCACGGGAGAGGAGGAGGACGGCCTTCCGGTCGTTCAGTATTCCCAGGCCGACGCTGAGTTCTTGGGCGGCGAGGTCGACTTGAGCATCGTGCTCTTCGAGAGGCCGCACGCCTCGTGGAACCTCGATCTGTTTGGTGACCTGGTGCGGGCCGAGTTCGACGACGGTGGGGATCTGCCGCGAATACCGTCCGCGCGATTCGGTGGTGGCATCCACTACCGCAGCGACCGCCTGCGGGGCGGTGCCGAAGTGTGGCGGGTGACAGAGCAGGACCGGGTCGCCGAGAACGAAACTCCCACCGACGCCTACACCATGCTCAACGCCAATATCAGTTATCGGTTTTTCTTCTCTAGCTACTACCTCGACCTGATATTGCGCGGCACCAACCTTACGGACGAAGAGGCGCGCATGCACACGTCGTTCGTCAAGGACAGCGTGCCGTTGCCCGGACGCAACATCAGTCTGATGGCGCGGCTGGGCTTCTGAAGGAAGCACCGCGCATAGATCTAGGCTAGTCGATCCTCGGTGACCGACTTCACGCCGGCATCGCTGCTCGTCTGCGAGCGATGCCGGCGTGGAGCGTCGCGCTCCCCGTTGTCCTGCTCAGGCGCCGAGTCAGTCGATGAGTAAGGTCTAGGCCAAACGACTTGCACCTGCAGGTCGTTTGCGTTTAAGGTTCCTGCAATTCGCTTGCAGGAGTGTTGAGCTCTCATGACTCGGAAGGAGAAATCACATGAAGGTCGCGTACGTCTTTCGGTCGAATATGGCTTCCACGTTTCAGCTGGCAACGATGATCCTGCCGCAACTCGAAGGGGGCTTTCACGGCGCCCAGGTCGTTGGGATGTTCTTCTTTGATGACAACACCTATTGCTTGCGCTCGGGAGATCCGGTGGGAGAGCGCTTGGCGAAGGTCGCACGTGAGCAAGGAGTCCTGCTGATGATGTGCGACCAGTGCGCCGTCCGGCGTAACTTGGCCGAAGGCACTCTCGAGCAGTGCGGTACAGGTGAAGTGACGGCCAAGGGGACTGTCGATGGGGTGACTGCGGGCTGCTTCCCGCAGCTTTTCGAGGCCTTGGGCGGCGATCCGCCTGACCAGGTCATCACCCTCTAGCAGCCCGTGATCCGCCTGGCATCTCACATGGTGAGAGGGAACCGGTGGCGCGGGTCGCTCATCGCTGTTGCTGGATGAGTGAGTGATGCCTCTCGAAAAGAGGAGCGGCTGATGAAGAGAGACAATTCGACCACCCAAAGGCTCTTCGAGCAATCCGGCATCGCGGAGGGTATGAGCGTGCTCGAGCTGGGATGTGGACCCGGTGAGGTCACCGAGTTGCTCTCCGAGATTGTCGGTCCTTCCGGTAGCGTCTTGGGGGTCGATCGTAGTGAGGAGGTGCTCTCTTCTGCCCGCGAGAGGCTTGAACGAATTGGGGCCGAGAACGTTCGCCTGATTTGCGCAGATCTGGAGGGTGCGCCGGACTATCTAAATGATCTCGAGTATTCCTCGTTCGATGTAGTGACCGGGCGTCGCGTCCTGATGTACCTGACTCATCCGGGACATGTGATTGCCGGTCTGCTGCCATGGTTGCGACAGGGAGGGTTAGTTGTCTTCGAAGAGGCGGACACCACCATCTGTCCAGGCCGAGTAGTCGCGATGCCTGCACACGACAAAGCGGTCGCATGGCTTCACAGAATGCTCGAAGAAGAAGGCGTGAATCGGTCCATGGGGTTCCATCTACCTGCGACGTTGAGCACTGCAGGGCTTCAGTTCGAACGGATCTGGGCAGAGGCGGTGATAGAAGGTCAGGGTGACCAGTACTCACTCGGTGAGCTATTGCAGTTGCTATCTCCTCGCTTGGAGTCTGCGGGCGTCGCGACGACATCGGAGGTAGAGACTCTGGCTGCTCAGATCGACATCGAGAGCGACCCATCGAACATCTTCGTGAGCGGAATGCGCTTCTGTGCTCGAGCAAGAAAGCTCTAGAAACCAAGCCGAGCTCGATCGGGACCTCTCCACGGAGAAGAGAGTTGTCTGAAACTATGACTGAAACGCTGATCGTCGGAATCGTCACCGTATCCGACCGGGCCAGCCGGGGCGAATACGAAGATCGCGGCGGCCCGGCGATCCGCGAATACCTGGAAGCTGTGATGGCCACGCCATGGTCCGCGCAGCCTCGCGTGGTTGCCGACGAACGACCTCAGATCGAAACGACCCTCTGCGAGCTGGCCGATGAAGCCGCCGCAGGGCTTGTGCTCACTACGGGCGGTACCGGGCCGGCCCCACGCGACGTAACGCCGGAGGCGACGCTGGCCGTTGCCGATCGGGAGATGCCTGGCTTTGGAGAGCAAATGCGCCAGGTCTCGCTTCGCGCGGTTCCGACGGCGATCCTCTCTCGACAGACCGCGGCGATCCGCGGCAGGACGCTGATCGTCAACCTGCCGGGACAGCCGAAGGCGATCGCCGAGTGCCTCGATGCCGTATTCCCGGCAATTCCCTACTGCATCGAGTTGATCGGCGGAGCGTGGATCGACACGAAGCCGGAACGCCTCGCCGCTTTCCGTCCGAAGAGCGCGCGTCGGAATCCGACATGACGCCGCTGATCGCCGCATTCCATTGGAACCACGACGGGCTGTTGCTCGACCTCGGGTTCTACGCCGTCCGTTGGTACGGCTTGATGTGGCTCGGCGGCTTCCTGATCGGCTTGCGGATGTTTCACGGTTTTTGTCGACGAGAAGAGCGCCCGATCGACCAGCTCGACGGCCTGTTCCTGGCCACGCTGGCCGGCGCGATGATCGGCGCGCGTCTGGGGCATGTACTGTTTTACCGTCTGGACTACTTTCTCCGGCATCCGCTGGAGATCTTTCTGATCTGGCATGGGGGCCTGGCCAGCCACGGCGGGATGATCGGGATTCTCGTAGCGGTCTGGCTCTGGTCACGCCGACGGCCGGAGTTCGGCTACCTGTGGACGCTCGACCGCATCGCGGTCCCGACGGCGCTGGCCGGCGCGATGATCCGCATCGGCAATTTCTTCAACTCCGAGATTCTCGGGCGCGCCAGCGATTCGCCGTGGGCCGTCGTCTTCGAAAGAGCCCCGGTGCCACAGGTGCCGCGCCATCCAGTGATGCTCTACGAGGCTACGGCTTATCTGTTGAGCTTCCTGGCCCTACGACTGGCCTACCGCCGGTGGACGCCGAGCGAGCGGCCAGGTCGGCTGCTCGGCCTGTTCCTGATCCTCGTCTTCAGCGCGCGATTCGCCGCCGAGCCGTTCAAGCTGCGGCAGGCAGCATTCGCCCAAGATTGGCCGCTGTCGGTCGGTCAGTGTTTGAGCATCGTTCCCGTAGTGGTCGGCTTGGCCTTGCTGTTCCGTCCTGCACCCGACCTGCAAGAGCGCAACCGTGCACCGGCATGCTGATACCGATTCACGATAGAACTCGGAGCTGAACCATGATTCCCGACACGTATGAGCAATGGCGGCACTACATCACCATAACGTGCGGTATTCCCCTGACGGATGCTTATATCGAGGAGCGGCTGCGCGCCCTGCGAAGCCCACGCGACGCCATGACCGCACGTTTCCGCGAGTTGTACGGCCAGCGCCAGCTCGACCGGACAATCCGTTGGTTTGAGCAGGCGAAGGCGGAGGGAGGGCCCGAATGAAGATCCGCACATCCCGCCGTTGGTCCGGCGACAGTCCACCTCTTGGGCCCACGCCCGCCCGTGCCATCGAAGATGCAAAAGGCGAGCAACAACGTGTTCTCAAACGGTTGCGAGGACTCATCGAGTCGCATCAGGAATCTGCCGTACGCATGAAGGTGGCTCTCGAAGTGGAGGATGTCCTGATCGTGATCGACGCCTTGGTAGCGGAGGCGGAACAGAGCGATCCGCTGCACCTCCTGAAATGCCCGGATGAGGTTCGGGAGTACGCGCGCTTCAGCCTGTACGATGAGATGCTGGGGGAGCCGAGCAATGTGTTCCTCGCAACGCCCGTGAGTGCCGATACGACACGCTACGAGGCGATGCCTCGGGCGTTTTGGCTCGACTGCCTTCGCGCCCTGCGCAGGGAGTGGGAAGCCTAGCCGCGCGACCTCCACGGGGCATTTACTGCTGAGCTGGGCCGTCGCCTTCGGGATCGATGTAGCTCAGGATCCGTCCGCCGACATCGGCTCGGTGAGCCGCTCCGGTAGGCACGCGACGCGGCTTGGCCGTCGCGAACGGTGTGCGGATGACGATGGCCGCTGTCGTCTCCTGCCCTGGCGAGCGCGTCGGGATCGATGCCGGCCGCGCGGCTGACCACGGGCGGACCTTGATCTCTGGCTTGAGTCAGTCGACGGAGAAGGGTAGCCAGACGAACGGCTTGTATCCGCAAGTCACTTGCGTATATTCTCCCGCAACTGACTTGCAGAAAAGGTCAGATGACCCTGGCCAGCATGTTGATACCCACCATCCACGCCACATGACGACTTTCGTGCTGCGCCCAGATGCTCCGGAACGCGCGCCAAGGGGCTCCCGCCGCGCCGACGGATTCCAACCGAGAAGGCTCGGATGCATACCAGGCTTTCTGTGCCCCGGTCTGTGATTCTCTCCCATGGCTGACCCGACTCTCGAGATTCATAAACAGGACCTGGCGCGCCTGCGCCGCGTGACCGGCTGGGTCACGCTCACTGGCTCCTGGCTCTTCGGCGCTACCTCGCTGGGCGTCGGCCTGTGGTTCGGGATGCGCGTCCCGATCGCCATCGGACTCTTCTTCCTCCTGCAGGCGGCCGTCCTGACGGGATTCTGGATCACCCTCAGGTGGCGCCAAGAGGCGTTCGCGATCCGGCTCGAGGACCCGACCGCGAGCATTCGTGGCGTCCCAGTTGTCGTGCGCACCCTCCCGTACCTGGCCGGTGTGCTAGCGATCACTCTGCCATTCTACTCGGACTGGGCTCCGCTTGTGGCCGATGCTTGGGCGGCGTTCGACCCTTGGGCCAGGTTGCGGGAGCTCGACTCCGACGCGGCCGAAACTCAGGTGTTCGCCTGGGGCTTGGTAGTGGTTGCGACCCTGTCGGCGCTTTTCGCGCAGTACTTTGCGACGATCTCGCGCGAGTTGGCGCCAGAGGCACGCGGCGCAGCGTGCTGGTTCCGTGCGGGCACTTGGATGGCGCTTGCAGGCGCCGTGTCGCTCTTCGTCCGTGCATTCGACAAGCCGTGGGAAGAAGGGCTCACGACGAGTATCCTCCTCGGGATCGTCGTGTTCCTCGGCGGCGAGCTCACGCTGCGCGCTCTGTGGACGACCTGGTCGAGCTTCTACTCCCGCGAGCCGCATCCGGGCGGTCGTGTCGCCACGGACTTGTTCTCCCTCGAGCTTCTGTGCTCGCGGTTCAACCCGCTCGGCAGTCTGTTCGACGTCTTGGCCGAGGCCTTTGGCATCGACTTGCGCGGCGCTTGGGCATTGACCTTCATGCGGCGTGCGCTCGCGCCGCTCGCCGGCGGACTACTCGTTGTCGGTTGGCTCTCGACGTCCTTCGTCGTGGTCGAAGGATCTGATGTCGGGCTCGTCGAGCGTTTCGGCAAACTCGACCGCGAGCCACTGCGCCCGGGCCTGCATTTCGTGCTGCCGTGGCCCATGCATCGGGTCACCCGCGTTCCGGTCCATCGCGTGCAGACGATTCCGATCGGTTTCACGGGAGCGCGCGAAGATGCGAGCATGCTCTGGACAGTCGAGCATGCGGAAGAGGAGTACAAGCTCTTACTCGGCGACGGGCGAGACCTCGTTACGGTCAACGCCTCGCTGCACTATCGGATCGGCGATCCGTTCGCCTACGCCTACTCCCTCCAGAATCCGGACGAAACACTTGCCATTCTGGCGGACCGCGTCTTGATGCAGCGCACAGTGGGACGCTCGCTCGACGGCGTCCTGTCGGAGAACCTGGCGGCATTCGGTGCCGAACTCGAGCAAGCGATCCAAGGAGCGTCGGACGAGCGCAACCTCGGCTTCGAGATTGTCGACCTGACGCTCGTCGGTTTGCATCCACCTGTGAGCGTGGCGGCTGACTATCAGGCGGTGGTGGCGGCGAGGGTCGATCAGACCACGAAGGTGCTCGAGGCCGAGGCGTATCACGAAAGAGAACGGCCCAAGGCCGATGGCAAGGTCGCGGATCTCGAGAATGGAGCTCATGCACATCGGGTCACCCGTCTCGCGACCGCACTCGGGGAAGCGACCGCGTTCCAAGCGTTGCGAGCGAGCTACGTCGCCGATCCAGAGTTGTTTGCCTTAGTGCGGTATCTGCAGAGCGTCGAGGCGCAGCTGACCGGGAAGAAGTTCCACGTGATTGATCACACCATTGAGGAAGCCGGAGGAGCGATTTGGCTACTCGAATAACGATGAAGAACCTCCGAGTGGATCGCGAGAACTTTCGCATGGCGGTCGGCGTCTTGGTCGTCATCGTGATCCTGTTGTCGTCGATAGCGTTCAGCGTGCGTGAGCGCCACACCGCGTTGGTGATGCGATTCGGAAAGCTCGTGCGCGTCGAAGCCGATCCCGGGCTGCACTGGAAGCTGCCGTGGCCGATCGACAAGTTGGTTCTCATCGACGGGCGCAGGCGCGTGTTCGACACGCGACACTCCGAGATGTTGACGAGAGACAAGAAGAACGTGATCTTGCTCTCCTACGCATCGTGGCAGGTCGCGGACGCCGAGCTCTTCTACAAGGCTGTCGGAACGATCGCGGAGGCCGAGAACAAGCTCGATGGCATCGTGACGAACGCGAAGATCGGAGTACTGGGCCGCTACGACCTATCGGCACTCGTTTCGACAAACCCGGAGGAGCTCCGGACCGACGCGATCGAGGCCGAGATCCTAGGATCGGTGAAAGAGTCGGCGCGTGCGAAGTACGGGATCGATGTCGGTCAGGTCGGCTTCAAGCGCCTGTCGCTGCCCGAAGAGAACATCGAGTCGGTGTTCGATCAGATGCGCGCTGAGCGTGCGAAGGTCGCGGCCGGCCTCCGCGCGCAGGGGGAACGCGATGCTGCCGTCTTGCGCGCCGAGACGGACCTCGAGGTTGCCGAGGTGGTTGCGACGGCACGCGAAGAGGCGGCCAAGGTGCGTGGCGAAGCCGAAGCACAGGCCGCAGAGATCTATGCCAAGGCTCACAGCGCGGCGCCGGAGCTGTTCAGGATCGTGCGCCAGCTCCAAAGCCTAGAAAAAGTGATGGGTGCAGACTCGACTCTGATCATGCGCACGGACAAGGCGCCCTTCAACGTGCTGAACGGTCCGGAAGAGCTGGGCTTCGAACCGTTGGGCGGAAGGAACTGATGGCCGAGACCGAGCCCGCAGGACGCTCGAACGAGATCCGCCGAATGGCGCAGCCGGCGGTCGAGGTGATCGGTGCCCTGATCCGAAATGCCCACTGGCCGATCGCGCTGCTGTTTGTCGCGTACCTGTTCTCGGGCGTCACAGCTGTGAAGCCTGACGAAGTTGCGATCGTATTGCGCTTCGGGCGCGTTCTTGGGGACTCACCTGGCGAGCGGATCCATACCGCCGGCCTTCTGTGGGCGTTGCCACGGCCGCTCGACGAGGTCGTGCGCGTGCCGATCGGCAAGGTACACGAGGTGGAGATCGCCGACCTGTGGCGTAGCTCCGAGGGGATTCGATGGTCGCCCGAGTCGGTGATGGCGCAGACGATCGATCCCGAAGCGGAAGGCTATTGCCTGACCGGCGACCGGAACATCGTGCAGGTCTACCTGCTCGCGCGCTACCGCGTCGTCGATCCGGTCGCATACGTACTCCTTCAGGAGGACCCGCACGCGCTGCTTCGCAACGTCGTGAAGGCCGAGGTCGTACGGGCGACGGGTCGCGAGTCGATCGACGCCGTGTTGTCGGAGGGGCGCAAGGTGCTCGGCAACACGGTCCGAACCGAGGCTCAGGGCAGGCTGGATGCTGTGGCGGCCGGTCTCGAGCTGATCGCGGTCGAGATTGCCGATTTCGCGCCGCCCACCGCGGTGATTCCGGCCTTCATCGAGGTCAACACGGCCTACATCGAAGGGTACCGGACCTACGTCGAGGCGCAGCGCTATCGCGAGACCGAGCTTCCGAAGGCCGAGTCCAACCGTGACCAGATGCTCGCCGACGCGCGGATCTACGCGGCGAACCTGCTAGCCGACGCGCGCGGAGACGCGCAAGCATTCGAAGCGCTGGCGGCCGAGTATCAGAAAAACCCGCGGGTGGTCGTCGAGCGCTTGTACATCGAGGGCGTCGAGAACGCGTTCTCGAAAGCCGGACGACGGAAGTTCGTCCAGCCACCGGTCGGTGAGCAGTACGAGGAGTTTCGGATCACGATTTCTGGACGCCAATGAATTTAGCCACCCTCCTTACGCACACTTTCGCTCCGGAGTCCGGGATCGCGGACTATGAAACGCAGTTGACCACCGACGAGCAACGGTCGATCGCCTTCCGCCTGGGGCCTTTACTCGCCGGCGTCGGATTGCTTGGTCTCGGTGCCCTGTATCGCAGCTTGTTCCCGGATCAGGACGCGATCGCGAGTGCGATGCAGGCAGCAGCTGCGCTGCTCGTGGCGATTCCGATCCTCAAGGAAGGCGTCGAGGGCTTCCTCTCTCGGCCACCCAAGCACATGACCGAGCAGCTGGTGTCGGTCGCGATCTTGGCCGCGATGGCGACCGGCGACTTCGTGACGGCGACACTCGTGCCGCTATTCCTCGAGCTCGGTCACCTGTTCGAAGAGCGTAGCTCGCGCGGCGCGAGAGCGGCGATCGATGGTATTCGCAAGCTCTCGGCGCAGAGCGCGACGAAGCTTGTCGAAGGTGAGGAACAGGAGATCACGCCGCAGGAGATCGAGGTCGGCGATCAAGTGCTTGTACGTCCGGGAGAGATCGTCCCCGTCGACGGCACCGTCGTTTCGGGTCGGTCGTCGATCGACCAGGCTCCGATCACCGGTGAGTCGCTCTACGAGGATGTCGAACCGGGCAAGTCGGTCTACTCCGGTACCGTCAATCTGGACGGGCTGCTGCGTGTCGAAGCAACAGGGGTCGGTGGACAGACTGTGCTCGGGCGTGTCTTGAAGCTGCTGCGTGAGGTGGAAGCGTCAAAGACTCCCGTTCTGCGTCTGCTCGAGCGCTATGCAGGCGTCTACCTGCCGATCGTCCTTGCCGTCGCTGGGGTCACGGTATTCATGACGGGCGAGCTCGACCGCGCCATTGCCGTCCTGATCGTGTCGTGTCCCTGTGCGCTGGTTCTCGCAGGGCCGGCGGCGATGGTCGCGGCCATGACGGCCTCGACGCGTCTGTCGATGCTCATCAAGAGCGCCGGCTTCCTAGAGACCGTAGCCGAGATCGACACGCTGCTCCTCGACAAGACGGGAACCGTGACGACCGGGGCGTTGTCCTTGAACGAAGTCACGACGGTCGATGGCGGGCCGTCGAAGGAGTCCGTCCTGCGTGGTGCAGCGATCTGCGGCTACTCGTCGCTGCATCCTATTTCCCGAGCCGCGGTCGAGGCTGCCGAGCGCTTGGGAATCCGCATCGAGCAAGTGGAGCACGCGAGGGAGGTCCCGGGCGAAGGTGTCGAGGCACGCACCGATCACGGTATCTACCGGCTCGGCCGGCAGAGCTGGCTCGAGAGGCAGGGGCTGGATTTCAGCGGCCACGTAGGAATCAGTGGTCCAGGTGCATGGGTCGCGAAGGACGATCAGGTCCTCGGCTTCCTGTCGCTCGTGGACCGTCCGCGCGAAGAGGCCCAGGAGGCGCTCGCCGCAACGCGCAGGTTGGGCATTCATCGCACCGTGATGCTGACGGGCGACCGCGAGGTCGTCGCGCGCCGTGTCGCGGAAGAGCTCGGCTTCGACGAAGTCATCGCCGAAGTCCTCCCGGAGCAGAAGCTCGACATCGTGCGCGCCGAACAAGAGCACGGCCACAAAGTCATGATGGTGGGCGATGGTGTCAACGACGCGCTCGCCTTGTCGGGTGCCGACGTCGGCGTTGCGGTCGGTGCACGGATCAGCGAAGTTGCCCTCGGTGGTGCAGACGTCGCGCTGATGACGCCGGACCTGGGTCGCATTCCCATGATGCTACGGCTGGCGGAGTACACCCGGTGGATCGTCATCCTCAATGCCATCCTCGGGACGGGATTCTCGATCCTGATGATGGCACTCGCGTCGACCGGCGTGATCGACCCGCTGCTCGGCGCACTGATGCACAACCTGGGGTCGCTGTTCGTGATCCTGAACAGCTCGCGGATCCTACGCTTTGCCCAGCCGCAGGAGGAGCGCGGGCCGTACATCGGTCCTTTGCCCACCGAGCTCGTTGCCGAACCATCGAAGGTTCCGGTCTGAGCTCCGATGACCTGCCAAACCTGTTCCGCCACGGTGACCCGATGACCGAACAGAGCTCGTACGAACCCCGGCGGCAAGCCGCAGGCGCAAGTTGGCAACTGCCGCGGCCTTCGATGCACTCGAGGTCGCATTGAAGGAGTGTGTCACTCGCGGTGTCGGGCTACCTCGGCGACGACGTGGCCGATCTAGCGGCCGAGCAGCTTACAGAAATCTCGAAAGGCTCAGCTGAATCCTGGACCACTCACAAAGGAGAGTCTCAGATGTACAGCGCGAATCCTACTGTTCCTGTGACTGTGCTCACCGGTTTCTTGGGCTCGGGTAAGACCACCCTGCTCAATCGCATCCTGTCGGAGAATCATGGAAAGCGAATCGCGGTGATCGAGAATGAGTTCGGCGAGATCGGTGTCGATAATGATTTGGTGATCGGTGCCGAAGAAGAGATCTTTGAAATGAACAATGGCTGCATCTGTTGCACCGTTCGTGGAGATCTGATTCGTATTCTCGGCAACTTGATGAAACGTCGTGACAAGTTCGATCACATTATTATCGAAACCACCGGAATGGCTGACCCCGGCCCCGTTGCGCAGACATTCTTCATGGACGATGAGTTGCGCGAGGCGCTCCGTTTGGACGGTGTCGTCACGCTGGTCGATGCCAAGCATGTGGTACTCCATATCGAGGACAGCGATGAAGTCAAAGAGCAGATCGCCTTCGCCGATGTGATTTTGCTGAACAAGGTTGATCTGGTTTCAACGGCTGAGCTCGATCAGCTGGAAGCCCGGATCCACTCGATGAATTCAGCTGCCAGCATGTATCGCACTCGCGATGCTGCCGTGGATATGGACAAAGTCCTGGACCTCGGTGGTTTTGACCTGGCTCGCGCTCTCGAGGTCGATCCCAAGTTTATGGAGCCCGAGTACCCGTTCGAGTGGAGTGGCTTGTTTGAATTCCAGGCGGGCGATCATCGCTTGGTTCTCGAGCCTGGGCCTGATCCAGTGATGAATCTGAATTTTCGATCCGCTACAGCAGCCAGCGAATCTGCCATGCGCGATACGGTCGAGAAAGCGGTTCTCGCCTTCTCGGACGATGAAGTCGCTCTGCAAACTACTGCCGTGATCGAGCCAGGTGAGCAACTGAGTCAGATCGATCTCGAGGGGGATCAGATTGAATACGTATTACGCGTCCCAGGAGCAGGTTCCTATGTACTGTTTACCGAGCATCATCCCGATGAGTTTGAAGCGTTCGTTGCCGATGTGGACGGCGAACGTGTCGAAGCGCTGTTCAGTCGCGAGTACAAGCCGGACCACGAGCATGACGAAGAGGTTACGTCGGTGGCGATCAACACGCCGGGGGACCTGGATCTCGAGAGGTTTCATGGGTGGTTGAGCGATCTGCTGGCCAACCAAGGCCCTGACATCTTTCGCATGAAGGGCGTATTGTCCTTTGGTGGTGCAAAGGAACGGTATGTATTTCAGGGCGTCCACATGCTGTTCAATGGCCGCACAGATCGGCCGTGGCGCGAGGGCGAGCGAAGCAATTCGCTGATATTCATCGGTCGCAATCTCGATCGCGAGGCACTCAACGCAGGCTTCAATGCATGTCTGACCTAGATATCTCGATGTTGAGCAAGGGATTGCTCGCGGAGTCATGGCATGTGGCGCTAAATGACTACATTATCGATCTTGCTTGGTGTCCGGATGCGTCCAAGCTAGCCGCCGCGACGGTGGAAGGGTCGGTATTCATGATCGACGATCACGGCGATTCGGCGCACTTCGAGCTCATTGGTCAACATGCCGGTGGAGCCAATTCGTTGTCTTGGCGCTGTGACGGGGCCGAGTTCGCAACGGCCGGGCACGACGGGCTGGTGAAGATCTGGAATGGGAGCTCGGGGCGGCAGCTCAGCTCACTCGAAGCGGGCGATTCCTGGGTTGCCAAGGTCGCGTACAGTCCTTGCAGCGATGTGTTGGCAACGGCTGCGGGCAGGCACCTCAAGTTGTGGAACGAGCAACGCGAGGTGTTTTACGAGTCTTCGGACCACTCGAGTACGATCGCTGATGTTGGTTGGAATCCGAGTGGACTCAGCATAGCTGTGGCAGCTTACAACGGAATTACCTTACATGTACCTGGTGAGCAAAGTCCACCACGGAAGTACAATTGGAAAGGTTCGAGCCTTGTGTTGGCATGGAGTCCCGATGCGAAATACATGGCAACCGGCGAACAAGATTCAACAGTTCATTTCTGGCATGTGGAGTCCGGCCGCGATGCACAGATGTGGGGTTTCCCCACCAAAGTGCTCGCATTGAGTTGGGATTCCAGCGGGCGGTGGCTGGCAACCGGCGGCGGTGCATCGGTCTGTTTGTGGGATTGCAGCGGAAAAGGGCCGGCGGGGCGGAAGCCTCGTCAGTACGACGCGCATTCCAGCAAGCTGACTCAATTGGCCTTTCAGCCCGACGGCAAGTTGCTGGTCTCGGCAGATGCCGAAGCGTTCCTCATGCTGTGGGACCCCATCAAACACGACAAGATCATTGGAGGGGTTTTGCTTTCATCGTCTGCAAGTTGTTTGCGGTGGTGCGAGGGCGGCAAGCTTGCGGTTGGGCAGCAAGATGGCAAGGTCGTCGTCTTCCAAGTCCAGTCGGTGGCCGGAAAAATTGCGGCTTGAAGGCCAGCTGATTGAAGTCCGTCAAGCCGAACGGCATCCAGCGGCCGAAGAAGACACGCCATGAATGCTCAAACCCAACGGATCCGCGAAACACTGGGCCGACGCGAAGCACTGGTTACGGCTCGCAGTCACGTTCTCGGGCAGATCGTGTTGTGCGAGGGCTGCTGTTGCGGTCGGACGGACAAGGGTTTCATGCCGTCGCAGAGCGACTGGATGAAGCATCAGTGGAAAGATAGAAAACTCAATAAGTCGGTGCAGTTGACGATTTCCGGTTGCCTTGGCCCGTGCGATCTGGCCAATGTCTTGTGTGTCATCTCGCCTCAGGGGATGCAGTGGTTCGGTGGTCTCCAGGAACAGTGGCAATACGACTTGCTTCTGGAGTGGGCCACCGCTTCACGTGATGCGGGTGTTCTGCTCGAAATACCTGCTGAACTGAATCGCCACCGATTTGAACGATTCGCTGTTTCCGAACCCGGTGAGCAGTCCCTCGCCTCCGCGCGAACGGCATAGCCGTTGCGGCCGGCAGTGTCCAGAAGGCGATCAGCATTGCCAGCCCGCCACCCGGTCGGCGGAGAGCGAGTCGAGATGAATTATCGATAGGGAAGAGCTTGTATTTGCAAGTAACTTGCGTGTAGCCTGTTGATTGCAAGCGGCTTGCAGAAAGGGCTTGCGACCAGGAAGGCGGCGCGATAGCCGCGTCCATGGCCGCACTCACGGGGACCACGAACTGGTGCCCGGTTTACCGCCTCTCGACCCGAGTAGCGCGGCGCATACCTGAACGAACAAATCGAGAACTACGATGAACCTGAGCCGACACACCGATAGGCCCGCCCTGCTTCGCGGAAGTGCTGGTTCGCATCACTTCGTCCAAAGAGGTATCTGTCTTGCTGGACCTGATCTTCGTATCGCACGGAAGAATGCTCCGCTTCGTGATCGGCGCCATTCTCCTTCTTCCCCCGTCAATCGCGTTTGCAGAGGATGCCGAGCCATCCGACGAAAGCGGGATTGTCACGTTTGACGAGATCGTCGTCACCACTGCCGGCAGCCCTGAGGAGCTGAGCAAGATCGCCAGTACGGTTCAGGTGATCGACGCGAAAGAAATCCGGGAATCGAGCAGCAGTACGATCACCGGGCTACTGCAGGAGCGCGCCGCTGCCTTCTTCAGTGAGTGGACACCGGGTCAGACTTCGATCACCATGCGCGGCGCGCGCAGCGACGGCCAGGGCCGCGACTTTCGGGGTCAGGTGTTGGTGCTATTGAATGGCCGCCGGGCCGGTACCGCGAACCTCTCCAAGCTCTCGCCGAGCCAGCTTCATCGTATCGAGATCGTTCGCGGTCCCGCTTCGGTTGCGTACGGCAACCAGGCAATGGGCGGTGTCATCAACCTGATCACCCGCAACGGACGGAGCGTCGAGGTCAATACAGTCTCGATCGAGGGCGGCGACTACGGGTACGGCCAAGTGAAAGCGGAGTACAGCACCGATCTCTCGGACGGTCTCTCGAGCTATATCGGAGTCGTTGGTTCGGCCAGCGGCGACTATGACGGCGGCTCCGGCAGCGCGGAACAGATCAACACCGAATCAAAGCGGTTCGGCGCGCTCGCCGCCCTCAACTGGGACCTCCACCCCAATCACTGGCTGGACCTCTCCTTGCGTACCGACGGAGTCTATGACGCCGGATTCCGTGGCTCCTCCTGGGACTTCGACAACAATGACGACCGCTGGAACCGCTCGTTCGACCTGACCTACGTCGGCGTGCTGGAAGATCGGGGCATCGATCTGAACGCCCATCTCTATGCCTTCAGTGACGTCGACTCCTTCCACTGGGGATCCGAAGCCGCCGGAGTCGATGAGGACAACAATCGCAGAGAGCTCACGGCCTACGGGGTCAGGTTGACTCCGCAGTTCAACCTCACCGAGTCCACACGGCTGCTCTTGGGCTTCGACGGTGAGCACTCCCGACTGCGCAATACGCGCGAGCGGATCTCTGTCAGCGGCGCCCCCATCGCACAAGTTCCGCCGTTCGACAACAACGAGAACAACCTGTTGACCGCAGGCTACGCCGAGCTCACCCAGTCCCTTGTCGATGAACGGATCACCCTGCGGGCGGGCGCTAGGTATACCCGCAACGAGCTCTCCCTGAAGGACACTCCGAACGTCGACCTGGGTGGCGACACCGATCGCGCCTTCGATGGCACGACCTACAGCCTGGGTGTCGCCTACGCGGTTTCGCCCAGTCTCAAGACACGGGCAAGCTATGCCACGGGCTTCCGCTCGCCGACGGGCCGAGAGTTGGCTGGTGAGTTTTCGCCGGTGCTGACGCCGAATCGCATCACCCGTGGCAACGGTGATCTCGATGCCGAGGAGAGTGAGCAGTTCGAAATCGGCCTCACCTATGCGGCCGACAGCTTCTTCTTCGACGTCGCCGTCTTCGACCAGACGATCGAGGGCAGGATCACGACCACAGTGATCGATGAGGGAGGCCCCGGGCGCGATGACGACATCTCCCAGTTCGTGAACGCCGACGGCGATGCAGAGGTCCAGGGCTTCGAGATTCAGGTCCAAGGTGACGCAGCGCCCCTTCTTGATATGGCGGGCCAACGTCTCCTGCTGGGCGCCGACCTTGTCTGGAACTTCGATATGCAGGCTGACGGTATCGACCGCCGGGACAGCGGCCCCTATGCAGAGGAGCTGCAGCGCCTCAACGAGTACAAAGCTTCCTTGCGGCTCGACTACGAGTGGCGCGACCGTTGGGGCATCAGGGTGAGCGGTGTGCTGCACGGACCGATGTTCTACGACACCGAGGAAAGACTACTGGTCACCGCCGAGCCGGCCCGCAACTTCGTGCACCGGAAGGGTTCGTTCTGGGTCTTCAATCTGCGTGGCCATTTCGACGTGACTGACCGCATCACCTTCTACGGTGGGATCGACAACCTATTCGACAAGAACGAGCACCCGATCTTCATCGCCATCGACGAACAGCCCTTCATCTCGGACCCTGCGCGCTCGAACGGTGGCCGAGGCAATTCGATGCGCGGGCGTTTTCCCTATGTCGGCGTACGTGTGAGTTTCTGATGTTTCGACGTCGGTTTCTTGCCGGCTTGGGTGGCGTCCTTGCCGCCATGACGATGCCGCGGTGGACCGTGGCGTCGGGGCAATCGGACGACGACTGGCCGCGCGAGGTAACCGACGCGCTGGGTCGACGGATCGGGATTGCCGGTCCGCCGACCCGCATCGTGCCGGTTTTCTCCAGCAATACCGAGATCGTTGCGGCATTGGGCGGCACCGGCCGCATCGTTGCGATCGATGGCCTGACGCGATATCCGCCGGAGGTCCTCGACCGACCACGCATCGGCAACCGCATTGGTTTCAGCCCGGACATCATCGCCCGGCTCGGAGCGGACCTCGTCATCCTGACTCCGGCGCGGCATGCAGCTGCCCAGCTGCTGCGGCCGATGAGCCTGGCCGGCATTCCAGTGCTCGTCCTCGAGCATCCGACGTTGGTGCGGATTTTGGACAATATCGGTCTGGTTGGACGCGCGATCGGAAGCGAGCCCGAGGCGCAGGCGCTCACCCGGGCGATCGAAGACGAGCTCTCGGCACTGGCCGAGCTCTTTGCGTCACGGCCGCCCAAACGGGTCTACTTCGAGACAGGCGCTGCTGGCCGTGCCGGTTTCCGTTCGGTCCGACCCGGCACCTACACCGACGACATCCTTCGGCACGCCGGCGGCCTCAACGTCTTCGGCGACCGCACGGGCTTCTCGCAGGTAAGCGGTGAGGCCGTGTTCCGAGCTGATCCAGACCACATTCTCGTCGCAGGCACTGAGGCGGATGTCGCCGCCCTTCTCGCGCGTCCGCACTGGAACGGTATCCGGGCCGTGGCCGCAGGACGGGTCGACGCAATCCCACGCGGCCAGGTTCTCATTCCGGGGCCCCGCGTCGTCGAGGGCGTCCGCACCGTCGCCCATGCGCTGCACCCCGATCTCGTTTCGACCAGCTCGGAATGACGCGCATCCTCGGCATCCCGGCCCGATGGCTGGCGATCCTCATTGCAGCGGTTTTCCTCTCGATTGGGACCGCCATGATGCTCGGGCCGGAGCTGCTCGGCCCCGGCCGCTTGCTGGACCTGGTCCGGCCCACGACAGGTGACCATCCCTTGGACCGCCTGCTGCTCGACTGGCGCTTGCCGCGTGTGTTGACCGCCTTCTTGGTTGGCGGCCTTCTCGGTGCGGCTGGGGCAGTCTTCCAGGGAATCTTCCGCAATCCGCTCGCCGATCCCTTCCTGATCGGCACGGCACCGGGCGCGGCGCTCGGCGCCACCCTCGCGCTGCTGGTTCCGGGACTCCCAGTCTTCCAGGCGATCTCCCCATTTCTCCTGCTACCGGTTCTTTCGTTTCTCGGTGCTTTCGGCGCAACGCTTGCCGTTCTCTTGCTCGCTCGGCTGGCTCAGGTGCGTGACACCGCCGGCCTCCTGCTGGCCGGCGTAGCCATGGCGGCGTTCCTCGGCGCCGTGCGAAGCTATCTGATGCTGGCGCTCGCCGACGAGACGATCAGCCTCCAGGTGGTGTTGTCCTGGACGCTCGGTGGGATCCAAACTCCGTTCTGGCGTGAGGTGGGCCTCGTCGCTCTATTGAGCCTGCTCTTGCTGCTGCTCGCGTACGGGCTTGCCCATGGCCTCGATGTTCTTGGCCTCGGCGACGACGTGGCGCGCAATATGAACCTGCCCGTAGAACGCTTCGTCGTGATGGCGACCTTGGTCGCCTCCGCCCTTGTCGCGCTCGCGGTCACCTGGGGTGGAACGATCGGCTTCGTCGGCCTCGTCGTGCCTCATCTGATGCGTTGGACGGTCGGGCCGCGTCACGCACCGCTCATCGTCGCCTCGGCGCTGGTGGGCGGAGTGCTTCTGACTCTCCTCGACGGCCTGGCGCGCAGCCTCCTGCCACCGGCGGAGATCCCGCTCGGCTTGCTGACCGCTCTGGTCGGCGCACCCTTCTTCATGTTCATCCTGGCAAGGCGCAGCCACCAGTGAGGCATACCAGCACGAGAAGAAGCCCGCTCGTGTCCCTGGTGGAGCTCCGTCTTCTCAAGGCCGGCCGCCCTGTGCTCGACGGGGTCGCGCTCGACGTCTTCGCCGGAGAGCTGCTCGCGGTGATCGGCCCCAACGGTGCCGGCAAGAGCAGCGCTCTCAAGTGTCTCGGCGGCGTCGAAACGGCGTGGAGTGGAAGGATCGAGCTCGAAGGTTGCCCGCTGGCCGACTTCCCGGCGGAGGAAAGGGCACGTCGGATCGCCTATCTCCCGCAGTTTTTCGCACCTCACTGGGAGCTGAGCGTCGCCGACCTCCTGGATATCGGTCAGCAGCGCGGCCGGACTGCACTGGGATGGAGCGCGATTCGGCCACCTGCGCTCTTGGCCGTCGACGTGGCGGAGCAGGCGGACGGTTTGCTTCGGGACCTCGAGTTGAACGATCTCCTGGAGCGACGGTTCGCATCGTTGTCGGGCGGGGAGCGTGCCCGCGCATTGCTGGCACAGGCGCTGGTCACGGCACCACGCCTGCTACTCGCCGACGAGCCGACCGCCAGCCTCGACCCAGCCCATCAGCTCAGGACCATGGAATATCTACGCGGATGTCGGGGCGAGACCGCGTCGATCGTCGTGCTCCACGATCTCAACCTGGCGCTGCGCTTCGCCGACCGCATCGCCGTTCTGGCTGACGGCCGGACGGTGGCTTGCGGAAAGGTCCATGAAGTCGTGGCCTCAGGCATCCTTACCGAAGTATTTGGTGTGCGCTTCGAGGTACACGCGACGTCTTGGGGACGGGCGGTGTTGCCCGTCTGAGATGAAGCTACACAGAAGTGGAGTGTAGGGGATGGGGATACGGACCGGTGGGATGACACCATCAATGTTCTGGCGGCTGGCCTTCGCCCAGGCAGCCGAGCGCGATCTTCGTGTTCGAGACCACGCGGCGGAGGAGGGCTTCTGGCGCGACCACGCGCCGGGCTACGACGAGCGGAACCCGCTGGCTCTGCAGGCAAATGCCCTGGTCGCTGACCTGGTGGCACTGCTGCGGCCCTCCGACCGCGTGCTCGAGATCGGGCCGGGGTCCGGGGCGTTCACCCGACGCATCGCCGCACATGTCATCGAGATTGCCGGTGTCGAGCCCTCGTTGGCCATGAGAACCGAGTTGCTACGCCGTTGGGAGCCGCGCTTTGGGATACCACCTCAGCTCTGGGCAGGCCGTTGGGAGGACGCGCCAGAGCTGGCATCAGACGTGGTCTTCGGATGCAACGCCTTCTATCGCATGGAGGACATCGCTGCCTCGTTGTCGAAGATGCACCGCTGCGCGGGGCGCTGTGTCGCCCTCGTTCAGAGCGTAGGTGCACCCTATGCGCCGCCGTTGCGAGTTCGACTCAACGAGCGGAACGTCGAGAGAGAGCGTGCCCACGCTCTTTCTGACGTCCTCGACGAACTGGGGATCGCCCACAGCGTGCGGCTCTACTCAGTGGAGCGTGCGCCTCACACTTGGGGCGATGTCGCTTTGATCAGTTGGCACCAAGTCGGCGCCCAGCCGCACGCTGGTAGGGCTTGATATGGCTCGGCGGCAGCGAACAACACGGGGTTCTCAAGTGGTTGTAAGGACTCATCGAGTTGTATAAGGAATCTGCCGTACGCATGAACGTGGCTCTCGAAGCGGTGGATGTCCTGACCGTCATCGACGCCCTTGAAGCGAAGGCGGAACAGAGCGATCCACTCGGCCCGAAGTGCGAGGATGAGGTTCGGGAGTACGCGCGCTTCACCCTGTACGATGAGATGTTGGGAGCCAAGCAATGTTGTCCTTGCAATGCCCGTTCGTGCCGAAACGACACCCTGTGAGGCCAAGCCTCGGGAGATCTGGCTCGACCGCCTTCGTGTCCTCCGCAAGGAGTGGCAAGACAAGCCGTGCGCGATCCCCACGGTGGGCACCACGACCCCAGATGATCCAGGGATGCCCCACCGTCGATCGATGAGGCCAGTGTTCCTTCTCGTCGTCTCCGTCGCCGCCTTGTCTTGTGGCGCGCCCAACGACCCCGCTGCGGGCGGGCGTTCCTCCTACGAAGCCGGCGATCAGCCACCCCGGCTCCTGAGACCCGTCCCGGGCCTCCAACCCGAACCCGTTGATGTCGAGCGTGCGGCCCGTCCTTTGCGCTTGATGGTGGTCCCGGAGTTCGGCTACGAGAACGAAGACGGCGAGTTGATTCTCGACGTGCTGGAACGAGACCTGCTCTACTTGGAGCTCTTCATCGTCGACGCCGACGGGCGCCCCGTGCAGGGCCTGCTCCCCACGGTGACTCCAGAGGGTGACAGTCGTTTCGTTCCCCTTTCCGGCGAGGCCGCCGTCTCCGACGAGTTCGGTAGCTACGCGTTCGGCATACAGGGCGGGAGCATGGGCGAGGAGCGGGTCGAGATCGTCGCCGGCGAAGCGGTCGAATCAGTGATCTTGAATGTCATCAGCCTGCGTGCCGCAGGATATGGGTGGCTGGAGGACGTCCAGGGCGTCCTCCCGTGGACCCTGCTGACCAAAGCGGAGATCAAATGGGGCGAGAAACAGCTCTCCGCGACCTTCCCGGACGAAGTCCTGGCCAGGAACGGGAAGACCGTCAAGCTGGCGGGGTTCATGCTGCCGCTGGAAATGAAACGCAAGCAGAAGCACTTCGTGCTCGCTTCGAACCCGCCGGGTTGCTTCTTTCACATACCAGGTGGGCCGGCGGGCGCAGTGGAAGTCTTTGCGAAGGAAGCCTTCGAGGTGAGCTGGGAACCCATTCTGCTGGAGGGGCGCTTCGTGGCGCACGAGACCAGCGAGATCGGCGTGCTGTATCGCCTGCACGATGCGCGGTCTGCTGGTCCGTTGTCTCGGCCACCCGAGCCGTGAGTGAACGACCGTTCCGGGCGTTGTCCAGTGAGCGCGCGCTCCGCTACTTGAAAGTTTGCGTCTTTAG
>JALCBJ010000173.1 GCA_028066595.1 Thermoanaerobaculia bacterium
CGCACTCAACAACCCCATCAATTTCAGCGATCCGATGGGGCTGTATGTTGGTTATTGGGAGCTGACCGACGAGCAGAAGGCTACATATGAGAATGCTAGCTCTTCTGAACAGCGAGCAGAATTCGAAGCCATTACTGGAGAGGTATACAAAGGCATCGCAACTTCCCCATGGAGGTTTGCCAAAGGTCTCTATCAGATCGGCCGACACCCAATCCAATCGGGCCGCGCTCTAGTTCATGTCGCGACCCATCCCTTCACGACGGCGCAGAGCGCGTATTGGGACTTCTTAGAGGCTAGTCCGGTCGAGAAGGGTAGGAGTGTCGGGAACTTCTACGGCGATTTTCTCGTGGGTGCAGGCCTCGGCAAAGCGGTGGGGACGGCGAGATCCGTGCTGCGATTTGGTGATGAGTTGGGAGAAGCGGGTCTCACAGGTGCTCGAATGTCCTCCCTGGGAAGGTCATCAGCACAGCGAGGGGGGACTGGTTCAGACTTGGTGTATGCCAGGGAGATCCTTGAGGAGGCGAGCCAATCTGCAGGGCTCAAGCTAGAGAATCTCGTTGACGACATCACCGTGTCTCACGGGCCATCACAGTTCTTGATGAACGGATCTGGGCACCTGATGCTGAACCTGAACCGTGGTCAGCTGCTTAAAGGCCACGGTTGGGCTCTCCGTGACGCCTATCATGAACTCGCGCATGCGCAACTTTTCCATCGGATTCGCATTTCGAAGTTTGGTGGTAAACGGGGAGCTGCTTGGCGTTATGTTTCCAGCCCGAAGCGTCGATTCGGTACTTCTTACTACGCCCGTGAGGAACTGGTAGCCGATCGCTACGCTCGTTGGATGCTTCGGCAGCACTCTGGAGCGGTAAGCCCACAACTGAGCTGGTCGATCCAGCAGTACTTGGATTTCTGGCAGCCGATGAGGTAAGTGTGAGTTTGCTATCACCACACCAGATACTGATGCGGAATCTTGAAGGCAAGATTCCGGAGGATTCGAGAATGTACTTGTCGAGGGAAGACGCCTTGGACCAGCTAAGGCGAGTTTCCGGAGAAGACTTCGGATCCGATGTTGCCGCCTGGCAGGACTGGGTGTCTTCTAACAAAGAAAAGTTTTGTGGATTCGACCTGTCTCGCGAATGATTTTTCAGGCCGGCTGAAACGGTGCCTGGCACCTCACTCTCAGGCAGGTAGTATCGAGATCTGTACCGATGAGCATGAGGTATCGATTGCCGTGAACCACCTCTCCGAAGCCTTCCGCGCTGCTGATCCACGCCCCGATCCCAGCGCGAAGCGTGGCGCGAAGAAGAACTACGCCGAGTCGCTATCACGTCACCTTTCGACTGCGATCGCGGCGGCCCTTCGGCCTCGGTTTCCGGGGATCATGCCGGACGCGGACGGTGGTCGGCAGGAATCACTGGCTCGGTCGTCGAAGGGCTTCAAGCGGCTGGACGTCAACTATTCCACCCCCGATCTGGGATTGGGTCTAGGTGTGTCGATCAAGACGCTCAACTTCCGCGATCAGAAGAGCAGTCGATACACGAAGAACTACACACGGATCGACAACGAGCTGCGGGCCGAAGCGCTCGACTACCACGTACGGCAGCCGTACGCGGTGCTCGCTGGCGTGGTATTTCTGCCGGTCGACAGCTGCGACGATGGGAAGGCGGGGCCGTCGTCGTTCGGCCAGTCGGTGAAGATCTTCCGGCACCGAGGAGGCCGTGACGAGTCGGAGGACTCACCGGAGCTCTTCGAGCGCCTCTTCGTGGGTCTCTACGATTACGAGGCGCTCGTGGGTGCGCTTCCCGGTGAGGACTCCTGTGTCTTCTTCGACGTGATGGATGCGCCGCCGAAGGCGCGTCGGCCGCGGCGGAGCGAGGTGCTGGGCTTCGATGAGATGATCGCCGGGATCGTGCAGACCTACGACCTGCGCAACGAGCCGCCTTTCGAGTGGGCTCCGGACGAGTGATCGGGCGGGAGCTCGCGCCCTAGCCGCTCTTCGAGCGCTTCCAGATCGCGTGTCTCACATTCCCAGACGGTGAGGACGGTGAAGCCTCGGTTTCGGAGTTTGTCGGCGACGCGCCGGTCGCGGGCCTGATTGGCCTCGAATTTCTCCATCCAGAACTCCCGGTTTCGTTTCGGCGTGGTGGCTCGGGGGCATCCCTCGTGTCGGTGCCAATAACAGCCATGTACGAAGACGGCCCATCGCCGGTGGCGATTGGCGATGTCGGGGGACCCCGGCAGGTCACGATTGGCGATGCGGAACCGATGGCCGAGGCGGTGGAGAATGCGGCGGGTGAGGATCTCGGGGCGAGTGTCCTTCTGGCGCTGCCGACTCATGCGGAGAAACGTCTCGCGATCCGAGGCCGCGGGTCCGCGTTTCCCCTCTGTGTCGGTCATCTGTCGAGGTGCTGCTCCACGAGATCGAGGAAGCCCGGTGGGAATCGAAGCTTGGCCCGTTGCGCCCTGGAAAAGAAGCCGGCTGCGGCCTTGAAGGAGAGCGGCGTGGGGTCGTACCGGAGAAACTCCTCGAGCGGTGTGCGCTGGGCGTGCTGCGGCCAAGCGGAGCGATGGGCGACATGGCGCTCGCCGTCGATACCCCAGGCGGCCTTCGGCCAGGAGCCTTTGCGGTGGAGGACCGGATCCCCCTTGGGCTCGTAGTGGCCCGGCTCGCGCAGCCGCTGTCCGAGCCATTCGGCAACGTCGACAGTCACCGCGTTGCCGACGAGCTTCCAACGATGGCTGGGCCGGCCGACCTCTTCGGCAGGCTGGGTCCAGTCGGCTTCGAATCCCTGTAGGCGCTCGGCGTCTCGGAGGTCGGGCTTGACGATCTCGCCGGAGGTGAGAACGATCGCCGGCGGGGAGGGAATGCCGATGGTCGAGCCGGCCTTGAGCGTCGGGACGGCATCGTGCGCCCAGCCGAGGCCGCGGAGCCCCTCGGTCCAGTAGAAGCCGCAGGCGACGTCACGCCACTCCTCGATGGGCGGTGTTTCCGGCACACCGGCGTCATCGACCAGGAGCACGTCGCGGGGATCTCCGTCCTTGGAGGCGAGGAGATAGACGCGCTCCCGGCGCTGGGGCAGGCCGGTCGATCGCGAGTCGACGACGCGATAGGCCCACCGATACCCGAGCTCTTCGAGCGCGGTGACGATGTGATCGAGAGCCCTGCCGCGGTCGAGCTGGAGCATGAACGGAACGTTCTCCAGCAAGACCCAGGGGACGTCGTGGGTACGCAGCAGGCGGAAGGCCTCGTCGACGAGACCGGAGCGCGCGCCGCGGATACCGGCGGTGAGGCCGGCCTGGCTGAGGTCCTGGCAGGGGAATCCGCCGACCAGGAGCTCGATGCCTGCAGGCAGATGCTCCAGGTCGCGGACGTCCTCGTGGAGAGGGATGTCCGGGAACCGGTGCCGCAAGACGGCTCCGGCTCCGGGCTCGTTCTCGCACAGGATCTCCGACGTGTGTCCGGCTCGACGTAGGCCGAGCTCTAGGCCCCCGATGCCCGAGAACAGGCCTGCGGTGCGGAGTTGCCGACCGCGGGTGAGAGCATGATCTCTGGGGGCGGCGCGGAAGAGGGGCATTTGCTGAACGGGCTGCGATTTCGTGTCCATGCGATCTATGGACGCAAATGTGGCCGCCAATCGCTCGGGCGCTTCGAGATCGAGGTCTGAGGTGGTCATCTTCGGGGGAGCGTACCGTCTGCGATGGCCTTGACCTGCTCCTTACGGATGACGCTGTCCATGAGGTGACAGACGACGTCCTGGTCCTCCGCACCGAGCTCGTCGATGCGTCGGCACAACTCTTCGAGTCGCTTGTTTCGAATGTCGAAACGGGCCGGTTGGTCGTGGTTATGGCCTCGGATCAACTGGTCGAGAGTGACCTCGAGAACATCCGCCAACTGGACGACATGGTCGAACTGCGGCTTGCTCTCGCCGGTCTCCCAGCGGGAAATGAGCCGCGGTTGCACGTCGAGCAGGTCCGCCAGCTGCATCTGGGTGAGCTGCCGTTCCTTCCTGAGTTTTACGAGGTTCTGCCTGAAGTCGACCATCGCCTGGCTCTCCATGGAATGGGTGGCGAAAGTCAGTTTAGGCGTGCGAATCATTGACAGAGGCTAGCAGGACATAATAGTCTAGTCAACAAAGAGACATAAATGTCCTTGACAGGTTTCGGGCGCCGACCCGAGGAGAACCGAAGATGATCCCCGAACGCCAGCTCACCGTCTCCCACACCTACCGAGCCCGCCGCCCGCGGGTGTACACGCCTCACCCTGGGGTGCATGTGCCGTATCTGCGCTTCCACGGCCTGTGGCTGGCGGAGGCGGGTTTCCCGATCGGCTCGAAGGTGTGTGTCGAGGTGGCGGTCGGTCGGCTGGTGGTGACGCCGTCCACGTCCCCGGCGCTGGAGGCGTAGGGAGTGGCTCGTGTGCCGGCTGTGGAGCTGGAGCGGATCAAGCGGGACGTGCCGGTGGAGCGTCTGGTGGCGGCTCGGGGTGTGTCGCTGCGTCGTCACGGGAAGGATCTGATCGGTCTGTGTCCGTTCCATGACGATACGGAGCCGTCGCTGGTGATCTCTCCGGCGAAGAATCTGTGGCACTGCCTGGGTGCGTGCCAGACGGGCGGCTCGGTGATCGATTGGGTGATGCGGGCGGAGGGTGTGAGCTTCCGGCATGCGGTGGAGCTGTTGCGGACGGGCGTGGCGGCGACGGAGACGGCGCCGATCGCTCCGGTGAAACATGCGACGACGCAGAAGCTACCGAGCGCGGTGGATCTCGGGGCGGAGGGCACCGCGCTGCTGGGTCAGGTGGTGGATTTCTACTCGGAGACGCTGCTGGAGAGTCCAGATGCTCTGGACTACCTGCGCAGCCGTGGGATCGGCCAGCGGGAGCTGCTCGACCGGTTTCGCCTGGGTTATGGCAATCGGACGCTGGGTCTGCGGATGCCGAAGCGGGGCGGCCAGAAGGGCAATGCGGTCCGCAATCGGCTGCAGGAGGTGGGGATCCTGCGCCGGTCCGGTCACGAGCACTTCAACGGCTCGGTGGTGGTGCCGGTGTTTGGGCCCGGGGGCGAGGTGGTGGAGATGTACGGCCGCAAGGTGACGGCCCATCTGCGCAAGGGCACGCCGAAGCATCTCTACCTGCCGGGTCCGCATCGCGGGGTCTGGAACCTGGGCGCCTTGCGCTCGTCCCGGGAGGTGATCCTGTGCGAGTCGCTGCTCGATGGATTGACCTTTTGGGCGGCGGGCTACCGGCACGTGACGTCGGCCTACGGCATCCAGGGCTTCACCGCGGAGCACCTGGAGGCCTTCCAGGCGTACGGCACCCAGCGGGTGCTGATCGCCTACGACCGCGACGACGCGGGCGAGGCGGCGGCGAAGCAGCTAGCGCCGCGTCTCCAGGACGCGGGGATCGAGTGCTGGCGGATCCAGTTTCCCCGGGGCATGGACGCGAACGAGTACGCGCTGAAGGTGGCGCCTGCGTCGAAGAGTCTGGGTCTGGCGATCCGCAAGGCAGCGTGGATGGGCTCGGGGAAGGCCCCGGCCAAGGGCCCGATGGCGATGCCAGCATCGGTGCAAGAGACCGTGGTGCCGGAGATCTCAGCGCCGGAGATCTCGTCGGCATCGTCTGAACCCGAACCCGAGCCCGTGTCCACGCCTGCACCAGAGCCCGAGGCCGTCCCGGAACCCGGGGAGAGCTGCCCCGAAGCGCCCGTGGCGTCGCCGCTGCCGGCTGCGCCGGCTCGGCCGGTGGTGCCGGCGGAGATCGACGGCGACCAGGTGGTGATCCGGCTCGGTGACCGTCGGTACCGCGTCCGCGGCCTGGGAAAGAACCTCAGCTACGAGGTCTTGAAGATCAACCTCCTGGCGGGCCGCACCTGTGCCGGCCAAGACGAGGGGTACCACGTGGACACCTTTGATCTGTACTCGGCGCGTCACCGGGCGGCTTTCGTGCGGCTGGCGGCGGAGGAGATGGGCGTCGAGGAGGGCGTGGTGCGCGGGGATCTCGGGCGGGTGCTGCTGAAGCTCGAAGAGCTCCAGGACGCACAGATCCGCGCAGCGCTGGTGCCGGAGACCGAGGCGCCGGTGGAGATCCCGGAGGGGGAGCGCGAAGAAGCGCTGGAGCTGCTGCGGGATCCGCGGCTCCTCGACCGGGTGCTGGAGGACTTTGCACGCTGCGGCGTGGTGGGCGAGGAGACCAACAAGCTGATGGGGTATCTCGCGGCGGTGTCGCGGAAGACCGACGAGCCCCTGGCGGTGATCATCCGGTCGAGCTCGGCGGCCGGCAAGACGTCGCTGATGGAGGCGATTCTGGCCTTCATGCCGGAGGAAGAGCGGGTACAGTACTCGGCGATGACCGGTCAGTCGCTCTTCTACATGGGCGAGACCGATCTGGCGCACAAGATCCTGGCGATCG
>JALCBJ010000174.1 GCA_028066595.1 Thermoanaerobaculia bacterium
ATGCGCGTTTATCCCTTTGTTTTCAACGGAAATCTCGTTTCTGGATGCGATCTAGTTAGACGGACGTAACCTATGAACTTCCGGTGGTGCGCTTCGAATTCACCCAACGTTGCCACCAGGCAGATAGCGGAAGTCGGCGCCTCGGATCCTCGTGTGCAGCTCAGAAATATTTCTTAGTCTGTCCACTCCACGTTGCGTACCGCCGCATAGGCGCGAACGACCGCGCTGACCCGCCCTGCAGGCAGCGTCCGCCTGCCCGTCCCCCCGAGGGAGAGCAGCCCAAACCACCCCGCGCAGCACATTCCCGTGCCACCCACCCACCGACCGATGTATCCTCCGTGCGGCCATGATCTCCGTCTCCAACCTCTCCAAGTTCTTCGGGCACCAGACCCTGTTCACCGACGTCTCCCTGCAGATGACGCCGGGCAATCGCTACGGCGTCGTGGGTGCCAACGGCTCGGGCAAGTCGACGTTTCTGCGCATCCTCTCGGGTGACGAGATGGCGTCGGAGGGCGAGGTGAACATTCCGAAGCGTTTGCGGGTGGGGGTGCTGAAACAGGACCACTTTCGCTACGAAGAGGACCGCATCGTCGACGTGGTGATGATGGGGAACGCGGAGCTGTGGGAGGCGATGCAGGAGAGGGAGCAGATCTTGGCGCGGGCGGAGGAGGAGTTCGACGCGGACCGTTATTCGGTGCTGGAGGACATGATCCTGGCCCACGACGGATACTCCGCCGAGGCGCGGGCGGGCGAGATCCTCGAAGGTCTGGGCATTCCGGCGGAGCAGCACTTCGAGCCGCTGTCGATTCTCTCGGGCGGTTTCAAGCTGCGGGTACTGCTGGCACAGGTGCTGGCGGCGGGCCCCGACGCGTTGCTTCTCGACGAGCCCACGAACCACCTCGACATCCTCTCCATCCGTTGGCTGGAGCGTTTCCTCCAGGAGTTCGAGGGTCTGGTGGCGGTGATCTCCCATGACCACCGCTTCCTCGACAACGTTTGCAACTACATCCTCGACGTCGACTACGAGGAGATCCGCCTCTATACCGGCAACTACACCGACTTCGTCGAGGGCAAGAAGGAAGAGCGGGACCGCAAGGAGAAGGAGATCGAGAAGCAGGAGGCGCGGATCGCCGAGCATCAGCGCTTCATCGACCGATTCAAGGCGAAGGCGACGAAGGCGCGCCAGGCGCGCTCGAAGCAGAAGCAACTGGAGCGCATCGAGGTGGAGTCGCTGGCTCAGACGTCTCGGCGCTATCCCACGTTTCAGTTCAAGCAGCGCCGACCCAGCGGCAAGTCAGTGGCCGAGGTGAAGGGCGTCTCGAAGGCCTACGACGACAATCAGGTTCTCCACGACGTGTCGATCGAGGTGCAGCGTGGCGACCGTCTCGCCATTCTCGGGCCCAATGGCATCGGCAAGTCGACTCTGCTCAAGATCATGGTGGGGGAGCTGGCGGCGGATGCGGGCGAAGTGGAGTGGGGCTACGAGACGCACACGGGTTACTTCGCGCAGGATCACAAGGAGCTCTTCGAGGGTGGGGAGTCGACCATCGAGGGTTGGATCTGGGATTTCTGCCCTGGGGAGCCGGTGGGGTTCGTGCGCGGCAAGCTGGGTTTGGTGCTGTTCACCGGCGAGGAGTCGAAGAAGAAGGTGAGCCAGCTGTCGGGCGGAGAGTCGGCGCGCCTGGTCTTCGCCAAGCTGGGTATTCAACAGCCGAATGTCCTGCTGCTCGACGAGCCCACCAATCACCTCGATCTGGAAGCCATCGAGGCGTTGGTGGAGGGTCTGCGCAAGTTCGAAGGCACGCTGATCCTCGTGTCTCACGATCGCTGGTTCGTCTCCCAGCTGGCCAACCGGATCCTCGAGATCCGCAAGGACGGCCTGGAGGACTATCGGGGCACCTACGAGGAGTATGTGCAGGACTGCGGCGACGACCACCTCGACGTGGAGAATGCGGTCCTCAAGGCGAAGCGCGAGAAGAAGAAGGCGGCCCGTGCTGCCAAGTCGGGCCCGCCCTCGGCAGGAGATCAGCGCGAGCTCATACGTCGGAAGAAGGATCTGGAGCGCAAGCGAGATCGATTCACCGAGACCATCGAGACTTCCGAGACGCGGATCCACGAGATCAACGAGATCTTCTGCGACCCGGGCTACTTCGACAAGGCGGACGACAAGGAAGTGCGGAAGCTCGAGGGCGAGCAGAAGAAGCTGGCGGAGAAGGTGGACGAAGCCATGGCGGGCTGGGAAGAAATCGAGAAGGAGCTGGCTGACCTAGAAGGTCAGCTGGCCTCGTCCTAGCCGCGAAAGCGGGAGTCGGCCCAGCCTGCGCGCGGTGCTCAACTCGCTGCGGCGCTGAGGCTTCGACTCCGCGGTCTTCGTGCGCGAACCGTCATCACGGTTGCATCGGCGTTTTTCTCACACAGGTGCGCTCCGTGCTCATCTGGCCGACTCCCGCGAGCCGGTGGCTTCGTGATCTGAGGTGCGTCCGTCGGCCCAGTCTGCGCGCGGTGCTCAACTCGCTGCGGCGCTGAGGCTTCGACTCCGCGGTCTTCGTCCGCGAACCGCCATCACGGTTGCATCGGTTTTCTACTCACACAAGTGCGCTCCGTGCTCATCTGGGCCGACTCCCGCGAGCCAGTCGCTTCGTGATTTGAGGTGCGTCCGCAGGCCCAGTCGGCGCGCGGTGCTCAAGCTCGCCGTGGCGCTGTGCGCTCCGTGCTCATCTGGGCCGACTCCCGGCTGGGACGGTGCGAACCACTCGCTTCGCGCGGTGTTTCGTTCCGCAAGAAAAGGGCGGTCCAGGTGAGAGCCCTGGCGTGCGTTTACGCACCGTCGGACGTTTTCTTTTTCGGATCGACCACGAGGAACGCACATGCCGAAGCAAAGTTTTGGGACGAAAGTAGCGACCGTCCGGAGAGAGGTTTGCGGCACGCAGCTCTTGACCATGGTCTTGGGGCTGTGCCTGGCGCTGTTGCTTGGCTTCTCCTACTCGACGGAGGCTGAGGAGGAGCAGGATGAGCAGGCCTGGACCGACCTCGACATCGAATCCGCGATACAAGCGGGTTGCGACGCCGGCTCTCGGCTCCACCGCCAACGCGGCGCCTACCGTTCGTTTGATGTCCCCGGTCCGCTGTGGCTGGCGGAGCCCGGCGACGATCGCGCGCGGGGCGTGGTGCTGCCCACGTTCCTGCGCCTCTTCCTCTACGGAAGCCACTACCGATGTCGGGACATCGACCTGGACCACGCGCGGCCTCTGGCCGGTCCCGAAACCTGGGTCGTGCTCTGGCGCATCGAGGAGCCCCATCGGGGACGATCGACACCTCGATCCGACCAGAAGGTCCTCCGCCCGACGGAGGTCCGGCTGCGCTCGGGCGGAGACTGGCACCATCCGGTGGAAACGCGAACTAGAGACCGCTGGGCCAACAGCTGGTACTTCGAAGACTGGGACGAGAAGGAGGGCCTGGTGGCGGTCTTCGAGCGGATGCCCCAGGACGGCTCGCTGTTCGTGGACTACAACGTCGAAGAAGACGGGCGCTCCTACCTGACCGAGTCGTCGGTCTTCGGCCTGACGATGATGCCGGCCAAGTCGTGGGCCATGGCTCACGGTGAGCCCGACGCGAAGGGAGGTTCGTGATGGAAGCGCTGAGGACATGGCTGCAGGACACCGACCCGGGAGCACTCTTCGCGCTCGGCTTCGTGGTCCTCGTCGTACTCCTCTCGATCTATGCCCTCCGGCATTGGGCGAAGCGCAAGGCAGCGCTCCTGGAGATGATGCCGAAGCTCGGCTTCCAGGCGATCGAAGAACCCGACCCGGAACGACTCGTGCCGGACTCTCTCTTCCATCCCAACGGATTCGGAGAGCAGTCCACAGGGCGCGGTACGGTGCAGGACGTGATGCGCCGGGTGCCCATGGCCTGGACCGGCCGCTTGGCGGATCGCGACGTGACGGTGATGGACGTCTCCGTCATGCGCAGGCGCACGGGGCAGACCGAAGATCGCGACCAAACCCACCCGCTCAACCGCACCGTGCTCCGCTGCCCGACGCCCACCGGCGAGCCGCCACCCGACCTGCTGATCGAAGAGCGCGTGCTATTCAAGGGTCAGGTGAAGGACCAGCGATCGGTGCGTGGCAACGAAACCTTCGGCGAGCACTACTTCCTCTTCTCGTCCGCGCCCGACACATGGCTGGAACGCTGGATCACTCCGCCTCTCGAAGACGTGCTCGGCCGGCATAGGTTGTGGCGACTCGCGGCCCACGACGGCGTCCTCTATCTCTGCCGCGGCAGCAGCCGCGAGGAGCCGAAGGAAATGGAGAGCTTCCTCCACGAAGGCGAAGAGTTCCTTCGAGCGTTTCTGCCGTAGGGCTCGAAACGAGCTGCAACCAGGTCCGATCAGTTCTCTCCGACGACCTCGCCGTCGCCGTCGAACTGCACGCTTCGTCCGCCATCGAATGGAATGTGGATGAACGGTGTGCCGCACGGTGACTGGCCGACGACGATCTGGATCGGCCGATCGCCGGTGTTCACCCGCTGGGCCGCCGCGTCGAGGAGTGCGGGCAGCTTCTCGAGATCGGGGGCTCCCGGCGCCATGCCCTTCTTGCAGTCGAGCCAATCCGTGACGACCGGATTCGGACCCGAAACGCCGCTCGTGTTCCAGGTCCACTCTTCGACCCGGTCTCCGGAATCTACAGAGATCGAGACGTAGGTGGGAGGTGAGCCGTTGAGAGACACGATGGACGCATCGGCCGGTAGCTCGGCTCGAAGTGCCGCCAGAGCGTCGGCCAAGCTGCGGGCTTGCACCGACAGGCGACTGGGCTCTGCGATGTCGATCTCGATCTTGCTTCTTGGATCCGGCGTCCGCGCGCGGTCGTCCACGCTCGTCGCGCGCTGCGAGTCGGGCAGAGGCTCGGCGATCGGTACGTCGTAGGAGATCTCGACGGCAGTCCATTGGCTGATCTGGTCGACTTCGACGCGAGCCACCTCGCCGTGAAATCCCAGCCTGCGGATGACCCGCTCTCCTTCCACCCGAGTCGAGCCCGTGGGTTCGGATTTCAGCTGCCGACCCTGGGAGTCGTACGCGCGCAGGGGCTGGACCTCTGCGAAGGGCGCGGTCTCTGGCAGAACACCGTCGTCTATGTCGACGAACGGGCCGTCTATGTGAACTCCGGGGTGGTTCGCAAGGGTCTCGACGACGAGAGGGTAGCGAACCGAGATCTTTCCGATGGCTCGGGCGAAGGTTGCCGGCGACTCTCCATCGGTGGTCAAGAAGCGGATCTCGGCGATCTGTGTTTCGGGATCGTGGAGGCCGCGCTCCAGCTGGTACGCCACCTTGCCGCCCGAGGAGTCCACCAAGCGCGGCTCGGGCATGTCGACCTGAGCCAGGGTGCTGTTGTCGATCAGCGGCAGATGGATCTGCATTTCCGGATTGTTGAATCCGTAGTAAGCGTAGGTACGCGCGGCCACGACCTGGATGGACCCGCGAAGGGCATCGGGCGTCAGCGTGACGTACTTCGGTTTCTGTGCCGGCTCGACGTATTGAGGTTCCGCGAGCAGAGCTGCTCGGTCGTCGTCGGCGAATGCCGAGCCGGAACCGAGAGCCAGCGCGAGCAGAACCGACCCGACGTGCAGTGGATGTATGGGTCGAGAGCCTGAAACTCGAGTGTGCATGGGGGTCTCCTGGATGCCGATCGATGGGAAACGATGCCGAAACGGCAGCGGTCGAGCGGACCACTCGCGTTCCGTCAAATAGAAAAACGCGCGCGCCCTCTGGATCGCACGGGCACAACGGATCGCACGGGCACAACGGATCGCACCGGCGCAACGGTCCGAGCATCGGCGGGGCAGCGCCGGATCAACATGTGGATCCGGTTCGCAGCCTAGTCGCCGCGGGGGTGCCAGGAGGAGCAGCAGAAGCGTTCCCGGTCCGACACGGTGGGAGTCGTCTCGATCGATGAGCTTGCGAGCCCGCTGCATCGCGAGGAGGAGGAGCGTAGCCGTTGCAGGAGCTGTAAACTGCAGGGGCTAGTGCACCAGCGGAGTGTGGTTGCGATCACCAGTTCTGACAAGCTGCCGAGACTCTCAGGAACCGCATGGACAGATCGGAGATCGCATTGGGCACGGACAGGGGGATGGACTCGCTCATGCTCGAGCCGACAGCGGGTGGTGGTGTGCGTCTGGCGCTGATTCTGGCTCTCTTGGTCGAAGTGTGCATCGCCGGAGCGATTCGTTCTGAAGACTCGCACCAGGCAGGCGCCGAGACGCCCGCCTCCGAGCGGCCTCGGATAGGCCTGGTACTCAGTGGTGGCGGGGCACTGGGCAGCGCCCACGTGGG
>JALCBJ010000175.1 GCA_028066595.1 Thermoanaerobaculia bacterium
TCACCGGCTCGGAGCCAACACCGCTGGTCGGTCTGAGGCAGAGCCTCGTTAGCCTTCGAGCATGGGTGGAGTGGGACACGGAAGCAAACGCCGAGGACGGAGAACTCGATCTCTTACGATCGATTCCATTCGCGAGCGCGCTCCCGAGATGACGGCTGAGATGACCGACGCGCAGGTGGACGACCTTCGTGACTTCCTCTATCAGCTGGCCGAGTGGTACGCCCTGCACCTCGACGCGGAAGCTGCCGCGACTGCCGGATCTGCCGACTCGATGGCTCCGCGGTCCTGATCAACAACGGACGGGTACACTGACGAAGCTATGAATCGAGCTGTTGCATATTGCCGCGTTTCCTCCGATCGACAGGTCGAGAACTACTCGCTGGACACCCAAGAGGCTGGGATCCGAGCCTGGTGCGAGCGCAACGAGTTGGAGGTGGTTCGCGTCTTCCGCGAGGAAGGCAAGAGCGGGCGGAACCTGGACCGGGAGGAGCTGAAGAAGCTCCTGACGTTCTGCCGTCGGAGCCAGGTCGACGTCGTGGTGGTCTACAAGGTCAGCCGGATCGCTCGCGACACTTTGGGCCACCTTCAGATCAAGCAGCTTCTGGGTGAGCGTGGCGTTGCGCTTCGTTCGGTGCTGGAGCCGTTCGACGACACGCCTCCCGGGAAGCTCATGGAGACGGTGCTGGCGAGCTTCTCTCAGTTCGACAACGAGGTCCGGGCGGAGCAGATCCTCACTGGGATGAAGGCGGCGGCTCACGAAGGACGCTGGGTTTGGCCTGCACCCATCGGGTACGTGAACAACGCGCGCAACAAGTCCGGGCCGAGCCTGCTCCCCGATCCAGAGACCGTTAAGTCGGTGCAGGCGGCGTTTGAGCGTGCGGCGACCGGCATGTACTCGACTCCCGGCATCGCGGAGTTCTTGAATCGCGAGGGATATCCATCGAGCACCGAATCCCGGTTCTACCCGCAGTTCATCTACAAGATGCTTCGGAAGCCGATCTACCGGGGTGAGCTGGTGGTGAAGAAGTGGGGCTTCCGCGGCCGGGGTGACTGGGAGCCGCTGGTGGTCGATGAGACGTGGTTTCGCGTGCAGCGGATCTTGGATTCCGAGAGTCAGTGCCGCGACGTGGCTCCGAGGAAGCGGAACTCGCCCAACTTTCCTCTGCGTGGACTCGTTCAGTGTGCCCGGACCGGGGCACGACTCACGGGCAGCTTCAGCCGGAGCAAGAGCGGGAAGCGCTACGCGTACTACCACACGGTGCAGACGAAGCCGGTGCTTCGCGTGGCTCGCGAGTCACTCCACGAAGACCTCGTGGACCTGCTCTCGGAGCTGCGGCCGAGCCGTAAGCTGCTGTCACTCTGGCGGGTCGCAGTTCTGGAGGTACTGGAGGAGCGGCAGGACGCTCGTTCAGAGACTCGCATCCGGGTCGAGAAGAAGGTCGACGACTTGCGTGAGCAGAAGAAGCGCCTGGCTCGGGCCTACGCCACGACGGCAAGCTTCGACCAGGCGACGTTCGAGGCGCTCATGGCCGATCTGCAGAGGGATCTCGAAGAGGCGGAACTCGCCGCCAAGGAGCGGGGAGCCGAGGACTTGGATATCGACGAGGCGCTCGATCGAGCGGCCTGGCTGATCAGCGACGGGCCGTCCATTTGGCGCTCAGCCGACCTCGACGGCCGTCAACGTTTTGTCCAGCTGGTTTTCCCAAATGGCCTCGAATACGTGCCTGAGCGAGGATTTCGAACACCGACTATCCTCAATGCTTCCAAGCACTTACGGACGATTCAGGAGGCCGAAAAGCCGGTGGTGGAGCGGAGGGGATTCGAACCCCCGACCCCCACGATGCGAACGTGGTGCTCTCCCAGCTGAGCTACCGCCCCAGGGGACGCGGATTGTAGCGCTCTGAGGCTTGGCTGGCAAGCGCGCTGGGCGGCAGGGGAGGCCCCCTTCAGCCGCCGAGCAGGCCCTTCTTGAAGTCCTCTGACGGCGGGACTTCGCCGATCCAGCAGGCGAAGAGGGCATCGGCGAAGGGTTTGCCTTCGATGGGTCCTTGGGTCTCGCCTCCGACCTCTACGGTGACACCCGTGCCGGGCACGTAGGTAAAGCTGATCCTGTCCTTGTTCTGGACATCGACCATCCAGTCGTTGACGGATTTGAATCCCCTCTTGATCTCGGAGCTGGCGTCCGGCGTGTTGTTCTTCAGGCAGTCGTCCCAGGCGCCGGTGAGGGATCCCTTGCCGACGCTGCGGACGAACGCCATCACGAGGTGGCGTGTCTCGTCGGCAGCCAAGATGGCAGCTCCATCGCAGTTCTTCTCAGGCAGGTAGAGGCCTGCGACATAGACCTTGAAGATCGCTTTCTTGCGCAGGCCCAGGCCGTTGAGGACGAGGGTCTCGTCGCCGACTTGGGTGGTGTCATCGAGCTCGGCTCCAGCCAGCTCGGCGGCATCCAGTGGGGGGACGTCGAGGAGGAAAAAGGGGACGAGGAACACGCAGAGGGTGATGGCCGTATGTCTCATGGGGTACCTGACTCGGATGTGGCTTCGATGCGCCCGGCGCTGGCCGGGCGATGGGAAGTTCAGTGTAGCCGACCGCCCGTTCGGTTCATCGCCGGTCAGGTATGCCAACATCGAAGACGACCTTGGCACGCAAGACTCCACTCGACGACGAGGAGCTGGTGGCCCGCACGCTCGCGGGTCGCGCGGATGCGTTCTCGTACCTGGTGGAGCGTTACCAGCGCCCGGTCTTGTCGCTGATCTACCGCATGGTGCACGATCCGGTGCTCGCCGAGGACCTGGCGCAGGAAGCGTTCGTTCGCGCATACCAGCGACTCGACAGGTACCAGCCCGGTCGCAAGTTCTCCAGCTGGCTGTTCAAGGTGGCCCACAACCGGACCATCGACCATTTACGCCGTAAGAAGCCGGTGGAAGTCGACCTGGAAGCGCAGGCGGACGGTGGAGAGTCGAAATGGGAAGTGCTCGAGGCCGATGAGGACGCTTCATCTCCCGAGCGACACTTCGAGATGGGAGAGACCGCCCGCACGATCGGCAGAGCACTAGCCGATCTACGCGACAACTATCGCGAGGTCTTGGTCTTGCGTTTCGAGCACGAGCTGTCCTATCAAGAGATCGCCGACGTCACGGGAGCCAGTCTTTCCTCTGTGAAGGTATTGCTGCACCGAGCGCGCAAGGCCCTCGCACGGGAGCTGGGGAAGCGTGGAGTCGAGCCGCCGGAGGCGTTCACGTGAGACATAAAGTCGCACCGACACGGGAGGCGGTATGCTTCGCCCGTAACACGGACGACGCGCCGTCCGTAGTGCGTGCCGAGAGGTGATGATGAGACACGACGAGACATCGACCGCAGCCGAAGCCCACCGGGAGCGCGATCTGCGCAGCTCGGCACGGGCCTTTCTGCGGGCGGAACGTGTGGACGACGTAGCGACGTCGGACCGGGCGCTCCGCAGTCTCTTCCGAGCTCTTCCCTCGCCCCTGCCCCACGCCGACTTCGCGGCCAGCGTTTTGGCCTCTGTGCCCCTGGGCATGGTGCGTCCGGCGGCACGCCGGATACGCGACCTGGCGCCGCGCCATCGCTGGCTCGTGGCTGCTGCGGCCCTTTGTGCCGCACTGGGTTCTGTATACCTGGTACCGCTGCTGGTCTTGGTCGTCGGGCAGGTGGAATGGGGAGCGTTGGTGGCCAGCGTCGGTGCGACGTTCGGTCACCTCGTATCGGGGCTCTACGGTCTTGCGCCCTTCGGCAACGCGGCTTGGTCCCTGCTGCAGGCTTTCTGGCTGTTCCTGTCGTCCCCCCAGGTCCTCTTCTCTCTCGTCATTGCAGCCTCTGTCGTCGGCCTGTGCGTGCGCCTACTGACGGAATTGATCCACTCTCCGCAGGACCCAGCCCATGCTCCTCTCTAGTTCGCCCGTCACCAAGCTCTTGCACAGGCCGGCCTCGTCGAGTTCGCTCGTCTGGACAAGCTTCGCCATACTCGCCATCTTCGCGGCATTGCTCTCGGTCCTTCCGGTCGCGGCGCAAAGCGGCGCCGAAGAGATCGTCGACCAGCTCAGGGAAAGCTATGACGTGCTTGAGCTGAGCGACGGCTGGCTGCTACAGCCACGTGACGATCGTGACGATTTCCGAGGCATCGAGATCCGCGATGGTCGCGTTGCAGTGGACGGCGAGTGGGTCGACGAGAACGAGCTGAAGCGCTTCGTCGACGCCGATGCCACCCGAATCTTCGATCTGGCGGAAGGCCGCACTTCGGCGGTCGCTGCGCCGGTCTCGTCGGCCGAATCACCCGAATCGCCCGATGCACCGGAGTCTCCGGAGCCGCCGGAGCCTGTACGTCGAGCGGATCGGGACCGCGAGCTTCGCCTGGAGGAGCTGGAACGGGTGCGCGAACAGCTGGAGCGCGCCATCGAGCGGGCCGAAGAAGGCGAGTTCGATCGAGAAGCGCAGAGGCGCTTGCAGGAGCTTCGAAATCTGGACAGATTTCCGCACGAGCTCGACCGCCTGCACCGTGAGCTGGATCGCCTGATCGAACGGGGCGAGCGCCGGAGCATTCGACGGGGTCGAGACGCTCAGGTCACGCTCGGCTCCGACCTGGTCGTGGATCGCGACGAGAAAGTCTCCGAGGCGGTAGTAGTTCTGGGCAACCTCGACGTCCTGGGCGAAGTCGACGGCGACACCACCGTGGTCCTGGGCAACGCTCGGGTCGAAGGTTTCGTCGACGGCACCCTGGTGGTGGTCGCAGGAGATATCGACATCGGTCGGGACGGCGTGGTCGACGGCGACACCATCGCCGTGGGTGGTGCGGTGCGAACGGAGCCCGGCGGCCATATCGACGGCGAGGTGATCCACCTCGACTTCGGCGAGCTGATCCGAGTTGGTGACGTACGCGTCGGCGAGTATCACTGGCCAGAGTACGAGCTTTTCGACTTCGGTTTTCTCGACGCCATCGGCCGCATTTTCCGCATACTCTTCCTGGCCGTCCTGGCGCTCCTCGTCTATGTGCTGGCGGGTGCCAAGGTCGAAGAGGTGGCCGGTTGGGCACGGAGTGCGCCCTGGCGGTCGCTGTTCAGTGGGTTGGCAGTCGAGATTGCTTTCGTGCCGGCCGTCTTCATCGCGTTCGTTCTGCTCTGCGTCTCGGTCATCGGTCTGCTGGTCGCTTGCCTGTTGCCGCCCTTGGCGCTCTTCGTTTTGCTGGTGGTCTTCTTGTTGGGCTACACCGCCGTGGCACTGACCATCGGTGACTGGTTAGCCGAACGATTCGGCCTGGAGGAGAGCAATCGCTATCTCGTGATCCTGCTGGGCATGGCGGCCATCGAGAGCTGGTCGATCCTCGGCGACATGGTGGGCATCATCAATTTTCTGAGTTGGATCGGTGCGCTGATCCTCTTCGTCGCTTGGTTCTTCAAGTTCGTCGTCTGGACCGTAGGACTCGGCGCTACGGTGCTCTGTCAGTTCTCGAGCCAGCCATCGCCCGGAGCCACCGGTTCGGACTGGGCCCTGCCACCGGGGCCGCCCCCTCCGGCACCGCCAGCCTCTGGATACAGCGCCGGGGCAGAATCCGACGAGTCGTATTACGACCCAGACGGCGAATATGAGGAAGATCGCGACTATCCTCTGCTGCAGGAGGACGACATTCGCGATGACTCGGAGGAGTCGGCCGGAGAGGACGACGCGGTCGACGAGCAGGAGCGTCGAGACGACGCGGATCGCGATGATTGAGCTGGGCCGCGCCTACGTGCAGGATGGATGGCCGCACAGCGCAAGAGATGCACCTCCTCTGGGGGGCCAGTTCTGATCGAGAAGGTTCCATGGATTGGATACCTGTAAGTCGGTGGCCAGAATCTAGTACGCGAAAATGCTCCGCCGTGAATGGCGGAGCCTTCGTTCGAAGCCGAATCAGTTTGCTAGGTTCTGAAAGAACCCTCGCAAATCGACGTTCCATTTCGCATAGATGCGAATGACATCATCTTCGGGCGAGCTCTCTGGCTCGTCAATACCTACATTGGCAGTCAGGCCCAAGTAGATACGTGAATTCTTGGTAGTAGTGGCTATCGGCAGTTGGCCTCGTAGCTCAATTCTGTCGGAATCTAAACTTTCGGTTCGGCCGATCAGTAGGTCAAAGTACCATTCTGGATTGTATGCAAAGCGAAAGCCGCCGTAGTAGCGGCCAGTCACGTCGGACTGGTTGTCGATGGCCCGAAAGCCCGCCTCGGCAAACAAGCCAAAGTACCCGCGGAGTTGGTGCCCTTGGGCAAGTGAACCGCCCCGAGTTCTCCGGAGACCTTTTTAGTTGAGT
>JALCBJ010000176.1:0-3904 GCA_028066595.1 Thermoanaerobaculia bacterium
CTAGCCAACTCCCATTCCCATCGCTTCTGGTAGCCTCCGGCAAGCAAACACAGGGTTCAGCCGCAGCCCACGCGGGCTGGCAGCTGAGCGCCAGTCCATTCTGTGGCATCCCCACCATCCTCAACGACTCCAAGCGATTCGCTTTTAGCAGCGACCGCCGAGGCTTTGTCTCATCCAAGCGGTGCACCCCAGTCAACCAACCGAATACTGAGCTGATGAAACCAAACCAGCTACTGACCTTCCTGATGTCTATTCTCCTCGTTGCCGCCTGCAATACGGCCGATCGGCCCGACAACGGCGAGCAAGCCGCTGATGGCACGGACGAAGTTACTGAAAACCCACTGCTGGCGGAATGGGACACGCCGTTCGGCACTCCACCGCTGGATGTGATCGAAGAAGCCCATTTTCTGCCGGCCTATGAGGTGGCCCTGACCGAGCACAGTACCGAGATCGAGGCGATCGCCACGAACCCCGAGCCACCCACGTTCGACAACACGCTGCTGGCCATGCAGCAGTCGGGCAAGGAGCTCGGCCGCATTTCACGTGTGTTCTCCAACCTGACCAGCTCGGCCTCGAACGATGAGATTCGCGCGATTCAGCGCGAGATGAGTCCACGTCTGGCCGCGCACAGCGCCTCGATCACGCTGAATCCGGACCTGTTTTCCCGGATTGACGCGCTGTATCAGTCGCGCGATGAGCTCGACCTGGCGCCCCAGCAGGCGCGCCTGCTGGAAACCACGCACGAAGACTTCATTCGAGCCGGTGCCCAGCTCGAGGGGGCTGATCGCGAACGCTTTGCCGAGATCCGCTCCTCGCTGGCCGGTTTGTACACCCAGTTCGCCCAGAACGAGCAAGCCGACCGTGAAGCCTGGACGCTGGAGCTGAGCGCCGAGAACATTGCCGAATTGCCCGACTACGTCGTGTCGGCCGCGGCCGGCGCGGCTGCCGATCGCGGGCTGGAAGGCCACGTGGTCACCTTGGCCCGCTCCAGCGTGGAGCCGTTCCTGGAGTCCTCGCCCAACCGTGAGCAGCGTGAGACCGCTTGGCGTGCCTGGACTCAGCGCGGCGACAACGAAAACGATAGCGACAACAAAGAGACCATCCGCCAGATTCTGACCCTGCGCCTGGAAATGGCCAACCTGCTCGGCTTCGAGACCTTCGCCCACTACCGTACGGCCGGCACCATGGCCGGCACGCCGGATGCGGCCATGTCCCTGATGGAGCAGGTTTGGTGGCCGGCGCGCGCGCGCGCGCTGGAAGAAGCCGCCGACATCGAAACGCGCATCGCCGCGGGGGGGCTGGACCACGAGCTCGAGCCCTGGGACTGGCGCTACTACACCCAGCAAGTGCGCGCCGAGCGCTATGACCTGGATGAAAGCGAGGTCAAGGCCTACCTGCAGTTGGACAACATGATCGGCGCAATGTTCTACGTGGCCGAGCAGCTGTTCAGCATCTCCTTCGTGGAGCGCGACGATATTCCGACCTACCATCCCGACGTGCGTGTCTGGGAGATGCGGAACCCGGAAGGTGAGATTGCTGGCTTGTTCTACGGCGACTTCTTTGCCCGCCCAGGTAAGCGTGGCGGTGCTTGGATGTCGAGCTTCCGTCCGCAGAACGGAGTGACCGGCGAGATTCCACTCATCGTGAACAACTGTAACTACAACAAGCCGGCCGAGGGCGAAGCCGCACTGCTGTCGTTTACCGATGCAGTCACGCTGTTCCACGAATTCGGACACGGCTTGCACGGGCTGTTGTCCAACACCGACTATCCGTCGCTGGCCGGCACCTCGGTCGACCGCGATTTCGTCGAATTCCCGGCCCAGATCTACGAACACTGGCTGTCACAGTCCGAGGTGCTCGAGCGTTTCGCCCTCCATCACGAAACCGGCGAGCCGATGCCGCCGGAACTGCTCGAGCGCGTGCTCAACGCCACCAAGTTCAACCAGGGCTTTGCCACCGTCGAGTTCCTGAACTCCGGTTTCGTCGACCTGGCCTATCACCTGAACTCCGATCCGGCGGCGCTGGAAATCGATGCCTTCGAGAACGAAGTCTTGGCCGACCGTAAGAACCTGGACGACATTCCGATGCGGCATCGCTCGACCCACTTCCTGCACTCCTTCGCCGGCGAAGGCTATTCCTCGGGCTACTACAGCTACCTCTGGGCGGGTGTACTAGACAACGACGGCTTCGCCGCGTTTGAAGAAGCCGGCGACATCTTCGATGCCGAACTGGCGCAGAAGCTGTATGAGAGCGTCTTCTCAGCCGGCGATACTCGGCCGGCCATGGACGCTTACGTCGGCTTCCGCGGCCGCGAACCGAACGTCGAGGCGCTGCTGAGAAACCGTGGCTTCGATAAGACGGATGTCGTGTATGACGCGAAAAGTAAGCTGTAAAACCTAGACGCGGCCGCCCCTAACTGAGCTCGCGGCGATGAGAGCTTCGGAGATGCACGATGATTCCCGACACTCATGAGGATCCCCTCGCGCTGAGCGTCTCCTCGCTGTCGTACTCCTACGGAGTTGGCAGCGAAACCACGCTCACCTTTCCGGAGGTCCAGATTGCCCGTGGGCAGAGCTGTGCGGTCGTCGGACCGTCCGGCTGCGGCAAGACCACCCTGCTGCACTTGGTCGCGGGATTGCTCACCCCGCAGGCCGGTTCGATTCACGTAGCCGGACAGCGCATGGACACACGCTCGCAACGCGACCGGGATCGCCTACGAGGACGCCTCATCGGAATTGTCCTGCAGCAGCTACGGCTGGTCGCCTCGCTCAGCGCGCTGGACAACCTGCTGCTCGCGCAACGTCTGTCCGGCCAGCCGGTGGATCGCGCAGCTGCGACGGAGCAGCTCGTAGGGCTGGGGCTCGGCCAACACCTCCATCGCCGGCCGGGAGCCCTCAGCCAGGGCGAGGCCCAGCGCGTGGCCATTGCCCGGGCGCTGATGGGGCAACCGGCGCTGCTCCTGGCCGATGAGCCCAGCTCGAGCTTGGACGACGCCAACGCCGAGCGCGTGCTGCGGCTGCTGACCGAGCAGGCGGCCGAGCACGGCGCGGCGCTGCTCGTCGTCACCCACGATGCGCGCATCCGTGGTCGGTTGGATCAGGAGATCGAGCTCACGGGAGCGGCCGCATGAACCTAACCCGACTTGCGTGGGCGAATCTGCGCGCCGCACCCATCACCAGCGCCTTGAACGTGGGACTTCTCGCGCTGGGCACCGCAACCATCGTCGTGCTGCTGTTGTTTTCGCATCAGCTCGACCAGACGCTCACGCGCGACGCTGAGGGGATCGATCTGGTGCTCGGGGCCAAGGGCAGTCCGGTGCAGCTCGTCCTCTCCACGGTCTACCACGCCGACCTTCCCACTGGGAATATCCCACTGGCCGAGGCTCAGCGCTGGACCGAGGACCGGCGAATAGCCCAGGCCATCCCGCTGTCCTTGGGCGACAGCGCGCACGGGTTTCGCATCGTCGGCACAACGTCTGCTTATCCAGCTCTGTACGACGCCGGTCTCGCCGAAGGCCGGCTGTGGGATGCCAGTCTGGAGGCGGTGCTCGGAGCCGAGGTCGCGCGCGCCACCGGCTTGCGGCTCGGCGATGAGCTGATCGGCTCGCACGGAATGACCGGGATGGGCGATCAACACGCGGCGTCGCCCTACCGCGTCGTCGGAATTCTGTCGGCGACCGGGGCCGTGGTGGACCGGCTGATCCTGACCAGCCTCGACAGCGTGTGGGACATCCATGATGGTGAGCACGATCACGATCATGATCACGGCCATGGCCACGCAGAGGAACCCGTAGCGGACGAGGCCGGTGGCGAGCCGCTCGGCGGCCACCACGAAGACGGTCACCATGAGGACGGTCACCATGAGGACGGTCACCATGAGGACGGTCACCATGAGGACGGTCACC
>JALCBJ010000176.1:4004-6179 GCA_028066595.1 Thermoanaerobaculia bacterium
GACGGTCACCATGAGGACGGTCACCATGAGGACGGTCACCATGAGGACGGTCACCACCACGAGGACGAAACTGATCCTGATCGCAAGAACGAGGCCGCTGGAAGCGACCACGACGCCTCGGGGCAGGATGCGGTGGCCGAGGTGGTCGAAGACCGAGAGATCACCGCCATGCTCGTCCGCTACGCCTCACCGGTGGCTGCGGCCAGCCTTCCGATGCAGATCAACTCTCAGTCCAACCTGCAGGCCGCGGCTCCCGCGTTCGAACTCGCGCGCGTACTGCAGGTCGTGGGCCTGGGGCTGGATGGCTTGCGAGCGTTCGCCTTGATATTGATCCTATCTGCGGCATTCAGCGTTTTCGGTGCGATGTACGGTGCGCTGCAGACCCGGCGCGGCGAGCTGGCGATGATGCGCTGCCTCGGCGGGACGCGCACCGAGCTCATGACGAGCTTGATGATCGAGGGGCTGTTGTTGGGACTGGCCGGGGCAGTGCTCGGTCTGCTGATCGGTCACGCTACCGTCGAAGTGGTCGGCTCGGCGTTGATCGAAAGTCGTGGTATCGCCGTGACCGGCGCCGTCCTGCTGTTCGAAGAGCTGCTGCTGGCCGGGGGGCTCGTCCTCGTCGCGCTGCTTGCCGCCGCCGTGCCGGCCTGGCAGGCTTATCGCACCGACGTTTCCCGTACCCTCTCGAGACCATAGTGATGATCCAGCGAATGCCTGACCAACGGCCGACAAGGGCGATGCTCGTTCTCGTCGCCTGCTTCGTCGTCGCGTTGTCTGGCGTTCCGAGCGACGCTGCGGCGGACGAGCGTTCCTCCAGCGTAGGTTCTCCTGAGGAGGGAGCCGGCGACCAACCATCGGACGGAGGGGCGCCATCGTCACAGCCCCAGGGGCCTGCTGCCCCGGGACTCCTATCCGAACCCGTTGACGTCGAGAATGCGACCCGTCCGTTCCGCACGAGGATTCTCTCCGAACTAGGCTACGAGAACGAAGACGGTGAGTTGATTCTCGACGTGATGGAGGGTGACTATCTGTACCTTACCCTTCTCGTCGACGACGCAAAGGGACGCCCTGTTCGAGGCCTGGTCCCCACGGTCACGCCAGAAGGTGACAGTCGCTTCGTTCCCCACTCTGCCGTCTCCGACTACCTCGGCAACTACAGGTTCAGGCTACAGGGCGGGAGCATGGGCGAGGAGCGGGTCGAGATCCTCGCCGGCGAAGCGGTCCAATCCGTGATTCTGAACGTCATCAGCCGGCGTGCCGCTGGATACGGTTGGCTGGGGGCCGTCGAAGGCATTCTCAGCTGGGACCTGCTGACCAGAGCCGAGATCAACTGGGGCGTGACACAGCTCTCCGCGACCTTCCCGGACGAAGTCCTGGCCAGGAACGGGAAGACCGTCAAGCTGGCGGGGTTCATGCTGCCACTGGAGATGAAACGCGAGCAGAAGCACTTTGTGCTCACCTCGCATCCGCCGGGTTGCTTCTTTCACGTACCGGGTGGGCCGGCGGGCTCCGTGGAGGTCTTTGCGAAAGACCCCCTCGAGGTGAACTGGGAGCCCGTGGTGTTGGAGGGTCGTTTCGAGGTGCTCGAGACCAGCACGACCGGTGTGCTGTATCGCCTGCACGAAGCGCGAGCCGCCCAGCTCCCTGCACCCGTCAACCGCTGATCCTAGGCCTTGGGCCGGTGCGCCGGAGCTCAGCCCTGAAGATCGCAGCTTTGGATCTGTCGAGGGCCTTCTTTGCGAACCTTGCGGTGACTTCCTCACCAACCCAATAGTTGACTCAACCAGGAGCACGGCGCAATGAAAGACATCCCAGGGATCGATGAAGACGGTAATCCCAAGAATGGCCCCTTCAAGCTGTTCTTCAAGAACGGTCTTGTCTCTTGCCAGGGTGAATTCGACAACGGAAAGAAATCAGGAAGGTGGAAGTACTTTCTCAACAATGGCCAGTTGCAGTCCTCTGGCAGCTTCAAGGACGGAAAGATTGTTGGTCGGTGGAAATGGTTCTACAAGACTGGCGAACCACGGGGGACGGGCGGCTTCGACGATGAAGAGCAGAAGCACGGCGCATGGAAGCGATACCACCCCAATGGCAAGCTCTGGGACGAAGGTCGCTTCGAGCACGGCAAGAAGAGGGGCACTTGGAAAGTTTACGATGAGGCGGGCGAGCTCCTAA
>JALCBJ010000045.1:0-9748 GCA_028066595.1 Thermoanaerobaculia bacterium
TCTGGATCGACGTCCGCGACCAACAGAGTCTCCTGGCCGGAGGCGGCAACGATCAGATCGCCCATGGGGTCGAGAATGCGACTGTCTCCCGAGTAGCTCAGCTTGCCTCCCGTTCCAACGCGGTTGACCCCGGCGACGAAGGCCTGGTTCTCGATGGCACGGGCTTGCAGCAGGGCGATCCAGTGACGGGCTCGGGTCTCGGGCCAGTTGGCGACGACCAGGTACAGATCCGTGTTCGCCGCCTCGGCCCAGAACTCGTCGGCGAAGCGCAGGTCGTAGCAGACGAAGGGTGTGATTCGCACCCCACCGATCTCGACCGTAATGCGCTCCGTGCCGGCGACGTAGTGCTCGTCCTCACCCGCATACGAGAACGGATGGATCTTGCGATATCGATGGACCGTTCCGTCGGGTCCGGCGAGGATCAGGGTGTTGGCCGGACGAGCGTCCCCTTCTGCTCGCTCCGGTACCGATCCGGCGAGCCACAGGCCGTGGCGCCGTGCGCCCTCGATCAAGAACCGGGTGCTGGGTCCGTCGACGGGCTCGGCCACCCGCTCGGTCGCCATTGAGAACCCGCAGGCGAACATCTCCGGCAGGGCCAGCAACTCTGCACCCTGGTCCTTGGCGCGACCGATCCACGATTCGAGCCGTTCGAAGTTGGTCTGGGGTTCTTCCCAAGCGATGTCGGATTGGAAGGCTGCGATCTTCATGGTGGTTGGGTCGGAGTTGTGCCTTTGGCGGCCCAGAGGACCTGCTCACCCGAGCCGGTCTAGCCGTCGGAGGCCTTCCTCTAGCACGTCCAGCGTCTTGCAAAAGGCAAAGCGTACGAGGTGACGTCCCGCGTCCTTGTCGACGTAGAACGCTGTGGGTGGAATGGCCGCGACACCGACCTCGGCGGGCAGCATGCGGCAGAACTCGACGTCGTCGGTCCAGCCCAAGGGCCGGATGTCGGCGAGCACGAAGTAGGTGCCGCGGGGAGTCAACACGTCGAAGCCGACGTCCTCCAGACCTTTGCAGAGAAAGTCGCGACGGTGGGCATACTCGTTCCGCAGCTGTTCGAAGAACTCGTCTTCCAAATCCAAGGCGACCGCGATAGCAGCCTGGAAGGGTGGAGACATGCAAAAGGTGAGGAACTGGTGGGCGGTGCGGATCGCGTGGGTCAGAGCCGGTGGCGCGCAGGTCCAGCCCACTTTCCAGCCGGTGAAGCTGAACGTCTTGCCGGCCGAGGAAACAGCGACCGTGCGCTGCCGCATGCCCGGCAGAGTGGCGATCGGAATGTGCTCCTCGCCGTCGTAAACCAGGTGTTCGTAGACCTCGTCCGAAATGACGATGAGGTCGTGCCGACGGGCGAGGTCGGCAACGACTTCGAGCTCGGCGGCGGTGAAGACTCGGCCGGTGGGATTGTGCGGTGTGTTGAGCAGGATCGCCCGAGTCTTGGCCGTGATCGTCTTCTCCAGTCGCTCGGCCTCGATACGAAACTCCGGTGCCTCCAGGGTGTAGATACGATCCACCGCCCCCGCCATAGCGATGCAGGCGCGATAGGAATCGTAGAACGGCTCGAACACTACGACCTCGTCGCCCGTCTCACAAAGCGCCTGGATCGTCGCGGCCAACCCCTCGGTGGCTCCTGAAGTCACCGTGATCTCGGTTTCCGGTTCGTATTCGAGACCCCAGAATCGCTGCTGGTGTCGCGCGACTGCGGCGTTCAAGGTAGGGATGCCGTACATGCGGCAATATTGATTCTCGCCGGACCGAAGTGCGGAAACCGCCGCCTCACGGATCACCTCCGGGCCCTCGAAGTTAGGGAAGCCTTGGCCGAGGTTGATCGCGTCGTATTTCTGCGCGAGGAGGGTCATCTCCGTGAAGATGGTGGTGCCGAATCCCTGGAGCCTCGAAGTCAGGTGAGGAAGGCGCGCTGAGACCGTCGGCTGCATGGCGCGATCATCCCACAGCCACTGATACAATCTCGCCCCCTATGGCAGATCTCCACGCCACCACCGTGCTGCTCGTGCGTCGCGACGGCCAGACCGTCATGGCCTCCGATGGCCAGGTCACACTGGGCGATACCATCATCAAAGGCTCGGCCATGAAGGTCAAGCGCATTCAACGCGCTGACGGCCGTGCCGTTCTGGTGGGTTTCGCCGGAGGAGCAGCGGACGGTCTCGCCCTGTTCACCCGATTCGAAGGCAAGCTCGACGAGTTTCAGGGGAACTTGGAGCGGGCCGTCATCGAGTTGGCGAAGGACTGGCGTACCGACCGGGTTCTGCGGCAGCTGCAAGCGATGATGATCATCGCCGGGAGGGAGCAGTGCTTCCTGATGTCGGGCAATGGCGATCTGCTACAACCTGACGAGGACGACGCGCTGGCTATCGGTTCGGGCTCGAACTACGCTCTCGCCGCGGCGCGGGCGCTGATGCGTCATACCGAATTGAAGCCGCGGGAGATCGTCGAGCGGGCGATGGAAATCGCCTCCGAGATCTGTGTCTACACCAACGACCATTTCACGATCGAAGAAGTCTGAACGTGACCGAAACCGTCACCACCGACACCGACACCGAGATCGAGCAGCCGCAGGACGATGCGGACACGGAATCCGACCCCAAGGTGAGTCAGCCGGAGACCGGCCTGGTTCGGCAAGTCGGCCTCGACCAGCTCACGCCGCGCGAGATCGTCGCGGAGCTGGACAAGTACGTCGTCGGCCAGAAGGCCGCCAAGCGCGCGGTTGCCAACGCCTTGCGCAATCGCTGGCGCCGGCAGCAGATCCAGGGCGCGATGGCCGACGAGATCATGCCCAAGAACATCCTGATGATCGGACCGACGGGCGTCGGCAAGACCGAGATCGCCCGCCGCCTGGCCAAGCTGGCCAAGGTTCCGTTCCTCAAGGTGGAGGCGTCGAAGTTCACCGAGGTGGGCTACGTCGGAAGAGACTGCGAGTCCATGGTGCGCGATCTGGTGGAGATTTCCGTGGGCATGGTCAAGGAAGAGTTGCGGGCCGAAGTACGGCAGAAGGCGAGGGAACGCGCCGAGGATCGCCTGCTGATGTTGCTCGTACCGGCCACCAACCCGTCGTCCGGCTTCGGATTCGACACCGACGAGGACGAGAGCCTGGGACCGACCCGGGAGAAGTTCCGCGAGAAGTTGCGCAGCGGCAAGCTCGACGAGCGCAAGGTGGAGATCGAGGTCGACGAGAGCCGCTATCCGAGCTTCGAGCTCTTCACGCCCCAGGGAGGGGTGGAGGAGGTCGGTCTCAATCTCAAAGAGATGATGCCTGGGCTCTTCGGGCGCCGCCAGCGTCAGATGACCAGCGTCGCCGAGGCCCGAGAGATCCTGGAGCAACAAGAGGCCGAGAAGCTCATCGATCAGCGCCGTGTGGCACGCGAGGCCAGGCAGCGAGTGGAGCAGGGCGGCCTGATCTTCCTCGACGAGATCGACAAGGTGGCGGTGCGCGAAGGAGCTCGCAACAACTCCGACGTGTCCCGCGAGGGCGTGCAACGAGACCTCTTGCCGATCGTCGAAGGCACCACCGTGACCACCAAGTACGGCATGGTCAAGACCGACCACATCCTCTTCATTGCCGCCGGTGCCTTTCACATGGCCAAGCCCTCGGACCTCATTCCCGAGCTTCAGGGTCGGCTGCCGATCCGCGTCGAGCTCGACGCTCTGGGAAAAGACGAGTTCGTGCGCATTCTGGCCGAACCCGAGGCGTCGCTGACCAAGCAATACCAGGCGCTCTTGGAAACCGAACAGATCAGCCTTCACTTCACGCCCGAGGCCATCGAGGAGGTGGCGACGCTGGCCGTCGAAGTGAACTCCCGTACCGAGAACATCGGCGCGCGGCGTCTCGCCACGCTCATGGAACGGCTGCTGGAAGAAGTATCCTTCGAGGCACCGGAGCATTCCGGCACCACTATCCAGATCGACGGCGCCTACGTGCGGAACGCACTCGCCGACATCGTCAAAGACGAGGACCTGAGCCGCTATGTGCTCTGAACTGCGTTCGCTCCCCTCTACCGCCTCCGACTCGGCTCCCGCATTCGGCAGACGCGTGTGGCGGCCATTCCGCATCCTCCTTCTCCTGTCCTCTCTATTGCTGCCTCTCGTGGCCTGTGGCAAGAAGGGACCGCCGCTGCCGCCGATCCGGGTGATTCCCATCCAGATCCAAGACCTGGCGCTACGTCAGCAGGGCTCCCTCATGATGCTCGACATGGCCTATCCCACGACCACGGTGGCAGGCACCTCTCTGGGTGGCATCGATTCGGTGGAGCTGTGGGTGCTCACCAAGCCGTTGGGAGCCGAAGGCGAAGCCCCGAGTGCCGAGCCCGCCGAGTTCGTGGCCGGTGCGGAGCAATTGATGGCGCTGCGAGGTTCCGAGTTGCAGTCGGCCATCGTCGGCAGCCGTATCCAGATCCGCCTGCCGTTGGAAATGCCGGAACAGGAGACCGGGGACATTTTCGCCGTCCGGACACTCAAGGGCGAGGAGGTATCGCGCTTCTCCAACCGCGTCACCCTCGTGCCGACCGAGCCTCCGGTGTCACCGTCTCGGCTCCATGCCGAAGCCACCGCCAGTGGTATCCGGATCAGTTGGGAGTACGAGGGCGAAGCCGAGGGATTTCAGATCTTCCGACGAGAAGCCACAGAGCGCGGCTATGGCGCTCCGGTGCGCAAGGAAGCCGGCGACCGGCGCCGTACCCTGGACCGGACCGCTCAGTTCGGCAAGCGTTATATCTATACGGTGCGCACGGTCGGCAGTCGGGAGCCCCTGGTGCTTTCCGAGCCCGCTGGAGAGCGAGAGATCGAGTATCTTGATCGGTTTGCGCCTCCCTTGCCGTCGAACGTCGTGGCCCTGCCCGAGCGTGGCGGAGTTCGGTTGCGGTGGGAGCCGTCCGACGCTCCCGACGTCAAGGGGTACCGCATCTACCGCACCGATCCCACGCAGCGCGGCGAGTGGCACCTGATCACGCCCGATCCCATCGACGCGTTGGAGTACAGCGACCGGGGCCTCTCGCCGGGCGTACGTTTTTCCTACCGTTTGCAGGTGGTCGACCACGAGGGCAACGAGAGCGACCCGTCGCCGCCGGTATCGGCCACGCCGCGCTAGCCGGCGGCCTGGGCGTGAAGCTCCACAAGCTCTCCGGCGCCGGTAACGATTTCTTGGCCTGGGCCGAGGGAGCGGACGCCGGACCTGCCGATCCCTCTTCCGAGCCGACGGTCGAGCAGATGGTCGCCTGGTGTCGGCGTGGGGTTTCCATCGGTGCGGACGGCTTCCTGGTGCTTCGCCGCGGCGATCGTCCGGGTGACGTGCGAGTGATCCATCGGGACGCAGACGGAAGTCGACCCGAGCTGTGCCTCAACGGGAGCCGATGCGCGGTCGAGCTGTCCACGCATCTGGGTTGGGCGGACGACGACGCGGTCCGGTTGCGGACCGACCTGGGGCCGATCGACACGGTCCGTGTCCGTCCTGGACGGACGCAGGTCACCGTGCCGGAGGAGATGCTCGGCTCCCCCGACGAATATGTGCTCGACGTGGCGGGATCTGAACATCGCGGGCAGCTCGTCCGAGTCGGTGGACCCCACTTTGTCTTGGAGTGGCCCGACGATTTGGAGACCGCTCCGGTCCTCGGTCTAGGAAGCGCGCTGCGACGCCATCCCGGACTCGGCCCGGCCGGAGCCAACGTGCACTTTGTTCACTGGCACGGCACGACCGTCCACCTGCGTTCTTTCGAGCGCGGTGTCGAAGGGGAGACTTTGGCTTGTGGCACAGGCAGCCTGGCAGCGTCTCTGGTCGGGGAAGCCGAGAGGCGCCTGCCTGGGCTCCGGCGACCCGTGGATGTCATCACCCGGGGTGGTTTTCGGCTCGGAGTGGGTCGGGACGATACAGGGCGACTGACCCTGGAAGGAGATGCACGTCGGGTCGCAGTCGTGGAGGTTCTGGAAGGCGCGGGAGCATGACGACTCCCTTCGATCCCGAGGCCTTTCGGCGTGCGCTGCATCGAGCAGCAGACGTCGTCGCCGACTATTTGGAAACGGTGGGCGATCGTCCGGTGTTGCCGAACGTAGAGCCGGGCGACCTTCTGTCTCAGCTGCCCGCGGAAGCGCCGGAAGACGCCGAGTCGTTCGACGCCCTGATCGACGACTTTCAGCGCCTCGTTGTCCCCGGCGTCACACATTGGAATCATCCTGGATTCCTGGCGTATTTTTCGTCCAACGGCTCCGAGCCGGGCATCCTGGGTGAGCTGCTGGCCGCCGGTTTGTCGGTGAACGCCATGCTCTGGCACACGTCGCCCGCCGCGACGGAGCTCGAGATCCGTGCTTGCGACTGGCTGCGCCGGTTGCTCGGCTTGCCGGACGCGTTCCAAGGCCACGTAAACGATACGGCGTCGGTCAGTACCTTTCTCGCGCTGGCGGCGGCGCGCGATACGGCGACAGACCGCGATATTCGCCATGAAGGACTCTCGGGCGGACCCCACCTGGTGGTGTATTGCAGCGATCAGACCCACTCCTCCATCGACAAGGCGGTCGTCGCCCTGGGCTTGGGACTTCACCAGTTGCGCAAGATCGAGACCGACGACGAGTTCCGCATGCGGCCCGATCGCCTGCTTGCAGCCCTCACCGACGACCGTGCCGCGGGTCGCCTGCCGATCGCGGTCGTCGCGTCCGTGGGTACCACCTCGACCACCAGTGTCGATCCAGTGGCTGAGATCGCCGATCTCTGCGACCGAGAGAAGGTCTGGCTTCATGTCGACGCAGCCTGGGCGGGCTCGGCCGCCGTGTGTCCCGAAGAACGCTCGCTCTTTGCGGGTTGGGAGAGGGGTGATTCCATCGTGGTCAATCCTCACAAATGGATGGCGACTCCCATGGATTGCTCGGTGCTCTTCGTGCGCGATCCGGACCTCTTGCGGGCGGCCTTCAGCCTGGTTCCGGAGTACCTCGAAACTCGCGAAGACGCGCACCCGGCCAAGATCGACCTCATGGATTTAGGCGTACAGCTCGGCCGAAGGTTTCGCGCCCTCAAGCTCTGGTTCGTGATGCGGGCTTTCGGTGCAGCAGGATTACGTGAGAAAATCCGCCGTCACCTGCGATGGGGACGCCGACTCGCCCAGCGAGTCGACGACCATCCGGACTTCGAGTTGGCTGCGCCGGCTCCTTGGAGTGTCGTCTGCTTGCGGGCGCTTCTGCCCGACGAGCCTCCGGCGCGCGAAGACGAGTTCAATCGCAGGGTCTTGGAAGCCGTCAACCGCCGGGGAGACGTGTTTCTGAGCCATACCAAACTCCAACAGCGGTACGTCATCCGTGTCGCTGTCTCCAATCTACGGACTGAGGAGGACCGGGTCGATCTGGCCTGGCAACAGATCCGGGAGGAAGCCGAGCGGTTGCGCACCGACTCTGACTGGAATCGACCGAACGAGGGATCATGACCCGAAAGACATATCCGTTCATCCCGTACCGTCCGAAGCGTCTCCAGGACGCCGACATGAAGCGCCGCGCGGACGAGTTCTACGCCCACATGGACCAACGGCGCTCGGTACGTGATTTCTCCTCGGAATGGGTTCCGCGGGAGCTGATCGAATCGGCGATTCGTACCGCATCGACCGCACCGTCGGGAGCCCACCGTCAACCCTGGCGCTTCGTGGCGATCTGCGACGCCGACATCAAGCGTCGTATTCGCATCGCGGCGGAGGCGGAGGAGAAAAAGTCGTACGAGGAGCGCATGCCCGACGACTGGCTGGAGGCCCTGGCGCCCATCGGGACGACCTGGGAGAAGCCGTTCCTCGAAACGGTGCCGTGGATCGTCGTCGTCTTCGAAGAGCTCTTCGGCTACGACGGGAACGGCGACAAGCAGAAGAACTACTACGTTCCTCAGAGCGTCGGTCTGGCCTGCGGTCTGTTCATCGCAGCGCTTCATACGATGGGGCTGTCCACGCTCACCCATACGCCCAGCCCGATGAAGTTCTTGTCCGAGATCCTCGGTCGGCCGAGGAACGAGAAGCCCTACATTCTTTTCCCCGTGGGCTATCCGGCGGAGGATGCCGAGGTGCCGGATCTGCGCCGCAAAGAGCTCGAGGAGGTGACGATCTGGAATCCCGAGCCCCCAGCGCAGGTGGCAGGGGAAGGATCGGATCACTGATGTGAAGGACCGGTCCGACGCCATCCTGCAGTCCGCCCAGGCCGCCTTCCTGGAGCGGCTGCTGCCCGAACGCGAGCCCGTTCTCGCGGAGATGGAGCGGGCTGCGGAGACCGGCGGGATCGAGTCGGGCTCGATTCCCATCTCCGATCCGGAGGTCGGCTGTCTCCTGACGATCCTGACCCGGAGCATCGGAGCGCGCCGCGTCGTGGAGGTGGGAACCGCCATCGGCTACGGTGCGCTGTGTCTGGCGCGGGGCGGCGAGCAGGTCGAAGTCGTTTCGATCGAGGCCGACGAAGGGCGTCTCGGGTCCGCCCGTCGCTATTTGGAACGAGCCGGCGTCGCTGATCGCGTGCGTTTGGAGCTTGGAACGGCTCTCGACGTGCTGCGCCGTCTCCAAGGCCCTTTCGATCTCGCCTACCTCGACGCCGTCAAGACCGAATATCGCGACTACGTCGAGATCCTCCTCCCAAAGATGCGACCCGGTGGTCTGATCGTCGCGGACAACACCTTGTGGAAGGGCTGGGTCGCCGACCCGCCACCCGAGGCCGCCCGCGACCAGAACACCGAAGCACTTCGAGAGTTCGATCGATACCTCATGGCGCATCCGCTACTGACTTCGCTGGTACTGCCGTTGGGAGACGGTGTGGCGATCGCCTGCGTCGGCTGAGTTTTTGCGTCGCTACGGCGCCCACTGACTCAATCCTGGCGCATGACCTCGACCGGATCGACCCGGGTGGCCCGCAGGGCGGGGATCCAGCTCGCTGCCACGGATGCGGCGCCGAGCAACACGGTGGCGGACAGTGATGCGCGGCGGCGGACCGCGTGGCATGGCCCGGAGACGGTGCCCTTGCCTACCGGCCGATCGGGTCGAAGAATAGAACCCACCATTCCGATCCCCAAGGAGCAACCAATGTCCCCCATCCATCCGAACCATCGTGTCGATGTCTTCGCCTATCTCGCGCTCGCATTCCTCCTGGCTTACAACGGCTTCATCTGGGCCGAGTCGCCACCGGTCGCCGAGCTACAGATCAGGAACGCCAAGACGCCCATCGAAGGTGTCACCAGTGGCGGCCAACCCACCGAGGACGAGCTTCACCAGGCCGCCGAGCTCGGATACCAGACCGTCGTCAACCTGCGTACCGAGGCCGAGGAGATGCCGTTCGACGAGGCAGAGCTCGTAGAATCCTTGGGAATGCACTACGTTTCACTTCCGGTTGCGGGAAGTGAAGGGATCAATGCAGAGAATGCCCGAGCTCTCGCCGAGGTGTTGGACAGGTCGGCGCGGCCGATTCTCCTCCACTGCGGTAGCGGAAACCGGGTCGGCGCATTGTTCGCTCTCAAGGCCTACGCAGTCGACGGTAAGGATGCCGCGACGGCGCTCCAAGTCGGCCGCGACGCGGGGCTCACCCGTCTCGAGCCGGTGGTACGGGAGAAGCTCGGGCTGCCGGTTCCCGAAACCGAGTAGGCCGGGAAGCGTCAGAGCAGGCTCTCGACGCGAGCCACCACAGGATCGGTGGGTCGAGGGAAGCCAAGTCTGTCGACGAAGGCTACGAACCGGGGGTCTTCGCGCAGCGCATTGAGTTGCGTTGAGGAATGCAGGTACACCATCCAGGGATCGCGCTCCTC
>JALCBJ010000045.1:9848-55915 GCA_028066595.1 Thermoanaerobaculia bacterium
TCGGTGAAGCGGCCGGCGGCGACCAGGAAATAGCCGAGATCGGCCCGTAGCAGGGAAGAGGCGGGATCGATCTCGACGGCACGCCGCACCGCTGAGACCGCTGCGTCGTTCGCTCCGGCTGCCGACAGGACCGTGGCCGCAGCCAGATAGTTCTGTGCGTCTGCCGGTTCGAGTCGTAGTGCGGACTCGATCGCTTCGCTAGCTGATTCGAAATCCCAGTCGAGATGGAGATCCGCGAGGGCTTGGATGCGGTACGAGGCCGCGGAAGCCCGGTCGAATGCGCGCGCGCGCTGTGCCGCTTCGCGAGCTCGCGCGAAGCCGTCCCGAAGCTCCAGGTGACCCGCGAAGCTCATGCGAATCACCGTTTCGGCGACCTTCACGTGAGCTGGCGCGAAGTCCCGCTCGCGACGCAGTGTTTCCTCGAAGGACTCGAGGGCCAGGTTCAGGTCCCCGGCTGATCTGGCAAGCAGATAGAGGCCGCTTTGCCATGCTCTCTGGGCGCCGGGATCATCGGGGCCCGCGGCGCCGGATGAGGACGGGCGGAGTCCGACAGAGTCCGGAGAACGGTTCGCTGTCGCATCCGACGGCTGTCGAACAACCGCCAGCAGTGCGACCAAGACGAGGGCGGTCGCGGCAGCGAGCCACCGGGGAACGGTCTGTCTCGATCTCCCAACATCGAGAGAAGGGTCGTCGACCCTGACGTCCGCGATCAGGCGATAGCCGAGGCGAGGCAGCGTCTCGATCACCCGCGGCGCCTTGGCAGTATCTCCAAGGGCTGTACGCAGTCTGGCGACGGCGCTGTTCAGGTTGTTGTCGAAGTCGACGATCGTGCCGTCGGGCCAGAGGTGTTCCCTCAACTCCGACCGTGTGACCAACTCTCCCGGGCGTTCGAGAAGGGCGGCAAGAACTCGGAAGGGTTTCTCTTGGAGACGTGATCTGTGGCCTCGCTGCGAGATCTCCCACGTCTCGAGGTCGACGCGAACTCGCCCGAGATGGACTGTCCGCGACGGCAGAGGCCCCCGGACTTCGAGTCTGTCTAGTGTCTCGTGGCTTGCGTTCTCCATCGTGATGCTTCTCTGCATCCATACATCTTTCGTCGCCCCGGTGTTTCATCGCTCGCGATCCTCGGCGCGACGTCGCGGTTTCGAAGCGCCCCTGAGCTCTCGAACGCTACCGCCTCCAGCGTCTGCTCGCGGCCGCACCCATCGTCAATTGCGGAACAATTGCCGCCGATTTCATGCTGCCTCCATTGCCTGACGTGTCTAGGCGACCAAGGTGGTCTGACCGTCGGGTGCGCTACGAGTTGGTGAGTGCTGGCGCGACGGTCGAGGCACTCGTCTCTGGATCTGCACGAGAAAGGAATACGAGCATGAAAGCCCTCTGGGTGATTCTGGGATTGGCGCCCTTGCTACTGCCGGCGCAGCAGAACGACGCGCCGTTCCCCGAGGAGGCGCGTCGAAGGCTGGACTACGCCATCGGAAGCTGGCAATCGAAGACAGAGACCCTCGGCCGGCAGGGCGAGGTGATTCGAACGACAGTCTCCGAGGACGAGCGTCGTTTCGTCATCGAAGACAGGGTTGTCGAGATCTCAGGCGTGATGGAGGCGACTGGTAGGACATTCCGAGCCTGGGAGTACTACGACGTCCAGAACCAGAAGTACGTCCTGACCTCGATCGACCGGGACGGTCGGCTGATCACGATGAGTGGTGAGCTGGGAAAGGAATTCCGATGGACCTCGGAACCGCGTGGGCTACCGGACGGTAGCTCTTTCCTCATGAGGAATACCCACTTCGATGTCGAGGCGACCTCGTTCACCGCCTTAGGGGAGATTTCACGGGACGGCGGGAAGACCTGGAGAGCATTCGTTCGGCAGTTCTTGACGCGCCGGGACGAATGACCGGTCTAGATCGCCGGCTGTCTGACTTGACTCTTGCTGCCTCGCGTGGCGGGTTCGGGATCCTGGCGGGGTCCTAGAAGGCGACGGCGGCTCCGTTCTTGCGGTTGTTCGATGCGGCCCGCAACTCTCCGGTTTTCGGATCGCGGTGAATCGCCACCCAGATTCCGTCGCCGGCGAAGCGCGGCTGGGTCATGTCGATCTCGTCGTAGGCGTAGCCCATCGAGTCCAAGACATGTCTGGGAAAGCGCCCCGCCGGGACCTGGACGCGCGCGCCACGCGCGGAAAATTGGGGCAGGAAGGAGTCGGGTGCGTCGATCGCCTGGTCGACGGTCATGCCATAGCCGATGATGTTCAGGAGGGCTTGCAACGTTCGCTGATGAAGACCCGAGCCCATGGACGCAAAGCCGAGGACCGGGATCCCGTCCTTCATGACAATGCCGGTCTCGGTGCGGGAAGGCAGGCGTCGGCCCGGACCCACCCGAGCGATCGCCGCTTGCTGGAAGGAGGCCGGATCTCCGATCGAGATACCGTCGACCATGATCGCCGTTTTGCCCCAGGCGACCGAGTTGATCGTGTGGGTGATGGCGGCGACATTGCCTTGTGAATCGATGGCCACGACATCGTCCGAATGGCTCGTGGACGGCGGCTGCCAGCCGGTGATGCGAGCCCCCGCGCGAATCAGCCGCCAGAGCTCGGCAGCGTGCTTCGCCGTGGTTCGAGCAGCAGGTGAGAAATCGAGACCAGGAAAGCTGGCTGTCAGCGCCGCGCGGGTGCGATAGCGCAAATGGCTCGCCATCCCGATGTCGACCGCGTCGCGAAGCACATGGCCTGATTGCGACCAGTGACCGCGTGTCGGGAGGTCAGCGGCCAAAGCCAGGTTCAGGGCCTCCACCAGAGACGTACCGCCGTCGTTGGGTTGCGGGCTCGTTCGGAGTTCGAAGTCACCGATCTTCGCCACCAGGGGTTCGCGCCACAGCACCTCGTAGGAACGTAGATCTTCGAGTGTCATATGGCCGCCGTCGGCGCGCACCGCTGACACCAGCTTCTCTCCCCAAGGACCGCCGTACATATAGTCGGCGCCATGCTCGACAATGGCTCGCAGGGTATGTGCCAGCGCGGGCTGGCGCAGTACGTCACCGGCCTCGTAGAACGAGCCGTCCTCTTTGGTGAAGACGGCTCGCGTCTCGGGAAGGCGGGAGAGATCGTCGGCCCGGCTCGCGAGCACCTGCGAGAATCCCTGCCTCACGGGAAAACCGTCCTCGGCGATATAGATCGCAGGCTCGAAAAGACGTGAGAACGGAAGGACTCCGTAGCGCCGATGTGCCGCCTCGACTCCCTTCATGAAACCACCGACCAGTGCCGTTCGGCCGCTCGGAGTGGTACCGAGCATCGCTTTCAGGTCGCTCAAGCGGATGCTGCCCGGAATCGACATCGGGTCCGTTTCCGCTCGAATCGTGTTCCAGTCTGCGTTCAGAGTGGTCACTTCCGCCGCATCGGCGTCGAAGTAAACCAGCGACAGGGTACCGAAGTAGCTGACCGGACCTCCGGCGGTGATCGCGACTTGGGTCAACGCCGCGGTGAGGGCAGCGTCGGCCGCACTGCCACCCTGCCGCAGGGCTTCGAGGCCCGCGCGAGCCGCGAAGCCGTTCAGGGCAACGGTGACCGCACCGTTCTCGCCCGTGGCGACTTGCGATCGGCTGCGCCGGATCGCCTGGACCTCGTGTAGGTAGTACTCGTACTCGCCGTCGGGCCAGTCGATGAGTGACGGCTGAGCTTGAGGTTGGGACTCTTGGCCGCGGACTGGCGGACGGTCTTCGTCCGGGCCTGCTTTCGTCGCGTCGCAGGCGGCGATAGCGAGGAGTAGGAACAGGGCGATCATCCGGCGATTCACCTGATTCTGAGCTCCTCGTGGGCAGGTCTCACGAAAACTTGAAGGGGGCGGTAGGGCGAATTGCGGCACCGAATTCGGCATCTCCGGACGGGCCGCAAGCGACGTTGCTCGGGTCCAACCTATGGAAGAATGCCGGCGAACCTGAGGTGCCAAAGAGCGATGTCCGATATCAAGTTTACCCGGCAAGAGAAGCAGCTGATCGTCCCCAAGATTCAGGAGTATGTGGAACAGGAGCTGGATCTGGAGATCGGCAACTTCGATGCCGAGTTCCTGCTCGACTTCTTCGCGGAAGAGATCGGACCCTATTTCTACAATCGTGGTGTCTATGACGCTCGAGCGACTCTCGATCAGAAGATGGAAGGGGTCGGCGAGGCCCTGCTGCTCTTGGAGAAGCCGACAGAGCTCGGCCGCTGAGGTCGAATCCGGAGATCGCTGAACGGCGCTCAACGAGCAGGGTCGCCGCTGTCGATGCCTTGGGTCCCCAGCTCCGAACGGACACGACGAGCAGGGCTACCAGGACGACGAGAAGGTCGACGACGAGAAGGATGAGAAGGCGTTGTGGGCGAATGGCCATCACCGGCTCTGGGCTGTGGACTACACTGTGGGTTTTCAGCCACGGGAACGGGCGCGGATCACGGGATATAAGAGACGTTACCAGCCGGGGTAGGATCCGAGCATGCCTGAAGCTGTCGGCGCCCGAATGCGAGTCTTCGTGTTGGCGTTGCTCGTGTTCCTCGGATCAGCCGTATCGATCCCGGTCGGCGGAAGCACTGTCGACGAGGGGCCTTCCATCCGAGGCCGGGTGGCCGATGGCGAGTCGGCTGTGGCAGGTGCTTGGGTGGAGCTGACGCCATTGGTGGGTCGCTGGCAGCTCGGAGATCTCTTCTTCCAGGGTAAGACGAGACCTTCGCCAACCAGGCGGGCTGTAACCCGGGCGGACGGCACATTCGTTCTTCGGGCGCCTGACGTGGGTATGTGGAGGCTGACCGTCGGTGGCGAAGGGTTCGTGCCGTCGCAGCTTTCCTTGGTGCCGCTCTATCGTGATGTGGAACTACCGGACGTCGTTCTCGACACCGATCTTGGACTGACGATTCGCGTAGTGGGACCGCAGGGTGCCCCGCTCGCCAAGGCAGCGGTCTTGGCCTATTCGAGTGGTACGTCGTCGCGGCGACCCGACGGACTGCCAGCGCCCACCTGGCGGCGCGCCACGGAGCTAGCGTTCAGCGACGAGAACGGGAAGGTGCATCTCCACGGGCGCCGCGGCGAGACTTTGCGTCTGCAGATAGCGGAGCCCGATCATCCCTCTGCGAGCGTGGAGGTCGAGCTGCCGGTGGTCGGTGAGGAGGTACCGCTGGTCCGTGGAAGGCGTGTCACGCTGCGAGCACGCGATGCATCCGATGCGCCCATCCGAGATGCTTTGGTGTGGGTAGACGAGATGCCCTTTCCTGTCGGCTGGACGGGACAGGACGGTCTCACCTCGGTCGTGCTACCGACGAAGGACTCGGTGTCTCTTCGGGGGTTGACCAACTCCGGAGCCTCGGCAGCTTTCCGAATGACTACGCGAAGTCCGGTCGAATCGATCCGATTGCCTTTCGACACTCCCCGATCCGTTTCCGGACGTGTGCTTCGGCGCGGTTCCCAGGAGGGTGTGGCCGGAGCTCTCGTCTGGTCGTGGTACCGGCCCGATCGATTCGTGCGCGCCGACGCCGAAGGTTGGTTCCGTCTCGAAGCCGTCGATCCGAGCGCCTACATCAGCGCGATCCGGCATGGCTACCGGCGTGGCGGTCGTCGCTTCGATGAAGGACCTGGAGGCGCTCCCGCTGTCCTGCAGCTCCAAGCCGTCGGCCGTCTGGAAGGTCTGGTGGTGGACGATAACGGGGATCCGATTCCTGGACTGGGTCTGCAGCCACAGAGCCGCGGCCTGACCTGGGAAGGCGAGAGTTGGCCTTTCCGCAGCGGCTCGGATGGTTCCTTCGTCTTGACCGATTTGCCGGCGGAGACCGAGCTGTCGGTGACCCTGGGCGGCCTGGATGCCATGGCGACACGTTGGGCAGTGGTAGTTCGCGAGCTTCCTGCCCTCGCGCCGGGCGAGGAGCGAACGGGAGTCTTGTTGGAAGCCGTGCGCGGACTGACCGCTCTCGGTTCGGTGGTCGATGAGGCCGACGTTCCCGTGGTGGGTGCCCAGGTACGCCTTCGCGACAGCGACCCTGGGCGCGGTGTGTCATCGCTTCCACCTGCCGCTGCACGGGAAACGCGCAGCAACGAAAGCGGCAACTGGATGATGACCGCACTTCCTCGGGGTGTCTATGACTTGGAAGTGCGTGCTTCGGGTTTTGCAGCAGCCGTGGTTCCCGGTCTCGAGGTGGGTACCGAGATCGAGGCCGAAGGAACCCCGGATACCGCAGATCTGGGGACCGTGATCCTCGTCCCCGGCGTGTCACTGGAAGGCGCGGTGTTCGACGCCGGCCGCCAACCGTTGGCGGGTGCCGACGTGAGGGCCCACGAGACCGGCCGCCCCGATCTCGCGAGTTCCACCGCTACAGACGACGACGGGCGATTCGTGTTGCGCGACTTGCGTGGTGGGTCGAGGATAGACCTTTCCGCCGAGCACCCCGACTACCTGCCCGGGCACGCGGGTCCGATCACCGTTCCACGGGAGGGCGATTCCCTCGAGGAGCCCGTAATCGTCTTGAAGCGGGGCACGTCGGTCCAGGGGCGGGTGGCGGATGGGACCGGGCGCCCTGTTGCTCGAGCTGGTGTCGCGCTCTTCGCCCAGGGTGGCGGAGGCTCGGCATTGGGAGGGCAGTCGACGACGACCACAGACCGCGAGGGTCGCTTCGAGCTGCACCGCGTGCCCGACGGACCAGCAACGCTTCAGGTGAGTCACCGTCACTTTCCCACGCATTCCGAACCCTTACAGATTCTGCCGGCGCATCTCGGTGGGACGCTGGTGGATGTCGTGCTTCGGGGCGCTGCCGGCAGCCTGCGTGGGATCGTGCGCGACATCGAAGGGGAGCCGGTGGGCACGGCATTGGTATTGCTCCCCGGCGACGGCGTCATCCGCCCCGCCAGCACGCATACCGATGCCGAAGGTGGCTTCGAGCTTCCCGGCATCGACCCTGGCCGGCGCGAGATCTTGGTCCATCACGCCTCCTTTGCGTCCTATCGGGGTGAAGTGGAGGTCGCGTCCAGCTCGTGGCTCGACGTTCAGCTCCAGCGCGGAGTGACCGCCTCGGGTCGCGTCTCGCGTGCCGACGGCGCATCGATCGAGAGGGCTCGGGTTTCTTCCACGCCGCTCGACGACGAAGGCCAGGCGACACGAGAGGGCGCCATCTCAGCGGCCGATGGAAGCTGGACCATCGAACGGCTCGTCCCCGGACGGTATCGATTTCATGCCGCGGCGCCAGGATTCTACTCGCCGAGCGAGGCCGAACCCTTGGTAGTTGACCGGGATGTTCACGGGATCGAGATCGAGCTCCTGCGTGGCGTAACGTTGGAGGGGACCGTGACGGGTGTGGCGTTCGATGACCTGCCGAGGGTCGTCATCCAAGCGCAGCGCATCCACTCCGAATTCCCCACCCAACCCCAGCCTAACGCCCGCGCCGAGATCGATTTTCAGGGTGCCTTTCGGCTCGAGGGCTTGAGCCCTGGCTCATGGCGAGTCAGCGCGCTCCTCCATCCGGAAGGTGGCCGACGATCCGTGGATGTCGAGATCAGCGACTTGGGACCGCCAGAACCCATAGTCCTGCGGTTGGGAGATGGATATGACGTGAGCGGAACCCTGGAGATCGTGGGCGCCCGGCCCGGAGAAAGCACCGGCATCCGGCTGATGCTGATGGGGACATCCCTGACCGGCCATCGAATGACGATGGCCGACCCGGATGGCCGGTTCGTGTTCCGCGATGTCGAACCTGGCGTTTATAACCTGGTGGCAGCCGGGAACGCGGGTCAGCTATGGAGTCGCCAGCTCGAGGTTCGAGACGACGTGGACGTGACCATCCGAGCGCGGGTCGCCAGCTTGACCGGAACGGTGCGGGATCGTTTCGGCCGGGCGTTGGGCGATGTCCGTCTGCGGCTCTCGCGCCGGGACGTGGACGGCTCGATCTATGGATTTGCCATCTCGACGGGCGCGGATGGACGTTTCCGATTCGTCGCGGTGCCATCTGGTGTCTATCGTCTCGACGTCGTCCGGGATGGATTCGAGCCAGCGGATCAGCTCGTGGACCTCGTCGAAGGATTGACGACGGAGCTGGAGATCGTAATGGATCCGCTGCTCGAATCGATGCCTACGGAGCGCTGAAGGCCACTGTGCCTTCGTGGTTGCGCTCGCGAAGCGTGATGCCGTTCTGATCATGTTGGAGGTGCCAGATCCGTCGATCGGCGAAGTCCTGGAGTAGCGCCTGATTCTCGTCGTCGGTGAGCTCCCGTACCCACAGAACCTCTGCAGTCTCCAGGTCTGGCGAGTTGAGCATCCAGTCGTCGCGGTGCCAGGGATTGCAGAGGAACACGAGATCGCGACCCGGCTCGGCCACGAGTCGCTGGTGAACGGTCTGACGCATGCCGGCGATGGAGTCCTCGTCGGGCCGATGTGCGGGCAGGTGGATCAGGCAGATCACAAACTGTGCTGCCAGGAAGGCCAAGGGCAGCAGCCTCCCGGGATGACCCTGCGATCGAAGACCGACCGTGAGACGCCGGAGGCCGATGAGAGCAGTGAGCACCAGGACCCCTCCTAGGGGCGCCGAGTAGTGAGCGTGCCACGGCTTGGTGAGGAACTGCCCCAGAAGTACGAGGCCCGCGCTCAGACCCCCGATGGCGAGCCACGGATCTCGCCGCAGTCGTGGCAATGCCAGGGCCGCGAAACAGCTACCGGCCAGACCGAGGTAGAAGAAGGCGGCGAACGCCGAGCGTGGAATCCCGCGTTGCAGTGAGACCTGCCACAGAGGTCGGTCGAAATGATAGTTCCACAGAAAATGTGCCCAGCCTGGCATGTATCGATCGGTGTAGAGGAAGTGGGGAAAGGTGAGCGCACTCCCGGTCACGGCGTGGTGGTAAACCCCCATGGCGATAGCACCGAGACCCAGTGTTGCTGCCAGGGGCAGAGCCACGACCAGCCATCGTCGACGAGCCTGTATTCCTTTGGATCGGAGGAGTCGGGCCGCGAGCACCGCGCAGGGCGGGACAGAGAAGAGTAGTCCTTCGAAAGGGCGCGAGTTGGCGAGCGTGAGCAGTCCGAGACCCAGTAGTACGGCCCCGCCCACCGATGGACGTTCGAGGCATACCCGGACGCCTCCCAGCACCAGTATTCCGGCGACCATCGCCAGGGTGCCGCCCCAATAGGACTGATTCCAGTAGCTACCGACCCCAATGCGTAGCAACACGACCAGCGCTCCCAGCAGTGGCCAGGGCGGAGGGAGCCACAGACTCAACAGCCAAGCCACGGCCGCGGTCAGCAATCCGCTCGACAGCCAGAGTCCTAGAGCGGGGTGACCGAGAGCGACTCCGACGGCCAGGCCCGCGGCCTGGGCCGGAGGGTATTTGCTCTGGGAGGTGGGCTCCGACAGGACGTGCATCGCCTGAAAGTGGCGCCAGTGGGGAGGAGTCGGGTTGGTCAGCCTACCGCGCGAGAAGGTCTCGGCTGCATAGAGATAGCTCAGCTCGTCGACGACCCGGGGAGTCGGGGGGCCCTGCCAGATGTGGCTAGCCGCGGTCGCGCCCGTACCGAGTAGGAACAGCATCGCGAAGATCCGGGGCCGAGGGATGGATAGGCGCTGCAAGGCTGACCAAAGCTGGTTCCCGTCCATCCAAGCCCTGGATCGGCAGCGACAGAGCCAGCAGAGTAGGCTCGCGAGCAGTAGTGTCAGTAATAAGTCGGCAAGGGGCACCAGATGGGATGGGTAGGAATACGACGCGTGCTCCAAGTACATCGGCTCAGCTCAGCATCAGTTCTGGAAGCGCTGGACCCGTGACAGCAGCCGGTCACCGAATCCGAGCTCTTCGAGCAGTGTCTTCAGTGCGTCGCGGTCGGCTCCCGGCCACTTCAGCTCATCGGCCGAAGCCGAGATCGGCGCATCCCGGGCGACGGTTGCCAGTCGTCTCGACATCTCCGCCATAGGCCGGTGCTCTTCCAGCTTGCGACGGAGTGACTTCGCACCGCGCACCGGGAGCTGCTCCACGGCGTCCAGATCGTCGTAGATTCGGTCCAGCGGGCCCAGTGCCAGCAAGAGTGCCGTCGCCGATTTCTTGCCGATTCCGGGAACACCAGGGATGTTGTCGACGGGATCGCCGGCCAGACCCAAGAAGTCGGCCACGAGCTCCGGAGGTACCCCGAGCTTCTCTTTCACCCCATCTGGGCCCAGGTGGAGACCCTTGGCCAGATCGAAGAGTATTACCCGATCGTCGACGAGCTGACCCAGATCCTTGTCCGACGACACGATGACGAGCTCATGGTCCGTCGATCTGTGCAGCTGAGCCGCTAGGGTGCCGAGGAGGTCGTCGGCTTCGTATCGGTCCGAAGAAAAATGGCGAAACCCGAGTGCCGCCACCACCCTCTCGCAATCTTCGAGCTGGCGCTCGAGGTCTTGCGGAGGAAGGGCTCTTTGACGCTTGTACTCTGGATAGATCTCGTTGCGGAAGCTGGAAGTGAGGCTTCGGTCGAAGGCGAATGCCGCATGGGTCAGCGACTCGTCGTCGATCATCTTGAGCACGGTGCCGGCCAGCCCGTAGACCGCGTTGACCGGGCGGCCGTCGGGAGCCGTCATGCTGCTCGGCAACGAAAAGTATGCGCGAAAGATATAGGGGCTGGTGTCGACCAAGTGGATACGGGCCATGTCGAGAAGTCTATCCGGCACCAGTGGGCGGACCTGGCCCGGTATCGGCCCTCCGATCCGGTATGCTGAGACTATGAAGTCTTGCGGCTCGAACTCCGCCAGCTGGCAGCGCTATCGAAGCCGACTGTTTTTTGACGAGGGATTGGGGCTGCGGCTCGATATCAGTCGAATCGAGATTCCGGAAGACTTCTTCGCCCACATGGACCAGCCCATGGCGGCGGCGCTGGATGCGATGGCCGAGCTGGAGAATGGCGCGGTAGCCAACCCCGACGAAGATCGGATGGTGGGCCACTACTGGTTGCGCGCCCCGGAGCTTGCACCCACGGAAGGGATCCGAAAGGTGATCGAGCAGGCAGTTGCCCAGGTGAAGGAATTCGCCGGGCGGGTCCACGCGGGTCGCGTGGCGCCGCGCCGTGCCCACCACTTCACCGATCTCTTGGTGGTCGGCATCGGTGGTTCGGCGTTGGGACCTCAACTGGCAGCCGACGCGCTTGGAGCGCCGGAGACAGACCGGATGAAGGTCCGCTTCTTCGACAACACGGATCCGGACGGCATGCAGCGTGAGTTGCGATGCTTGGGTGATCGCCTGGAGCGCACGCTGACGGTGGTGATCTCGAAGTCGGGAGGTACCCCCGAAACCCGCAACGGCATGCTGGTGGCGAAATCGGCCTACGAGGCCCGCGGCCTCGACTTCGCGGGCCATGCCGTGGCTGTGACAGGAGACGGATCCCAGCTCGACCAGATGGCCAAGAACGAGGCGTGGTTGGCTCGTTTCCCCATGTGGGATTGGGTAGGAGGGCGAACCAGCCAGACGAGTGCGGTAGGTCTTCTCCCGGCCGCCTTGCAAGGATTCGACATCGATGCACTACTCGGAGGGGCCCGCGACTGCGACATCGTGACTCGTCGTCGAGATCCCGAGCAGAATCCGGCGGCCCTACTGGCCTTGTCGTGGCACCACGCCACCGGCGGCACGGGCGCCAAAGACATGGTCATCCTTCCCTATCGCGATCGGCTCTTGCTGTTCAGTCGCTACCTGCAGCAGCTGGTGATGGAGTCCCTGGGCAAGGCGAAAGATCTCGACGGCACCACGGTGGCCCAAGGTATCGCCGTGTACGGCAACAAGGGCTCGACAGATCAGCACGCCTACGTACAACAGCTGCGCGAGGGCGTGGACAACTTCTTCGTCACCTTCCTACAGGTCCTCGAGGACGGCGGCTCCCATCAGATCTCGAGCTTGGAAGTCGAACCGGGCGTAACCTGCGGCGACTATTTGCGCGGCTTCTTGCTCGGCACCCGTGAAGCGCTTTGGCAAGCGGGCCGGCAGAGTCTGACGGTTACCGTCGATCGGCTTGACGCCCGCACCCTGGGTATCCTCATCGCCCTCTACGAGCGAGCGGTTGGGCTGTATGCCAGGCTCGTGAATATCAACGCCTATCACCAGCCCGGGGTCGAAGCCGGCAAGAAGACCGCGGCCGGCGTTCTCGACCTGCAGCAACGACTGCTCGACCACCTCGCCGCGGTGGACGAGGCACAGACGCACGAACAGCTCGTCCAGGCGTTGCGGGCGGAAGCCCAGGCGGAGATGCTGTTTCATCTCCTCGAAGGACTGGCAGCCAATGGCCGCCTCGAACGCCGATCCGGCCTGACGGTCTTCGAGTCGAAGTACCGATTGGAATAGCGGAGACGACCGATGCGAGACTCACAGCTCTTCGACCTCCTGCAGCATTGCGAGTGGGCCGACTCTGCGCTATGGCGAGCGGTCGTGGCAGCCGACGTAGCCGATGAAAAGACCGTGGGATGGTTGCACCACGTTCATCTCGTGCAACACGCTTTCTTCACGGTATGGTCCGGAGGGCCGCTGGATCTGGAGCATCTGCCGAAGCCCGAGGATCACGAGGATCTTGCCTCCATGATGCGCTGGGCCCAGGACTGCCATCGCGAGTTGCAAGAGTACTTGGTGGAGTGCGACGAGGTGGATCTCGGGCGAGAGCTGACGCTGCCTTGGGCGGCGCGGATGGAAGCCGAGTGGCATCATCCCCTACAGCCGGTGACGTTGCAGCAGTCGATGCACCAGGTCGTGCTGCACAGCGCGCACCATCGGGCGCAGGTGTCGTCCCGTCTACGGAGCCTCAGCTTCGCACCTCCACCGATCGACTACATCATCTGGCTTTGGCGCGACCGCCCGGCTCCCGAGTGGCCCGAGAACCCGTCGTAGCGAGGTCCGTCCGGCTGGAGTTTCGGCACACGACTAGGAAGTGCTCTCTCCGCCGACATGGCGCCCGAGTACCGGGGCGCTGCGGACGGCTTGGTACGGAGTTCGCGCGCCTGCCGTAAGAGAGAGAAGAATCTCCGGTGCGCGGACGCGTTCGCGTGGTTCGGCGAGCCGCGCCCTGAGCTGAGACTCCGGACGACGAGAGGATCGGTGCGCGATGGCGGCAGGTAGAACGACGAGCCAGATGTGCCTCGCGCTGGCGATGATCGGATCGATCGTCATGTCCGGCGGTGCTGCGAAGGCCCAGATCGCCGGCTACGATCGTGCCACGGTCACCACCCTTCGTTGGGACCCTTCGACACCAGACCGGGTCTATGCGGGGACGGTCGGTTGGGGTTTGGTGGTGAGCGAGGACGGCGGGCGTACCTGGTCGGCTACCGCGCCGCAGCTCGGCGGACGAGCCATTCAATCGATCGCCGTCCACCCATTGTTGGCCAACCTGGTGTTCGTCGGAACTCTGCGGCAAGGCGTCTGGATGTCGGCCGATGCGGGCCGTACCTTTCAGAGAGTGCTGCATGAGCTTCCCGAGGTCGATGTGCCCGCAGTATCCCTCGCCGTCAGGGAGCAACCGACCGACGGCAAGGAGACTGGCGAAGCGGTGAACTCCGTGGTGTGGGTAGCGCTGCGCCACCGAGGTCCCGTACGGAGTGACGGCGAGGTTCCGGTTCTGGGGGAGCGTTCCGGGGAAACCGCTCGCAGGCAGCCGTTCCATGACTTGACGGCGCACCCCACCCGCCCGGACGACGTCTTGGTGGCGGGTCGAGACGGGGTGGCTCGAACCCGTGACGGTGGCGCGACGTGGACGCGGGTCCTGAACCCGTTCGAATTTCAAGAGTCGCCTCATTTCCTGCGTACCCACGACGCTGCGACCTGTCGGGAGGTGCCGTTTCGTTTCTGGCGCCGACTGGCCGATCCCGACTCGATCTGGCTTTCGGCTTGCTATGGGCTTTTCCACAGCGGCGATGGCGGCGCCTCATGGAAAATGGCACCCCTCGGAGGCTTCGGACGGGTGCATCAAGTATCTGCCGATCCGACCGACCCCAATCTGCTGGCGGTATCCACGGATCTGGGTGTGCTGCGTAGCAGTGACGGCGGTACCAACTGGGAATACCTCCGGGCGGCGGCGCCCGATGCACCGTTCCGTGGGCTGATCGTGATGCCTGGGGGAGAGGTGCTGGCAGGCGGATTCGGTGGTGAGATGGTCCGGGCCGACCGAGATGGACATGTGGAGGTTGGCAGGCTCCGAGAGCTACAGGCGACGCAACGCGACCCGGTCAAGGAAGCGGCTCGCCGTTCGACTGCTCCGTACGATCGGGCTGGACTCGCGGCTCGTCCCGAGGCGAATCCCCGACTGCGCCCTGGCATCGATCTGCACGTGGCCGATCTTGCCGTGCACCCCAACCTCTCGAACGTCGTCTTTGCCGGTACGCGGCGTGGTGTCTTTCGAAGCGAGGACCATGGTGTCACCTGGCGGGGCTCCAGCCAGGGCCTGGGTGAGATGGAAATCAGCGCCCTGCTGGCCGATCGCTCGGGTGCCCTCGTCGATCCAGGCGAGGCCGACCCCGCGGGCGAGCGAGTCATGCTTTGGGCCGCTACTCGGGGTGCAGGCATCTATCGGTCCCTGTCGAGCGGCAGGGCCTGGCAATCGGTGGACATGCCCGAGGATGGCGTGGTGCGGGTGCTTCTGCAGGATCGCCGCGGGCCGCACACGCTATGGGCCGGTACGGCAGACGACGGCGTCTATCGTTCTCGCGACGCCGGAGCTTCGTGGCAACCTGTTTCCCAGGGTTTGGGTGAGCATGGAATCCGAGCTTTGGTGCAGAGCGGAGGCGCCCTGCTGGCGGCCACCGACAACGGTGAGCTCTACGACAGCTACGACGAGGGTGACAGCTGGCGAAGGCGTGGCGATCTCTCGCGCAGGGTGACGGAGGAGAGTGAAGACCTCCGGTTTTTCGAGAGCCTCGGGCTCGATCCCCGAGCGATGCATTTTCATGATCTTCTGGCAGACCCTGGAGCCTCCGAGGCACTGATCGCCGCGTCGGGTTTCGGTGTCTTTCGGTCTCATGATGGCGGTCACTCCTGGCGCTGGTCCGATCTGCGCCGCGGCGTCGCGCGATTGCTCCGTGATCCGTACGATGCCGATCGCGTATTCGCGGCGACCACCCGTGGTCTCTGGTGGTCGGAAGATAGAGGCAAGAGCTGGCGCCAGGCCGATTTCGGTCGCGCGTTGAGCGAGCTGGCACTTCGGGGTGGTGATCTCGACGCGACCCGCGCGATTCGCGAGACGCCACCCTTGTTCGCCCTCGCGGTTTCTGAAGACGGTGACATCTTGGCCGGTACGGATCGCGGTCAGGTCGTCAGGGGCTCGGTGCGACGCGGTGGCTGGAGTACGTCGCACCTGGCTCGCCCACCGCGGATCCGTCCGCTCGTCGGTACCGGGGCACCGCGGCAGGAGCGCGACCGCGAGCCGAGCGAAGAGGAACAGCGGCTCTATGACGAGCTGCGGACCCGCCGCGATCAGCTGCTGGTGGCGGCCGCCCTCGCAGGCGACGACGTCCGCCGATGGACGGGGCCTCGCCGCAGGATCTTGCAGGCGCTGGAAGCTCGCCGACGTGGGGAGGTTCCCGCCTATCCACTGGCGGTGCTCGAACAGGCGTCGCCGAACCTGCGCGAAGAGCTCGAGAAGGAAGATCCGGCCACCCGCGTCCTGCGCTTGGCCGATGGCGATATCCGATCGTTGAAAACCGAGTTCGTCGACGGTTGGGGGGTGGACGATGTGTTCTTCGGCCCCCTCGGACGCTTGCTGGCGGTACAGACGTCGGTGGACGACGGCCGAGAAACTCACACGGAGTTGCGCATCTACGATCTGCAGCGTCGTTTCCTGCAGTCCGAGAACACTTTTCGGCGGCAGGGAAGCACTTCGTATTGGAAGGTGCTCCACGACCTCGCTCGCAAGCCCAGTGCGGCGCAGCCGGATTGGCTGCTGGAAGACACGGGTCCGGTGCTTCTCTGGCGTCGGGCCGAGTTCCTGGTCACGCGGCCGCGAGACGACCGGATCGCGATCTGGCGCCTGACGCCACGCGGCTCGAGACCTGCCCCCGCGTCACCGGTTCGCCCGGGCACCGTGCACGGCTTTCCACTGCCGGTGAAGACCGTGTCGATCTCGGAAGACGGGCGATGGCTCGGAGCGATCGATGTCGCGGGCCAGGCGTTCTTCGTACCGTTCGCGGGACATCGTGAGCCCGTGCAGATCGAGATTCCGACGCCGGAGGGAGCGGAACCACCGGCCTTCCAGCAGGTCCATGCCACCTCGAAGCAACTTTTGCTTCTCGGCCCGTCGGGAATCGTCGCATATCGGTGGGGAAGGGAAGGGCCTCGGGTCCGATCCCCCGAGGGAGAAGACGCTGGTGACTGGCTGTTCGGGGCCGGCGCTGGCTTCTCCAAGGTCGTAGGCGACCGCCAAGGCCGATGGATGGCGGCGCTGCCCGCCACCTCGAGCAAGTCTACGGAGACCGTGGTCGTCGTCGCGTTTCGCGAAGGGCTTGCCACGGCCGTCTTCCCCTTGGACGCCGGTACGGAGGAACGTTGGACCGCGACGGTGTCAGCTCAGCAGCGATGGCTGGCGATTCGCCGATCGTCGAGGTCTTCGTCGGAGTCGTTGCTCTACGAGATGGCAGACGACCTGACGGAAGCCGGACCTCAACTCGCGTTCCGGGTCCGCGATGCCTCCGATCTGCGGTTCGGTGCAGGCGGCGGCCATGTGGCGTTTGCCGCGGACGGCGAGAGTCAGATCTGGGACCTGCAGGGCCCAGCACCCCGAAGACTGGAAACCGAGCCACTCGACCTCCGGGCCCTGGAAGATGAGTTCGAGGAAGCCGATCCGTTCGACCTCGCGGCCTTTTTCCTCGAAGGCGACCCGCGCTGGGCCAGCCGCGGTGAGTGGGCGCCCTACGGAAGAGAGCGGTCGTACACTCGGACCAGTTCCGATGGTCGCTGGCTCGCCGTCGCTGGTCCTGGTCGACAGGTGCGCCTCTGGCACTTCGACGACGAGAAGGGCTTGCTGGCACCTGCCACTGGAACTCTGCTGTTAGACCTGTCTCGTTTCCGAGCCTACCCGTCGAGCCGGCCGTCCGCCCTCGACGCCTGGCCCGAGATCCGGGAATGGAAGCGAAGGCCGGCGGCCGAGGAACTCTGGCAGCAGGCTTGCTCCACCGCTGGTCGCAACCTGGATCGCGATGAGTGGCGCTACCTCTTCGGTGAAGAGGACTGGGCTCCGTCCTGTGTATTCGAGTAACGACACTCTCGAGCGCAGGCGGTTCACTGAAATCTTCGTGCGGCCGGCATCGGCGGGTCTCCAGGGCGGCGGCTTGCCTGGATTTCTCACCTACGCCGCCGCAGTAGGAGGCTGGTAAGAAATCCAGGCTAGACTCGATGGTCAGTTGCCTCTCCTATCTCACCGAACGGCCTCAGGACCCGCCCGATGACAGCTCCGAGCTCGGGACGTTTTCGCTCGCCCTGGATTCCCCGAGCCGGCTGGACGCTCGTCGTCCTCGGCCTCGCTGTTTTCGTCTGGGGCATGAACCGCCGCGCCGATCTGGCGGCTTCCGACGAAGGCGTGGTCCGAATGCTGTTCGTCCCCAGCGTCGAGCAGGGGACGTTGGCCCAACGGGGTGACGAGCTGGCGCGGTTCATCCGCGAGGATACGGGCCTGATCCTGCAGACCGAAGTGCCTACCAGCTACGCAGCGGTGATCCAGGCCCTGGGCTCGGACCAGGCCGATGTCGCCTGGATGCCGGCGTTTGCGTATGTGATCGCCAATCAGCGTTACGGTGCCCAGGCCAGGCTGCAGGTGGTGCGTTCTGTGGACCGTTTCGCCATCGTCGTGACGCGCAAGGGAGCGGGACAGCCGGAGACCATGAACGACTTGCGGGCCCGCAGGGTCGCGGTACCGTCGTCGCTGGAGCCGGAGCTCAGGGAACGCATCGTCGCGGCATTGGACCGCGAGGCGGAAGGGTGGATCGCGGTCGACGCGGAGAACGACCTGGCTGCGGTGCGGCAGCTCGTGGAGCGGCCGCTGGAGGTCGACGCCGCGGTCAGCTCCTACGTGTTCAGCGGACCGTACGACTTCGTGGGCGACGGTCGCAAGGAGCTGGAGTACCACCGTCCCGGAACGCTGCTCGACACGCGCATCCTGTTCACCACGGATACGCCAGTGGGTGAGAGGGCTCAGGTCTACTACGGTTCGGTGTTCTCGCGGGTCGACTCCGGGGCCCGTCGGCTCGACGAATTCGCCGGCCGTAGCTTTGCCTTCTCGGACGAGACGTCCACCTCAGGGCACATCTTTCCCCGAATGCTGCTCAACGAGCACGGAGTCGAGCTGTCGCGGGTGTATTTCGCCGGCGGTCATCCCAACGTCATCCAGGCGGTGTGGGACGGCAAGGCGGTGGGTGGCGCTGCCTTCTATTCGCCTCCGGGAGAGACGCAGGCGCGGGAAGGTACTCTGGTGGGAGATGCGCGCATGCTGCTGCTGTCGCGCATGCCCGACATCGAGACCCGGCGCGCCTTTCTCGACGAAGTGCGCATCGTGGCCCTGTCCAATCCGATCCCCAACGATCTCTGTGCAGCGCGTGCCGGATTTTCGGAAGATCTGTGGCAGCGGTTCGAGCGCTCGTTTCGCCGGTTCATTTCCACCCCGGCGGGCCAGGAAGCCTACTTCGACCTGGTGGCGGGCGTCGACGCGGCGAGCGTGGACGATTCGTACTTCGATGGTTTTCGCCATGCCTTGGACAGCTCGGGTATGAGTGCCGATTCGCTGCTGGAGGCGGCCGAGAAAAAACTCGAGTCGCGAAGGAAGCCGAAGGAAGACGACCCGAAGGAGAAGGAGTGATGTCGGGACCGTCGGAGATGCAGCGGCGGGAGGCGGTGCGCATCGAAGGCCTGTCCAAGGTCTACGATGACGGTACCTTGGCCTTGGACGGCGTCGACCTCACGGTGTACGAAGGAGAGTTTCTGGTAGTGCTGGGGCTGTCCGGGTCGGGCAAGTCGACGCTACTGCGCTGTGTCAACCGGCTGATCGAGCCGACCGAGGGCCGGATCCTGATACATGGCGAGGACATGACCGCCGCTACCGGCCGAACGCTACGCCGCATGCGTAGCGATGTGGCGATGATTTTCCAGCAGTTCAACCTGGTTCGTCGCCACACGGTGCTGACCAACGTGTTGTCAGGCTCGCTCGGCCGTTCGGGTCGACTGGGGAGCTACTTCCTTCGGTTCTCGGAGATCGAACGAAAGAAGGCGTTGGAATTCCTCGAACGCGTCGGGCTCGAGGGCAGGGATCAGAGCCGCGCCGATGCCCTCTCGGGTGGCCAGCAACAACGAGTGGCCATCGCCCGGGCCCTCATGCAGGAGGCCAAGCTGGTGCTGGCCGACGAACCGGTTGCCTCACTCGACCCAGCGCTTCGTCACTCGGTCATGCGTCACATCGAAGGCCTGAACCGCGACGAGGGCATGACAGTGATGTGCACCCTTCACGACATCGACTTGGTGCGTCGATACGCCACCCGACTGGTGGCCCTGCGTGCCGGCCGCAAGGTTTGGGAGGGAACCGCGGACGAGTTCGACGACGAGACATTTCTCGAGATCTACGGGCAAGAAGCCGAGCCGGCCGCGGAGGTCGCCTGATGGCTGCAGTGCCCCGCGATCCGATCTCCGACGTTCAGCAGCGTATCCTCGAACGTCAGAACACACCGTGGAAGAAGGGAGTCCGACGCCTCCAAGGACTGTTCGTAGATGCGGTGTTGATCCTCCTCGTGCTCCTGATGCTGGAGTTTCTCGCCCTGGCGTTCTCGGGACGGCGGGGACCGACCGGGTTGCTGCTGACCCCGGAAGAGATTCTCGATCGCCTGACATATCCCTGGCTGGCCTTGGCTGCGGGGTTCTTGGCGCTGGTATGGAACCTCTTCTACCGTGCCATCGGTACCTCTCCGGGACGAGCCTTGGTGCGCGGTGCGATGAAGGAGGAAGAAAACCTGCCATGGACCCAGACAAGCCGCGGTTGGTTTTCGGTTCTTCTCATCCAGCTGACATTCTTCACTGGTTGGCTGGTGACGGAAGTGCAGGTGGTCGCGTTCCTCACCAAGTTCAGCAAGGCCCAGGACATCGTTCGCGGACTGATGAATCCGTCGGCGGATGTGCTGCACCAGGGTCTGATCCTCCTGGTGCAAACGATCTTCCTGGCGTTCATGGCGACGGCTTTCGCCATCCCCATCGCCTTCGCCGTCTCGTTCTTGGCAGCGCGCAATCTGACACGGGCCAATTTCTGGTCACGTACTGCATATCTCGTCGTACGGACCCTGATGAACCTGACCCGCGCTGTGGAACCTCTGGTTTGGGCCCTGATCTTCATCAGCTGGGTAGGCATCGGTCCGTTCGCCGGAGTCTTGGCTCTCTGGGTGCATTCGGTGGCCGCGTTGGTGAAGCTCTACTCGGAGCAGATCGAGTCGATCGACAACGGCCCGGTGGAGGCGATCACGGCGACCGGGGCTTCGACGCTCCAGGTGCTGCGCTATGGCGTGGTTCCCCAAGTGATCCCGCCGTTTCTGTCGTTCACCATCTACCGTTGGGATATCAACGTCCGCATGTCGACGATCATCGGCTTTGTCGGTGGCGGTGGTATCGGCTACATCTTGAAGCCGCGGGTCGACCTTGGTGCGTGGGGAGAGGTCGGCACCCTGGTGATTCTGATCGCGGTAACGGTGTGGATGATGGACATCGTGTCCGCCAAGATCCGCGAGAGGATCGTGTAGCTGAGACCGGAGCCGACGAGTCAGCCATCCGAGCAGACTTGACCGGGTAGCGAGAGGCTCGCCGGCTCAGGATCGAGCAGGAACCGGGGAGCTCCGTCGATGGACCGGCAGCGGCACGCCGAGGTGGCGACGGCGGGTCTCCTCGAGGAATGCGAGAAGACGTGCGCCATAGGCGCCGAGGCTGAATTCCTCTTCGACTTGCCGACGGGCTCGTCGGATCAGGCGGAGTCGGAGGTCCTCGTCCGTCGACAGCTCGTGCAGGCAGCTGGCCAGGTGTTCAGGCCTACCCGCCTGGAAGGCCAGAGCGTTGACTCGGTCCTCGATCAGCTCCGCGCTGCCGCCTGTCACGGTTGACACGACGGCGCACCCGCTCGCCATGGCTTCGAGATGAGCCAGGCCGAAGGGCTCCGGCCATTCGGAGGGAAAGACGAGAATGTGGCTGCGCCGGTGCCACTCCGCCACGTCTCGGTGTTTAACCCTGCCGACCCATCGAATGTGCCTCTCGATGCCGTAGGTGGCAGCCAGTTGCTCGAGCTCGTTCTCGTATTCGGGTACACCGTCGCCGACGAGACGAAGCCGGATTCCGAGTTCGTCAGACAGTTGGAGACGCAGAAGTCCGAGGGCTTGAATGAGGGTGTGGACACCCTTGTTGCGGCTGATCTGTCCGACATAGAGAAGCTCTAGGGGCTGGTCTGCCGAGCGACGCCGAGGTCTGTACGGAAAGCTCTCGAGAGGAATTCCTTGCCGAATGATCCGGCTGGAGTCGAAGGCCACCCCTTCTTCCGACAGGCCTTCCTCGAGAGCTCGGCTGATGAATGCGGCCGGAAACGAAACCGTCGCTAGGGTACTTCCGCGATAGATCGTGTGCTCGGCAAGACGCCGAGCGAGGCTTCTGACGCCGGACGGTTTCGCCGTGCGAAACTGTCGCGGATGGAAGTCGTTGACGGTCTGGCAGACCGGAAGGCCCAAGGCTTGTGCGGCTTGAACGGGGCCCAGGCTCAGTCGATTCAGGCACCAGCAGAACACGAGGTCCGCTCCTCGGCCATCTGAGAAACGATGGGGAAGGGAACGAAGCCATTGGATGGTGAGCCGTCGGTTCTGTCGGCGGACCTGGTTCTGCCGTGCCAGGCTGAAGTCGACCTCGCCGACATCCTCCCCTTCCCGCGGGAGATCGCAGGTGAGGGTGAGCTCGGCGGTCACGCCGCGGGGAGGCGACCTGACGAAGTTCGACGTAAGAACCTCGACCCGATGGCCCTGCTGCCGAAAGAGGGAAGCGATCTGGGCTGCCAAGATTTCGTAGCCACCGAAGATGGTGGGCGGCCAGAGGTTGGAGATGAAAGCGATGTTCATAGAGCTTCCCCCCGTTGCCAGGTCACGAACGGCCGGGCGGCCTGCCGCCACGGCGCGGTGAGGATGCTGCCCAGCAGCGCCAGGAGGACGCCGGCGACGAGACCTGGAAGGGTCTCGGACCACGGCGACAAGCGCAGCAGGACGAGCGAAGAGATCCAGACGACGCCGGGCCGCGCCAAGGGTCGGACGATCGCCAACCAGAGGCCCGCCGGCCGTAGTGCGAATCGGCGGGCCGCTACCGTGGGCACCACGAACACGTCGAAGACAAAGGTGACTACGAGGGTCGCGGCCGCGACTCCTAGGACTCCGAACCTCTGTACCCAGAGAAAGCTGAGACCGAGATTGAGGCCGGCGCTGGCCAGAGCCAACCTACCCATGAGGTGGTGCCAGCCACTCATCGCCAATACGCCGGCGGCTCCCAACTGGGGACCGGAAAGGAGCAGGGCACCGGCCAACAGGAGGAGGATGGCCTCGGTGTCCCCGGGAACGTCGCCGAGCCACATCTCGAGTAGCGGACCAGCCAGGATCACCAGAGGTAGTGCGACGGCCAGAGTCGCGGCGGTTCCCAGCTGCATGCTGTGTAGCAGCAACGAACGCCGGCTTGCCTCGTCCTTCGCCTGGGCGGCGCGCGGAGCCATGAGGTTAGTGAGCTGTTTCACCGTCATGGTCCCGGTCTCGACGAGTTTCTGTGCCAAGCCGTAGGCTGCCACGGCGGTCAGGGAGGCTCCGATCTGGACGAGGATCGGGTCGGTGCGCAGGAGCACAGTGCCTGCCAGGCCGGAGAAGAAGAACGCGAGCGAGAAAGAAGTCAGGGCGGGTACGGTACGTAGATCGACCAATGTCCAGGATAGCCGGAGCTCGGGAATGCGATGCAGCGCCGTTGCTGCGATGACCGCGTGTTCCGTCAGCATCACCGCCAAGTGAATGGCGGCGAGCTCGACCAGGCCGGCTCCCGTCTCCAGCGCAACCCATGTCGCGAGAGCGAGAACGGAGCTGGCCGCCGTTTGGATCGTAGAGAGCGCTACGATCTGGCGGCCGCCGTAGAGGATTCCCCGGAAGATCGACAGGGGCATCCCGAGACTGAGAATACGTAGGCCGAGCAAGACCATGAAGAGGATGACTTCCTGCTCTCGATTCGGGGGAATGCCGGACATTGTGACGGCAGCCTGTGCGAGCAGGACCACGCAGGGAACGGACAGGATCCCCAAGAAACCGAGGAGCGCCAGGATCGTGCTCAGCTTGGCGTTCCGCTCGTCCGAACGCTCGGTCCCGCCGGCCTCGGCGATGACCTTGATGGCCGCGGTGCCGAAGCCCAAGTCGAGCAGGCCCGCGAGTCCGAGCAGGCTCCAGGCCAACACCCAGAGGCCGTAGTCGGAAGTCCCGAGCTCTTCGACCATGATCGGGACGACCAGGGCCATGGCGATTCCCTGAGCGAAAAACCGGCCGAGGCTGGCTGCGGCCTCGTGACGGAGCTTGGGCTGGGCGCTCAAGGTCTCCCCTCGGCTGTGGCAAGCCGCCTGGGTAGCACCTGCGGGCGGAGGACGATACTCACCCAAGCGAGTCGGCAGAGAAGTGCGAGATCGGATCGAAGCGATCTGTCGGCCATCCAAACGGCCTCGGCGAGATCGGTCTCCAGCTCCCCGCCCTCCGGAGAGCAGAGTGCCGCCGGACCGAGCCAACCGGACCGGGCAGAGGCCAGGATCTCGCCGACCCATGGCCGAGCGCTGTCAGATGATGCCGGCTCGGCTGGACGGATGCCTAGGAGATCGAGATCGCCGCGTATGACAGCGAAGATCCAAGGCAACCGACGGAGCGGAATGGATGCCCGCGCCTCGATCGCCCGGAATGTAGCGCGGGTGGTTCTGTTGCTCCACAGCCGGCGGCGCACGAAGGGATCACGGGGCGCGGCGACGAAGGCCGACACGAGCCAGAGCAGAAAGATCGGGAGCGCGACGGTCACCGTCAGGGCCAGAGTGGTTCGCATCGCGACTGAAGCGAGACCGCGTAGGGTCGCGTTCAGATCCAGGCGCCGCAGCACCGGGGAGGCGGTGCCTGCTCGCGGTCTTGTCAGACGGTGGGCCGCCCCGCCCCGTGCGACGAGGCTTTCGAGCGCGCTCGGCGATCCGACGTACGTCTCCCCGAGAACCGAGGCATTACGAACCTCGACTCCTTCGTCGACGATGCAGTTCGAACCGAGTATTGCGCCGGGGCCCACGACGGCGCCCTCGCCGACGTCGCATCCCGAGCCGAGGAAGACGGGTGCGTTCAACTCGATGTCGCGGCCTAGAGATACGCGACGTCCGGCCCAAACACCGGGAGCCAGCTCGCGAGCATGGAGCGTTACGGGTATCCGTCCTGTCGTCGCAGCAACGTTCGCGGCGTGAATACCCTCCGGAGTATCGACGGCGATGGCCGAATGACGGCGGAGGGTCACTGTTTCGGCGGGACCACCGGAGCCTGTGAACAGCTCGAGGCCGAGGGGCAGGCCGTCTTCTCCCAAGGCCTCGATGGACCCTGGACGGAAGCCGATCTGCCCGCTGCATCGGCGGGCTATCAGCAGGTCTGCCTCTCGGAGGAACTCCTTCAAGCACGGCGCGCGTAGACGATCAGCGTAGATCAGGAGCCTGGATTCCGCTCCACCGCAGTCGGCAAGGATGCGATGGCGAGAGCAGTCGCCACGGGTCAAGGTTTCCTCCAGCTCCACTCCCCATCGTGCTCCACCCGCGAGGAGGTTTCTGATGGCGTCGATCTCGGAGGAAATCGCCAGAGTCGCCTGGCGGATCTCGGATTCGAAAAGCTCGTCCATCACATACTCGAGGATCGATCGACCGGCGATGGGAAGCAGAGCGAGGGGTTTGTCGGGCCACAACCTCCCGAGGCGGTGCTGACAGCGATCGGCGATGATCCAGACGTTCTCCGGAATCGAAGGCATGGTTCCTCCCTAGATCGAGGTTCTCGACAGATGGTGGGTGCGCAGGCCGTCGGGCCCACGCGTCTCAGCAAGTCAGTGACGTCAGCAGGCGCCTCGTGCCAGCAGGACGGCAGGCACGGTCTGCAGAAGTAGCCTCATGTCGAGACCCAGCGATTGATGTTGCTCGTAGTCGATGTCCATCTGGACTTGCCGTTCGAACGGGATCAAGGAACGTCCGGAGACTTGCCAGATACAAGTGAGTCCGGGAACGCAGTCGAGCCTCCTGCGAGCCGTCAAGTCGTAAGCCTCGACCTCGCTCGGTATCGGTGGTCGAGGCCCGACCAGCGACATGTCTCCACGAAGCACGTTGAGGAGTTGCGGCAGCTCGTCGATGGAGAACCGGCGGATCAGATAGCCGACCCGCGTGATTCGCGGGTCTCGTTTCAGCTTGAAACGAATCCCGCCACTCATCGCCGCTTTGTTCTCCAGCTTCTTTCGTGCGGACTCCGCATCGACGACCATGGATCGGAATTTCCATAGCTGGAACAGGCGGCCGCTTCGGCCAACGCGTACCTGCCGAAAGAAAATGGGGCCGGGAGACTCGAGCTTGATGGCCAGGGCCACCAGGATCAGAAGAGGAAGTACTGCGATCAGCACGATCGAGGCCACCGTGAGATCTAGGGTTCGTTTCGCAGTGGGGTAGAGCAGGCGCGACAGGTGACGGGAATACGCTTTGGAGAGTGCGAACAGCGCGGGTCGCTGTGTGTTTCGATGGGCCGGGAGTCGCGGTCTAGATACCTGGAGTGTCATGTTGCTTCTCGTAGATATGTTCATGCCATCAGGTCGCGTCGACCTGCGAAGACGGTGCGGTAGAGAAAAAGTGGATTGCCGATCAGGTAGCGTTTCCAGAGCCGCGATGGCTCGCGCCACAGCCGAAACAGCCATTCGAGCCCGAGGTCTCGCCAAGCCTGGGGTGCTCTGGGGATCCGGCCGGAATAGAAATCGAACAGACCGCCGACACCCAAGACGACGGGAGCTCCGAGCGACCTGTGATGGCGTTGGAGCCAGATCTCCTGGCGCGGTGCTCCCATGGCGACCAGCACGAGATCGGCCCCCGACGCGGAGACCTGGCGACAGACGTCCTCACTCTGCTCGCCGCGGAAGTAGCCGTGGTGGGTTCCGGCAATCTGGAGCGAGGGATTCGCGCGACGCATCGCTTTTGCTGCCGCCGCAGCAATGCCCGGTCGGGCACCTAAGAGGTAAAGGCTCAGTCCGCGTCGACTAGCTTCCTGGCACAACCGAGGAAAGAGATCCGTTCCGTTGACATTGTCCGAGAGCGAGTGTCCGTGCCAGCTGGCCGCGATACGTAGGCCGATGCCATCGGCGTAGACCCGGTCGGCACTGTGCAGAGCCGTCAGATAGTTGTCGTCCTGAAATGCCTTGTTCAGGCAATCGGGGTTGACGAAGGCGGCCCGTAGGTTTCGTTTCGCTTCCGCCGCTTCGATGAGCTCGGTCACGGTTTCCGACATGGTTCGATCGTCGATCTCGACGCCGAAGAGGCTGAAACCGGCGCCCTGCCGCGTGCGCCTTCGGCTGACGAGCGAGGTCAGGAGAGCCTTGACGAGCAGTGCGGGACTGTCGCGCCGTCGCCATTCGAGTGCCGTCGCGCGTTCCAGGGTCTCGATTCCGTCGTGGGCGATCCCCATGGCTTGTCGTACGGTCCCCAGGGAAACGAGACCGGGCCGGGCCTCCAGCCGGACGAGGTCTCTGATCGCCAGATCCGAGAGGTCGTCCTTCCCGACCGGCCTCGGGCCGACCCAGGCGTACTCGCCGGTCAAGACATGCCACAGTCTCGGTAGCCGACGACCCAGTGCCAAGCCGGCGAAGCTCTTCTGCCGAATCGATATTCCGTTACGGCCCACGACCAGCTCCTCCTCGAGCCATCGGCCGGTATTCATGCGCCCCCACACAGCCCTGATCAGCAGGACGGGAAGAAGCGCGAGAGCCAGTGTCGTCACGACCAAAACGGAAAGTGCACGCATCGTCGTCGACCTGACGTGCTTCCACAGGAGTCGTGCTGAGCACCTTGCGGTGCCAGGAAGCAGGCGAGGATCGTAGGCCGGGACCGGTCGCATCTCTATGCGGCCTGGCGGATGACCGGAGCGGGAAGCGCCGGCTTTCGGGCGAAGCGAAGCGCTGCACTCCGGGACGGCAGGATGTCGACGAAGCGATGGAAGTTCACTTTCCTCAGAGTCTCCAGCGCCCGACCCGCGGCGCAGGCCAGCGCGACGCCGTGCCCGATCCGGCGAACCTCCTCGATCTCTCGGACCAGTCGAGCCAGCAGTTCCGGTCCTAGACGGAGCGAGCTCGGAACGGTGACCACGCAGGTACCGTCGCGAGACTCTGTAGACCAGACGTCTTCGCCGTTCTTCCCGACGCGTTGTGCAGGATGCTGTGAGGCTCGATACTGATCGTTTGTCGAAAGATTCATCTGTGCACTCCTCGAATTGACCGTTCCGGTGTATCGGCCGGCGCTGCGGCTCGGCGTAGTCCCAGGCTGCACAGGCTGTGCCAGCCCTCGGGCGCACCAAATCGCTTTAGCGGTTGTTCCGCTTCGGCACATCTGAGATCGAGCTGTGTCATTTCGGATCATCTCGCAGCACTGTTGGCGAAAAGTGTTCCTTTTTAGAGCGATTCGTGCTGGAACGCACCTTGCTCAATAGGTCGGTGATGCCGCAACTTTCGAATGGTCAGCCACAGAACCGGAGACAGCGATGAAAGAAACTCTTACCTTGGCCGTCTTCATCGACGCTTTGGGGTGGGAGCTGGAGCAGCAGCATGGATTCTTGAACGATGTCCTGACCTTCAAGAAGCCGCTGGATACCGTTTTCGGCTATAGCTCCACTTGCGATCCGACGATCCTGACGGGTCGTCCGCCTCATACTCATGGCCATTTTGCCTTCTACACCTACGCGCCAGGTAATGGCGCGTTCCCGAGATCGTGGCGGCATCTCGCTCTACTCCCCGAGTCGATCACTTCCCGCGGACGGGTTCGTCACTGGCTCAGCCGGATCGGGCAGCGCTGGTTGGGCTGGGATGGTTACTTTTCGCTCTACAACGTGCCATTCGACCGACTGCACGGTCTCGACTACACGGAGAAGAAGGATCTTTATCGGTCGGGTGGCATCCTCGGCGGTCAGCCAACCTTCTTGGATGCGTTTCGATCCTGCGGCGTCGTTCACCACGTCTCGGACTGGCGCCGGCGCGAGAAAGACAACCTCGAGCTGCTCAAACGGTCGTTGGTGCAAGAGGCACCGTCCTTTGCATACCTCTACCTCGCGGACCTGGATGGCTTGTTGCACGCACACGGGACCGGCGCGCCGCAGATCGCGGCCAAGCTCGCAGAGTACGAATCTGGGATTCGAGAGCTCCTCGATCTCTCCCAAGATCTCTACCGGCGGGTTCGCCTCTTGGTCTTCTCAGACCATGGGATGCGCGATGTGGAGGTCCATAGCGATCTGATGGAGAGAGTCGAGGCGCTACCCTTGGAATGGGGTCGCGACTACGGAAGTGTCTTCGACTCGACGATGGCGCGGTTCTGGTTCGAGAGTCCGTCAGCTCGTCGACAGGTGGTCTCGTTGCTCGAAGCGGAGGAGCATGGATCGATCGTCGAGGCTTCCGAGCTCCGCCGCTGGGGGTGCGATTTCTCCGCTGCTCGATACGGCGAGCTCTTCTTCTTGCTTCGCCCTGGCGCCCTCTTCGTTCCTAGCGATCTCGGTGCTCGCCCGCTCGCAGCCATGCATGGCTATGCGCCCGAAGATCCCGCGTCGACGGCGTTCTTTGGTTCGAATGAGAGACCGGCCCCCGAACCTGTTGGCCTGGCCGACCTCGCGACGGTCATGGTCAGCGGTACGGCAGCGGAATCGTATTGGGAAGGCTCGCGATCGCAGTATTGGGAGGTGGCGGCGTGACACTCGAACCCCGGACTTCCGTCGTTGTCCGTTCGTTCAACGATCGCGCCACGGTCGAACAGGTGTTGTTGGGCATTCGGGGGCAGTCTGTTTCTACCCGGATCTTGGTCTTCGACAACGACTCCGAGGATGGGACGACCGAGATCGCGCGCAAGCTCGCGGACGAAGTGATCCGAGTGCCACGGGGAAACTACATTCCCGGTCGGGTGTTGAACGACGCCATGGATCGCTGCGGGGGTGAGTTCGTCGTCTTTCTGAACGCGGATTGCACCCCGGAAGACCGCGCGTGGCTCGAAGAGTTGCTCGGCGCCGTCGATGGGGACGGGGTCGCCGCGGCCTTCTCGCGACAGATGCCTCGAGCCGGCTGCGAACCCCTCGAGTCACTCGACATCGAACGCTGCTATGGCGACGGTAGAGGCCAGGAGGCTGCGAGGCACACGTTTTCCATGGCGTCTTCCGCGATACGGCGGAGTGTGTGGCAACTCCGACCCTTCGATCGAGACCTTCGATATTCCGAAGACGTCGACTGGACCTGGCGGGCGCGACAGCTCGGGTATCGAGTCGTCTATGCCCCCAAATCGAAGGTGTTTCATTCTCACAACTACTCACTGGCCCAGCTCTATACCCGGTACCGAGGCGAGGGCCGAGCAGAGGCGCGTATCTTCCCATGGAGTTGGTGGCAGAAGAGTCTGATGCGCTATTCCGTCTTGCCTTGGGGTCGCAAGGTCCTCGCCGATTGGAAACACTGTGCGCGCCATGGCCTGTGGCCAGACCTCGTTCGCTCACCGCTCTATCGTGCGGTGCAAGCGTTCGGCCGGCGTCGTGGATTCCTGGAAGGTCTCGCAGGAACCCAGGGAGCCGGGAGATGAGAAGGCTGAGCGCCTTGGGCTCGGAGAGCTTCGAGCGGTATTTCTTCGCCGAGCTCCAGGAGATGTCCGACGACCTGGCACACGCTCTGGGAGGTCAGCTTCGAGCCTTGATACTCGCCGGCGGCTATGGCCGCGGTGAGGGTGCGGTAGTCCGCGTCGGCAGGCGAGAGATGCCGTATAACGACGTCGATCTGGTGCCGGTCGTCGGGAGACCTCGCCGTCGGTGGCCGTTGCGGGTCCACGCCGTCCGGCGCAGCTGGCAGGACCGCCTGGGGATTCACGTCGATCTGTCGCGGCCCGTGACCGCGCGCGGTATTCGCCGCTGGCCACATCGCTTGCTCTGGCACGATGTCGTCTGCGGACATCGGGTCTTGTGGGGAGATCGCAAGGCGGTCGGGCGGTCGGCACCCGCCTACCTGCGCCAGCCCCCGCCGCTGATCGAAGCGACACGCTTGCTGGTGAATCGAGGTGCGGGCCTGATCGAGGCCACGCGGAGGCTTTTGCTCGCCCTGCCTCCGGATCCATGCGACGAGGACTTCGTGCGGCGAAACGGCTTCAAGGCCGACTTGGCCGCGATGGACGCGCTGCTGATCGCCTACCGTAGCTACCATCCGAGTGTCTTCCAACGGCCGAGTTGTCTACGGCGGTTGCAACGGAAGGTGCCCGGCTTGGCTCGGATGGACCTTCTCCCGGCAGCTCGTCGGGCGGTTCGTTTCAAGGTATTCCCCTGCGCGGTGCCGGCTCCCATCGACCTTCGGTGCATGGGTCGGCGAATAGCTCGCTTTGCGAGCGTGCTCTGTCATGTGGAGACCTTGCGCCGCGGACGGGAGCTACCAGGTCTGTCCGCGCTGGCTGGCGATCGCGAGCCGTGGGAGATCGACGAGAATCGGCCCGCGCGGATTCCCGTCAATATCGTTCGGCAGCTGGGACGAGGGCGACTCGACTGGCGGTCGCCACGTCAGTCTCTGCTTCCGGAAATGGCTCTCCTCCTCGATGAGTCACCGCTGCGCTCTGCGTCTGTGGGGACGACGGCGACTGCGGCGTGGTGCGAGCGTGCCCGAGACTTTTTCACCCGTTGGACCGAGCTGTCTTGAGGCGCGGCGATGAAGTGGGTCCTGTTCTTCGCGTTCGCGGCAACCGCCGTACCTGCTTCGGCGGTTCTGGTGGCCGCCGGCGGGAGGTATCGAGCTGTGATGCTTGCTGTGCTCGCAGTGACGCCGTTCTTCGGCGATCTGGTGAACGTCAACATCATGTCGATGGAGAACTATCGAGGGCCCGATCGCGGGTTCGAGATCAGCATGACCGACCTGCTCGGTCTCGGCATGGCGTTGGGTTTGCTGGTCCGACCGACCCGTCTCCGTCGATGGCCGCCCGGGCTGCTTCCGTGTCTACTGCTCTTTCTGCTCGCCAGCCTGGGCCTGGTCCTGGCGCCGCGGCCACTGGTCGGCGCATTCACTCTGTGGAAAGCGCTCCGCCTCTTCGTGCTCTTCTGGGTCGTCTTCGAGCTGGTCGAACAGGGTATCGACCACACCTGGCTACTCCGGGCCTGGGCAGCGCTGGGATGTCTGAGCGCCCTCCTGGTGCTCAAGCAGAAGTACTCGGACGGTATCTACCGCATCATGCTGCTGTTCGATCATTCGAACACCGTTCCGCTCTATCTGAATCTGGTGATGCCGATCGTTCTTCTCTGGGCTCTGGCCGGGCCGACTCCCAGAAGTGCGCTCGACACATGGCTGGGGACCGCAGGTGCCTTGGGAATGGTCGGCGCCGTCACGATGACCTACTCCCGAGCTGGCATAGCCATCGCGGCAGCCTGTGTCGCCTCGGTCCTGCTGATCGCCTCGATCCGCAGGCCCACGATGCGCAGCATCGGCGGAGCGATGAGTCTGTCTCTGCTCGGCGTCGTGGGTTTGGCTCTGGTTTCCGACTCATTGATCGCTCGATTCTTGGACGCGCCCAAGTCGAGCGAAGAGGCCCGGCACGAATTCAACGTCGCGGCAGCGGACATGGCGTCGGATCACCTCCTGGGCGTTGGTATCAACCAGTTCTCGCTCGTGCTGACCGAGGATGCTCGATATCGGCGAGGCATCGAAGTCATGGCGAATGAAGAAGAGGCCGGCGTCGTGCACCACGTCTACTGGTTGACCGCGGCGGAGCTGGGGTACCTCGGCCTGGGCTTGTTTCTCGTCGTCTTGGGGCGGTACTGGCTACTGGCCTGGCAGGTAGGGCTGGGAGGGTCGGGCCTCGCGTCGTTCACCGGTCTCGGAGCAGGGATCGGTTTCGGCGCGGTCCATCTCCAAGGCCTGCTGGAATGGGCGCTGCGTATCTCGCCCGTGTCCTACCAGCTGGCGATCGTCTGTGGGCTGGTCAGTGGCCTCGCGGTCCGGAGGAAGCGCGTGCGCAGCATGGGACGGCGATCATGACGAGCCCAGAGCCGCAGGTCGATACGAGGTGGGACGATGACGAGAAGTTGCCGCTCCACGTGCCCACCAAGCTGCTGGCATTGGCCAGACGTTGGCGTTGGATGGCCATCGTTCTGCTCGCCAGCATGGCACTCGCGGGCCTTGCCGGCATCCTCCTGGGCAGCCGAACCTACCGAGCGGAGTCGGTGCTGCTCTTCCGCCGCGCTGCGGACAGCGCCGGTGAGATCGGAAAGAGCACCTATCTGGAAACTCAGTTGCACACTGTGAAGCTGCCCCAGCATCTGGAGATCCTGAGGCAGAGATTGGAGATTCCGGCGTCGCTCGAGGCTCTGGGCTCCGCGACAGGAGCCTACATCCGAACAGGCACCGGGCTGATGGTGATCGACGCCCGATGGGAGAGTGCGTCTGGAGCCGCGGAGATCGCCAACACACTGCGAGAAATCTTCTTGGCTTCGCACTTGAGGATGATGGCGCGGGAGGCAGCGAGGGAGCTCGAGCTCCGGTCGGCGGAGGCTCGGGACCAGTTCGAGGCCGTGGAGATTCAATTGCAACGTCTCGGTGGTCTCGAGGGTGAGGTCCGGCAGCGCATCGACCAGGACCGGCGTGCGCGGCCCGAGGAGGAGGGTCTCGGGGACGTCAATATTCGCGTAGAACGTCTGCGCGACGCGATCATCGACGACCAGAAGCAACGCTGGAACGAAGCTGAGCTCACCAAGCGGACCCAGGATCTCGATCGGGTCGGGAGGCTGGCGAGCGGCGGGCTGGTTCCACGATCCGAGCTCGATCGGGTGGCTGCCGAAGTGGCGAAGCAGGAGGCACTGACGGTCGATACAGCGCAGACCGGACAGTGGAAGTCCGAGCTCGACCGACTTCTTGCGGTGGCCCTGCCGAGTGAGTCGGCCACTTCGCCTTCGGCACCCGTCCTGCAGGAGATGCTGCTCAAGGACTTCAATCTGCGGCTCGACAGAGTGCGATGGGGCAATGCGCTCGCCGAGCTCGAGGCGGCAACGAAGGAAATGGAATCGCTGTTGGCGCAGATTCGGTCTGGTGACGAGACCACCGGCCCGTTGGCCCGTGAGCTGACCCGGTTCCAGGTAGTTTCCGAAGCCAGGGCTCCACGCTGGCCCGAGCTCTCTACGCGGCGTACGGTGGCTCTAGCGGTCTGGGTTCTGCTCTCGGGTGCAGGCATGGCGGGTCTTGTCGCATGGGAGCTCTTGGACACCCGGCTGAAGTCCGCTTCCGAGTGTCAGTGGTACTTCGAAAAAGAGGTACTCGTCGGACTTGCTCGGGGCGCCTCCGAGGTCGATCCAGCAACGCTACGGCTGTTAGCCGGTCGGCTCTCAAAATATCGCTGCGTCCAGATCATCGGAGTGGCCGCCAGATCGGACTCGAACCTGGGGCGCCTTTTGGAGCAGATCGCCGAGACCTTGAGGCGAGACGGGTCGAACGTCACGATCATCGATTGTGATCGTTCGCCGGAGGAGCTTGCCGGTACCGAATTCCTGGAGGCCCTGTCTCGCACCGGCGAGGAAGCCGACCTGATCCTGCTCCGGAGCACGGTTACAGATCGCGACATGAAGCCTGCTCTGCTGGCGGAGCGCGCCGATGCGACGCTGGTCTTCACGTCTGCACACCACGCCCGCAGGGGGCACATCCGCGCAGTGTTGGAGAGTCTCGAGGGTTGGGTCGCTCCGATTCTCGGAATCGCAATCGATCACATCGAGCCGGAATTCCTGGCGCTCTGACGTTTGATGACAAGAGGAGGGAACTCATGCGGATACTCATGATCAGCAATCTCTACCCGCCGCAGATCCTCGGCGGATACGAGATCCTCTGTGCTCAGGTCACGGAGTCGTTGCGTGCACGCGGGCACGAAGTGGCCGTGTTGACGAGTCGCCAGAACGCGGGAGCTGCCGACCCAGATCCGCTCGTATTCCGCGAGCTCGATCTCGAAGTTCCGTTCAGCCGTTCGTTCCGGAGCTCGCGAATCCGAAGGGCCCGCGTGGGCGCGATCAACGCGCGGCGCACGGCGAAGAGAATCGAGCGCTTCGGTCCAGATCTGGTGTTCCTGTGGAGTCTTCGGCGGCTCACCCTCGGCCCGGCCCGCGCAGCCGAAACGCGAGACCTGCCGGTGGCGTGGACGCTCAATGACGAATACCTGAGTGGATTCCGGCGGGTGAAAGCCACGCGCTCCCCGCGTCGCCTGCTGGGTGCGATCAGCGATTCCTCCTGGATGCGGAAGGAAACCGTCGATGCGCTCAAACTGGAACACGCCACCGCCATCAGCCGATGCTTGCGGTCTCGCCTGGTGAAAGCGGGAGTTCCGGTGGAGAATGCCAAGGTCGTATACCAGGGACCCCCGCTCGATCGATTCCCCTGCAGGACACGTCCGATCTCCGCGGTTCGTCGATGTCTGTACGTCGGACAGCTACATCCAGACAAGGGTGTACACATTGCGATCCAGGCCGTGCACCGGTTGGCAGAGACACATCCTGGTCTCTCTTTGTCGATCGTAGGTCGAGGCGACGAGGGGTATACCCGTCGGCTACGTCGGCTGGCCCGGGAGGGTCAGGCCGAGGTGACATTTGTCGGTGCCAAGCCGCATCGAGATGTGCCGCGGATCTACCGTCGGCACGACGTCCTTCTCTTTCCGTCGATTTGGTCGGAGCCCTTCGGGCTGACGCATCTGGAGGCCATGGCGAGCGGCCTTCCGGTGATCAGTACGGGTCACGGAGGGCAAGGTGAAGTGCTGGAGGACGGTCACTCGGCTCTTCTTGTGGCTGCAGCCGACGCTGCGGCCATGGCTCGGGCGCTCCGTTCGCTGGTCGAGAGTCCTGCGCGTGCCCGTGCCCTGGCCGAGTCGGGACGACGCCTGGTGGAGGAACGGCTCAACCTCGAGACCTATGTCGACCAGTTGGAGACCTGGCTCGAAGGGATCGGACAAGACATCCAGGGGGGACGAGCAGCATGAGCAACGCGACGCTGAGAACCATTCAGATCACACGCCGGTTCACCGACCGAGCGTGGGGAGGCACGGAGACGGTCGTTCTGGAGACGAGCCGACGGATGAAGCAGCTGGGACACCAGGCAGAGATCCTCACGACGACCGCCCTGGATCCGAAGCGCTGCAGCTCGATCCGCGGAGTGCGGGTGCGGCGCTACCCTTACTTCTACCCATGGCTCGGTCTGAGTGCTTCGCAGAGAAGGAAACTCGACGAACGGGGAGGGAATCTGTTCTCCGTCTCGCTCGGGCGCGCCCTCGTCGGCCGGAGCCCAGATCTCATCCATCTCCATACCGGCAAGAGACTGGGTGGTATCGGGCGTACCGTGGCGCGGCTTCGGAACATCCCCTACGTGGTTTCTCTGCACGGCGGTGTCGTCGGCGTCCCCGAGCGGGAAGTCGAGCGTTGGACGCCCCGGACCACGGGGCGACGTGGTCCCTTCGAATGGGGCAAGGCCTTGGGGCTTCTCGTGGGCTCCCGCCGGGTACTCGAAGATGCCGCAGCTGTCCTTTGTGTCGACAGGTCGGAACGGGACAAGCTCCGCGACAGGATGCCGTACCAGCGAGTCGAGTGGATGCCCAACGGCGTGGACACCGCGTCGTTTGCCAGCGGTAGTGGGCCCAGCTTCAGGGCCCGCCACGGGATCCCGCTCGACCGGCGAGTGTTGACCGTCGTGGGACGCGTCGACGCCCAGAAGAATCAGATGCTCGCCGTGAAGATCCTTGCGCGCCTGCGGAAGAGCGCCAAGGCCGGTGATGATTGGCACCTGTGCCTGGTCGGTCCGACCACCGACGGCGACTACGCCCGCCGATTGGAACGCTCGATCGAGCGCAGAGGTCTCGGCGATCGTGTGACCTGGATACCGGGCCTTCCATCGGGGTCTCGGGATCTCGTCGACGCCTACCACGCGGCCGACTACGTCCTCGTTCCTTCCGTACACGAGCCTTTCGGGATCGTCGTACTGGAAGCGTGGGCGGCCGGCCGGCCCGTCGTGGCTCGCCGCATCGGCGGCATGGCCGAGCTGGTTCAGGACGGAGCCGACGGGAGTCTCGTGGACGGCGACGATGTGGAGAGCTGGGTTCGGCGTATCTCCGAGCTAGAAGCTTCGCCGGTGTGGGCGCAATCCAGGGTTGACTTCGCCAGGAAGCGTGTGAGGCTACAGTTCGACTGGCAGCGGATCACCGGCCGCTTGTTGAGCCTGTACGAGGAGGCGCGGCGTGCGCATTCTGCTTCTCAGCCCTAAGGGTGGCTTCTTCGGCGGGGTCGAGCAGCATGTCTTCGACATCGCGGTCGGTCTGAACGAGGCCGGGCACGACTGCCATCTCGGATTCGGTGAATGGACGGGTCGTTCCGACGACGTCTGGCAACATCGTTTCCCATGCCATCCAGTTCGCGAGCTCGGGGCTGCCTCGGGCAGTACCCTCGATGAGCTCGTCGAGCGGCTGGCGCCGGAGGTCGTGTACGGCCACAAGATCGAGCCTGTCATTCCGCAGCTCGTCGAGCTGAACCGAAAGCTCGACCGGTGGGCGATGATCCACGACCACGACCTCGTATGCCCGAGGCGCCACAAGTACTTCGCGTGGACAGGCCGAGTCTGCCACCGTCCCATGTCGGCCTTCTGCTTGCTCGACGGTGCGTCGGTGCAGAAGTCCGCCGACGGACGCCTCGCCCTCCAGTCGTTGAGACCGAAGCTCCGGAGGCTCCGCGCTGCACGACGCCTCGGCGGCCTCGTGGTGGCCAGTCGATTCATGCGGGATCAACTCGTCGAGAACGGCTGCGATCCCCGGCGTATCAAACGGCTTGCCCCGGTCCCTCGCCGTCCTCCGCAGATCCTGGCGGAAGGAGACCTCGGCAGTCCTTCCGACGGGACAGAGATTCTCTTCGTAGGTCAGTTGATTCGGGGCAAGGGATGTGACTTGCTGCTGCGGGCCGTGTCCCGAGCTGCCACCGCACTGACCGTTCGGGTGGTCGGTGACGGCAACGCTCGATCGAAACTCCAGGTCCTCGCTCGTCGTTTGGGCCTGGACGAGTGGGTGCGGTTCGAGGGCTGGGTGGATAACGCCAGCCTGGGAAAGTTCTATCGGCGAGCTCGGATGGTCGTGATGCCGGGACGGTGGCCAGAGCCATTCGGCCTGGTCGGACTCGAGTCCATGGCCCACCGGAGACCGGTCGTTGCCTTCGACGTCGGGGGCGTCAGGGACTGGCTCGACGACGGCAAGACAGGTCTCTTGGTTGGCGAGCAGGACATCGAGGCGTTGACGTCTGCGATCGACCGCCTCGCCAGCGACGACGAGCTGGTGACGCGACTGGGTAAAGAGGCCTGTCGGTCGTATCACCGGCGGTTTCGTTTTGAGCCCTATCTCCGGCGTCTGGTCGACGTACTTCGGGAAGGTGCAGGGCGATGAGTTCTGGCGAAGCGATCGGCCGGGTAGGAATCTGCACCCTGGGAATGGACGGCGGACGTTCCGGGATCGGGCGCTACACCTGTAGCCTGATCGACGAGCTACGCGATCTTCGCCCGGCCTGGCAAGTGGATCTGATCGGTCAGGGTCAGGACCGGGACCTGTTCGGCGAACTTCCCGAGATGTGGAGATGGGTTCCCGTACCGTCCTGGGTGCGAGGTGCCGTCCCAGAGATCGCCTGGATGCAGCTCGGGCTGAGGCGGCTGGCTCGTGAACGAAGCTGGGACGTGGCGTTCATGACAGCGGCCAATCGACGGCTGGCGTATTCGCTTCCGTGTGTCTCGGTCGGAACCGTCCACGATTTCTCCTCGCTCCACGTGGAGGGGAAATACGACAGGTGGAGACGGTTCTACATCCTCCGGGTTCTGCCGGCCCTGGTTCGTCGGCTGGACCGGGTACTTTCCGTGAGTCGGGCCTCGGCCCGAGACATCGAAGCCTTCGGGGGTGTGCCCTCGAGTCGGATCGACGTCGTTCCGAACGGGGTGAACCCTCGTGAGACTTCTCCGCCGGACGAGGCGCGAAGGCGGATTGCGGCGCGTCTGGGGATCGAGGCTCCCTGGCTGCTTTACACGTCCCGTTTGGAGCACCCAGGGAAGAACCATGTCCGGCTGATCGCTGCCTTCGAGCGTCTACTGGCGGATCATCCGCGGTTGCCTCACCGCCTGGTGTTGGCGGGTGCGGATTGGAACGGTAGCGAGATCGTCCACGGCCGCATTGGTGAAAGTCCCGTGGCGGACCGGATCTGGACGCCGGGATTCGTCGAGCAGGAGGTCCTCGACGACCTCGTGGATGGAGCGGATATGGTCGCGTTTCCCTCCCTGTACGAAGGGTTCGGTCTACCAGTGCTCGAATCCATGGCAGCGGGCATCCCGGTCGCCTGCTCCAACCTCTCGTCGCTTCCTGAGGTCGGAGGCGAGGCGGTGGTGTACTTCGATCCCTACGACGAGTCGTCGATCGCGCAGGCGGTCGCGCAGATCTTGGTGGGAAGCGGTCGGCAGGATTGCATCGCCGCCGGACTGCGGCGTGCTCGTGATCAGACCTGGCGGCGAACCGCCGTGGAGACGATCTCGTGTTTGGAAAGGGCAGTGTCCTCGTGAGGGCCCCGATTCCGTCCATACCGCTCCGTCGGCTCGGAAATCCACCGCTGGGCCGCGGATGGTGACCTTGACGGCGACCAGGGCTCTGCCTATCCTGGGTGGCATGGCAGCCATGCCGGGACCCGGCGAGGCGCACATTGTTCTGGTGGAAGACGATCCGAGTCAGCGGCTGCTGTTCAGCCGCTGGCTGGAGCTGGCGGGTTGGAGGGTGACTTCCTTCGAGGACGCGGAGGCGTGTCTCGCCCATATCGACTCTCTCTTGCCGGACGTAGTCTGTCTGGATCTCCACTTGCCGGGCATGGACGGCCACGAGGCGCTGACCAAGTTGAAGGCGCAGTACCCATCGGTTCCGGTCTTGGTCATCACGGGTGACTCGGACGTGGAGACCGTGGTCGAGTCGATGCGTAGGGGAGGCCACGATTTTCTCGTCAAGCCGGTGGACCGGACGCGTCTCGAGACCCAGGTGCGCAATGCCGTCGCCCATGCTCGCCTATCTTTGCGGGTCACTCACCTCGAGCGTGAGGCAGGCGGTGTCACCTATCCGGGCATCATCGGCACCTCCGAACCCATGCGCCGGCTGTACCGACAGATCGATCGCATTGCGACGAGCCCGGCTACGGTGCTCATACGTGGCGAAAGTGGGACGGGCAAAGAGCTCGTGGCGAGGACGATCCACGAGAACAGTGCGAGTCAGAAGGGCCCTCTCGTTGCGATCAACTGTGCGGCGATTCCCGAGACCCTCCAGGAGTCGGAGTTGTTCGGACACGAGAAAGGCGCCTTCACGGGAGCCGATTCGCTGAAGAAGGGTCACTTCGAGGAGGCCGATGGCGGTACCCTGTTTCTCGACGAAGTCGCCGAGCTCTCGGCCTCGCTGCAAGCCAAGCTGTTGCGCGTCCTGCAGGAACGTACCTTTCGTCGTCTCGGCGGGCGACGCGACCTCTCGTCGCATTTCCGCTTGATCGCGGCTAGTCACGCGGACCTTCGACAGCGGGTGGCCGAGGGAAGGTTCCGCGAGGATCTGTTCTATCGGCTCGCGGTGTTCGAGCTCGACGTACCGCCGCTGCGGCACCGAGCCCAAGACATTGCTTCCCTGGCTGCGCACTTTCTGGCGGATCGTGGCTTGATGGGTGAGCGCATTCGCTACGACTTGACGCCGGAATCTCTCGAACTGTTGGCGGCATATGACTGGCCAGGCAATGTGCGAGAGCTGGCCAATGCCTTGCAGCGCGCGACAGTGGTCGCGAGCGGCGGTCGCATACGGCCCAGCGATTTACCTCCGCGGATCCGGGAAGTCGGTCGAGACACGCTGCATCGGGGCCAGTCGGCACCCACATCCGTCCACGATCCGGGGTCGAACGAGTTCTTGGAGGAACCCGGAGCCGAGGATCCTGTCGTGGAAGCGGCAGCAGGCTCGGCGCCGCAGGACTTCTTCGAGACGACACAGGTGGAGTCGACGCGACTGGAAACCTTCTCCGAGCTTGGTGACTTTTTCGACTCCGGCCCGAGCCTGGAGCTGATCGAGGCACTCGCCATCGAGCGTGCGATGGTGCGTCACCGTTCGAACGTCTCGGCGGTCGCGCGGGAGCTCGGAGTCGGTCGCAACACGCTCTACCGCAAGATGGAAAGGTACGAGATTCGTCAGCGGATGGAAGGGTCGGGTGGCGATGAGCCGGGCCGGTGAAACCCGACAGCATCTTTCGCGCGTGCCTCTGGAGATCGAGGGGGCTCGCGGAAAGCCTCCGAGCCCGGACGTGCTCGACCACTCCGACGATGTCGAGGTCGACTGGTTGTCCCGTTGCACTTCTATTCTCGGGGTGGGAACGGCAATTTGGGATCATCGGGGGCATCTGACTCAGATCAGCCCGACTCTCGAACGGATGGCCAGCCCTTGGGGAACAGCCGAGGGGTGGTGGGCCGTTCTGGTAGCCGAGGTCGGCCCAGCGCAGCTCGTCTCGAGGCTCGGTGCCGGTGCCGAAATCGCCGTGCGGCTCGATACACCCGACGGTCAGAGAAGGAGCTTTCGGCTCACCGCCAGCGGCTATGTCGGTTCCCGCGCAGAAAGCGGGCCGGACTCGACCGGGACCGACATGGTCCTGTTGGTGAGCGATACGACGCTCAGCGAGCGAACCCTCCAAGCCCTCCGGGACTCGGAAACACGCTATAGCAGCTTGTTCCAGGGCTCGTCGGACGGAATCCTTGTCCACGACCTCGACGGGCGTATTCTCGAGGCCAACCCCAAAGCGGTCGAGATGCTGGGTTATAGCGAAGACGCTCTTCGCGGAAAGCTCGTCATGGATCTCCATCCCTCCAGCGCTTTGGCCGGGGCGAAGCAAGCGATCCAGCGGATCTCTCAGGAGCCCAGCATTCGGTTCGAGATCGATTTCGTGAGGGAGGATGGGATCACCTTCCCGGCGGAGGTCTCCGCGAGTCTGCTGGGGGTAGGTGACCGCGAGCTCGTACAGGCCACGGTTCGGGACATCACCGAGAGAAAGCGGGCCGAGGAGATCCTGCGCCAGAGCGAGGAGCGCAAGAGTGCCATGCTGGAAACGGCACTCGATTGCATCGTCACGATCGACCATCGCGGAAAGATCCTCGAATTCAATCCCGCGGCGGAGGTCACATTTGGCTACCGACGGGACGAGGCCATCGGCCGTTCCATGGCGGAGCTGTTGCTGCCCGAGGAGTACCGACAAGCTCACGAGGAAGGGATGGCGCGTTATCTCGCGACGGGCGAGGCCAGAGTGCTGGGACAGCGTTTGGAGTTGCCTGCTTTGCGAAGCGACGGTCAGGTTCTCCTGATGGAGGTCGCGATCACCCGCCTACCGACCTCGAGTGGCGAGGCCATTTTTGCCGGGTACTTGCGGGACATCACGGCCCGCAAACAGGCCGAGGAGAGAATGAGTCAGGCTCTGGGGAACGCACGCGAGGCGAATCGAGCCAAGAGCGACTTCTTGGCGTCGATGAGTCATGAGTTGAGGACTCCGCTCAACGTCATCTGCGGCATGACCGAGCTGGCCCGCGACGAGCAGGATGAAGCCGACATCGGGCCCTACCTCGATGCCATCAGCTCCAGTGCAGACTCGTTGTTGAATCTGATCGACGACTTGCTCGACATCTCGCGCATCGAAGCCGGACGTTTCGAGATCGATCCTCGCCCTCTGATCTTCCGAAGGCTGATCGAGGACATGTCCGTCCCGTTCGAGCTCCGTGCGGACCAGAAGGGGCTCTCGTTTCTCTGGCAGGTCGACGAGTCGGTACCTGTGGCTCTGCTGCTCGACGGACCCAGGCTCAAGCAGGTCTTGTTGAATCTCCTGAGCAACGCCGTCAAGTTCACCGACGAAGGAACCGTCGCTCTGAAAGCCTCTGCAAAGTCGCTGGGCGGGAACCGCCACCGCCTGACGGTCGTGGTCGAAGATACGGGAATCGGTTTCGATCCGGCCATGGCTCCCAGGATCTTCGAGAGGTTCGAGCAGCTTCGAAGACCGGGTGGCGGGCGTCCTGAAGGAACCGGACTCGGGCTGGCGATATCTCGGGCTCTGGCCGAACTCATGGGCGGCGAGCTGCAAGCCGACAGCGCACCCGGAGAAGGATCGAGCTTTCGACTCCAACTCGATGTGGAGGAAGTCCCCCGCTGGGACGAGAAGGCCGATGAGGAGAGGTCTGCAGCGCCGGACTCAGAAGGTACGGGCTCGATATTGCTGGTCGACGATCACGCTGGCAACCGGGTGGTGGCGGTCCGCTTTCTCGAGAAGGCCGGCTATCGGGTGACCGAAGCCGCGAGCGGGGAGGAAGCGCTCGAGATCCTCGATGGGGAGGATGATTCGTTTGACTTGATCCTGATGGACATCGAGATGGTGGGTCTGGACGGGTTCGAAACGACGAGCAGGATTCGACAGATGCCGAACAGGGAGGATGTCCCGGTCGTTGCACTGACTGCGCATGCTTCCAAAGGGTTTCAAGAGATCTGTCTCGCCGCGGGAATGGATGACTACGTGTCCAAACCTATCGATCGCCGGCACCTGCTGACCATGGTCTCGCGCTTCGTCACCGGCGACACCGGATCCGATAGCCCGATACGTCCCGGGGTTCGAGCCCGGGATGATTCCGTTCCAGGCGTACCTCGCGAAGGACCGATATTTCGTACCGTCAAGGCCGAGATCGGGGACTTGATCCCCGGGTTTCTGCTCCGCTGCCGCGAAGCCAGTGACCGGCTGTCGGAGACTCTGGACCCCGACGACGCGAAGCGGATCGGGCACAACCTCAAGGGTTCGGGATCTGCCTACGGCTTTCCGGAGATCTCGGAGATCGGCCGCGTGGTGGAGCAGCGGGCACTGCGTGGGGAATCATGGAACGATCTGGCGGGACAGTTGACCGACTTTCTCGACAGACTGCACCTGAAATGAAAATCCGCCCCGGACTGCGATTCAGTCTCGGGGCGGAGTCCTCCCGGTGGGAGGGTCGTTGGTGATGGGGTTGGGTTGTCGCTGGTGGCGAGATCTCCGAGACGGGCTCGTCATACCATCTTCACCAGTCGGTCAGCGAGACCGTTTTCGGTCAGGATGACCTTGAGGTCGGAATGCTCGGCCACCTTCTCGAGGACCTCCAGCTCGCGCAGCTTCAGCAGAGTCGGGTTCGACTCGAAGAGCCGCGCGGTGTTGGCCTGGGAACGCATGGCCTGGGTCTCCTCACGACGGGTCACGAGGTTGGCCTCTGCGGCCTTCTTCGCCTCGGTCACCCGGTTCATGAGGGCTCGCATCTCACCCGGCAGGATGAGGTCGCGGAGACCCAGGGATACCAACTGGAGACCCAGCTCGGCTGCCTTCGCGTCGACAGTACGGTTGAGTTCGTCGGTGACCTGGTCCTTCTCGGACAACAGGACGTCGAGCTCGCGAGTACCGATGACAGCGCGGAGAGCCAGCTGTGCCTCGCGGTAGAGGGCCTGGGAGAAGTCCTCCGCGGCCTCGACCGCCCGGCGGGCATCGGCCACCTGGAAGGTGACGACCGCGTTCACACGCAGAGTCACCTTGTCGGCGGTCATGACGTCCTGACCGGTCACGTCGAGCATCTGCTCACGCAGGTCGACGTGGAGGGTACGGAATCGGGCAACGTTCTTCCACAGGGCGTAGACACCCGGCTCGAGCGAGCGGTCGAAACGACCGTCACGGAACAGGAGCGCCTCGTGGCCCTCGTCGACGTACACGGCTTCCAGCACCTTGGAGGTACCGGCGGTCTGGAGCACGGTCTCGATTTCTTCGCGGTTGGTCTGACCTTCCTTGAAGATACCGTCACCGACGTCCACCAGGTCCACGCGAACTCGCTTCATGGTGGTCCACAGCACGTGGAGACCCGGCTCGAGTACCCGCTCGAAGCGGCCATCGATCCACACGAGAGCGCGCTGACGGTCGCCGATCTCGACGGTGTCGGTGAGCTCCGACAGGAGCCCGCTGTCGACCAGAACCTCGAGGTCCGGGTGCTGGACGAAGACGTCGAGAACAGAGAAGGTCTGGAAGCGAACCTGCAGGAACGAGTTCCAGGCGGCGTGGAGACCCTGGCCGACGACCCGGTCGAGCCGACCGTCGATCCACACGAGAGCCTTCTCGTGACGCTGGAGCCGCACGTGTTCGACCTCATGGCTCAGGAGGCCGCTCTTGATGAGCGCTTCCAGATCCTCGGTGTCGAGGTACGGCTCGCGTACGTCGAAGTGACGCAGGCGGACGTTCCGGGCGAACATCGCGAAGAGGTGGCGACCCGGCTCGAGGAGGCGGATCGGCTCGCCGTCGCGAAAGACGACGACGCGCTGGTACGGCTGGACTCGAACATGGCGGATGAACAACATGGTTCACCTCCCTGGGCTCTCGAAGCCCTGTCGTTGGTTGAAGTGGTCGTATGTGGATGATGGCGATGGATCAGCGTCCGAATGGCGCTTGGCGCGGCGGAGCGATCGTCGGGGAACGACCCGGTATCCGTGGATCGTCGGAAGATGCCACGCCTCGAGTCGCGGGGAGTGGAGCGTTGGCGGGTCAGTCCACCGTTCGGGTCGGGGCCGGCCCAGTGCCGGGATCGGTCGCGGATCCGAATGGCAGGTCGTGAGACGCCTGGCATCGAATCGCTTCCTTCCGGGCTACCGGGCGGGCCCCGACCGTTCCGGCCTTCGGACCCGCCCCGGTGTTCACACCGCGGCGCCCGATGGCGCTGTCCGCAGCCTCGCTCCCTCCCAGGAGCGTCGGAGCTCAGGGCACCCGACGCTCCATTCAAACGAGGCCGCAGACGGGCGTCCGCCGACGAGCGGACGCAGGTCGTTCCCCTCGGACCAAGTGCTGCGCACCACTGCAGCGTTTGGTGGTTGTGTGCTTTGGCACGTCATGCGGGATTCGAACCCACTACCCTCAGGTTAATAGCCTGATGCTCTATCCAGTTGAGCTAATGACGGAAAGGCGGAGCGATCGTCCGCATTCGATTTTCAATCGAACTCCTTGCCCTTTCGGGCGTCTTCGCAGGTCACAACCCATGTTCGGCAGACACGACCACAACCCGGTCGACGACGCCTTGGCGCGTCTTCCCTGGTGATGTGCCCCGCTGGTCCTGTGAAGTCTTTTGAGCTGTCCGATCGGAGGGATACTCCGAGCGGACAGCTCATGGGGATGGGTGCATGGCACCCAGATCTCGATTATGAAAGAACAGTGGCAAAGAAAATCTTTTTAGGCACACTTCACCTGTGCGGACGTTGTCCGCTCGTGATCGTTTCTGTGTTCGCCCTCGAAGGCCGCCGATGCGATCTTCTCTTCTCGAGAAGAATTTCAAGGCATCAAAAAAGCCTTCCGGGGCGACCACCCTGGAAGGCTTTCTCGTGTCGACGCTGAAGTGGCGTCAAAGCACGGGAACGCTCCGGGCGGTGGGGGTGAATTCTCCGCATGCACTGGAATCATTGGCCTTCCAGTAGGTTGCCGGAATCTCGGGCCTCAGTGAGGACAAAAGACCTATGGGCATGCGCCGGTCGGGGCGCCGGCCGAATTCGGGATGTAGGTGGAGCGTTTGCATGGCGTGTAACTCGTTCGAAAGCTTGGTTTTCTGCGAACGAAAGAGATGGTAGGGAATCGAATATTTCTTGTCAACCCCTGCGGCGAAGTTTTTGATATTTATTTTCCGGGACCTGTCTCGAGGTTCCGAGGCTCGGGTGCTAGCGGGCTGATTTCTCGGTTAGCTTTGCCTAGCAGAACCCCGTGGCTCCTACACGTATGGTGTCTGTTTACCGGCCGCAGTGGTCTCGACTTGAGCCATGTTTTCGAGGTA
>JALCBJ010000177.1 GCA_028066595.1 Thermoanaerobaculia bacterium
AGTTCTCGAGCACTATCGGCTGCCACTCGGCCTGAGGCGAGGGCCTGACCTCTAGCGTGAAGTCGTCGAAGAATGCGCGGCCCGAGCCGACGAGAAACCCACCGAGGACGATGTTGACGGCATCGTCGTCGACGCGGCCGACGATCTCGGCTTGCTGCCATTCGGCGGAAGTCACCGGTCGGTCCCGCATGTTGTCGAAGAGCCCAGGACGGCGACCGGGTCGATCGACCCGCAGCCAGAGCTGCGCCTGATTACGCACCCTCGACCTCGGCTCGGAGAGATCCGGTGAGGCGTATCTCGTGTCCCCGATGGGTCGCTGCATCGAGACCCTGACTGAAGGGTCCGAATCCACTGGTCGGTTGCTCCGACTTGCGGTGGAGCCGGACGCTTCGATAGACGCCGGGCCTCCCGAGATCAACGCCTTGGTGTTGCCAGGCCACCAATGGGAGGTCGGCCGAGGTGTTCAACACCTCGAGGAGAGCGGGAGGGCTGTCGCTTTGAAAATAGAGCTGGGCGGTGGGAGCGATGGGTAGGAACAGGTCTGCGAGCACCCGCTGCAGCTCCTCGCGCGTTTCGACGTCGCGTACTTGGCGTGCGCCGGCGATGGCGAACGCGTTCCAGTCCACTTCGTGCGCCTCGTCACTGGGGTGGAAATAGCGCACATAGCCCAGCAGCTTGGCGAAGGCCCGGAGGTTCTCGATGCGTACGTCTTCGCCGGATCGAGTTGAGGCCGTGGGCTCGTCTGCGCCCGTCTTCGCCACCCACGTGGCGGCGACGACGAGACAGCAGACCGCCACGAGACGGCGAAGAGACGGCCGATGGGAAGGCAGGTCACGACATTGGGGGGCTCGGATCACGTGGGCTTCCTTTCCTGGGTTGTTCGTTCCTTGGATCGTCAGGCCCGTTTCCTGGTTCCCATCCTAGCCATCGCAGCGCGGATCGACCTCGAACCCCGGGGCGGTCGTTTTACGAAGGGACGATCTTCAGTTGATGTCTTCCCCAGCCTCGAGTCGCTTCACCTGCGCTTCCATGAAGCCTTTGGCCCCAGGATTCGGTGCCTTCTCGAGGGAGATCTTCGCCTGTGCCGCAGCCTCTTCGAAGCGCCCCAGAGCGGAGAGTCCCCGAGCGACACCGAACTCGACGAACCATGCGTCCGGATTCGCTTTTGCATTTTTCTCGAAGATCTCGAGAGCCCGTTCGGCCTTGCCCTGATTGATCAAACGAACCCCATAGCCGAAGAGCTGGTTGGCGCTTCCTTGGGCGAGCGCTTTGTCGAGGAGCTGGCTCGCTTGCTCGGTGTCTCCGGCTGCTTCGAGCAGTTGGGCCTTGAGGGAGAGATTCTCGAAGCGCTCTTCGTTCTGGATCGAGGAGTCGACCCACGACATGGCTTCTTCGCACTCGAGCTCGTTCTGTACGCAGTAGTTGGCGGCTTGATACGGGCCGCGCCAACCGAACCGAGCGACGCCGGTGAGCTGCGCCCTAATGCTCTCTAGGGTGCGGGTGTGACTGTCGACCTGGATCTCGATGGGTACCCGGATCGAATCCCAGGTCAAAGCAAGGGTGGCCGACGACTCCGAGATCTCCGTGAAGGAGAAGAGCATCCACTCTTGATGCTCTGGAGCCGCCTGTGGCTTGACCTTGACCCGCAGGGTGTCATTCGCCTCGTCGTAGGCGAAGCTGCCCCAGGCTCTGTAGTCCTTGGAGAAGATGATCTCCCATTCCTGTTCTCCCGGGATGGTATGGAAACCGTAGGTGCCCGCCGGTAGATCCTGGCCTTCGATCTGGACGTCGGTCGTGGTGGTAAACGTGGTGTTCTCGTCGGCACCAGACCGCCAGACCTGGCCGTACGGGACCAGCCCGCCAAAGATCTCGCGCTCTTTGACTCCGGGGCGGTGGTACTCCACGGTGAGATGAGTGACACCGACGGTCTGCTGAACCACCGCGCCTTGACTGACATCGGGCAGGTCCAGACCCAGGGTCTGGCGGGATTGCTGAGCCAGGGTGGGTAGTGCCAGGAAGGAGAGAGCAACCGCGAGGGTTGCCGGAACGGTCCAAAAACGTGCGTTCTGGTACATCGGTGACTCCGAAAGAAGTGATTCTGAATGCCGAGTTGAATGGACTAGTGCAGCGTTGACTAGAGCCTTCCTGTTTGTTTCGAGGAGCTCGTGGTCCTGACAAGGCGCGCCGACGAGGAACAGTCGAGCTATTCGAGGAGAAGCAACGCCGTCCAGGGCCAGGAAGACCTGAAACAAGTGGAAGGGATTTGTCAAACGGTGCACTTGGTACGGCGGTGGCCGGGTGTGGGTTTGGCGGAGATCTTCTAAGATCTCGTGATGTCGTCTCGCTTTGCATGGCGCAGTCGTCGGATCGTGACGCCGGATGGTGTCGTCGATGGCTGGGTGGTGCTGTCGGCGGGACGGATCGAGACGGTGGCCTCGGAGCTCGCGGTACCGCCGAGCGACTCGGAGGATCTCGGCGACCTGGCGGTGCTACCGGGGGTGATCGACCCGCACGTTCATCTGAACGAGCCGGGGCGGGCTCATTGGGAGGGTTTTCGGACCGGGACTCTCGCGGCGGCTGCCGGGGGGATCACGACGCTGGCCGACATGCCGCTCAATTCCTCGCCGGTCACGACCACGGTGGAGGCTCTGGAAGCCAAACGATCGGCGGCCGCGGGCCAGTGCGCGATCAATGTGCTTTTTCATGGTGGTCTTGTTCCTCAGAACCTGGACGCGATCGAGCCGCTGATCGACGCCGGGGTCGTCGGTATCAAGGCGTTTCTGTGCCCTTCCGGCATCGACGAGTTCCCGGCGGTGGGGGAGGCGGAGCTACGTCCGGCGATGGAGATCCTGGCGCGCCGCGACGTACCCCTGCTAGCCCACGCGGAGATCGTCGATGGCGGTGAGGCAGACGATCAGCCGGTACCATCGCCCAACGCCGATTCCTACGCCACCTGGTTGGCTTCGCGGCCCGACCGGTTCGAGACGGCGGCCCACGAGCTGTTGATCCGGTTGGTAGGCCGGACCGGCTGCCGCGTGCACATCGTCCATCTGGCGACGGCGGATGCGCTTCCCGCCTTGCGCGAGGCGCGCGCCCGAGGCCTCCCTCTGAGCGTCGAGACCTGCCCGCACTATCTGACTTTCGCCGCCGAAGAGCTCCCCGACGGCGACGCCTCGTTCAAGTGTGCCCCACCGATCCGACGCGCACTTCATAGGGAGGCGTTGTGGGCAGCGCTCGGTCGCGGCGACGTAGACTTCATCGCGACAGATCACTCACCAGCACCGCCGTCCCGCAAGTCCGGTGACTTGATGTCGGCTTGGGGTGGTATCTCCTCGCTGCAAGTGGCGCTGAGCGTGGCCTGGACCGGTGCGTGTCGACGCGGATATGGCCTGGAGGACCTCGCCCGTTGGACTTCGCAGCAGCCGGCACGGCTGCTCGGACTCGACGGACGTAAGGGCGTCGTCGCGCCAGGCTTCGACGCGGATTTGGTGATCTTCGACCCCGAAGCAGAGTGGACGGTGGTCGGAGCGGAGCTGCAACACAGGCATCCGCAGACGGCCTACGACGGAATGTCGGTGCGTGGCCGGGTCCTGCGCACCTACGTCGGAGGCCAAAAGGTCTGGCCGCGCGACGCCTCGAGCGATGGCCGGTTCGATAGGCTGGATCCATGCAAGACCGACTGAGCCCAGGACCTGCCGAGTTTCCTTCCCTGGTCGACCTTGCGGCCGCAGACGTCGGTGGCCGCGCCCTCGCCGCCAGCGATGAGTTCTTCGCCGAGAAGGAGAACCTGCTCCGACCCGGTCCGGCCTCTTTCGACCCCGCTCGCTATACCGAGCGAGGCAAGTGGATGGACGGCTGGGAATCTCGCCGCAAACGCGATCCGGGTCATGATTGGTGCGTCGTCGAGTTGGGGATCGCCGGCATCGTGCGGGCAGTGGATGTCGATACGAGCCACTTTCTGGGCAACCACCCGGCCGAGGCTTCGCTCGACCTGTGCGCTGCGCCGAGCGGCAGCGAGCCAGAGGGCTGGGCATGGCACCCTCTGGCACCACGTTTCCCCCTGCATCCCGGCCGGCAGAACCTCTTCGCCGTGGCTTCCCAAGAACGCGCTGCCGCCGTGCGTCTCAACATCTTTCCCGACGGCGGGGTTGCTCGGCTTCGCGTCTGGGGCGATCCTCGTCCTGACCTGCCGGAAGGCGGGGTTTTCGACCTGGCTGCGCTGGTCCATGGTGGGCGGGCAGTGGCCTGCAGTGACATGTTTTTTGGTCGAAAGGGGCACCTCATTCTGCCGGGTGCGCCGGCCGACATGGGGGGCGGATGGGAGACGCGGCGTCGCCGGGGACCGGGCCATGACTGGGCGGTCATCCGGCTGGCGACGCGGGGCGTGGTGGAACGCATCGAGGTGGACACCATGCACTTCAAGGGCAACTATCCAGATCGCTGCAGCGTCGACGCCTGCTGCGCCGGTTGCGACCTCGGCGGCCTGGACTGTGACGGCGCGGTGTGGCAGCCCCTGGCAGGAGAGACCAAGCTGGGACCGCACCAGGTGCACGAGCTGACCGATCTTGCAGACTTGGGTCCGGTGGATCACGTCCGTCTCAACATCTTCCCCGACGGGGGCGTTGCTCGACTGCGGGTTTGGGGTCAAGCTGCGTCGTGAGCCTGCGAGAGCTGAACGACCTCGGCGCGGGTGAGCTGACCGATCGACTCGCGGCTTGTTGCGGGTCGAGGCGCTGGACGCGTGAGGTGGCGGCTCGCCGGCCTTTTTCTGGCGAATCAGAGCTGTTCGACGCGGCGGAACTGGCCGCCGACGCTATGGAGAGGCAGGACTGGCTGGAAGCCTTCTCTCACCATCCGCGGATCGGTGACGTCGATTCGCTGCGTCGAAGGTTTGGTGCCACATCAGGAGGGTGGTCGGCGGGAGAACAGGCGGGGATGACGGACGCCTCGGACGCGATGATCGAACGGCTGGCGGCGGCCAACCGCCGCTATGAAGAGAGGTTCGGGTATCTCTTCATCGTCTGTGCCACCGGCAAGAGCGCCGGCGAGATGCTCGCCCTGCTGGAGGAACGCCTGGGTAACCATGCGGAGTCGGAGCTCGCGATTGCTGCCGGGGAGCAGCGCAAGATCACAAGGCTTCGTCTCGAGAAGCTGTTGGCCGACATCTGAGGCGGTTCGGTATGCCTATCCACACGGTCTACATCGGTGCCCACGCCTTCGACAGGACCACGATCGAACGCCTGACCGACGACTGCCGATCGTTCTTTCGCAGCACACTGTCCGATCCACAGAGGTTGGTCTCTTGCTGCGGTTTGGATGGGACCCTGGCAGAGGAGGTGAGCCGGAGGACCGCCGAGCAGCTGGCCTCGAGCCCAATCGAGGACCTACGCGTCGACTTCGAAGACGGCTATGCAGGACGGGACGAGGACGCAGACGGTGGTCGCGTCGCACGAGTCGCCGCCGAAATGTACCTTCAAGGCGAGCTCCCACCGGGATTCGGACTGCGGATTCGCTCGATGGCCCACGCGACAGCGGAGCGATCCCGCGCGACTCTCGACCTCTTCCTGGGCACGTTGCTGGACGCCTCGGGCGGCTGGCCGCAGGCTCCTGTCGTCACCCTGGCCAAGATCGATGTTCCTGCGGAAGTCGCTCGCCTGGCCGACGCGCTCGACGAGCTCGAAGACCGTCACGGGCTCGAACCAGGATCTGTACCCATCGAGCTGATGGCCGAGACTCCGCAGTCGATCTATGACTGCGAAGGTAGGCTAGCGGTCCCATCGCTCGTCGCCGCGGCGCGCGGGCGCTGTGCTTCGATCCACTTCGGTATTTACGACTACACCGCCTCCCTGGGGCTGGTGGCGGATCAGCAGCGACTGCGCCATCCAGCCTGCGACACGGCCCGCGCCGTGCTACAGATCGGCCTCGCGGGTCTAGCCGACGAAGTCGAGCTGTCCGACGGTTCCCCCCGTATCGTTCCGCGGCTCGCCATGGACGATGCCGATCTCGACGAGGCGATCCGCGGGGTCTACGGCGACGTCCGCCATGCGCTGGACCGCGGCATCTACCGAGGGTGGGACATGGCAGGCTCCCATGTGGCGATCCGGCGTGTTGCCGTCACCGC
>JALCBJ010000178.1:0-2242 GCA_028066595.1 Thermoanaerobaculia bacterium
GCGTTTCTGGATGCGATCTAGCTAGTTTTTCCCGCAGAGCCGTCATTCTTCTTTCATAGAGAACGTACACTAGGTAGGAAAGGGAAAAGCACAGCACCCAGTATAGGATGAACTGAGTGAGCCAGTATCGCTGAGAAAAAAATGCTTGCACCAGACGAATCATGTTCAGATGTAGAAGATACATAGAGTACGAGAGGATGCTGATCCAGGCGATGCAGGTTCGGAGTCTCGAACGCCCACTAGATCTCGTCTGGTAGACAGAGAACGGCAGCAGCAAAGCCAGGCTCACATTGGTCAAAGAGAAAAAGGATCCAGGCAACGTTGCCGGCAGCTCATTGGTAAAAACCTGATCGAGGCGATACAAGACCAGACCAACCCCCGCTATTCCAACGACGAACAGGGCTTTGCTCAACCTTTGCAGGAGGACCGGCCGGGCGCTCATGAGCGCCATGATCAAAGCTCCGTAAGCGATTGCATCGAGGCGCAGAACCACGATCTTGCGAATCTCCTGATCCCAGTGGCCATAGATTCCTGCCTGGATTGTCGATGATCGAAGCCAACTGAAAACAAGAATGTACATCAAGGTGCCGACAATGAAAGTTCGCCGCGAACGGCCGAGAATCAGAACCAGCAGCCCGAGCGCAACGGGAAAAGAAAGATAGAACCACTCTTCTACCGCCAGCGACCACGACTCATTCATGAAGACGCCGATCGGGGAGATCAAATTCTGCCCAAAATAAAAATACTCACTGATAAGACCCAGCTTCGAGAAGCCGGCCGATAGTATGAAGAAATTGACAAGTAGGAACAGATAGTAGTTCGGCAGCGTGCGAAACCACCTCCGGATCCAGAATTCTCCTATCCGTTTGGCGAGAGATTTGCCACCGTTCTTTTCGAGAACGATTTTGAGAAGAATGCTACCGATGAGGTAGCCGCTGAGTACGAAGAAGAGCTCGACCCCCAAGAACCCCCCACCGTAGTAGTACAGCTTGGAATGTGGCGGCGGAACGAAATTCAGGCTGTGGCACGACAGGACCAACAGAATGGCAATTGCGCGAACGATGTCGAGCCCAAAGTTCCGCCGTAAGGACCTCGCCTCGGCGAGGCTGAACTGGCGCACAAGCGCCGCCTGGATCCCGCTCACGTGTTCTCCTGATTCCTGCGTTGGGAAATCGGAGACAATTCCCGGCGCCTAGACTCCGGCTGCAGTCTGGCCCTGGAACGACAGCACCCATCGGCTCATCACCACCAGCGGTTGACTGAATCTCCGGGGCGAGAGTCTATCGAACTCCAGATGGCGCGTCGCCAAGTGGCGACGCGATCCGAGGGAGATCTGCTCCACCGGCGATCGATCGAAACCCGTTTGACATCTCGATGTACCCCTTGTACCCTTACTTCGAGGGGTACAACTCGACAAAATTGTCTCCCTCCGTAGACCGGCCCAGCCCGGACCCAGAGCCGTAACCATGGAACTCATCCTCGACATCGACGAATCCACACCTCTCTTCACGCAGTTGATCGAGCAGGTGAAGCGCGCCGTGCAGAGCGGCGCTCTTCGTCCTGGCGATCCCCTACCGTCCATTCGGCAGCTGGCCAACGACCTCGATGTCAACAAGAAGACCGTCGCCAAGGCCTACCGCCTCCTCGAACGAGACTCGGTACTCCAGACCAAGGGCTATCGGGGCACCTTCGTCCATCCGGATGCCGAAGCCAACTGCCAGGTCGACCTGAGCGCATCGATCGAGAAGACCCTGCGCGAGACCGTCGCCAAACTGCGAGCAGAGGGGGCGACGGATTCGGAGATTCGAATCGCTTTCGGCGAAGTCATGAGCCATCGAAGTGATAGGAGCCTGCCATGAACTGGCACGATCTACTGTTCTACATCGCCTTTCTCGGGCAGATCTTCCTGATCTCGTACTACTACCCCGAGCTGCTGCTGTCCCGAATGCGGCAGGTGCTCACGGACTACCCGCCGACCGAGTATCCGCGGCTCTACCCAGAGCCGGTGGAGTACTACAAGGTGGCCCACTGGGTCTTCAAGATCATCACCAGGATGGTCTTCGCTCTCGGCTTCGTGATCCTGTTCTGCATCGCCTTTCTGGTAGACCACAGCAGTTTCGCGGACGATGGCTTCATTTCTGAGATATTCCCCGCGGCCTACGGCATGATCCAGTTCGTGCCTCTCTTGCTGCTGGAGATCACCGAGTTTCGCTACTTCAAGCGGATGCGCGAGGCGAACACG
>JALCBJ010000178.1:2342-6099 GCA_028066595.1 Thermoanaerobaculia bacterium
GACCCTCACCAGGCGACCGAGGATCGCGCACGTCGTACTACATTGGGCGTGAGATCACTGCTCTTCGTGAGCATGGTGGTCAGTGTGTTCTTCGGCCTGCAGGCGGCAGACGACCTCTATTCGATGGACTTCCTCGACGCGACGCTGATGAGTCTGTACTTCCAGGCGGTGGTCATTCTGAGCGTTGGCTACTTGCTGCGCGAGTTCCGTCTCGAAGACATCGAGTTCGACGTCTACAAGGATTCGGCGACTGTGACCTAGGCCCCACACGCGAACCGCCGTAAGCCTCGGCCCCTGCCTCGGGGATACCGACCGATCCCTGCAGGTGACTACCACCTGCATCCGTCTTCGCCTTGCTTTCGCTGATAACCCAGACTTCTTCTGGGAGAAGGAGATACTGTGTCTAGAGAACTCCGTCTGTTTTTCATTTCATTGGTCACGCTCGCCGCCCTGAGTGACGCGGCCAACGGTCAAGAATCGGCTCTGGGTGCGCAGCCGTTCCCCACCGCGGCGCCGGAGAGCGTCGGACTGTCTGCCAAGTCGCTGGAACGCCTGGCGGGTCACGTCCAAACCTTGGTCGATCGCGACGAGATCGTCGGTGGCGAGCTACACGTGATCAAGAACCGTCTTACCGTGATGCGCAGAGCGTTCGGCTGGCATGACCGCGCGAACCAGCAGCCGCTCGCCGTGGACTCCATCTACTGCGTTCGCTCGATGACCAAGCCGCTGGTGGGTACGGCGATCCAGATGTTGATCGATGACGGCCGGCTGCGGCTAGACGCCCAGGTCGGCGACATCTTGCCGGCGTTCGCCACGCCGCGCCTGGAGGAGATCACGGTCGAGCATCTGTTGACCCACACCAGTGGGCTGCCGTTCTCCACCATCCGGCGGCCGCTATCGGAATATCGAGACCTCCAGGACGTGGCAGCGGAAGCGGCCGAGGCTGAGCTCGAATTCGCACCGGGAACAGATTTCACCTACAGCGATCCGGGGAGCGATGTCCTGGGGGCGATCGTGGCGTCGATCACCGGCGAGCCCGTCGAGGAATTTCTCCAGCGACGCATCCTGGGCCCGCTGGGCATGCGCGAGTCCTTCACTCTGCTCGAGGGCGCCGACGACGCTCTGGCACGAATACCGAGCGCGTATTCCGGCGGCACGGAGTCGTGGTCGCGCCACTGGCAGCCTTCGGATCCGCCGATCTTCCCGCTATTCCTCACGTCGCAGAGTCTCTATTCGACGACGGAAGACTATGCCCGCTTCCTGGCACTCTGGATGGACGGTGGACGGGTCGCTGAGCAACAGCTGCTGTCGGCCGAGGCGGCGGAGCGGGCGTTGACTCCGCACAGCGCACTCCGTGAATACGCGTCCGGGTTCGGCGAGCTCCGGGTCTGGTACGCGCAGCAGTGGATGGTCTACTCCGATGCCGAAGGGCGGGCTCGGCCGACCGTCATCGGCCATGGTGGATCCGACGGCACACATGCCTGGGCCTGGCCCGAGGAGGACCTCATGGTGCTCTTCTTCACCCAATCGAGAGGCACGACGGCCGGAGTTGGCCTCGAGAGCCGAATCCAACAACTGGTCGTCGATCAGGCTCTCGCCGAGTCACGGTCCGCAGCTTCGGCGAAGGACGAGTCGGTGGCCGGCTTGTACTGGGACGAAACGAACTCCACGGCCTACTACGTCATCGAGCCGCGTCCCGACGGCGGCGTGGCTCTGGAGCGACCTGGGAAAGCACGGCTATTGTTCAAGCCGAGCGAGACGGCCGATCGCTTCGTCCACGAAGCATACGCCGGTGTTTGGATCGAGTTCCTACGCGACGAGGAAGGCCTGCCTTCCGCCATGCGCAGCTCCTTCGGCGGACAAGTCGAGGTGGCGCCACGACACGTCCGCTCGGACACACTACCGACAATAGACGAGGTCGTTGCCACGGTCGAGGCAGCCCACAACATGGCCAGACTCTCCGAGATCGGCACGGTTGAGCTGCGGGGTAACGTGACCCTCGAGACCCTTCAGATGGGAGGCGAGATCCGACTCCTTTTCGATGCGGAACGGTCGCGTTCGGCACTGGACCTGGGATCGGTGCAAGAGGTCGGCGTCGTCGAGGCCGGACGTGCATGGCACTACTCGACTCCAACCGGCCTGGATGAGCTGGAGGGTGCGCGTCTCGAACAGGCTCTGCTCGACCGCTTGGTCGTGACACTCGGCGACTGGCGCCGCCATTTCCAGCACGTAGAGGTCTTGAGGCGCATCCAGGCCGGCGACGACACCGTGCTGCTGGTCCGAGTGGTACCCGCCGAGGCACCGGGACGGACCATCTTCGTACACGAAGGCAGCGGACGAGTGGTCATGGCCTACGGGCTCGTCAACATTCCAGGCCTGGGCGTCGTCGGTCTGCGGACACGCTTCGGCGACTTCCGTGAGGTCGGCGAGATGTTGCTGCCGTTTCAGATCGTCGCAGAATTCGCTTCGCCGCAGATCGGTCGCGTCGTCACCCAGATGGATGACTTCGAGCTCGGCATCGAATGCAAGAAGAAGCGGCTGGCGCGCCGTCCCACTCGCGGCTCCGGGTGTTGAAGAGACCTTCCTCATCCGGCCCTGGCTCGGTGGGTTCATACCTCTTGGCCGGAGCTCAGTCGGCGCGTTCGGCTCAGCCAATATCGATCGTCATGGCCAGGTCGAGTTGCTGGCCGGGGGCAAGGTCGACGAGACCATGGCCGGCGATGCCTCGGGTGGCAAGGTTGACGGCATCGCTGGCATGGGTAACTGGCTCGAAGGCAAAGAACGGTTCGCCCAGGGGCGAGTAGGCAACGATGTGGCCACACGATGAGGAAGCTTCGATAGTCGCAGTGACATTCGAGCCCGGCCAACTTATGGTGGCGCGACCATCCCAGCCGGCGAAGCAGTGATCGAGATGCATGTCGATCTCACGCGCCTCGGCGAAGTCGAGCTCGGCGGGAACGGGTTGGGCGGCGCCGGTTGGGATGGGCAGGTCCTCGGTCGGATAGACGCCCGTGCTAATAAACGACAGGGTGCAGCGTTCGTCGGGGTCGACCAGCGTGCGCGCGAAGTAGGGATGAAAGCCCGCGCCAGCGGGCATGGCCGACGAACCTGTGTTGCGCAACGCGAGCTCGATACCGAACCTGTCGCCGCGGATCCGGTACTCGATGTCGACCACGAACGGGAACGGAAAGTCGATGTCGGCAGACGCCGAAGAGACAATCCGCAGCTTGCAGGTGGTCTTCGTCTGTTCCACGACACGACACGCCCGGTTGCGCACAGTTCCGTGGATCGCGTGGAGCTCCGCGTGGCAGAGCTCGTAAGACTGACCTCCGTACGTGAACCTACCGTCTCGAATCCGATTCGAGTACGGCGCGAGGACGTAGCAGGCCACGTCACCTAAGTCGGAGAGCATGTCGGAGGCCGGGTACCACAGCGGTCGCCAGTCGCCTCCGGCCTTGACGTCGAGGCGGCGTACGCTGGCCCCGATCGCCGGTTCGATTACCAGGCGGTATACGTCGTTCTGAAGCTCGATCATCTCGTGCGAGGGTAACGATCACCCCGTAGCTGCACACCGCCACGGCCGATGCGGTCGCGGTCCCGACCGCGTGTCGGAAGAGCGGACTCCGCACGATCGGCCGCTGTGCGGGCACAGGTAGGTGAAGCACATAGTAGGTGTCTTGCAGATGCTCCGCCGTGTTCACCGACTAGTGCACCTATCTGGACTCCCGAGTCAATCGAAGGGCCAGTGAGCAGTTCT
>JALCBJ010000179.1 GCA_028066595.1 Thermoanaerobaculia bacterium
GTGCGCCCTCATTAGGCGGCTCGAAAACGCCGGTTGCCGGCCGGACCTCTAGGAGTCGGTAGTACCTCAGAGCAGCTTGACCGTCGTCACGATCTGCCCGCAGTGCCGCTGCGCATGTTCGGCAGCGTGAAATAGGAGCCCGTGCGCACTAGAAGGCAGGCGAGCCCGACCGACCTCACGTGCCTCGTAGATCTCGGCCTGCGGAGTCGCTCGGAGTTGCTCGACGGCACGGTCGAAGACGTCCCGCAGGCGAGCCAACAAATCGGCCAAAGGAGGTTGCTGATCGGAAGACTCAGTGGCGAGCTCCTCGCGCTGGGGATCGGATAGCTCAACCCCTCGGGCATAGGTCAAAAGCCGGTCGGTGCTTCCTGCGAGGTGGCGTAGATGGAATCCGATCGAGGCGACGTTGCCGGGAGAGCGCCAGACATCTGATTCTGCGAGCTTCGCCGTGCCCCGTTCGATCTCGTCGAGCACCTGCAGAAGTGCATGAGCCACGGGTTGGAGCTCGCGTGGAACTCCCTCCACCGGACCCACGGAGCCAGTATTCAGGTAAGGCCATCCTAAGACTCTACCCGAGGGCGAACGCACACAAACAGGCCGTGCGGCTCATCCGAGATTCCTCGCCGCACGACGGACATCTCCACATCAGCGGTCTCATTTCGGCGAGCGTAGCAGCCACGACCCGCACTCGGCCTCAGCGAGGAGTACGCTGAGGCTGCTGTTCGAACAGCGGTCGTCCTGGCCTTGGCAGGCTCTGCGTTGCGTTGGAACGGGCCGGACTGCGCGCAGAGCCGGCGGGACGCCGACGGTCCCAGCGACTAGTGTCCGCCGATCGATGAGCCCGAACCCCAGACTGCTGTCCTCGGTGCTAGAGAACTTCCACGGCTCGACGGAAGGATCCAGTAAGGACTCCGCCCAACGATTCGACGCTGGAGCGAGGGGTTGCTGTACGCTCGGCAGCAAAAGATGAAGGACTCAACAGACCACCGTGTCGATTGCCCGGACCGCAAAGCATGCGGCGCTTGCTCCATGCTGCAGGTACCTTATGGAGAGCAGCTCGAACGCAAGCGCGCCGTGCTGGAAAAGGCACTCAGCGGGAGGCTTCGCCTCGCTCCAGGCCAACTGCTCGAAACGCTTCCTTCGCCACGCATCGAGGGCTATCGAAACCGCGCCAAGATGACGATCTCGTCCGACCGCGACCATCGCTGGTCTCTGGGCTACTTCCAACGCAGGAGCCGCGAAGTCGTGGACGCGCCCGACTGTGGCGTGCTCGTGCCCGAGCTGTTGGAGACCACGCGAAGATTGCGCCGGTTGATGAACGCGTCCGTGAGCTTTCCGTTCCCCCTGCGACACATCGATCTGCGCTGTGGCAGCGACCCTTCCAAACAGCACCTCACCCTCGTCGTGAAGGCCCAGCAGCTGCCCCGCCTGCCGATCGAAGAGATCGTGGAGGCCTGCCCGCAGGTCGTCGGCATCGCCGTCAACCTCAACACGACGGGCAACGCGCAAGTGATCAAGGGACGAATCGACCCCGTCCACGGTGTTCGCGAGGTCTTCGTCGATTCGGGCAGACTCTCTTTGCGCGTTTCGCCCGGTTCCTTCTTTCAGGTCAACCTCAGCCTTCTCCCGGCCCTCCATGCGCGCATGGGTGACTTCTTGGGCCAGGGCGGGCTCTTGGTCGACCTCTACGCGGGTGTCGGCACACACGGCCTTGCTTTGCGCCGAGGGTTCCGCCGCGTGATCTGCATCGAGGGAGTGAGAAGCGCCGTGGCCGACGCCAAGGCGTCGATCAAGGCGGGAAGGGTTGGCAACGTGGAGGTTCTGGCCAGCTCCACCGGTCGAGCCGTGCGCCGCATGCGCTCCGAGACGCCCGATGCGATCGTTCTCAATCCCTCGGCGGCTGGTGCCGATCGACCAACACTCGATTGGATCAATGGTTCCAAGGCTAGATCGCTAGCCTACCTTTCTTGCGACCCTGAGACACTGGCGCGCGACCTGGCTGTACTCGTGGGCGGTGGCTACCAATTGGACAGCGTCCAGGCCGTCGATATGATGCCTCAAACCAGTCAGATCGAGTCTCTCGCCTTCTTGCGGCGGTAGGGCCAACTCGCGCAGCGTGGGTCGGTTGCACCGTGTAGGTAGCTCAGCCCTTCACCGTCCAGCCCTTCTTCTGTAGCCGTGCCCGGATCGTCTCCCGGTGGTCCCTCTACACCTCGACGGAGGTTTCACCGACCGCGCCACCGCACGCGCAGGCCTTCTTGAGCTCGGTCGCCAGTTGATTCAAGAACTCAGGGTTGCGCGGCAGGTCGTAGACCACGGTGACTCCCTTTCCCTTTCGACCCTTGGTCTCGCGGCGCAGCTTGACGACCATCCGGGCAGGGACTGCTTCAGGCGTGCGGACTCTTCTTCGCGTCCTTCGGCGTCTACTTCATCGCTCTTGGAGCCGAGGCCGAGGGTTGGGCCGAGGTCGGAGGCGCGAGACTTGGCGTAATGGTGCAGGCCGTGTCTAGAGTTTGTTTGAAATCCCCCCTAACCCCCCTTTCCAGAAAGGGGGGCATTCGGTCTGCTTGTCGTCGAGAATCCTCGTCGCAGGAGAACTCATCGTAGTACGACAGGCGAGCTATGGATCGGAGAGCTGCCTTGGCTCTCCCCCTCTTCGGAGAAGGGGAGCTGGAGGGGGAGTTCGAAAAGACGGTCGCCTTCGCTTTCTCGATCAGCCTCACCGAGGGTCAGTCAGTAAGCCGCCAACTGCAGTGGTACTCACATGTGCCGGAAGGCGAGGTTCGACATCGAAGATCGACTCGGGGATCGTCGACTCCTACGAGCGCGAGGGCCCGTTCGTAGTATCCGGCCGTGCTCTCGCAGTCCGCTTGGGTATGACTTACGGCGCCGCGGACGCGAAGCACGCCGCGGCTCGCGTCGATCCACTCGTAGGTAGCCACGCCATCGCTGTAATAGGTCCTGCGTACGGCGGGGTATTTGCGGAGCAAGTCGTGAGGGTCGTGGCCGGTGAGAAAGATCGAATGGATGGACGTGAGGTTGCGCTCGGCAGAGGCACGGCCAAGCTCCCGAAACACCAAAGCTTGATCTTTGTCGGGTGCCACGATGGAGGCGATGGCGACATCGAGGCGACCGTTGAGCTCGAGGGCATAGGCCTGCGACGGGAGAACAGACCCGCTGAGGAGCTCCCGGTCAGCGGACTCTAGACTCTCCAGAACCCGGTCGAGCGTTTCGATGCCGTGGGCGTCTCGAATGTAGTCGAGCCGCGCGAGGATTGACGCTCCTTTGATCGACGTCACTCGCTGGGCATGGCCGCTCATGCCGACTGTCTCGCTCCCCACCAAACGTATCGTTCATGTTCGTTGCCAGGTGTCGAATGGCGAACGGGGCGATCCGGGCTCTACCATTAGAACACGAGCCGCGGCGGGAAGCAGGATCTTTTCGGCCGGATGGCGGCCGTTGGCTCAGGACTATCGACAGCCGGGCCCGCCGGCTACCAAGCGTCCACGTTTCCCGACTCGAAGCCATCGGAAAAGAGGGATGGCCCGTCGGCCCCGAACAGGTAGTCCAACACCAGCGTGTGAAAGTCCGACGACAGGACGGGAACGTGAGGACCGTTTTCGATGGTCCACAGCTCGACCCGGCCGTCGGCCGGACAATCGTCCGCATAGCGTAGGACCGTTGTCTCGGGCCCGGGCAAGTCACCTTCCAGGTCGATATTCGGCAGCGATGTGTCGGGGGTCAGGCTGCAGAGGTTCTCAGCGGCCCAGGTCTCGACGGTCTCGACTGCGCCTGGATATGAATCCAGACCGATAAGCGAACCGCCGGAATAGTCGATGGTCTCGTCGGAGGTGCCGTGGATCTGGAGGACACGCACCAAGTCCTGCGGTTGACATGTTCTTGGATCGTCGAAGGTAGTGCCCGCCAAGCTGACGATCGCGCTGACGAATCCGGCATGATCGCAAGCCATACGATGGGCCATGAAGCCACCGTTGGAGTGACCGAGGAGAAAGATCCTCTCGGGATCTAGAGTGAACTGGCTCGCCACCTCGTCTAGCAGGTCCCGCAGGTAGCCCGAGTCGTCGACGTTGCTTGCGAAGAAGTTGCAACAGCCGTCGGTGGCGTTCCAGAAGTTGTTGCTCAAGAAGTCCGACGAGCCAGTGGGGTAGAGGTAGAGAAACCCGAGTTGTTCCGCCAGGGGGCGGAGCTGCAGGTAGGCCTCGGTCTCCGGGCCGCTGGAGGTGTAGCCGTGGAGCAACATTACGACTGCGCTGGGCGTTCCCGGCTCATAGGTCGACGGCACATGGACCGTCACGGGTCCGCGACCGAGATCGATGGTGACATCGGCGCTGACGGGGGAGGCCAGGAACAGAAAGAGGAGGACGGATCGGAAGGCTTGGATCGGTGTCGGCACGACGGCTCCTTGAAGAGGATCATAGCCAAGGCCAGCGCCTGCCGCAGCTCCGTAGCGCGTGCGATGTACCGGCGGCGTATCGCCAGTGTCCTGGCCGAATCGGCCACCGTCATTGAGGCTCGCCCGGAGCTCAGGGGTGACCTGCACCCTTCGTCATGGCGAGGTGATGAGGGCGGTGATGTTCTCCCGAAGTGAGGAATCCGAAGAAACCGAGACCCTGCAGTTTCGCTACGTGGGACAGATCGTTGGTCGTCACACGCACGACGAGGCCGTCGTCCTGGTGATCGCCGGCACGCAGGGCCCGAACGGATGCATCGAGGCCGTTCTGCCGACCAGCGAATCGCACGTGAGCCGGCACCATGCGGCGGATCGCCTCGAGAGTGCGCCCCTCGCCCGTGGTCTCGGCTTCGAAGCCGCCCTCGATGTGCCGTTCTCGTACTCTTGCATCCAGGACGACCCGGTGCATGTCGACCAAGTGCTCACGGAATGCGTTCAGATCGACGTGGGCCCAATCGATGGTGGGATCGGATTCCAGGATGGATCTCATCTCCGCCAGAGCCAGGAAGGCATCCTGGCCGACTTCGAAGGGCATCTCAGTGGGAGCGACATCATTCTTCTTGGAATCCACCAATGGACACGGATCTGAATCGCCGTGCGATAGGGCTTCCTGAGAGCTGAGAGGTGCCGAGAGGAACAGCGCGCCGAGGAGAACGAAGCATCGGGACAGCTGGAGTTTCATAGTCGGGACTCTGAGGTCGTGGATCGGGCTCAGTGGCCTGAGCCACCGGGATTCCCTCCAGACTTCCAGTCGTCCGCTGGGGGCGCCATGATCTCGATCAGGATTTTCGCTCGACTTTCGGTCCGCGGCGGTGGATCTCACCCTGGCGGTCGAGTCGGGCGAGAGTGCGATAAAGCGCTTCCGGAGTCAGTCCGATCTCGGCGGCGATGGCACTCGAGGGGCGGTCGCCGTTCCACGTTTCACCCAGAGCCTCCTGTAGCTCGAGATACGAGAGCACGCGGTCGTCTGCGCGCTTGATCGACCGAAGCTCCAGGAGGGCGCGTAACCTGCGAACCTGTGACGCGAGGTGTCGTGACCACTTCAGAAGAGCCTCGGGTTCTCGTTCGAGCCCCGCGAGGACCTCGGATTTGGGATACGCCAGAAGACGGCTGCCGATCTCGGCCCGCGCGTCGCAGTGGTAGACGTCGGAGAACAAGGCGGCTTCCGCGACGAGATCTCCCGGTCCCAATACCGCAAGGGTCACGGCAGCGCCGTCCGCTAGGTGCCGTTCGAGGCGCAAGCGACCCGTCTCGATGCGGTAGACGGTTCCTGCAGCATCTCCACGCCGGAAGACGAACTGCCCCCGCTCGAAGGTCCGCGAAGCGCCCTTTACGCCGCACAGCTCGTCCGGTGAGCGGTCTGAGTTTCTGGTCATGGCGGGGTATTCAGTGACGCGAAGATCGGTTCTCAACCAGAGTCTGATATCGAAAGAGATGGAACCGTCGTAGGTAGCGCTTGGCCGAGGTCGGCACGAGTCATCTGGCGACAAGCATCCGTTCAGAACGAATACAAACGTGATGCCCACCGTATCCCAGCCAGATCGGCCTGCCGTCGGTTTCTAGCTAGATCGCATCCAGAAACGCGATTTCCGTTGAAAACAAAGGGATAAACGC
>JALCBJ010000180.1 GCA_028066595.1 Thermoanaerobaculia bacterium
CTAGTCCTCAGTTAGGATTCTTGCTCGGCGGTATCTGAAAGGTGAAGTTTGTCCGCGTGGACGAGCTGTTCGAGGCTCGCTAGAAGCGCCTTGCCGGGAGCCTTCTCTTGATCTTTTCCGCCTCCCGATGGTCGCCGAGGTTGAGGTATAGCGGCCGGACACGTTCGGATCTAGGAGTCGAGGAACTGAACGATCTGCCCTCCTACTCCAGTGGTGTTGACAAGGTGCGCGATCGGAGAGTCCAGAGGCAGCCGCATGACGCCCTATTCTCGCTCGTACGATTCCAGTTTGGCACCGCCGAAGTTCTTGAAGGAGACTTTCGCGGTTCGGATCTCGGGGTTGTCGCGCGTGATGATGCGAAACGGTGAAGTCTGCCCGGGCATCACCGGGCTATATTCCACGGGGGCCGTTGCTGATTTTACGAATTCACCAGATTGGGTGAAGAACTCCACGACTGCCTCGACGGCCGGCAAGCGTCGGCCAGTCAAGTTCTTGATTCTACCGTTGACGACTAAGTAACCGTGGTCGTGGCGCCAACTCCATTGTTCAATCTCAAGATCCCAGAGAGAGGCTTCTCGGGCCTCGTCTTCACTCTCCAAGACGGGAGTGACCCTGGGTGAATTGGGTGAATAGGAGAGATACTTCGCCTGATATTCCTTGTTGTCGGGCCGAAGACGCCACAACTGGAAGTAGAGTTCGCGTACCTCTCGCACCCTGGAGATGGGCACTGCGTCGATTCTCGATAGTAGTTCCGCCTCCTCCCTTGCGACTGCGGCTTCCTTCTGCATCGCAAGAGCGCGCTCCCTGGCTTCATCCAGTCCTTCGTAGCGAGCGTCCACCATCGTGATCCGGTCCAGTAGTTCTAGCGCAGTGTCTGGATCACCTTGATCGAGAGCGGCGAGCGCGGACGATAGGTTCTCGGTTCGAGCATTGAGAAGCTGCTGCCTCTTCCTGTCGGCGGCCTGCTGCTCTTCTTTCGATCGAGCGTCGTGGCATCCGACGGCCAGGATTGCGCAGCTCAGAACGATCAGGGTGATGGTCTGTCTGGGTGTCGTCATGAGGTCCCTCTGGGTATGATGCTAGTGTGCATATACACCGTGGATTATAAGCCCATTTGCACCTTGTGTACGGTGCATCCATGGATGATCAAGGACGGAAGACGGGGCCGAGAGGGGGGACTACTACCGTCTCTCCCGGCGGGCTCATCCGGAAGGCGTTTTGGATGCATGAGGACGAAGTTGAAGCGCTGCGGCGAGCTGCCTTCGAGCAGCGAAGAACGGAGGCCGAGATCGTCCGAGAAGCGGTGCGGAAGATTCTCGGTATCGAGGACTGATTACCCGTACTGCAACTGCCAACCGACATCGGAGATCTACTCGGGAGGATTGCAGCGTGTAGCCTTGTTCTGGGCAGCTCGTTCACTAGACCCGCTTACCGGCCCACTTGATGTGGTCGGAGTTCACCACGCCAGCGAGCTTGGCGAGCCTTCGGATCTGATCGACCGCGGGAGGGTGCTGACGCAGTAGCCAGACGAATGCCCGCTTCGAGAGCTCGTTCTCGAAGTCGAGCGCCTCGGAACTCCCACCCTCAACAAGGTCGAGCAACTGGCCGAGTGCATGTGCGTCCGGCTCCGGTACTTCACCGCCTCCGACAATGAGTTCCGTGGCTGTCAGCTGGTCGGGGCCCGCGGAGAGAGCGCTGTTCTCCAGGTCGTCGGCAGCATGAGATGGCTTGCAGGTTACGGCGTCGAACTCCTTCAGCACCGCCTTCATGGTCCTGCGGAAGTCGACTCCAGCCGTCCCGAGATCTTCGGCCATCTCTTTGGCTTCGGAGAAATCGGCCTGTACGTCTTCGAGCACGTCTTGCGCTCGGTGAACCTTGATTCGAATCTGCCGGACCTTTTCGGCCACTGTCATCGTTAGCTTTCGCTTCCTCATGGCTTCATCTCCGCTTGGAACGAAACGGAGCCGGAACTGCCGGACTCCTCGGACAGGGCTCGCAACTCCCGGGTCAGGTCGGGATGCTGCCGGACAAGCCAGGCTGCGGCCTCCGAGGCGAGACGACCATGCCAGTCGCCGAGGTCGTGGGCGTACTCCATCGCATGGAGCAACACGGCGACCGCCCGCACGTCGGGTGGCTCCAGATCGACGTCATCTGAGATCACCAAGCTGGTTGCCAACGGTTGCCGGTCGTTGGAGTAGAACTCTCTGCCCTCAAGCCTCCGGCCGGCGGCTGAGATCCTTCCAGATGCCTCGTCGAGATGGCCGATGATGTCGTGGATTTCGTTCGCGAACTCGGCGCCAGGGCTACCTAAGGGTCTCGCCTCGTGCTTGAGAGTCTCGAGCCTGCCTCGGAGATCGGAGAGCGTGTTTTCCTGCTGGAAGGCCATGGCGCGCAGCTCTTTTGACTTCTTTAGTCGCTCCATTTCTCGTCCTCCATCTTGATTGTCTTTCGTATCGGGCGAGCGGGCTATGATCCGTTCTGACTCGCTTTGGTTGCATGCCAGAGTGGGGCGGTCCCGGATAGAAGAAGTACTCGGTCTTGATGGTGCGTTGCAAGCAAACAGGACGTCGCGTGCGCTATCGGCTGTGTGCAACCAACAGCGGACGTTTGGGCCTCCCTTTGGGAGGCCGCCGAACAGGCAAGGAGTAGCGTTCTATGAGCTGCGCGATGACACCTGGCAGCTCTTCGCCTTGCAGAGTGGCGAAGCGCGTCTGCTGTCCAGAATCGCACTGACGACGACCATGGTCGTGAACTTCGCGATCTCGTCAGTAGATCCCAGGCCCGATGGGATCGTGGTGCACGGCTAGGCCGAGAGCTGTGACGAGATCGTCCCTTGTTCCAACGCGGAAGGCACCATAGCGATCATTGGCGTCGGGTTCGATCTCGATCTCGTATTCGAGAAGTTCCGTCGCCAACTGTTCGGATTCGTTCGTTCGGGGCAGGTGTAGGCGGCGAGATTGGAGCAGCATCTGAAGTCGGCTCACCAGGTACGCTTTTCCGAGCCGGAGGCTGCCGCCTTCCAGAGTGCGCTGGTCACCGTGGTTGAAGTAGACCGGAAGGATCTGACGTAGGTCCGAGGCTTCGTCGCACAGAAGGTCGACGAGAGGCTGGCCAAGGCCGGTCGCATTGACGTAGAGCTGGGCCCCCTGGCCTGTCTTCCTGCGCAGTGCGCGGGCGACTTGCGCGACTCTCTCAGCCACTTCGGGGTACGAAGTGCCGAGGGCCAAGCGCTCCAGGTGGCGGACCGAGTAGTGATAGACGGTCCGTCGCTGGCCGCCGCGGTCGTCGGACTGCGCCACGCAGAGAGCCGTCGGACTACGTTTCTGCCCGACATCGAGGCCCATCAGGACACGGTCGCTCAGAGAACCCATGCTTCGACCTCCTCCTCGAATGCGCGCTCGATGTCTTCGCGGCCGAAGGGCTGCGTCTCGGCGTCGAGGAACTGGCACTCGTATTCCTGCGCGAACCACCACTCGCCCATGGCCTGCCGTTCCTCGGCGAGAAACGCATCGGATATGCGCGGGCACTGGGCAGCGGGCACCTCATAACGTTCCCAGGGTTCGTTCGACCGCCAGGCTTCGAACCACCATCCGCGCGTGCCGAACGGCGTGGAGAGGGCGAGCAGACGGCCTCCAGACACGGCGAGCATCGGACGGATCGAGAAGTAGAGGTCGCCCGAAACCCGAGACGCCTCGTCCACGATGAGAAGGCTGACACCGGAGAAGCCGCGCACGGTGTCCTGTTGCCCGGCAACGAGACGATGCGGGAATCGTTCTCGAGCTCGAGGCGGAGGGCCGATTGGGTGGTCGAGGGCACCGAGCCGCCGATCGTCCGGTAGCAGGCGAGCGCCTTCTTGAACAACTCCTGCGACTGCCGCAGCGACGGCGATAGCAGCAGGACCAGGGAGGCCGGCTGGTAGAGCGCCTTGTGAACGGCCAGGGTGGCCGCCATGGTCGACTTACCGGCCTGCCGCGAGCAGTTGAGGAGCACCCGCGACGCTCCCGAGCGCAGCAGCTTGCGCTGCCACGGATCGGGCTCGACTCCGGTGGCTCGGGCCATCTCGACCGGGTCGAGAGCCATCAGCAGGTCGTGGGTGAGAGTCGCAGTCTCCATGGCGTTCGCGGCCACCCTCACAGCCCGTAGTACACGTTGCCCGGATACACGCTGACAGACGGCTCCTTCTGCACCGCCAGGCCGAGGGCCGTCACCAGGTCGTCGTGGGTGCCGACGCGGAAGGCGCCATACTTCTCGTTGGCGTTGTCGTCGACGCGGATCTCGTAGTCGAGCAGCTCTTGCACCAGGGCATCGGCCTCGCGATGCCCTCGCGGCAGGTGGATGCGCTGGAACTGGAGCAGCATCTGAAGTCGGCTCACCAGGTACGCCTTGCCGAGGGTCACTCGGTCTTCGCCACGGTCTTCGTTCCGGCGATCGCCACAGGTGAAGTAGACGGCCCACACGCGGTGAGCGGAGCGGCTCGAAGCGTTGAGCAAGTCGACGATGGGCTGGCCGACGCCGGTGGCATCGACGAAGAGGTCGGGGCGCCGGCCGGTCCGCGTCTCGACGCCTTGGCAGATCCTGTCAACGCGCTTCGAGACCTCCGGATAGGGCGTGCCGAGCGGCAGTCGTTCGAGGTGCCGGATAAGGTAGTGGGACTCCCTCTTGCACCGTGGGAGGTCACTATCGCGGTATTCGATCTCGGCGACCGCGATGGCGGTCGGGTCTCGTTTTTGGCCGATGTCGACGCCGATGGTAGTCAAGGTGCGTTTCTTCGTTTGCCGGGGCATCATACGGCTCCTTTCAGCGCCCGGACGAGGGCCAGCCGGGCCTCGGGATAGGGTTCGAGAGCTTCGAGGACGGTCTGCCGGATGCCGTGCCACTCGGGCAACACCGCCACGTTGATGGTCGCACTGTCCTGGATCTGGCCGAGCAGCTTCGCTTGCAACTCGATCTGCCGGGCGATCCGATCCACTGCCCGCAGCAGGATCGAGTGCTTGCCGTCGGCCCGGGCCTGCCGCAGCACTTCAAGGCAGGCGGCGTTGATCGCCTTCAGCTGCTGCATCACGTCGATGGCTTGGTGGTCCTTTTCGGCCTCCATGATCTGGTGGTGCCGGGCGATTTCGATGGCGTGCTCGTCGGTCGCCGGGTCGTGTGCCTGTTCCCGATGAACCGGCGTCGGTTTGACCGCAAGCGCCCGGGCGATCAGCTTGGGCAGGTGGTTCTGGCGGTGCCGGTACAGTGCCGAAGCGGAGATACCGAAGCGCTTCGCAACCTTCCTGTACCCTGCTTCGGTATCGAGGAGCGCCTTCTCGATCGCCTTACGCTCGGGGTGGTGGCAGATTGAGCAGGGTTTAGGCATGGGAGGAATGGAGCGCTGGGATCGGATTCGAACCGTCTTTTCCTGGCTGGTCACCAGGCGCAGCACCATCACTGCTTCCAGCGCGTTTCGGATAGGGTTGTGCGGTGGCCTCGAGCTTGTGCCGAAGCGGCTTCGAGAAGGCGAAGACGTACTTGAGCTTGGCCGGCATCTCGACCCGCCGCGCGTGGGGGTCGACGTGCTCGCGCAGCCAGCCGATGCGCTGGCCACCGGCGCCGTAGCGGTCGTAGAGCGAGCGAGGGTGTTCGATCTTTCCCCGGACCTTGAGATAGGGCTGGGACGAGGCTCCGAGGAAAATCCAGTTGGTGGCCTGGTAGATGACCCCCAGGTGGCCTTCCTTTGTATCGGCGTAGGACACCACGAGCTGAAGCCCCGGCGACTGCCGCTTGAGCATCTTCAGGCTGTAGGCCAGGCAGCGCGAGGTGGGGTGCTGCCGGCCCGGTGCTAGGGCCACCCGCACCAGCTCGCATGCTTCGATCGGCTTCAGGCCGAACGGGCGCGAGAGGTGGCGGTTGGCCCCACTGCCGTAGAGGATCGCGCCGACGAACTGACCGCCTTCCCAAACGCCAATCCGCACCAGCTTGGCCGCCGGCATCTGACGGCTGTAGTGCCAGCGCAGGACGGCGTGCTTAGGTGGTCGCTGAAAAATCCGGGAATCCATTGAGAGTCTTGGCCCTCAGCACC
>JALCBJ010000046.1:0-10563 GCA_028066595.1 Thermoanaerobaculia bacterium
CACGCGACCCAGCACTCGGTCGCGACTACTTCGAGCGACTACGGCTTCTCGGGGAGGAGCTCGCAGGCGGGAGTGGTGATCTGTCAGAGGTCGTCGAGGATCTCGGACCCTCTGCCGAGCTGGTGGACTTCGGATGGCTCGGAGCGGATCAACTGTGGGGTCTCGGCCGCAACGTCGAGCACGCGGCTCTCTCTCTCCGCGTTGGACAGATCAGCGAGCTGGTTCAGGAGGGTCCGAAGCTGTACCTACTGGAGCTCGTCGCTTTACGGACGAAGCGTGATCTTTCCGACGAGGAGTCTAGGGAGACCGGGCGTGCAGCTCTTCTCGCCGCCAGTCGTCGCCGTGCGGGCAAGGACCTACGGCTTCAGATCCTGGCGAAGAGGCAGGTCGTCGAGGACCCCGGGTCTTGACTCGATGGAGATGCATCGTTCTGGCCGCTCTCGGGCTCGCCGGGGTTGCTTGCGGTCGTGGTGAGCCACCGCTCAACCTGGTTGTCGTAACTTTCGACACCACCCGAGCCGATCGCTTCGGCTGTTACGGTCGGGAGAACGCCGGGACTCCCAACGTGGACGCGCTAGCTGCCCAGGGCTTCCTCTTCGAGCACGCGGTGAGCGCGGCACCGATCACGATGCCAGCTCACGCGACGATCTTCACGGGTCGCTATCCGGTAGCCCATGGAGTCCGCGACAATGGACTCTTCCGGCTCCCCGACGGCGAGACGACCCTCGCGGAAAGGCTGCGGGACCGCGGCTACGCCACCTCGGCGGCCGTCGGCTCGTTCCCGCTGACCCGCGAGTTCGGAATCGATCAAGGATTCGACGTCTTCGACGATCACATCACGATCAATGTCGAGGATATGTGGGGCCGACGAACCGAGCCGAAGCGCGGCGTCTACTTCGACGAACGAACCTCCGCTCAGGTCAACGACGCCATCCTGCCGTGGCTGCGGGACAACGCCGACCGACCTTTCTTCGCTTGGCTTCACTATTGGGATCCGCACCAGCCGCTGATACCACCGCCGCCTTTCAACCAGCTTTACCTCCACGACCTCTACCAGGGTGAGATCGCCTTTGCCGATCACAACTTGGGTGCGGTCCTGCGTGTCCTCGAGGAGGAGGGTGTCTATGACCGTACCTTGGTCGTCGTCGTAGCCGACCACGGCGAGGGCCTGGGAGAGCACCAGGAGGAGAGCCATTCGATGCTGGCCTACGACACGACCCTGCGTGTACCGATGATCCTCCGTGTACCGGGCTTGGAGGGCGGACATCGGCTCTCGAATCGGGTCGGTACGGTCGACTTGCTGCCGACCCTGATGGACCTCTTGGATCTCGAGTTCGATCCCGAGGTCCAGGGGCGATCGCTGGCCGGCTGGATTCGTTCTCCGTCCGAGACCCTCGCCGCGCGTATGCCCCACTACGCCGAGACCCTGTCTCCCCGCCTGTCCCATGGCTGGGGCGAGTTGCGGGCGCTCTACGAGGGGTCTTGGAAGTACATCCACGGACCTCGACCCGAGCTCTACGATCTTGCCAGCGACCCGGACGAGCTCACCAACGTGATCGACGAACATTCCGACGAGGTGGTGCTGCTGCGTCGGCGCCTGGAGGCGTTCTTGGCGACTCGATCTAGCGATACGTCGAGCCATGCCGTGCAGGAAACGGATCCGGAGACCTACCAACGTCTCGCAGCGCTGGGTTACATCTCCTCCTCAGGGACCTCGCCGCATACGATCGAGGAGAGCTTGGTCGACGGTGGGATCGCGCCACAAGATCGCGTTCGGGACATCAGCCTGATGAGCCAGGCCAAGCAGCAACTCGATCGCGGCGAGTTCGTCCATGCGCGGGAGCTTTCTCGTCGTCTCATCGATCTCGATCCAGGGAACGCGTTCTATCGTGGGCTGCTCGCTACAGCTTTGTTGGGCCTGGGGCAGATCGACGAGGCGGCACGCGTCGTGGAAGATGCCGCCTCGCTGGCATCTCAGAACCACACTGCCTTCCTCGGTGTCGCCACGAGTCTTTTCAATTTCGGTGAAGACCAACGGGCGATCGATCTGGCGCGCCGAATCAACTCCGAGTACGACTCAGCCTACGGTCGATATCTCTTGGGCGAGATGCTCGCTGCCCTGGGCCAGTCGGAGGAGGCTCTCGCCGAGCTCGATGCTGCGCTACAGATCGATCCGAGATTCCGCCGGGCTCTGCTCGGTCGCGGAATCCACCTCGCCCAGGCGGGACGTTACGACGAGGCGGAAACGACCTTTCAGGAACTGCTGTCGAATCATCCGCTATCGGAGCGCGGGCATTTCAACTATGCGGTGATGCTTCTCGAGACCCGTCGTTGGGACCTCGCCCTCGAGCACCTCGATCGGGCCATCGACCTCGAACCTGCCTACTGGTCTGCCCATCTCGCGCGATTGGCGCTCTTCGCCGACCAAGGTCAGACACAGGAAGCCTCTGCTGTCCTCCTCCATCTCGAGCAGAACTGTCCGGACCCACGGATCGTGGCGCGTGCCCGGGCTCTCGCCGACAGTGGGGGCAGGTCCTGATGTCGAGCGGTACGCGACGTCGGTTCGGTCTCGCCATCGCCTGCTCGTTCGTGGCTTGCCAGGGCCAACCGCCTGCCGTGGACGAGATCGCCAGCTACCGCGGCAGCTCGGTCACCGTCAGCGAGATCGAAGCCCGGCTCCGAGCGCAGAGCCCTGATCCCGAACAAGGTGCTGCGGCCGGTTGGAGTGATCGATATCTACAGGCGGCCGAGGAATTCGTCGTCGAGCGATGGCTTGTTCGCGATTTGGGATCGCCAACGAAAGAAGATTTCGAGCCGATCTTGCGGAAGGAGCTCGGCGAGGATTTTCCTCGCCTCCGTTGCGAGGCAGCGATGGAGGTCCTGGCGAGCGACCTGCCGCTGGAAGGTGTCCAACCGACCGAGGCCGACGTCCGTGCCTACTACGGGGAGCATCCGGAGCGTTTCGAGCGTCCGGAGCAGAGACTCGTCTGGCACCTATTCCTTCGCGACCAGGATGGGGAGACGGAGGTGTTGACACGGCTGTACGAGCTGAAGGCGCGAGTCGAGGCTGGCCAGGCGTTCCGGCAGCTGGCAAGAGAGTATTCGGATTCGGAGAATCGCAGCCTGGGAGGGCATCTCGGCTGGATGGTCCGCGGTAGGTTGCCGCCGGATCTAGACGATGTGGTGTTCGCGCTGCCAGCCGGTGGCACGAGTCAACCCCTATCGACAGATGGAGGTGCATTTCTCGTACACGTCTCCGACGTCCTTCCTGGCGTGTCACTGTCCTTCGACGACGCGCGGGATCTGATCGCCTTTCGCCTGAGTGAGATGGCGGTGCTCGAGAGACTCGAAGAGCCAGCCGCTGACGTCGAGCTGAACGACGAGGCACTGATTCTCGAAGATGAATCCTTGCTGGAGCTACTACCTTCGGCATCGCCGGAGACCGAGATACTCCGGGTCGGCGAGGTCGTCTGGCGGTCCTCCCATCTGCGGGAGCAGTTGGAAAAGCGCCAGACCCGCGGACTCGAGTTGAGGACACCCGAGGACAGCCTGCTCGAGACGTACCGCCTACTGCTCGCGCGCACGCGCCTCTGCCGCCAGTTTTTGGAACGTGCTCCCGAGGACATGGAGGCCCAGCAGCGCTTCTTGGCGGCTCTGACCCAGCGTGGTCAACGTGAGCTCCTGGAGCGCCGGCTGCGAAGAGAGATCTGGCATGAGATCGATTCGGAACCCGAGGAGCTTCGGCGTTTCTTCCGAGACAACCAACAGCTGTTCACGAGCCCCCTCAAGCTTCTCGTGGAGAGCTTGTCCCTCGAGATCGGCGCGGATGCCGACGCCTCGATGCGCAGCCTCCGGGAGCTCCGCTCCGAGCTGATCGCAGGCCGCCTGTCACTCGACGAGGCTGCGTCGACTCCTGGAGCCGAGCACACGGCCGCTCGCTGGATCGGCCCTCGCGCTCTGGCCGGGATGGAGCCCAAGATCCGTGCGTACCTCTCCCAGCTCGAGGGCACAGGGTACACGGTCCCGTTCCAACTCGACGGCAAGTTGCATCTCCTTCACGTCGTGGAGCGCCAAGAGCCCGAACCGCTGCCGTTTGACGCGGTGGAGACGCAAGTTCGGACGGAATACGTTCGGCGTCACGAGCAACGGCTTTTCGCCAACGTGAAAGAGGAGCTGTTGCACCAGGCTCGATTTCGGTTCCACCCGGAAGTCTTGGAGCGGCATCTTTCCTCTTTAGGTCTGGGCGCGGCTCAAGATGCTCCCGATCGATGAGCTAGTTGGCCTTCAGAAACACCGTTTCTAGAGTCGCGCCGGATCGATCGCAGCTGGACTGTCCGAGCCGAAGACCGTTCGGACCGCTGCAAGTTTCGATAGACCAAAAGAAGTTTCTGGGCTGGGCCATACTCAGACGGTTTCGACGGCTGCCGCGGAGCGTTCTGGATCTAGTCGAGCTAGCGGATGTCGTCTACTTCTTCCGCTTTCGGTCGACTGCCTTGAGGCGTTTCTTTCGTAGCCGGAAGGCGGACGGTGTCACCTCGACGGCCTCGTCCGCTTTGATCAACTCCAAGGCCTGCTCGAGGTTGAGCTGCTTCGGCGGAATGAGACGCTCGAACTCTTCGGCGGTGGAGGAGCGGATGTTGGTGAGCTTCTTTTCTTTGGTGATGTTGACGTCGAGGTCGTTCGAGCGCGAGTGCTCACCGACGATCATTCCTTCGTAGACCTCAACCCCGGGCCCGACCAGCAGTGTGCCGCGCGGCTGCAGTCCCTCGATGGCGTAGGCGGTCGTCTTGCCGTGGCGGTCGGAGATCAGCGAGCCGGTGGATCGGTGGGGGATGTCGCCGTGCCAGGGCTCCCAACCGTCGAAGAGGTGGTGCATGATGCCGGTGCCACGGGTGTCGGTGAGGAACTCGGTACGAAAGCCGATCAAGCCACGGGACGGGATGCGGAACTCTAGACGCACCCGGCCGGTGCCGTAGTTGTGGAGCTCCAGCATGCGGCCTTTGCGCGGTGCCAGCTTCTGGGTGAGAACCCCGACGTACTCCTCCGGTGCATCGATCACGAGATGCTCCATGGGCTCGTGCACCTTGCCGTCGACGTGTCGGGTCACCACGTCGGGTTTGCCGACGGTCATCTCGTAGCTCTCGCGACGCATGATTTCGATCAGGATCGCGAGCTGAAGCTCACCGCGGCCGGATACACGGAAAGTCTCCGGGGACTCGGTATCTTCTACGCGGATCGCCGGATTGCCGAGAACCTCCCGTTCCAGGCGCTCCCGCAGCTTGCGCGACGTGACGTGCTTGCCATCCTTGCCGGAAAACGGTGAATCGTTGATCCCGAAGGTCATGGTGATCGTCGGCTCGTCTACGCTGATGCCCGGCAGCGGACGGGGATCCTCGACGGAGGTCAAGGTGTCACCGATCTGAATATCGTCGAGACCGATGACGGCGACGATGTCGCCTGGACCTGCTTCGTCGATCGGCACGCGCTGAAGACCTTCGTAGCCGAGGAGGCCGTTGACCCTGGCGGCCTTCACTTCGTCCAACTCAATCTCCTGCCGGGGCTGCGACTTGGCTGGTGCCGCCTCTGCCGCCGAGACCCAACCCACGGTCTGGCCCTTCTTCAAGGTGCCGTTGAAAATGCGACCGATGCTCAGACGTCCCAGGTAGTCGTCGTAGTCGAGGGTCGTCATCTGGAACTGGAGTGGTCCCTCCGGATCGTGGTGAGGGGCGGGCACGGTCTTGACGATCTCGTCGAGCAGTGGCGCCAGGTTCTGGTCTTCCGCGTCGGGCTCCAGGCGGCAGGTTCCGGACTTGGCGTTGGTGTAGTACACCGGGAAATCGAGCAGCTCGTCGGGCGCTTCGAGCTCGACGAACAGGTCGAACACCTCGTCGAGCACCTCGTCGGCGCGGGCGTCGCTGCGGTCGATCTTGTTGATGACCAGGATGGTCGGGAGCTTGGCCTCCAGCGCCTTGCGCAGCACGAAGCGTGTTTGGGGCATGGGCCCTTCCGCAGAATCCACCAGCAGAAGGACGCCGTCGACCATCTTCAAGATGCGCTCTACTTCGCCACCGAAGTCGGCATGCCCCGGCGTATCGACAATGTTGATGCGCCGGTCTCCGTAGGTGATGGCCGTGTTCTTGGCCATGATCGTGATGCCCTTCTCGCGCTCCAGATCCATGGAGTCCATGATGCGCTCTGCGACCTGTTGGTTGTCTCGGAACAGGCCGCTCTGCCACAGTAGGGCGTCGACGAGAGTGGTCTTGCCGTGGTCGACGTGCGCGATGATGGCGAGATTGCGGACGTCGTCGCGTCGTTCCGTGGGTACGATCGAAGGGATGGACGTAGGCACAGCGAACTCCGTTCTGCCGGCAGCAGATGCTCGAGACGAGAGTGAAGATGTCGGGTGGCGATGGAACCCGAGTACGGACGGATCCGGGGGTGGCGGAGCCGGGCCGGCGGCATGGGGGTGCCGGCCGGGCGGCAGACGCTAGCACGGGTGCCTCGGGCCGACAATCGCGAACCAGCTCGCGGAGAACCAGCCACCGTTGCGAGACCGTACAATCGACAGATGCACCAGCTACCGTCGGCCCGCTGCCCGTCGCCCGATCTCTGGAAGGATTCCGATGAAGGCCTCCGTTGTTTCACTGCTGTTCCTCACGCTGATCGCCTCGCTCATGTCTGAAGCTGCAGCGGACGATTCGCCAGCCGTTCTGGGCTCTGGTCAGTCGCCGTCGCAGCAATCGTCCGAGACGATGGCGGAGCACGAGGCCGAGGTGATGCGGTACCGCGCCGAGCGCGATGCAACGCTGCGCCAACCGGAGAGCTGGCTCACGTTGGTCGGTTTGCACTGGTTGGACGAGGGCACGACGACCGTCGGTAGTGGGGAAGACATGGATCTCAGGCTGCCCGACACTGCCCCGGACTTCGTGGGCGAGTTGCGAGTGGGAGGGAGCGGGGGAGAGAGCGCGACGCTCTTCGTGCCGGCCCCGAGACACGAGGTCCGAGTGGATGGACAGATCGCGGTGCAGCCGGTGGAGCTGCGAGGCGACGCCGACGGCGATCCGACACAGGTGGAAGCGGGAAGCGTGGTCTTCTTTCCCATCGACCGGCGGGGCAGAACGGCGGTTCGCGTCAAAGACCGGCGGGCCAGGACTTTGCGGGAGTTCGCCGGCTTGGACTTCTATCCCATCGACTGGTCGTGGCGGGTGGAGGGTCGCTTCGTCCCCTACGCCGAGAAGAAAGAGATCCAGGTTCCATCGGTGCTGGGAGGTACGGATACGCAGCAGATCCCCGGATCCGTGGAGTTCCAGCGAGAGGGCCGGACCTATCGCCTCGATGCACTGGACGGTGGCGAAGGCCAGCTGTTTCTCATCTTCGGCGACGAGACGAACGGCAAGATCACCTATGGCGGTGGCCGCTTCCTCTACGCCACTACACCGCCCGACTCGAGTCGTCCAGGACCTGTGGTCCTCGACTTCAACAAAGCCTATAGCCCGCCCTGCGTCTTCTCTCCTTGGGCTACCTGCCCGCTGCCGCCAAGGCAAAATCGTCTCGCGTTGGCGATCGAGGCGGGCGAGAAGACGTATCGGGGCTACACCGAAGGTTCGCACTGACCGGACGACTGCTTCTCCGCTCAGAGCGAGATGACTTGGCCCGCGGCGATGACGCGTGCCCGAACCGGGTCGCGATCTGCTGCTGCAGCCGCTTCCTCTAGTTCTCGTTGCAGAGATCTTCGACGGCAACCTTGAGGATCCAAGGGGTCGCGGATGAGGTCATGCCGGCACTGAACTGTTCCGCCAGCCGTAGACTGCTACTGTCTCGAGGCGGCGAGCCTGTCGATAGACGGGCGCCGAGCTTCGCGGAGACGGTGGATGGTGATGGGATCTGGGACAACACTCGGTGACACGCACAACTTCGGTCGCCGCGTCGTTCGCCGCTCGACGCCAGGCGGCGAACGCATCGCCAAGCCGCGCACGGTCGCGTGGGAACGGCTATTTCTGGACGCCGACAGTCCGCTACGAATGCGGCTCGACGCGGCAGCGCGTCGTGCCGGAATCGACGGAGCCTTCTCCTTCCTGCCGGATCTGAAGTTTTTCCCATCCGACTCCGGCTCCTTTGGGGGTGACGTGGAGGCCCTGGAGCTGAAGGCGCTCGGCCAACTATCGGCCGACGAAGCGCAGGGTCTGGCGCGCATCGTCGGCCGGTCGCTGGCACTGTGGAGCTGGTTCGGCGTGACGGACTTGCACTGGGAGAACCTGGCTCTTGGCAGGACAGACGACAGTCGCATCGTCTTTACACCGCTCGACATCGAAGCGATATTCGAAGACTTGAGGCTGCCCACGGAGACCAAGCTCCTGCCCGATGCCGATCAGGAGGTCGCCGAGATCTGCCGTCACGCCTGCGGCGTCCGTCGCGTGCTGCCGTTCCTCGGCAAGCCGGTTCGCCCCGAGCACCTGGTGCCGATGGCTGCCGAGTACTCTCGGATGCTCGATCTCCTCGATGACCATTGCGACGAGATCGCGGCCGTCGTCTCCGGCTTGCCGAGCCTCGACGAGACACCGATTCGAGTTTGCCTGCGTGGGACCGATGTCTATGTCTACGCGATGCTGGGAGTGGATCGACCGGTCTGGCCGCCGTTCCTCGAAGCCGAGGAGGCGCGAATGGCACGGGGTGACGTTCCCTATTTCTTCCGGCTCATCGGCCAAACCGGTATCTGGTACTACGGCGACGCGGATCTAGAGATCGTGTGCCAGATACCCACGGAGGGTGACGTGCCGCGTCTCGAACCCCTCCTCGATCTCACAGGTGGCCTGTGCTCGCCGAACCGTGAGTCCTTGCGTACCGAGGGGCTCTTCACGATCCTCGGCGCTTTCGACGACCCGTCGTTCAAGGGCCGTCACCGTGAGAGTGAGATGGAGATCGAGTTCGGCGACGGCGTCTTGGTCGTCGAGACGGCGAACGAGGCGTTGGAGACCGATCGCGATCTGAGCGAATTCGTCGGCAGCGCCTACATGCCGTGTCGCTGTGGTGAGGTGGAGAGTGTCTTCGTCCCGCCGGTCACCCAGTGCGAGGTCTGACGTTGGCTTCGCCTGAACGCTGCGAGACCTGTGGACGGCCCAACGTGGTCTGTGTCTGCGACCGTGTCGAGACCTATCGGACGAGCCGGCGCATCCTCGTCCTACAGCATCCCCAGGAACAGGACGAAGTGCTTGGTTCGGCGCAGCTACTCTCCGCCTGCCTGCCGCAGGCACAGATTGTCGTGGGCTTGAGCTGGCGCAACTTTGGACATGCTCTGGGTGAGGACAACCCGGGCCGCAAGCGCTGGGCGGTTCTCTATCCAGACCGGAAAGCAGCCGGCGCACGCATCACAGGAGCCGAGGGAAAGCCGATCGATCCCACGACGCTGTGGGGCCTCGTAGCTCTCGATGGCACCTGGTCACAGGCCAAAGCACTGTGGTGGCGCAACCCGTGGCTTTCGCGATTGCCACGCATCAACCTTCGGCCGGAGGAGCCGTCGATCTACGGGCGGTTGCGCAAAGAGCCCAGCCGCCACCACGTGTCGACGCTCGAATCCGTGGCTGCGGCGCTCACCGCGTGCGGAGAAGATCCCCAGATCGAGGCGGGGCTTCGGCGGGTCTTCCGCACGATGGTACAGCGTTGCCGGGATGCGGGACCCATGTAGGTGTCTTTCGCGAGCCAGCAGTCGGGTTGCTTCGTGCCACATGATGGGCTCCTGCCGAGCCCGGTCCACGGGCATACGAACGACTGTGCGTGCGTGTACGCGGCTCGTCATCGTCCCTCGATCCGAGACCGTTCATCGGAAACGTTACTGCGTTGCCAATATTTGCCAACGACATATAGACTCACCTTATGGCGACGATGAACATCTCTCTCCCTGCCAGCCTCCGCAACTTCGTCGAAGAACAGGTCGACGAACATGCTTTTTCCTCGGCAAGCGAGTATGTCCGTCAGTTGATCCGCCAGGAATGGGACCGCGAGAGGCTGCGGAAGATGATCCTGGAAGGAGCCAACTCCGAGAGAGAAGGTGCCTGGGATTCCGAGTTTTTCGAGAACGCGCGGGAACGGCTTCGGCGCCACGCTAGTTCGTGACGGGGCGCCACATCGCCCGTCGCACCCTGGCGCGTCGGGACTTCGAGGAGGTCGTCGACTACTACCTCGAGCAGGCCTCGGTTGAGGTCGCCATGCAGTGGATTGCAGCATTGGAAGATGCGCTGGACCACATTGTGGCTCACCCGAGATCAGGCTCTCCACGTCTTGGACACGAGCTTCGCATCGCCAGGCTTCGATCTTGGCCGGTCACAGGATTTCCGTATCTCGTCTGTTACATCGAGGGTGAGGAGCGAATCGATGTCTTGCGCATCCTGCATCGCAAGCGAGACGTCCGTGCTTCGCTAGGCTGACGGAGCGGGACCTGCACGGCGGTCTCCGTTGGTGCATTCTCCGCGTTGAGCCCACGGGAAAGCCGGGGCGCGGCGTGCACCGTCTAGTCCGAGGGATCCAGGTGGATCATGGCGATGCCGATCTTGCTGCGATCTGTGGCGA
>JALCBJ010000046.1:10663-14405 GCA_028066595.1 Thermoanaerobaculia bacterium
TCGATCGTCCAGTTCGGCTGAAACGTGTCCCCGCGATCCGGGCTACCGAGGCCCCTCCAAAGATAGCTGTCTTTCTCGACACCGTAGAAGATCCATCGAAAGACGCTGCCAGGACCGGTGTTCACGCCGAACAGATGGAGCACGATCTCGTCGCCTTCCTGGACGCCACCGAAGTAGAGGGGACGGTGGCTGCGATTGGGAAGGAAGAGATTCTCCCAGCGGCGCATGGCGCGGTTGTAGATGCGCAGAATCGACGTAGCGGCATCAGGGAGGTTGGGATCGGTGTCGAAGCTGTCGAATTCCAGGACGGCATGGCCGTCGAGCGCGTGGACCGCGGTGGCGTTGGACTGCCACCGTCGCTCCTGGCCCTGCGGATTGCGGCTCCAGTGCTTGGCATCAAACTCGCCGAGCAAGAAGTCGAATTGTGCCGCTTCCTCGGGGCGGCCTGGCGCCGCTTGCCCGACATCTTCGCGCACCGGGAAGAAGTCGGGATCGAACCTCGAGTCGGCAGCGTGCCGACGGTAGTCGCGTACTACCGACTTCCCCCAAGTTTCCCCGAGGTCCTGCGACAGCTCTTGCGTCATTGTCAGGTGATCGGGACCGTGGATCTCGTACGTGCGGCGAAAAAGCAAGAGCATGGGGCCGCCGCCGGGACGAAGCGCATCATGAACGACGAGTTTCTTGGCCTTGCCGTCGTTGATCTCCAAAGCACCGGAATAGAGGCGAATGGACTCGCTCCAGCTGTTGCCCTCGCCGACGGTCCAGACGCCTTGGCTGTCGACGTTCAGGAAAGCTATGGTGGAGATACGGTTTCCGTTGCCATCGAAGTTGTCGTTCCGGGTACGCTCCATGATCGCGTGGCCGCGGTTCATGAACGTGATCCGGGCGCGCGCTTCGGACTTTGTTACCTTCACGCCGTCGGGACCGGGCTGGTGCAGCTCCGCAGCGACGGTCCAGTCGCCGATGAGTCCGGCCAGCAGTGCCAGTTGCTCCGGCGCTGACTCGGCGGCTTGGGTTCGCGCTACGCCTGGATCGAAGAGCCGGCCGTCGAAGAGCTTGGCTTCGTGGGTCTGGCGCTCGGCTGACGGCGTTTCGTCGGCCAGAACGACCGACGTGAACATGAACGTGAGGGCGAGGATCGCGAGTCGTACTGGCATGGCGACTTCCCTGCGGCGTGAGACGAAGTTGATGGCGGCTGGTGTGCTTTCTACGGTGGCCCGCGTTCGAGGTTTGCGTCGTGCCTCGACACCACACTCGTCGTGATCTTCGGGAGGCCGCGTTGCGTGCCTTCGCTGGGCAGGGCTCGGATGCGTACCGATAGCCCCAAGTCCATGCGTGGGACGTCGCTGCGATTGGGCCGCGCCATGGCGGCTTCCGTGCGGGTCGACTCGGTTCAGGAGTCCAGCTGATCGAAGAGACGGCGGTACAAATCGTGGCCGTCGCGTGCAAAGGCTTCGAAGTATCCGGTGTACCACTGCGAGAGGGGCGCACCCGCTTCGCTGGATGCGTGAAGATCCTCAGCCATCTCGACGCCGCCGGTTCGGATCAGATGGAACTCGCGTTCCGGAGGTCGATTTCGAAGGTGGGCTGCTGCCAACCCGACGAGATGGAGGGACCTTGCACGAAGCGGGCGGCCGCTGACGCCGCCGCCGAATCCGCGGACTCCATCGGAAAATCGATCGTAGAGTCGTCGTTCGGCGGGCTGAATCTGCTCGCGCAGCGCCGCATAGGCCGTGGACGTATTGCCGAAGTTGAGTCCGGCGAAGCCGAGCCTGGACGCCAAGTCGACGATGCGCGGCACGTCGGCCGGGTCGGCGTCGTTGCTCAGCTTCAGGATCGTCGGCAGCGAGGCGCCCCGCTTCTGGAGAAACCGATCACGGATCTGCGTCAGTCGTGATTCCAGATGCGCCAGATCATCTCTTTCTCCATGCCCGTTGGCTGACTCCTCCGTGTTCGGGCAGCTTTCGTTGATCTCCAAGAAGTCGACTCCAGCGTCGACGTAGTGCTCGAGGCCTGCGATCAAGCCGTCGAGCTTCCGCTCGTCGGACTGATCTGGATCAGGGTCGAAAGCGAGGCTGACACCGACCGGGCAGCCCGGAATGCGGTCGAGCGCGCCCAGGCGTCGCGCCACTTCGGCATGACCCGGATTGGGCAGTCCGAGCCAGTTCGACGCTGCACCCGACGTGGGATAGGGCGCGAACGGTAGCCTCACGCCGTGACGATCGTTGCCGTGGCGAGGCGTGGCCGTCGTGGTGCCTGCGAGCCAGGCGCCCGCGCCCTGGCGCGCCACCAGCTCGTAGCCGTCGCCCGACTTGAACATGCCGGCGGCGTTGAACAAAGGTGCTTGGAAGCGCACGCCCCACAGCCGCTGGTGCAGCGACTCAGGAGGAACCCGCTGTTCCGGCCGTTCTTGGACGTAACGTCGCAGAAACCAGGGGCGGGAGTACGAGTAGAGCCGCAGTGACGCCCAGGTGGGCAGGCGTACGACGAGTGGCCGGAACAGTGATTCTATTCTGGCGAGGGTCGAGCTCGAGGGCAACACCCGGCTCAGTCGTCCGTGGTTTGTGGACGAGGTGGCAGCTTGATCGAGCGCTTCTCGGGATCTCGGGCCGGGCGATAGACGATGACGTGATGGCCGATGGTGCCGGCTTCGGCGCAATCCAGCTCGGAGATCATCTCGGCCGTCAGCTCCCGCTTCACATCCTTGAATTCCAGAAACTTGACCTTCACCAATTCATGGTGATCCAGCGCCTCGTCGAGCTGCTGCACCAGCTCCGGTGTCAGCCCCTTGCCGCCGACGTGGACGAGAGGTTTGAGGCTGTGGGCGAGTCCGCGGAGGTGCTTGCGTTGTTTTCCCGTCAGCTCCATCGGACGGATACTACCGCTCTTGAGTCCGCCTTGGGGATGCGCCGGTCGATCGATGGGCACCGGGCTGAATCGAATCGCTTCAGAATCGGTACCCCACCGAGAGCTCCACGATGTCGGCCTCGTAGTCGTCGAAGGCGAAGTCCTTCTCATCGAAGTCCACCGTGCGATAGGCGAGGTTCACCAGGTAATTCTCCCCGCAGTCGACCTCGAAGTAGGCTCGCAGGTCGTCCCGTTCGACGCCGAAGGTGCCGCTGTTGTCGTAGAGGCGGGCGTCGGCGCCGAGGCGGAAACGGTCGGTGGCGCGGAAGCGAACACGAGCGTCGAGAAACTCGCTGTCGGCCTCGTAGAGCACCGGGTAGAGGAACGTTTGGCCACCGCCGAATCCCGGCAGCGTAGTGATCAGCTGGTCGATCTCCTGATCCGAGTCGATCACGTTGTAGCCGGCTTGGAATTCGATCCGTTCCTGGCGATAGCCGAGGCGCAGACCCAGCTGGTCGCGACTGGCGTTCCAGTCCGAGTTGGAGTTGTCGAACGTGTAGAACAGCGCCTCGGCGGTAGCCCAGAAACCGTTGCCGGGCTCGACCTTGGCCGAGATCTTGAACCGCTCTCGATCGGTGGGAGACGTCAGGCTGAACGGATCATCGTACGTGCTGTCCTCATAGCTCGCCTGAAGCTGGACAACCGCATTCGGGCGCCAACTGAAACGGGCGAAGAGGCCATCGTGATCGGTGGTCTCGCCCTCGCCCTCGCCCTCGTGGACTACGTCGCGAGACTCGGTGAGAAAGCCGGCCGCCAGCGTAACGCCCGCAGACAGAGACGTTTCGATTCCGACTTCGGCGCTGGTCGTCTCCACGTCCCACTCGCCCTCGAAGGC
>JALCBJ010000046.1:14505-19587 GCA_028066595.1 Thermoanaerobaculia bacterium
CGGGCGTTCAGTCGCACGGTGCTCGAGTTGCTCTCGTAGTCCCACGGTGCGTCGTAGTTGTAGCGGAGAAGGGTTGTGGCGTCGAGCGGGTCTTCACCGAGTGACGCGCCGGGCAAGAAGTTCTCCACGTCATTCTCGTATTCGCGATAGCGCTGCTCGAAGACGACCGTTGCCTTGTCCCACGAATACTCGAACCCGGCGGAGATGTCGTCGTACGACTCGCTCACCGGCGCGTCGAACTCGAACTCGTCGCGCGAGATGTCGAAGGTCGTGGTCGAGCTTCCGTCCTTGGTGAAGCGTTCCAACCCGAGCAGAAAACGGGCCCTCGGGTTGATTCTCACGTCGAACTGCGCGGAATCGCGAATCCGATCGAAGTCGAAGTGGTGAAAATCACCTGCCCGCGCGATCGCGGGATCGCCGGCCAGGGCGATGGGTAGGATGATGTCCTCGTAGAAGTAAGTCGACTTGGTCCGGTCGTAGCGGAATTCGTACTTGCCGTACTTCTGTGCCGCGAAGTGCAGCGATTCGAATGGGTCGCCGCCGAAGTTGTCGACGTCGAGGCTGATGCGATCCGCCGCGGCGCTCTGTCCTACCGGCGCGGACCAATCGAGCTGGACCTCGAAGACCCGGACGCCTTCGTCGAGGTTGATGTCTTCTTTGTACTTGGTTTCCGTCCCGCTCACGTCGACGAATCGATAACCGAGGCGGAACATACCCTCGAGCTGGTTGTCAGCCAGCGTCGGTGCGCCGGTCGCGAGAGCTATCGCGAGGCCCGAAGACAGTACGGTGGTGACGGCAGCTTCCGAGATGCGAAGGTCGAATGTCATCTTGCGCCAAGGTGTCATGACGGGCCCCTTACTTCAGGTACGCCTCGTGGAAGTTCGAACCGTGAATCGTCACGTGGCAGTTGGTGCACTGCGATTCGGAGGTGAATCGCATGTGGAAACCGGGAATCGCCGCGTGGCAGCTGTAGCAGAGGTCGGCAACGCTCTGCGTCTTGAGCATGTGGCGATTGACGGAGCCGTGAGGCGTGTGGCACGACGCACAGCCCTCTATCAACTGGGAGGCGTGCTCGAAGACGAACGGTCCGCCCTTGTCGACGTGACAGTCGATGCAGGCCTGCTGTTTGAATCCTGCGAGCTGCAATCGAGTTTCGGGCTCATGGGGGCTGTGGCAATCCGTGCAACCCATCGTCCCTTCCTGCAGGCGGTGGCGCTCGTTGAACTCGAACTCGGCGAAAACGCTGCTATGACAGTCGCTACAGACCGCATTGTCGGCGCCTACGCGGGCGGCCAGCTCCGCGGCCAGCGGGCCTTCCAGTAGCCTGGGTAGCGACTTGGCACCATCGGATGCGTGGATGGAGTGGCAGCTCGAGCAGTCGAGGCCTGCCTGAGCGTGGGCGGTCGAAAAGAAGCGCGGATGGGCGTCGGAATGACACTGAAGGCACGCTTCGATCTTGACCGCCGAAGATCGATCGTCACCGAACGCGAAAATGGTCCCGTCCTTGCCGGCGGTCTCGATGTGCTCGGTCGCGTCACCATGACAGGCGTCGCAACTGCTGGTGACACCCCAACGCGCCGCCAAACCGGCGTCGAGGTTCAGCACTGCGTGAGGATTGTGGGTGTATCCCGGCGTGTCCACCTCGTGGCAGTCGGCGCACGACGCGACGACGGCCCTCGCAGCCGAGATGTGGCTCGATGCTGCTGGGTCCGATCCTTCCTGCGCCTGAAGAGTGGAATCACTACTCCAGGTTGGCACGGAGAACATCGCAAAGGACGCCGTCAGGATCAGCAGGTTCCGCTTCCACATGGGGAGCCTCCTTGGATTTCCCGGTCTCTGACAACAATCTACGGCGTCCGGCTCGGCCGCCCAACGTCCATAGAGGTAGAGATTCGGACGTTGCGGAGCTACCCTTGAGGATGCGCGCGAACTACCCTACGAGGCGGTTGCGTATAGAAAGGTGTCCGATAGGTTGTGTGTTGACGGTTCGTAGACCGAAACGACCAGAAATCCCGGAGGAAGCCATGCGTGCTTTCGCGCTATCCGTCGTCGTTCTCGCCACGCTGTTCGCGCTCGGTTCGGTTCTCGGGCCGGCCCAGCGTGCCTCCGCACAGCAGACGGTCGACGGCAAGGCGGTCTTCGTGGCCGAGAAGTGTGGGCTTTGCCATGGCGTCCAGGCGGCCGGGATTCAAGCCAAGACCACGTCAGAGAAGCTGAAGGGACCCGACCTCTCCGGATACGAAGCCGAAGAAGGGTTCGACGTGAGGTCGTACCTGCGCAAGGAGAGCGAGAAAGATGGTGCGGCTCACCGCCGTGAGTTCAAGGGCACGGACGAGGAGCTCCAGGCGCTGCTCGACTGGCTGAAGGCGACCGGGTAACGGGGCAGGCGTCGTGAACACCGGGCTGTCGCTGCTGGTACTCGTCACCACGGCGTTGATCGTGGCGGTCATCAGCTCACCTTCCCTGGTGACCCGCAGGTCCGGCAAGGTCCTGGCCTTCGTGGCGCTCTTTCTGCTGCCATCCCTGATCACCGGCATGGGTTTCGTCCTGCATCTGGAGCATGCGAAATCGACGGACTTCTGCCTTTCCTGTCACGTGATGGAGCCCTACGGCACGAGTCTGCACTTCGACGATCTCAGCTATCTGGTTGCCGATCACTACCAGAACAACCTGGTTCCGAGGGAGCAGGCCTGTTACACCTGCCATACGCAGTACACGATGTTTGGCGACGTGCAGGCCAAGCTCGGTGGTTTGAAGCACGTGTGGGTCTACTACACGGGGCAAACGCCGGAGACACTCGAGCTCTATCAGCCGTATCAGAACCGCGAGTGTCTGCATTGCCACGGCGCATCGAGGTCGTTCGTCGAAGGCGAGCTACACGTCGACTTGCTCGACGATATGCGTAGCAACGAGGTCTCCTGTCTCGAATGCCACGAGCAGGTCCACGACGCAGCCAACGCTGCATCCCACGCGATCTGGACACATCCGGACCAGGACCGCAGATGACCCGAGACTCCTCCACCGATCCGTCTTCTGATGTGCGCAGTCACCTGTCTCGGGCCGGAGTCCTGATCGTCCTGGGCCTGTTGGTGGAGGCGTCGACATTGTTCTCGGCGCACCCCACCGCGTTCCTCGTTTTCGCGGGAGCCGGTGCCGGCCTGGTAGTGCTCGGCATCGCCGTGTATTTCTGGGCGGTCTTGCGGGCGCAGCCCGTTCCGGTCGATCGGTAGTCGGACAAACTCGCCTGCTAGGTAGGTGAAAGCAACTGCCGCCCGACTCTCGCCTCCTTTGCTAGACTCCGGGGCCCAACGGAGGCGGCATCTTGCTTCTCGATCTGCACATCAAAAATCTGGCGGTTCTGGAGCAGGCCACCATCGAGTTCGGCACGGGATTCAACGTGCTGTCAGGCGAGACCGGCGCCGGCAAGTCGATCGTCGTCGACTCGTTGGCTCTTCTCGCCGGCGTTCGCGCATCGAGCGACCAGATTCGAACCGGTGCCGAGACCTTGACCGTGACAGGTGTGTTCCGGCCCGACGGAGACGCTTGGCGCTCTCTCCTCGCGCAGGCTGGTGTAGAGCCCGACGGCGAGGAGCTGATGATCCGGCGCGAGATCCAGCGTTCCGGTCGCAACCGGGTGTTCGTCAACGATCAGCCGGCGACCGTGCGCTTGCTGGAGGATCTGTCGCCCCTACTCCTGCGTCTTCACGGACAACGCGAAGAGCTCGGGCTCGTGGATCCGGAGCTCCAGCGCACGTGGCTCGATCGCTCCGGCGGAGCTGAAAGCAGCGATTTGCTGGCCCAGGTGCGCGCTGCGTTCGCGGCTTGGAAAGCGGCATCGGATCGTTTGGAACGCCTTTCTGGCGACGAGCGCATGCGGCAGGAGCGCATCGACCTCCTGCGTTTTCAGCTCTCGGAGCTGGACGATGCTCGTATCGAGGCGGGCGAGGAGGTCGAGCTGCGAAGGGAGCGGGAGGTGCTTCGACATGCCGAGGCCATCCGTGGCGGGCTCGGCCAAGCCGCGGAGCTCTTGTTCGAGACCGACGGTTCGGCATACGAGGCGTTGAGTAAGGCAGCGCGCGGCTTGGAAGCGATCGCGTCCTGGGAGCCCGACGGCCAGCGATGGGCATCGGAGCTCCGGGAGATCGAGATCCGGCTGGGTGAGATCGAGCCCGATCTTCGCCGACGTTTCGACCAGGTGGAATCCGATCCCGGCCGGCTCGATGCCGTGGAGGCGCGGCTCGCCACCTTGGAGCGGCTGTTTCGAAAATACGGGGCGGATAGTCACGGCTTGATGGTTCAGCGCGACGAATTGGTGTCAGAACTAGGTGAGTTGGAGGACGCCGAGGGCAACCGGGAGGCGTTGGAGCACGAGGCGTCTCGGGCGCTCGATGGGTTTCGCGCTGCGGCTGATCGGCTGTCGACGGCTCGACGTAGTTGGGCTCGGGATCTACAGCAGGGTGTCTCGGCGGAACTGGCCGACCTGGCACTGGACAAGGCGGTGTTCGAGGTCAGCGTGGCGACGCGCAAGCGCCTGGATAGTCCGTTGGTGGTGGCCGGTGAGCCGGTGGAGTTCTCCGAGTTGGGATTCGACCAGGTCGTCTATCTGTTCTCGCCCAACCCTGGCGAGGATCTTCGGCCGCTTGCCAGAGTGGCGTCGGGTGGTGAGCTGTCACGTCTCTACCTCGCGGTGCAGCTGGCGAGTCGTGGTGCAGCCGACGCCGGAGACCGTCCCGTCAGCCCGCAGCCGGGCGACAGTACCGGCACGGGGCCGACCTTGGTTTTCGATGAAGTGGACGCTGGGATCAGCGGCGCCGAGGCGGCCGTGCTGGGAGCCAAGCTGCGCCGACTGGCTGGTGGGTCGGCCGCCGGGCCGCCGGGCCAGGTGCTCGCCGTCACTCACCTGCCCCAGGTCGCGAGCCAGGCCGACGTACATTTCAAGGTGCGAAAGCAGATCGACGACGGCCGCACGCGAACCCGAGTAGAGCGGCTCGAAGATGCGGGTCGGGTCGACGAGGTGGCGCGCATGCTCGCCGGGTCCGAGATCACCGAGCTGTCGCGTACCCATGCGCGGGAATTGATCGG
>JALCBJ010000046.1:19687-40152 GCA_028066595.1 Thermoanaerobaculia bacterium
TCGCCGGGTCCGAGATCACCGAGCTGTCGCGTACCCATGCGCGGGAATTGATCGGGTCCGCTGGCTAGCAGCCCGTGGTGCAAGTCGTGCGAGCCTCGTTCCAAGCGCCTTGGGTCCGAATCCAAGGCGGGTCGACACGAGCGAAGCGGGCCACCGTCGAGGAGGCGCAACGCCGGAGTCGGGCCACTACACTGTTCCCGCTGGGACCGCCGGCGTCCCGCTGGCTGCCTTGGATTCGGACCGCCGCGAGGTTCCCAACACAGGCCAGTGCATCGCGCTCCGCTGGGATCACCGGTGTCCGGTGCTCACTTTGGACGATGAAGAATGTGGGATGAGAGCCAGGTGCTCAGGTGGCGGTGGGGCGACGACCCCGCCGAGTTGGTCGGCGTGCTGGAACATGGCGGCGTGGTGGCGATTCCGTCGGAGTCGTCCTACGGCCTGGCGGTGGTTCCCTGGAACCACCGCGGCGTCGAGGCGGTCTATCGAATCAAGGGCCGCGATCGGGGCAAGCCGCTGCCGGTGGTGGCGGCGGACGCCGAGCAGCTTCGCATGGTCGGCGTCGACCCCACGGCCGAGGCCACGCGGTTCGTCGCGAGGCATTGGCCTGCGGCGTTGACACTTGTGGCGCCGCTCGAGGCAGCCGACCAAGACATGGCCGCCGCCGCGGGCGGTGCGACCCTGGCGGTGCGCGTCCCGGCCCACGAACGACTCCGAGACCTTCTGCGCTACGTAGGTTGTCCTTGGACCGCCACGAGCGCCAACGCCAGCGGCGATCCGCCGATCCTCAGACCCGATGCGCTGCCGCCACTTTTCCAGCCCCTACTCGGCCACCTGCCAGTCGCCGTTGTCGACGATGGCGAGCTACCCGGTGGCCCGCCGTCTACTCTCGTGGCTTGGGAGCCTGAATCCGCGGCGTTCCGCGTGCTGCGTTCCGGTCGGGTCGACGTCGCGGGCGCCCTGCCGCTGGTCTGAAACGCATCTAGATCGAATCGACATGGGGATGGTATGAAGGCATCATGAGGTTTCTCTACCTGGCACTGGTCTCCTGGACGATCTGTTGGACGGGTGCGTCCCACGCCGCCGAAGATCCACCGCGTCGGGCCATCGAGGTTCCCAACGTCGCAGCGGACGAGGGCATGTTCGAGAACGCCGTACCGACGATTTCCCTCGATCAGATTCAGGCTGGCCAGAAGGGCTGGGGCCTTTCGGTCTTCCGCGGCAACGAGCCGGTTCGTTTCGATGCCGAGGTGATCGGCGTCTGGACCAGCAGCTCGCTGGAGATGGAATACCTGTTGGCCAAGCTATCCGGCCAGGATCTCCAGCGCTCGGGCGTGCTCGCGGGCATGAGCGGCTCGCCGGTCTACATCGACGACAAGCTGGTGGGCGCAGTCGCCTTCAGTTTCACCTTCGGCCTCGATCCCATCGCGGGCATCACGCCGATATCCGCCATGCGCAAGCTGTCAGGCGCCACCGGCGGACTGCTGAACGATCTCGACCCACCCTCCATCCAACCGGTAGGGGACGTCTCCGGAGGAGAAAGGTTGGCGGCGTCGCCGGTAGCTCTGCCGACCCTGCACGAGCTGGCCTCGGCCGAGTTCCTAGCTGCGGATCGCGACGAGCTGCAGGCGACGCTACGTCGCAGCTTCGATCTACTGCGCCCTGCGGGAGCAGACGCCTTGAGCGGACAGCGGTCTGCCATGGTGTGGACCGCCTCGGGCTTTGGCGGCGCGGCGGCGGAGATGCTGACGTCGAGCGCCGGCATGCTGGCGACTCCCAGCGTGCGCTCCGGTTCCCTTGGTTTCACCGCGACAGCCGCGGCCGGGAGCAGGACTCTCGAAGAGGTGACCGACTTGGCCTCGGCTGACCTGCAGCCCGGCGATGCTGTGTCATTGGTACTCATGCGGGGCGACCTCAATATGGCGGCCCATGGCACGGTGACCGATCGCTGGGGCGACGAGATCGTCGCCTTCGGCCATCCCGTCTATTCCCTGGGACCGACCCGCTTTCCCATGGCCGAGTCGGAGGTGGTAACCACCATCGCCAACGTCGCTAGCTCCTTCAAGCTGTCCAATCCCGGTCGGCTGTTGGGTGTCTTCGACCAGGACCGTGAGGCAGGTGCCCATGGGGTGTTGGGTGCCCGGCCCGAACTTGTGCCCTACCAGATCCGTCTCCGCGGCTTGGTGGAGCGGGATTACTCGATGGAGCTGGCCGACGCGCCGATGTTTCGACCGACCCTCTTGGCGGTGGGCCTCCTGGGCTCACTGACCTCGGGCTCCTACGCTTCCGGCTTCCAGGGATACGACGTGACCGCCACCTTCCATCTCGCGGAGCGTGATGACCTGGTGTTACGTCGTAGCTTCGACGGCTCCGACGCCGCCATGGAGAGCGTTGTTTTCCTTCTGACCTACGCGTACTTCCTCGAGTTCAACGAGCTGGGTAGGGTCGACTTGGAGGCGGTGGAGCTCGACGTTGTGCAGAGCGACCGTCCACGGGTGGCGGACCTGGTCTCGGCGCATACCGAACGCGGGCGGGTACAACCTGGTGACACCGTCGGCATATGGCTCGAGACCCAGCCGTTTCGAGGGGAGACGGAACGACAGCGCATCGAGGTCGAGATACCCGAGGAGGCCGAGGCCGGCACGTACTACGTGATGATCGGAGATGGCGCGTCCCTCGATGCGGTTCGTCTGCAGGTGCGTCAGACCGAGCCCGAGACCCTCGACCAGGCTCTCGATGTCCTGCGCTCATTCCACTCCAATCGTGAGCTGCACGTCGTGGGCCTCACGGCGGGCGGAGGCCTGGCTGTGGGCGGCGCATCTCTGCCGGAGTTGCCTGGCTCGGTGCGGGGACTGTTTTCCCGTGCAGGCGTCGGCAAGGCACAGCGTCTGCGTATCCGAAGCGAGACCGTGTTGGAGTCGGACCGACCGTTGTCGGGTGTCGTCCGCGTCGACCTCGAAGTGACCGAGCCTCCCGTCTGATCCGTCCGAGGCTCACCTCAGACCACCAGGAGATCTGATGACGTTCCATCTTTCTATCCCGATGCCCGTGCGCCGACCGGTCGCCGCGCTGTCCTCGCTCGTGATGTGCTGCGCGCTCCTGGCCGGGTCGGTCGACGCTCAGGTGAAGGTACTCCAGACCGATACCCGGGAGGAGGCCGTCGAAGGTACGGCGGACGGCGTAGCCATCGGACCGTTGGGGCAGCTGGAGCTTTCGCCGGGCGTAGAACGACTGGCCGGTCTAGACGAACCCTTCGTCTTCTCGGCTGCGCCGACGGCGTCGGGCTGGCTTCTGGGCACCGGCAACGACGGCAAGGTCTTCCACGTATCCCGCGATGGTGTTCCGCAACTGCTGGCCACCCTGCCGCAACCAACGGTTTTCGCCGTGCTCGAGAGGTCAGACGGCACGAGGCTGGCCGCGGGTTCACCGGAGGCCAAGGTCTATCGCCTGGCGGCAGATCAAGAGCTGTTCGAGCTCTTCGACAGCGAGGCATCGTACGTCTGGGATCTGGCGGAAGACGATCAGGGTAGGTTGCTGGTGGCCACGGGCCTGCCCGGAAAGGTTCTGCGGGTAGAGCTCGGCGCGTCGAGATCGGTGGTCGAGACGCTCTGGGAGAGCCCCGACGATCACGTTCGCGCCCTCCACCTTCGGTCCGACGGCTCGATCTGGATCGGAACCGCAGGGCAAGGGCGCATCGTTCGCATCGCTCGGGACGGCTCGGTGAGGACTCTGCATGACGCGACCCATCCGGAGATCCTCGCGTTCGCCGAAGGAACCGACGAGAACGGAGCCGCCGTGGTGTATGCGGCTCTTCTCGCGTCCGAGGCGAGCCTCGTAGATCTGTCGAATTCCAGCGAGGGTGAAGAGGAGCAGGTAACGCCCACCGGCGAGGTGACCGTCGGCTCTCGGGGCGCCGGATTCCAGGGGCCCCGCAGCGTCGTGCTGCGAGTTCAGGCCGAAGGCGATTTCCTCGGTCGGGGCGTCTCCGTTGCGGAGATCGCCGATGAGACGATCCACTCACTTCATGCCGCGGACGGCGACCTGTGGATCGGTACGGGCCAGGAAGGCGCGCTATATCGGCTGAGGGACGACGTACTGGTCCGCGAAGACAAGCTCGACGACCGGCAGATCATCGCGCTGGAGACTTCGGGTGGTGTACTGGGCGCCATGACGACCGACGGCGCTTCGGTGTATCTCGTCGACGGCAGACCGAAGGAAAAAGGTACCTACACCTCGAAGGTGCACGACACCGAGCAGCCGGCCCGTCCGGGTGTTTTCCGCTGGCGCGGCGAAGTCGGTGGAGGCGCGGTCGATGCATACGCCCGTGCTGGTTCGAGCTCCGAGCCCGACGCCACCTGGAGCGATTGGATCGGCATCGGCGAGAATACTGCTCCGGGTGAGGATCTCTCGCTGGCGGCCGTGGGAAACGGGCGCTTCATCCAATGGCGTACGGTCCTGCGCCGGGGTAGCCCGGGCAGTCCCAGGATCGACGCTACGGAGCTGTCCTACCGCCAGCTCAACCAGGCACCGAAGATCAAGAAATTCACGGCCAAGGAACCGGGGCAGATCCTGGTATCCCAGAGTTTCAATCCGACGTCCACGGTCTTCGAGCCCTGGAGTCCGAGTCGTCAGGGCATCTTCGTCACGTTGGACGAAGACAAGTCGGGAGAAGGCAACACCAAGACGCTGTGGAAACGTGGCTGGCGGACCTTGGAATGGGAGGCCGACGACGCCAATGGAGACTCGTTGGTCTATCGCCTCGACGTACGGTCCGAGGATTCTGAGTCGGCCTGGCTCCCGGTGGTGGAGGAGCTCGACAAGAGCTACTACAGCTTCGATGCCACCGTCCTACCGGACGGTGTATACCGTTTTCGCCTCGTCGCTTCCGACGGCTCCGAGTGGCCCGAAGAAGAGCATCTCGAATCGCGGGAGATCTCCGAGCCGGTGGCCATCGACCATTCGCCACCACGTATGGTGTCCAAGAGCCGTTCGGGCAATGTATTGACGGTTCGAGTCAGCGACGAAATGAGTCCCCTGAGTCGGTTGGAAGTCTCGACCGACGCAGGGGAGTGGCGCGAGCTCCGTCCCGAAGACGGCCTAGCCGACGGCCATTCCGAGAGTCTTCGGGTCTCCTTGCCCGAGGAAGCTGAGCTCGTTCTGCTCCGCGCCATGGACGCGTCGTTCAACGTGGTAGCTTGGTCGCTGCTCGACGACTGACCAGCACCGGAGGACAGGCGGATCGCGATGGCGAGGATGGGACGGCATGGCTAGTGGAAGTCTCCGCATCGCGGTCTACCCGGGATCGTTCGATCCTCTGCACAACGGGCATTTCGACATCATCGAGCGCTGCCGGCCGCTGTTCGACGAATTGGTCGTGGCGGTGCTGCGCAACACGTCGAAGAAGGACCCTCTGTTCTCGGTAGACGAACGCGTCGCCTTGATCGACGAGGTCCTGAGAGATCACGCTGGATGTCGTGTGGAGAGCTTCGAGGGTCTACTGGTCCATTTCATGGAGAGAGTGGGCGCTCGCACCATCGTGCGAGGTCTACGAGCCGTCTCTGACTTCGAGTCGGAATTCCAGATGGCCCTGATGAACCGTCGACTCGATCCCCGCGTCGAGACCGTGTTCCTGACTCCGAAGGAGGAGTACTCCTACCTGTCGAGTCGGTTGGTCAAAGAGGTCTACCTGCTCGGTGGCGACTGTACGGGATTGGTGCCGGCCGAGGTCTTGGCAAAAATGCCGGGCCGCTGAAGCGAGAAGACTTCCTTTGCAGCTGCTAAGGCTTTCCTAAGCCTCGGCTCCGGGAACTCGTCTTGGCGTCGGCGTAGGTTGTCCCGAACGACCTGGAGCCGACCATGCCCTCGACTTCGTCCTCACGACTCAGCCGACGCCGATTCTTGACCGCGCAGGCCACATTGGTCGCAGGTGCACTCTCTGCACCTGCTCTGGAGGGTGTCGTCACCGAAGGTGCTCGAGAGCGCGAGCGATTCTTCGATGCTCTGGTCCAGGGTCGCCTGGAGGAGATCCGAACGTTGCTGTCCGCAGATCCGGGCCTCGTCCAGGCGCGGGATTCCTTGGGCCGCACGGGATACGCAGTGGCGCGGTTGGCGGGTCAGGCAGAGGCCGGGGCTCTGTTGGAATCTCATGGCTACGAGCCCGACGTCCACGAGCTGGCGCTAGCCGCCGATTGGGACCGATTCGAGCCGATGGCCCGCTCGGCGCCGGGTGTTCTGGGACGACACCGCCCGGTGGTGCGACGCGGCGCGGATCGACCTCTTCAGCGCAAGCTCGGCCATTCACGCTCGCGAGCATGCGCTCAGCCGGGATGTTTGGCTTCACGAGGGCTGAGTCAGCGTCCTTCGTCGCAAGCGGCTCAGGACGTGGATGAAGATGTCTTGGTTGGGATACGAGCTCGACATCGACACCCAGATGCGGCGTGTGGTGACGCGGATCACCGCACCGATCTTGAGTAGCTTCGTACGGATGGTTCCGCACTGCGCCGTGGCGAAGCGAGTTCCCTTGAGACCCAGGCATCGAAGCGCATGGAGCAGGCTGTAGGCGGCCGCAGAGAACCACAGCCGGACCTGGTTCACTCTCATCTTCCGGCCGGAGGTCCGCGTGGCGAAGAGATCGAGTTGCTGCTCCTTGATGCGGTTCTCCGCGTCGCCACGAGCGCAGTAGATCTCGTCGTACAGGCGCTGAGCGTCGAGTTCCTCGGCGGGGATCGAGGTCACGACGAAACGTGGATTGCGGCCGTACGAGCTGACTTCTGCCTTGCCGACGACCCGGCGCGAGCGGCTCCACGTATTGAGCGTCTCGTACTCCAGGTCCTCGAAGAGTCGAATCTTGGGCGCCTCCTCGCTGCGCAGCTTCTCAGCGCGCTCCAGGGTCGGCTTGAGCAGGCGCTCCAGGCGTTGATTCCGCGCCAGACCAGTCACGTATCCGACGTCGTTCTGCTCACACCAGCTCAGAATCGCGTCGCGCGCAAACCCTGAGTCGCTCCGCAGCAGAATCTGGACATCGGGCCAGCGTTCCCGAATCCGCGGGACGAGAATCTCCAGCACGTCCACCGAGCCGTCCGAGGCGTCGCGGTCCGAGGTGCGCAGCTGAGCCCAGAGGAGATGGTGGCCGCAGAAGACGTACAGCGGCAGATAGCAGTAGCCATCGTAGTAGCCGTGGAAAAAGCGCCCCTCCTGCTGCCCGTGCAAAGGATCGTCGGTGGCGTCGAAGTCGAGAATAATCTCCTCGGGAGCCTCCTCGAAGCTATCGAGGAAGAGATCAACGAAGAAGGTATCCATCGCCTCGGGATCCAGAGCGACCCGATGGTAGCGGTCCGTCTCGGCTTCCGATCCGAGCGACCATTCCAGGCGATTCAACGTGCTCTTGCCGGCCAGAGGCCGACCTCGATCCGCTGCTCGCACCCGGTCCGAGCCGGTGGGCTGGCGCTTGCCCACGACCTCCGCGAGGAGCGGGTCGCAGCGCAGGTCGTCGTGATCATTGAGATCTTCGTAGCCCAGCGCCAGACCGAAGAGTCGCTGCCGAACCAGGTCCAGTACTGAATGCTCGACCCGCGTCTGATCGCGCAAGTCGACAAAGCAAGCGGCCAGCAGCTCGGTCAGCGCAGTCGCCTCATCGGCGGCCCGAAGTAGCAAAGCTCCGGCATCGGAGGAGATGTGACCGCCATCAAATTCGGCGGTCAGAAACCGTCGTCCAGCGGCTTGCAGATGAACCGGTTGGAGAGTACAGTCTGTCGACAAGGGTTGTGCCCTTCCTGCGCCGTTAACTCTTTTCGCAACAGTAGTTTACAGCGCGGAGCACAACCCTTTCTTCATGTCTGGTGAGAAATGCGGCCTAGCCGGCTCTCGCAGGATTTATCCGACCCGTTCGAACGTCTCCGGGTCGATCCACCGCGTGATGGCTCGCTGGAAGGCCTCCGGTTCCATCGCCCCTACCGGCCGGCTCGTCTCGCGTTCGAGCTGCATGACGATGTTCCACCAGAGGCGTTCACGGCGTGAGATCTCGTCGGGATCTCGGACCGCGCCGAATTGCTGGACGTAACGGTTGTGGCGGCAGAGCATGCGGAAGGCAAATTGGGTATTGGGTCGCTCCGGCGAAAGGCCGAGATATTTGACGTCGTTGCCTACCTCGTGGATCGGCTGACCCCATTCGGAATAGCCTCCGAAGATCGTTCCCAGCTTTTCCAGCGCGTTGGCGAGGCGTTGCTGTTTCAGGCTGCCGAGGATCTTGCTGAGGACCGGCAGCGTCACGTTGCGGTGCACGGTGGGATCGGCGAGACGTACCTCGACACCCAACTCGTCCTTGACGATGTCGCGGATCTGTTGCGAGGTCAGCCGGTTGTCGGTGGCGAGGTGGACACGTTCGCCGACGGCGTCGGGGCGCCTCAGGGCGGCGGCGATGCCTTGGACCACGCGATCCACCGGGATGAGGTTCAGCTCCGCCGACGGATCTCCCGGGAACAGGAGTGCCATGCGAGCGACGGTGGCGGCCCGGGTACGATCGAAGAAGTTGCCCTTCTTGTGTTGCAGAGCCTGGTGTGCTCTGCCGAAGACATTCACCGGAGCGTTCACTACCTTGGTGTCACCACGGTTGTTTCCCGCCCGCGATTCGCCGATGACGATGGCAGGGCAGAGTTGCACCACCCGTAGGCCATGATCGAGCATGTAGCGCTCGGTCTCGATAGAGGCCATGGCCTTCGTCAGCTCGTAGTAGTTATTGTAGAAATTGCGCGGGAAGACGATCTCGTCCTCGCGTGCCACGTCCTTGGTTTGCCGGCCGTGGATATAGGAGGTTTCGATGGCCAGATGGCTGACGAGCGGGCTGTCCTCGGCCTCCTGCAGACCCCGTGAGAACTCGAGAGCATTGAGCGTGCCGGTGACGTTGGCTCGGAAGGACTCCTCGTAGGGATCGTCGAAGGCGACACTGGCAGCACAGTGGACGACGTGGGTGAGGGTCGTCTGTAGACGGTCGTAGTCTTCGTCCGAGACGCCCAGCCGCGGCAGTTCGATGTCCCCTGCGATGAAGCGGTACTTGCCGGAGAACGGCGTGTCGGCCAGCCACAGCTGTTCCAACAATCTCTGTCCGCGCTCGGTGGGCGACAGCGTGACCATCTTGCGTGCCCTTCGATCGCGGATCTTCTTCGGTCGGATGAGCACGACGACCTCGACGATGTCGTCGTCAAACGCCGACTGCCACATGATTTCCTGGCCGACGAAACCTGTTCCGCCGGTCAGCAGCAGCCGGATCCACGGTCGACCATCATGGGTCACGGCGTCGAGCTTGTTCCGTGCCTCGTCCTTGGCTTTCTCCAGAGCGGCGCGGATCTCTTCGGCGGTATGAGGGAGGCGTTTGTAGCGGAAGTAGTACTCTTTTCGCTTCAGCCCGAACAAGGTCTTCGAAACGCCTTCGGGATTTCGGCCCAGCAGCTTTGCGATCCGCTCGGACGTTCGGTGGCCGAGCTCTCGAATATCCTTCATCTTCTGCCGAACCAGACTTTCGTCGCCGATGGATTCCATGAGCTTCGACATAAAGCGACGAGCCTGGATATCGGCGAGGTGATAGTCCCGGTGATGGTGAACGAGGAGGTGCTCCGGCTCGATGATTTCGTCGATGACCTCGTCAGTGACCAGACCAACCTTTTCGATGTAGTTCGACGGGTTCATTTCCGGCGGCAGATCGGAAGTCTTCTCGTCGCTTTCTGGTGACGACCTACCCTCGGCCTTCGAAGAGCTCGACTTTGCAGTCGTCTGTCCGGCCCTTTTCTGCGCTCTCTTCTTCTCCTTCTCAGCCTTCTTCTCGGCGCGCCGGGCCTCCTTCTCGGCCTTCTTCTTTGTTTTGGGGTCGGTGTGGATGCCTTCGGCGGTCTCGTCGGCAGCTGGATCGGCTTTCTTGCGGCTCATGTTGGATTCCGTCGCGGCGGGGCGCCCGGCGGCTCCGCGCGGTCGTAGGTGTTCGAATGTCGATGCGTGCTGAGACCGATTCGTGGTCGAAGGAGAAAGTAGCGCGGCGCGTGCTGCCGTGCAAGGGGCGCCCGGCAAGGGGCGCCTGGCAAGGGGCGCCTGGCCAGGGGTGCCCGACTAGGGGTGCCCGACTAGGGGTGTTCGAGGAGAGGCGCCGGCCAGGGTACGTGCGGCCTGCCCCTCGCGGCATTCACGTCGACCCTGGCGGCGCTGTCTTACTTCGGCAGAGGTCGTTAAGATCGAAAGATCCGGCGGGTGACCACTGGGACGGTCGCGCGCCTCGTCCAACGATCCTCGAGGTCCCCCCGATGTCCGCAACCTCCGTCGCCGAAAACCGACTCGACTTCGATCCGCAGACCTTGCCGTGGGTCGACCGTGATGACTTCGAGTCCCAGCTCCAAGAACGCCTGGCAGCGGGCCGACTGGACGAGAACGAAGCTTCCATGCTGCGCGACTGGCGTCGTGACGGCTACGTCGTCCTGCCGGGAAAGATGGACGAGGAGCTCGTCAGCGAGTTGCTGGCCGACTACGAACGGTACTGGCACGAGCGTCCTCAGGTACTCCGACTACTCGTTCAGGACCTGGGGGAGACTCGGTTTCCCGACGTGCCGCCGCGCGAGGAGCTGGTCCATCATCACTATCGTGTCCAGGACATCCAGGACGCCTCGAGGGCCGCGCGGCACATGATGCTCCACGCCCGGGTGGTTCGGGCTCTCCAGCTCATCTTCGACGATACGCCGGTGGCGATGCAGAGTCTGTTCTTCGAGTACGGCTCCGAACAGCGCACCCATCAGGACTTCCCGTACGTGCAGGCCCAGGAGTTGTCTCACCTGGTGGGCTGCTGGATGGCTTGTGACACGGTGAACGACGACAACGGTCCGCTCTTCTACTACCCGGGCTCCCACCGTTTGCCGAAGTACGACTGGGGCGGCAGGCTCGTCTACAAGTCGGAAGAAGACGAGGTGGCCAAGATCGATCAGTTCGCGGACCACCTCGAGGCAGAGGCCGACAGCGCAGGCATGGAACGCAAGATCTTCCATGCCGAGCGGGGCGATGTCTTTCTCTGGCACGGTGCCCTCGCCCATGGCGGCTCGCCGGTGCGGGATACCACTCCCACGCGGCGTAGCCTGGTGGTGCACTACTCCACGAGGACCGGATATCCACGAGACCGCCGGGCGGCCCATCTCGAGCCGAGACCGTTCAAGAGGAATGGTGGGATGCTCTACCAGCTACCGAAGCCGACGTTCCGCAGCCGCCTCAAGCAGCGCCTGCGGCGCCTGTTGAACTAAATGCCGTAGAGCCGCGATCGTCATGGACCTGTCGACCGACCAGCATCGAGTTCTCGGGAGTCCTCGGCGTCCCGTCGATAGGTTTCTCGCACTATCGCTGATCCTGCTCGTCGTCGCAGGCTGTGCCACGACCGACCTGCCGCCGATCTCGCAGCAGGGAGCCGGCTTCCAGCCGCTGCCGGACGAGGTGGCGATGTGGAGCGAGGCACGGCAGGAGGAGGAGAAGCTCCTCGACTCCGTAGACGTCTACGAGGATCCGCTGCTCGAGGAATATCTGGAGGACGTGGTCGTCGGGTTGCAGCCGCCGGGCATGGCAGCCAATCCGCAGCTCCGCTACCGGGTCAAGGTGATCGAAGATCCGACCCTCAATGCCTTCGCCTACCCCCACGGTTCTCTCTATGTTCATACCGGCCTGCTGGCACGCATGGAGAACGAAAGTCAGCTCGCGACGGTGCTGGGTCACGAGATGACTCACGTGGAGCATCGTCACATGATCCGCTACCGCCGTAGCCTGCGCAACAAGCAGATCGCCTGGTCGGCGGTTGCGGTAGCTGCTGCGGTGATCGCGGCCGGCGAAGAGGCGGATGCCTGGGAAGATGGGGACTGGGGACGCGCCGCGAGGGTCGGCGTCCTGTCCGACGTCCTCGTCGGTCTGGGTCTGCAGCTCGCCGTGCTGGCGTCGGTGAACGGATATGGCCGTGATCTGGAGCTCGAGGCCGACCACGGCGCGTTCCGCAAGCTGCAGGCCTCAGGCTACGATATCGCACAGGCGCCGAGGGTCTACGAGCTACTGAGGGACGATCACGGCGATGCCTCGGGGATGGAAGTGTTCTTCTTCGGCAGCCATCCCAAGTTAGATCGCCGAATCGAGAACGCCAGACACTGGATCGCGCAGAACCCCGGAGCCAGCGAGGCTTCTGAGGGAGCCGATTCGGAGCCGCGGGTTCGACGTCAGACCACGTTCGAGCGCAGACTCCGCCCCGTTGTGCGTGACGATGCCCGACTCAGCCTGGAGCTCGGGCGCCTCGAGCTGGCCGAGCACCAGCTGATGCGCGCCTTCGAAGGTATGCCGGAAGATCCGGAAGTCCACTACCTGTTCGCTCGCCTCTATCTGGCCCAGGCCGACGAGGATCCGGAACGGTTCGACTCCTTGCGCGTCTCCGCCTACAATGCGTTGCGCGAGTCGATCCGCCTCGACCCCGACCGCCCGGATCCTCATCTCCGCCTCGGTCTGTTGGCGTATGACGACGCAGACTTCGAAACTGCCTGTGTCCAATTTCGTCAATATGTAGAGATCGCTCAGGAAGCGGACGACGCAGGCCGGATCCGTGACTACGTCTTGGAGCTCGAACGCGATGGGCAGTGCCCGGGCTAGACGACGCCGTCTTCGGCCAGCGCGTGGAGTACGCCAAAGGGCTCCTCGTGGTCATGGGAGAGGAAGAGCGCGCGGAGCGGGTCGGAGTGGGCCTCGCGGAGGAACGCCTCGGTCCGCTCCTGGCGAGAGCTTCCGGTCATGCTCTTGTAGATGCGGTAACGCACGGCGGGCACGGTAAGGTCGACCACGAGGGTAGAGCCGCCGCGAAAGAAGTACCGGGGTAGACCCTGTCTCTCCACCGGGCGCGATTGGGTGAGCGCCACAACCACCGTGGGAACCTGGCGGCCGTCGGGAGCCACATAGAGGGCGCGGCGCAGCTCGTGGACCTCGAAGCCTTTCCGGTCGGGATCCAGTCCCAATTCACGTGCGAACTCGGGCGCTTCGGCGAAGGCGTCCTCCAGCTTCCTGTGGAGATTGAGGCGGTGTTCCCTGGTCTTGTGAAAGAGTTCCTCCCGACTGCCCAGGTAGAGACAGTCATCCGCGTAGCGTTTGAGCCCGTCGATGATCGTGTCGTACTTCTCCAGAATGACCTGCCGCGTCTCGTCGTCGAACACCGACAGGTCCAAACCATGCCAACGCAGCGTGTCGACGGCCAGAGTCCGAGGTGTGTCGGGCGAGGCTTCGCCGAGATTCTGCGGATAGATGCCGCGCCGGCGAAAGGCCTCCACGAAAGCCACGCGATAGTTGAGTCGGTCGTCGCGGACCATTTCGAAGTCTGCGGTGATCAAAGCTCGCAAGTACTCGAAGAATGTGACGTCCACCGGTGGTAGGTAGTCGAGGGCGCGGATGCAAATGCGGAGTACGTGCGCGGCCGCCTTCGAGGCTTCGCTCGCCAGGCGGCGGACCAGGTCAGGGTGGATCGCACCATCCGGCAGAACTCCGGTGCCTCCCGTGGCGAGCCGTAACAGGTCGGCTGTGCGGGTCTTGTAGATGGTCAGGAAGGCATCGAAGACGGCGGCGACCAGGATCGCACCCCGTGCATGGGGAGACTTGCGTCTCTGGATCTCCAGCGGGTCGGGCTCCAGCCGGTGCCACGTGCCGTCCTTCAGCTCACCGATGGCATTGCGCAACGCACCGCGCCCCGCCATGGCGTCGCCGAACTGAATCGCCAAGCTTCCCAACATCGACTCCGACTCGAGATCGCCGCGGGTGTTGGCGATCTCGCGCTCTACGATCTCGGGCATGGTGAAGTGTTGAAACAGCGCCACGATGTCCGCGAATCCTTCGTGCAGTGCCAGTACGTCGGGATTGGTCGGCTCGTTGAAACGGCGGTACATGCCGTCGAGCACGGCGTGGGTCGTCTCGTGGGCGATGATGTCGTGAGACAGACACGAGTAGATGCGGCTGCCCGGCACGTGTCGCCCGGGTGCAGCACTGGAGGCCTCGTAGTAGCCGAACAGCAGCGCCACTGCCTTTGGGCTGTAGAAGGCGTTGGCCTGATGTAGCGCGTGGGGTTTGACCTTCAGTTGGAGGATCGGGTCGCGGTCGTCGAACGGATTGTCGGGGTTGTGCTTGGGGCGCCAGAGCACGGGCCGGCCGAGCGCGTTCTCGAAGTGCTCGATGGTCTTCATCGCAACCGCGTAGACCATCTGCTGGTGGAATTGAGGATTCCCTTCCGACGGGGCCCACCCGTCCTGGGCCAGGAGCTTTGGATCATCGAGATCGACACCGGCGTGCCGCTTCCCAGTGTCGTCGAAGTCGTAGATCGCCAGGTATTCACCGATGGGCCCCTTGTCCACTTCCTCCCAGCGGATCTTCAACACCGCCTCGTTCAGGTCGGCGGTGGCGACTTGACCCGAAAGACTGGGGTCGACGGCGTAGATCCGGATGCGGCGATAGGGAGGGGAGGGCACTTCGGGGACGTCGTCGAACGCGGGAAAGTCCTCCGGTACGACGTCCTGCGCTGCTTCGGTCCGTGGCACGGGACGGTTGGCTGCTACCGGGTAACGCGAGGCGATGTGCCGCCGCAGGGCCATCGAGCATGCCGGGTCTTCGATCAAGGCCTCCATGAAGCGACGTAGCTGGCGGGGATCGAGCTCGCCCTGCACATCCGGGTCCTCGACAAGGCCCTGCAAGGTCTCGCTGAGCATCCACCTTTGGGCGATCTCGAGGTTGAACATGCGCTCTCTGGGGACAGGGCCGTCGAAGCCGAGTCCCGAGATGAGCCTGAGGAAAGCGAACGAGTTCTTCGATCGGGGGCTCTTCGGCCGGCCCAGGTCTGGCCGCACGGCCAGTGCGCTCTGGGCGCGCAGGATCCCCTGGCCGAAATGCAACACGTCGTCCGCCGACTTGTCGGCAGAGCTGAACAGTGCGTGGCGGACCGCCTCGACCCGCCGCCAGTCCCTTGGCAGAGTCTTGAACTGCTCGAGCCATAGTGCGGCTGCGGCCGCGACCTGTGGTGTGGCGGAGGAGGTACCCTGGCCGTCGAGATCGATGATGTCGTCGCAGCCGAATTTCGCCCAGGGGATATTTGGTGTATACGCCGCCATCGCGCCGGCTTCCATGGCCGACCGCGGTCCGAAGGATCCTTCGATGATCACACCGTCCAGGTCGGCGTAGGGTCTGCCGTCGGCCATGATGCCGGCCACGCCGATGACGCGAGGGTACCTGGCTGGAAAGACCATCGTCCTGGGAGGTGTGAAGCCCACGTGGTTGCCGGCCGCGGCACAAATACAGACACCGGCCTCGTAGGCCTCGTCGACCGCCTCGGCCCACGCGCGTGTCGGCAGGCCGCCCATGCTCAGGGTGACGACGTCGCATTCCGCTTCGATGACATAGCGAAAAGCGCGTGCCAGCACACTGGTGCGAAGATGTACCACTGTGTTGGCGACTCGGATGGGTACCACCTCGGCTTCGGGAGCCGCGCCCATCACCGGCCCACCGTCGGGTGCGAACGAGCCCGCCAGGATGCTGAGCGTTCCGGTGCCGTGTCCCGAGTTGTCGATCGGGAAAGCCCGCCGATTGTCGATCGGTTCCTCGGCGCTGGTCGGGTTGCCGTCCCTGCGTACGAAGTTTCGCTCCAGCGCCTCGACGATATGGGCAGGTTTGCTGACGTGACTTCGAGAGTAGCCGGTGTCGATGTGAGCGATACGGGTGCGGGGCTCCGAGAAGGGCACGGCTGCGCGGGCAGATCCGAGCTGACTGAAATCGTCCCCCAGGTGCCAGGCGAAGGTATCCGGCCCTACGGCCTTGTCGTGTTCGGCATCCTGTTCGTCTCGGACACAGTTCTCCGCTGCTGCGAATCCGCCCGGCGGCGGCTCGCTGCGGTCGAGGAAGACCTCGTGGACGAGATCGGGTTCAGCGTAGATGACGTCGGATTCGTCGATTCCCAACTGATCGGCGATCTGGGCATGGGCGTGATCCCAGGCCGTCGGCTGGTCGATGGCCATGTCGGCGACGAACCAGGCCGATGCAGCACCCACGGCGAAGGGCTCGCCGGGAGCCGTGTCGCCGTAGAGGGGACGGAGGTTGCATCGGGTCTGTTCGGAACGCAGTCCGAGCCGGTCCGAGGGGCGGAGCTTGAGGAGGACGGGCTGGGGGTCGGACATGGTGTCCCTCCTGAAAAGCACTCGTGTTCAGAGCTGCTGTGAAGACTCGCGGATTTGCCGGTCACGTTACCAGAGTCGTTGTCGCAAAGGCGGATCTGGTGTGCGTCCTCGGAGCGACGCTGAGCACCTACGGACCTCGTGTCTCGCTTGGAAAGTTCTGTGGTGTTTGATCCGGCTCTTCGTCGCGCCACCGCTGTTGCTTCTCCTCGAAACAGCTCTGTTATTCCTCGTCGGCGCGCCTTGGTGGCACGTCGAATCCCACGACCGAACCCTCGCAGAACTTCCAGCACGAGACACTAGTGGCGGGAGATCAAACGGATGAGAGACTGTCGACATGCGATCGCTTATCACTACCCATGTCCTCGACATAGCTGCAGGGCACCCGGCCACCGGTATCGATGTCGTCTTGGAAGCGAGGACCGACCGCGGATTCGAGAAGCTAGGTGCCGGCACCACCGACGACGACGGTCGTATCGCCTCTCTGCTGCCGCAGCAACACGAGCTCCGTCCAGGCACCTACCGCCTGACGTTCGACGTCGGGCCGTATTTGCGGGCGTCTGGAGGTAGCTGCTTCTATGACCGGATCCCCATCGAGTTTCGTATCGACGCCCCATCAGAGCACTACCACGTGCCGCTGCTGCTCAGTCCCCACGGCTACAGCACCTACCGCGGCAGCTGAGGAGAGATCATGAAGTACCAGGGACAGATCGTCGATCATCGGTACGGAAAGGCGGGGGTGCGTCTCTTGCGGCTCGACCGCAGTGCGGCAACGCATCGACTCTTCGAAGCGACCGTCCAGATTTCCCTGGAAGGCCCGTTCTCCGAGGCATATTCCGCCGGCGACAACCGCCGCGTGCTGCCCACCGACACGATGAAGAACACCGTCTACGCCCTGGCTCGTCGACATGAATTCGACACTCCCGAGTCCCTGGCACGTCTGCTTGCACGGCACTTCGTAGGTACACAGGAGCAAGTAGAGAAAGCCTCTGTGGACGTAGCAGAGAAGCCCTGGTTGCGCCATGCTGACCGCTCCGCCGCCTTCATCGCGGGCGGCGAAGAGCGCTTCACGACGACCGTCGTGGCGAGCGCCGAGGGTGAATCGGTGTCTTCGGGAATCGACGGATTGGTGATCCTGAAGAGCAGCCGTTCAGGCTTCGAGGGATTTCCGCGCGACGAGTTCACTCTTCTGAAGGAGACGGACGACCGGATTCTCGCCACCCGACTCGAAGCGCGCTGGGACTACGCCGATGCCGCGAACGTCGATTTCGCTGCTGCCCGAGGCCGCATCCAGACGGCGATGCTCGATGCGTTCGCCGATCATGACAGTCGCTCCGTCCAGCACACGCTCTACGAGATGGCCGAGGCAGCGCTCGCCGCAGCCTCGGAAATCGAGCGTATCTTCTTGCGCATGCCCAACAAGCACTACCTGCTGGCGCGGCTGGAGCCGCTGGGTCTCGACAACCCGAACTGCATCTTCGTTCCCACCGACGAGCCGGCCGGGATGATCGAGGGAACTGTGGAGAGGGTTTCCGCGTAGGGAGCGGAGATTGCGCCACCGGTAGCGGATTCTCGGAAGCGTCCGCCGGTGGGCCCTCCGAGGATGCGTAGAATCGCCGTCGCAATTCCAACCAGGCCTCGGTGAGGAGGGCGCGATGTCAGAGAGCGACCAGCTCGAGCAGAAATCGTCATTGAAAGACCAAAAGGTCCGTACGGCCTATTGGCGGAAGAACCGACGACTCATCTGTTTTCTATTGGCGGTCTGGGCACTGGTGTCGTATGGCTTCGCCATTCTGATGCCCCTCCGCTATGAAATCGGTTCACTACCGGCCAATTTCTGGTGGGCACAGCAGGGCTCGATGTACGTCTTCGTCGTGTTGATCTTCGTCTATGCCTGGCGCATGGACCGGATCGATCATGAATTCGACGTTCACGAAGTGGAGTCGGAGGAGGGCAGTTGACGATCGCTCTCGGGCTCAGTGAGTTCACAGCGACGGAGCTCTGGACCTTCACGTTCGTCGTCCTCACCTTCGGTGCCTACCTGTACATCGGCTACGCCAACCGTGTTCGCGACACCAAGGGCTTCTATGTCGCGGGCCAAGGCGTGCCGGCGGTGTTCAACGGTATGGCCACCGCAGCTGATTGGATGTCTGCCGCATCGTTCATCTCGATGGCGGGTCTGATCTCGTTCATGGGCTACGACGGCGCGGTCTATCTGATGGGTTGGACCGGCGGCTACGTCCTGCTGGCCCTCCTTCTCGCGCCCTATCTGCGCAAGTTCGGGCAGTACACCGTGCCCGATTTCGTAGGCGACCGCTACGACTCCCAGCTCGCGCGCGTCGTGGCGGCGATCTGTGCCGTATTCGTGTCGTTGACCTACGTCACTGGACAGATGCGCGGCGTCGGTGTGGTGTTCTCGCGTTTCCTCGGCGTGTCGATCACCTGGGGTGTCGTGATCGGTATGGCGATCGTGGCGTTCTTTGCTGTCGCCGGCGGGATGAAGGGAATCACCTGGACACAGGTTGCCCAGTACGTGGTGTTGATCATCGCGTTCTTGATTCCTGCCGTGGCCATCTCCGCCAAACTCACTGGAAATCCGATTCCCCAGCTCTCGTTTACCTTCTCGGACATCACCGAGAAGTTGAATCAGATTCAGATCGACCTCGGTTTCACCGAGTACACGGCGCCCTTTCAGTCGAAAACTCAGCTCGACGTTCTGTGCATCGTCCTGGCCTTGATGGTGGGTACCGCCGGACTGCCGCATGTGATCGTACGGTTCTATACCGTACGCAGCGTTCGCGCGGCGCGATTCTCGGCGGGCTGGGCACTGCTCTTCATTGCGATCCTCTACACGACGGCCCCGGCATTGGCCGCGTTCGCCCGCTACAACCTGATCGACACCCTCCATGACACACCGGTGGACGAGGCGCGAAGCATGGAGTGGGTCGCCAGTTGGGAGCAGACCGGTCTCCTGACCCTGGACGACAAGAACGGCGACGGAGTCTTGACCCTGTCGCCGGAAGCCGCCGAGAACGAGATCCTCATCGACCGGGACATCATCGTCTTGTCGACGCCTGAAGTCGCCGAGCTGGCGCCTTGGGTGATCGCGCTCGTAGCGGCAGGCGGCCTCGCTGCAGCGTTGTCTACCGCGGCTGGGCTCCTCCTGGTGATTTCCAGCTCGTTTGCCCATGATGTCTACGCCAAGTTGATCCATCCGGAGGCTTCCGAGGAAAAGCGCCTGCTCGTGGGCCGTATGACGATCTTCGGTGCGGTTTGTGTCGCGGGCTTCTTCGGTATCCATCCCCCCGGATTCGTCGCTGAGGTGGTCGCGTTTGCCTTTGGGCTGGCCGCGGCGAGCTTCTTTCCGGTGATCCTCCTCGGGATCTTCGACAAGCGGACCAACCGTCAGGGTGCAGTCGCTGGCATGGTGGTGGGGGTCGTCTTCACCGCTTCCTACATCATCGGCAACCGCTTCTTCGGCATGGCACCGTTCATGTTCGGCATCAGTGCTCAGGGGATCGGTACCGTCGGCATGCTGATCAATCTGTTCACCACGCTGGTAGTCTCCCGCCTGACCCCGCCGCCGCCGGAAGAAATCCAAGAGATGGTGGAAAACGTCCGGGTGCCGAGGGGTGCCGGAGCAACCCGCAGTCACTGATAGCGACGGAGTAGCCGAATGATCCCGGTCAAGGACGAAGTCTCGAAGAACGCCAAGATCTCATCCCTCGACGAATACCGTCGGCTGTACCGAGAGTCGATCGAGGACCCGACGGGCTTCTGGAGTCGACAGGCAGAACGGATCACGTGGTTTCATCCACCGGAGATCGCCGGCTATTGGGATTTCGACGCCGTCGATTTCTCCTGGTACGAAGGCGGCAAGGTCAATGCCTGCTTCAATGCGGTCGACCGGCACCTCACGACTCAACCAGATAAGACTGCCATCATCTGGGCCAAGGACGAGGCAGGCGAGTACGAGCACATCAGCTACCGACAGCTGCAACGGCGGGTGTGTCGTGTGGCCAACGTACTCAAGGCGCACGGGGTCGGCCGTGGTGATCGGGTTTGCATCTATCTACCTATGATTCCGGAGTTGGCGTACACGATGCTGGCCTGTGCCCGGATCGGCGCCGTACACTCGATCGTCTTCGCGGGCTTCTCGGCCGAGTCCCTTCGGGATCGCATCCTCGACGCGGACTGCCGAATGGTAGTGACGGCGAACGAGGGTTTGCGCGGCGGCAAGACCATCGCGCTGAAGAGGACCGTGGACGAGGCCGTGCTAGG
>JALCBJ010000046.1:40252-55396 GCA_028066595.1 Thermoanaerobaculia bacterium
TGCGCGGCGGCAAGACCATCGCGCTGAAGAGGACCGTGGACGAGGCCGTGCTAGGTCTCGATCTGGTCGAAACGGTGTTGGTGGCGCGCCGCACGGACACCGATGTTTCGATGACCGAGGACCGTGACTTCTGGCTCGACGACGAGATCGAGAAACAGCGAGCCACGTGCCCGGCGGAGTGGATGGACGCCGAGGATCCACTTTTCGTCCTCTACACGTCGGGCTCGACCGGCAAGCCCAAGGGTGTGTTGCACACCACCGGTGGTTACTTGGTGTACACCTCCCTGACCCAAGAGCTGGTCTTCGATCTGAAGCCCGAATCCATCTATGCGTGTGTGGCCGACATCGGTTGGATCACGGGCCACAGCTACATCATCTACGGACCTCTGACGAACGGCGCGACGACGGTGATGTTCGAGTCGACGCCTCTCTATCCCGATCCCGGCCGCTACTGGCGGTTGGTGGATGACCTGGGCGTCGACATTTTCTACACCGCTCCGACCGCGATCCGCGCCGTGCATCGCGAAGGCGACCAGTGGGTGACGAAGTACGACCGAAGCAGCCTCCGCGTCCTGGGTACGGTGGGAGAGCCCATCAATCCGGAAGTCTGGGAGTGGTACCACGATGTCGTGGGGGGCGGGCGCTGCCCGGTGGTCGACACTTGGTGGCAGACCGAGACTGGAGGGATATTGATCACTCCGCTGCCCGGCGCCACGCCGGCCAAGCCGGGCTCCGCGACGTTGCCGTTTTTTGGTGTCGAGCCACAGCTCGTAGATGACGAGGGCCAGGTGTTGGAGGGCAATGGCGTGCGCGGCAACCTATGCCTGGTCCGCTCCTGGCCGGGACAAGCGCGGACCATCTGGGGTGACCACCAGCGTTTCAAGCAGGTCTATTTCTCCACGTTCCCTGGCAAGTACTTCACCGGCGATGGCTGCCTACGAGACGAGGACGGCTACTACTGGATCACCGGGCGGGTCGACGACGTACTCAACGTTTCGGGACATCGAATGGGTACGGCCGAAGTGGAGAGCGCACTGGTAGCCCACGACGCGGTGGCCGAAGCAGCGGTCGTCGGCTACCCCCACGAGATCAAAGGCCAGGGGATCTTTGCCTACGTCATCGTCACGCCAGAGTACGAAAGCGCCGAGACCGACGAGCTGGTCGGCGCACTCAAAGAGCAGGTTCGCCACGTCATCGGCCCGATCGCCAAACCGGATCGCATCCAGATCACGCCTGGATTGCCGAAGACACGCTCTGGCAAGATCATGCGTCGCATTCTGCGCAAGATCGCTCACGCCGAATACGACGAGCTCGGCGACATCACGACGTTGGCTGACCCCTCGGTCGTAGAGAAATTGATCCAAGCGCACAAGGCAGGCGGGTAGCCAGCGGCTCTGTAGTAGCTCCGCTCCGCCGGATGGCGAGCACACTCATATCGATGATTTGTAGATAGAAATATAAATAAGTATATAGATACATGGACAGATCCTGCGTGGGCGAAGCGGGTTGATTGCTCGGCGATTTCCGTTCTTCCCTGCTTGAAAAACCGGCTTCCGAAGCCCGTCGACGTGAAGGATTCAAGCTGATAGATCGAGATCTATCAGGTTAATTGACTATGGATAAGGCCAAGTCAGTCGGATCGCGTAATGGAGACATCGAGGCAAATTTCCAAAGCGTCGCGTAGCTTGTGAAGGATTTCTGGTGCAGAGATTTGACATCTCGCTGGGATTTTTAACACATTGGTGCGTTTTCCCCAAGAATGCGTGTATAATCAAACGATCAGCCCGGAGGATATATCCCGCTCTACCTAGGCATATTCCTCCAGCGTCTTTTTCTTTCTCATCGATCCGCGGAAGATCACGATCTGGTTTACGGCATTAACTGTGAACGATTGGAGGTGCAGATCATGCAAGGATCACTTATTTGCCCATCTTCCTGCCTGCAGGAAGCAACCCAGCGGACTGAGCCGGCATCCCCCCACCGAGTCTCGATTCGTACCGTTCTTTTTCTGTGTACTGCTGCGATCTGGTGCGCTTTACCTGCGTGGGCCGGAACTCTGCAGTTCGAGGACGAGAGCAGCCAAGCTGGCATCGTGTACGAGAGGGAGCGATCGGCGACGTTCGCTCAGCTCGATGCGTTCCGCCAAGCGTCTTTGACCCAACCACTCGGTTTTCCGGATCTCGTCGGGATGCCGACGAGGGTCTATGGAATACCCGGCGTCGCGGTGGTCGACTACGATCGGGACGGTGATCTCGATCTCTACGTGACCAACGGGCCGGGCGCGGCGAACAGCCTGTTTCAGAATCAGCTGGCGAATACCGGCTCGTTCCAGTTCGTCGACGTGGCTGCGGCAGCCGGCGTCGAAGCCGAAGATCAAGACTCGACGGGTACGTGCTACGGCGATCTGGACAACGACGGTGACGTCGATCTGTTGGTTCTGGGTCGTAGCGAGCCGAACCGCCTGTTCGAAGGAAATGGCAACGGCACGTTCGCCGAGCGCCCCGCCAGCGGGCTAGAGGGTGGCTCGCTGAGCAGCGTGTCTTGCTCCGTGGGTGACGTAGACGGCGACGGTCTGCTCGATGTCGCCATCTCTCACACGTTCGACTATGCGGCCCTCACGGCTATTTTCGTCGAGCCGTTCGCCCTGAATCAGCCGAACCAGCTGTTTCGCAACCGTGGGGACGGAACGTTCGAAGACATCAGCGTGAGCTCTGGGATCCGAGATCATGTGGGCATTCCACCCGGCACATCCGGCATCACCTGGTCCACGGCCATCGTGGACATCGACCTAGACGGCGATCAGGACGTGCTGTTCGGCGACGACCAGGGAGGCATCCCGACCGCCAAGTACGGTGGTGTCGACCGTGGCTATCAGCACATCTTTCTGAACGACGGTACCGGCCACTTCGTCGACGCGCCGATCATTCTCGACGATGTGTCATCGGGTAGCTGGATGGGGTTCGCTTTCGGCGACCTCGATTGCGATGGCGCCATGGACCTGTTCAGCTCGAATTTCGGCGACTATTCGATTCCGAGCATGGGCATGCCCTACGCTCAATTCGATCAGTCGTCGCGCTGGTTCTACGGCATCGGGAACGGACTCTTCACCGAGCCGGGTCTGGGCAGCGAGGTTGCCTCGGTCTTCGGTTGGGGCAATGCGATCTTCGATCCCGACAACGACGGTGATCAGGACATCCTCTATCACGGCGGGCTGGACATGAATTCTGTCCTCTTGGCCGACAACCCCGGTACTTTTCTGGAGAACGTCGGTTGCGGTCAGGATTTTCTGCCGCGGCTCTCGGCCCATTCCACCGACCATCTCCGTGGCAACGTCCAGGGCGCTGCCATCGGCGATCTCGACCGGGATGGCCTCGTCGATGCGGTGGCGGTGTCGAACCTCACCCTGCCGGCGGCGGCGCCGCTCTTGCCGAGCCCGGTGTCGTATCAGTCGGCGTTCGATGCCACGGCTCGTTTCTCGCCAATCTTCGCACCGACTCCCGGTGGCATGGTGTGGACTGGAATCGACTACGAACCAGGCCTACTGTCGCTGGACATGAATCGTAGTCAGGCACAGCCTGGAGTGACGATTCGGACGGTGGGAACCGTGGGCATCTTGGACGATGCGATCGTCAATCGAGACGGTATCGGTGCCGTGGTTTCCTTCAAGCCACACGGCGGGAACTCTGTGATGATGCCCATCGTAGGTGGCTCTAGCTTGGGCTCACAGCATGCGCCTGAGGCCTATTTCGGGCTCGGTTCGGCGCACAAAGGGACCGTCGACGTTTTGTGGCCCGGAGGGGTACGCAACCGGCTCTATTGGGTGTGGAAAGGGGAGTCGGTCGTATTTCCCGAGATCCCCTGTAGCTTCGATGCTTCATGGCCCTCGACCTGGCACTATCTCCAATGCGTTGGCAGCTCGCTGGATGAGCTGAGGGATGAATCCATCATCGATCGGAGAACCGCAAGGCGGCATTGGTTCAGCGCACTTCTCGCGTATCTGAACTCTCACTAAACGACTGCGAGGATTTTCCGATGACCTCGATGTTTCGGTGGTGTCTTGCCACCGTTCTTCTCATTGCCCTGTCGGTTTTTTCAGGCGTCGGCCAGGACGCCCACGGACAGAGAGAACCGGCATTTCGAGTGATCGTACACCCGTCCAGCACGGTGGAATCTCTGCCCAAGAAGGAAGTATCTCGGATGTTTCTGAAGCGCAGGACCCAGTGGCCCGACGGAGGTCAGGTGACCCCTGTCGATCTCCCCGAGTCGTCGGACATTCGCCGGCAGTTCTCGAGGACCGTGCATGGACGCGGTGTCGACATCATTGCCAACTACTGGGTGCGAGAGATCTTCTCCGGTAAGCGGGTACCTCCCAAGCAGCTCAAGAATGCGGCGCAGGTCGTGGAATTCGTTCGCGACAACGAGGGTGCGATCGGATATGTAAACCCCGGCGCTGTGACAGACGAAGTCAAGGTTCTCGAGGTGATCGAATGATGAGCGATCCTCTGCATCCCATTCAGTCCGTACCTAGTCACCCGTCGTTCGAGGAGTGAGCCTGTGTTTTTGCATCATCCATCCAACATCGATTCGCAACGCGAGGCAGGTGTCCGCCGACGTGTTGCGGTTTTGGTTACCATTGTTTTTCTTGCCGCCGTTCCATCCTCTGCATTGGAGATCGGCGAGAACCTCTTCATACATGGCTTCGGCGGCTGGGCCTTCGCCCAGACGGACGAAAATCTTTATCTGATCGGCGACGAGAACGGGGTATGGGACAACGTCCAGCTCAGCCTCAATTTCACCGCCGATATCGCTCCACGAGCTCGTGTCGTCGCCCAGGTGGCGATGACCCAGGAGGACGAGCTCGAGACAGATCTGGACTATGCGTTCGGGGAGTGGAAATTCTCCGATCGTGCTCGACTCCGTCTGGGGCGGGTGAAGCATCCGTTCGGGATCTACGCCGAGATCTTCGACGTGGGTACTCTGCGTCCGTTCTACATGCTGCCGCAGAGTATCTACGGGCCTCAAGGGATCACCGCCAAGTCCGTCGACGGCATCGGCTTTCTAGGGATCCTGGATTCGCCCACCTGGTCTGTCTCGTACGACCTGTACGCAGGCGAGATCCAAGGTACATTGCAGGTGCCCGGGCCTTTTGCCGCCGATCCCGATGACAGGTTTCAGTCGGAAGTCGTTTCGGACTTCGAAGTCGAGGACGTCTTCGGGTTACGGCTCGAAGTCTCTCCGCCCTTGGCAGGGCTACGTTTCGGCCTCTCTGCATACACTGGCGAGCAGACCGTCGTCGACGTCCAGCAAGCGACCACGAAGCAGAGCTACGACGTCGTCGGAGTCCACATCGGCTATGAAGACGAGAAATGGCTGGCTCGTGCCGAGGCGTCGCGTTTCGACCTTGGGGACGATGCCTTCGGTGCCGATGGTGCCTACGCCGAGCTGGCGTATCACGTCACCGAGAACTGGCAACTGGCAGTTCGGTGGGATTGGTGGCAGGGGGACAACTCTGGATTGGACTTGACCCAACTGCCGCCGTTCGTGAATCAGCTCTTGGAGAACGAGGATCTCGGGTTCGCCATCAACTACTGGTTCACCCCACGGTTCGTCGTCAAGCTGAATTACCACGTGATCAAGGGGAATCGCTTCGCGTTCCCGGACGATCCGGACGAGATACTCCGAGCCTTTTTCACTCAACAGCTGGAGGACGAGACGGAGATGATCGTCTTTGGCGTCCAGTTCAGCTTCTGAAGCCGCTCACACCCATCGTGGAAGCCACATCGCTTGGGGACGGGCAACGCTCGTCCCGCGTGGTGGGCCCCGATCACGACCTGGAGACACCCGTGACACTTTCTCGAAGCGCGTCGAGCCCTACCCTCTCCCCATCCTTGCCCCTCCTAGTTCTGGCGCTGTTCTTGCTGTCTGTTCCGTCGTTGGCCACATCCTCGGGTGTGGTCTTCGAAGACATCGCCGGAGATCCGGATTCCGGACTCTCCTACCATCGTGTGGAGTCGCCGAGTGAAAGCCTCTTCGACATCATCAAGCAGCAGGAGTTTTATACCTTCGACGATCTCCTGGTGACCCCGCTGAAAGGACGGGGAGCGCCGGGCGTCGCCCTCTTTGACCTAGAGAACGACGGAGACGTCGACATCTACGTGAGCAATGGACCCGGCGCTGCGAACAGTCTGTTCGTCAACCAGCTGGTCGAGAGTGGCGATCTGACGTTCATCGATCAAGCGGTTCCGGCCGGTGTCGGAGCTGTCGATCAGGACTCCACGGGAGTCTGTGCCGGAGATATCGACAACGACGGCGACACGGATCTCGTGGTCCTCGGAAATCTCGAGCCGAATCGGCTCTTCGAGAACCAGGGGAACGGCACGTTCCTCGACATCACCGCTCCGAGCGGCCTGGGTGTCGACGTTTCGTCATCGACGTCCTGCAGCCTCGGAGATGTCGATGGGGATGGTCTCCTCGATCTGTTCGTCGGCAACGGTCTCGATATGCGGGAGCAGTTCGGCATCTTCGTAGAGGCGTTCGCCTTCAACCAGCCGAACCAGCTCCTGGTCAATCAGGGCGGGAACACCTTCGTCGACGAGACAGCAGGCTCCGGTGTGCTCGATCTCGACTTCCCGTCCGCTCCGCCGGGCGCGGCCTCGATCACCTGGGCGGTCGCGATGGTGGATATCGATCTCGACGGTGACGTCGACATCCTGCAAGCCGACGATCAGGCCGCGTTCCCAACCGCCGCGCAGGGTGGATTGGATCGCGGTTACCTGCACTGGCTCCGCAACGACGGCACGGGCAACTTCACCGATGTGACCCGAAGCGTGGGTCTCGATAAAGCCGGCGCGTGGATGGGCTTGTCCTTCGGCGATCTCGACCATGATGGACGTCTCGATCTGTTCGCCACCAACTTCGGCAACCGCGGTCTCGCCGTGATGACGGGTGAGACGGATTTCAGCCTGAGGAATTTCGACTCGCGTTGGTTCCTGCAGACGCAGACCGATTCGTTCGCCGACAGCGCAGCTGCCGGACCTCTCTTCACACCGTTCGGTTGGGGAACCTCGGCTCTGGACTACGACAACGATGGTCACACCGACATCGTGTACCACGGTGGACTGGATGTTGGGCCCTTCCTGGCAACCAATCCCGGAGTTCTGTTTCACAACGATGGTGCAGGGGGGCTGTCCCGAGACGTAGGTCCGTTGGCACCGTCCACGGATCACACCCGCCGCGTGGTCCATGGTGTGGCGACCGGTGACCTCGATGGAGACGGTGACACGGACATCGTGAGCGTCTCCAACCATGACACGCCGCCTCCCGCACCACTGGTACCGGCGCCCTCGCTGGGGGGTGGTGAGTTCGCCGCGGATGCGGTCTTCGTACCCTCGTTCATTTCTGCGGATCCTGAGGACTTCATCTTCACCTGGAGTGGTCTCGAGTTCCCGGACGGATCCCTCTCGGTGGAGCTGAACAGCGGACACGGCCATCACAGGTGGGTGCAGGTCGAGACCCTGGGAACCATAGGCCTGACCGGGGCCGGCCAAGCCAACCGCGACGGCGTCGGGGCCGTGGTCCGAGTACGCCCGCGGCGTGGCCCGGCCACGTTGCACCCGGTGCTCGCGGGCTCCAGCTACGCGTCTACCGACAGCAAGGTCGTGTCGGCGGGTCTCGGGCACGCGAAGCGGGCGACGGTCGACGTCATGTGGCCTGGTGGTGTCGTCAACCGTCTGTACAACGTTCGGAAGGGAACGCGTGTGCTGTTTCCCGAGATTCCCTGTGAGCGCGGAGACCATATCTCGGAGCTGGCCGAGTATCTCCAATGCGTGCACGTTTCCCTGCACGAGCTAGGAAACGCGGGAATTCTGACGCAGCACGAACGTGCTCGTTTCTTCTTCAGCGCCTTCGCGTTTTTCTTCGACAGGTAGTCCGAACAACGAGTGATGGGCAGAACCCGCCGGGTGGGCGATCCCCCGGCGGGTTCTTTCATGGTGCCAGAGTCCGTCGACAAATGATGTCGTGGACTACTCGACGACGTTCCGGATCGGTGCTTCGACGACCCAGCGACTGCGGGCGCGCACGAGCTCCCGTTCGTCGCCTGCGCAGATCACGTCGTGTAGCAGACGAGTCTGCGTGTCCTCGGGACCGGTCGGATCCGATTCTCGACACGGCCGACAGCGTGTCACCAGGCTGTCGCCGGGTTTGGCCTCCGCCATGAAGTCGACCTCCAGCTCCAGCAGCTCCGCCTCGCACCACAAGTCACTCGGTACGGCTTCCAACAGAGCTTCGACGATCACGCCATGGTTGACATGCCGATTGAGGTCGAGATCGGCGCGACGTAGGGGAAACGGTCGCTCGACGATCGGCGAGCTGTCGTCTCCATCCGGCATCCGAGGCAGTTTGTCGAACGGTACGTCGAGCGCCCGACGAGGCGTTGTGGGACGGAGCGCGCCGAGTTGTTCATGAGGGCGTCGTACCGGCTTCTTGGACGCGACATCCATCAGCAGCCAGGCACTCGACGCCATGCCGATTTCCACGGCGTCGATGCCGCCATCGAGAAACAGGCGATAGTCACGGATCGCATGTAGACCCTCGACGGCAGCGGGCCAGGTCTCGACCTCTACGGCTTCACCAATCCACGGTGTTCTACGCAGGCGTACGTGAAGGCGCTTGAGATACCAGGAGAATCCACGCGCCATCAGATCCGAAATGCCGACGCCAAGGCGATTCGCATCCGCATGCGCAGCCTCCTGGAGCAACTCGACGAGGGCGGCCGTGGTCGCCCGCCCTGCCGGATCGACGTCCGTGCTTCGAATACGATAGCTCTGGCGTAGGCTGCCTCCCTCGCGGGTATGGCTGGCGTCGGTATCGAAGAGGTCGTCCATGGGGTGGGCCGGCTAGATTTTTCGGCGAGGATGCGTGTGTATTGTCTCACGCCACGCTCTCGATGTCCCGGATCGTCGCAGCCCATCCTCCCCGTGTCAGGCTGCCTGCGGTCGGGCCGCGCCGCCGTCGGCGCGTGCGACCGGATCCACCGCCCTGCGCAGGTGGAACCAGCAGAAGAACTGGAGGAACGCGAAGTCGGCGACGACCACGGCTTGTAGTACGACAGCGAACCTGCCCGCCATCGTCAGATCGACGAGCCCGGCAGGAATCCCCACCGCTAGGAGCAGACTGCCGACGACCCACAACGTGTCCCCCGGAGCGACGAGTACCGCGAGGCCGCGCGCCCACCGAAGGCTGAAGTCACGGGTTGCGACCCAGGCCACGAGCGCGGCGAAGATACCCAGCTGGATTCCGATGCTCTGCAGATCTGCCTTAGAGAATCCGGTCCATCCCGCGAGGCGGTCTGCAAGGAACAGAAAGAGCGCCGCGCAGAAGGTGGAAAAACCTGCGTTGGCGAGAAGAGTGCGACGAAGCCAGAGTGCGGGCTGTTGCTTGAGTGCTTTCATGACGATCTCCTTCAGGTGGGTTCTGTTGCCGGCGCCGTTAGGGCAGCGGCGGGAGACCGGAGAGCGAGAGGCGTGCCAGAGGCAATCTGTTGGTTTGGCGGCCTGGAGCGCCTGGAACGTTGCAGGTCTGCAACGCAGGGTTGCACGCAGACAACGTTCGCTTGAGACGACGATGGTCACCTGGAGGGCGGTCGCCCTCGCTGTCGAACCAGCGGACCCGCCGTCTGTCTTCCTGGCACAATGATTGATAGGTCTCTCGCATCATGACATCCCGACTTGCCCAACCCGCAACATGGCCTCTGCGTTGGCGATACGCCGCGGGCGCCTTTCTGCTGGGTGTCGTCTATTCGCTAGCGGCGTTGGTCTTGGGCGTCGAGGCGACATTTCGCGGCTTGGACGTCACGCTGTGGGTCGGGGGCGTGGTCGAAGCGTCGTTTGCAGTATTCGGCTATCTCCTGGGGCTGAACGCCGAAGCGAGACTGCGCGAGCGCCGGAACGCGCAGGTGATCGAGACTCAGTTACGTGACCTGGCTGCGGCCCGATCTCGCCTCGCGCGGAGCGAGCGTTTGGCGGCTCTAGGGGAGCTGGCGGGGGCTATCGTCCACGAAGTGCGCAATCCACTTGCCATCATTCGTTCCATGGCGCAGAACTTGGAGGAGGCGCTGGAGGACGAGGCTTCGGAAACTTCGGGTCAATCCGAGGCGCTGGAGCTCTGTCGTCAGATCCGCGATGAGGTGGATCGGGTGGCTCGAGTGACCGCGAGCTTGTCCGCGTTCTCGCGCCGTCCTACCTTGCACCGCCGCCGGGTGGACGTGGATCGGTTGGTGTCGCGGGTCGCACTACTGGCTACGGAGCTGCTGGACGAACGGAAGCTCGAGCTCCGTCTGGTCTCTGCGGAAGCAGACGGTGTCTGCCTCCATGCCGATGAGGATCTGCTGACCCAGGTCCTGCTGGGCCTGGTGCAGAATGCCGTGACGGTGTCGCCGGAGGGCGGTGTCATCGAGCTCGGGTGGAATCGACGGGAGGAGTTTCTGGAGATGACCGTCTCGGACGAAGGCCCCGGAGTGCCGCCGGATCTGCTGGAGAGCATTTTCGATCCGTTCGTCACGACACGCAGCGAAGGCCAGGGTCTCGGGCTGGCGGTGGCCCGACAGATCGTCCTTGCGCACGGCGGAGACATCCGGGCGGAAACGGCTCCCGATGCCGGGGCAGTATTCCGGCTCCGCGTGCCGGTCAGCGATCTCGAGCCTCCGGTCGAGGCGACTGAGTGAAGTCTCGCGTCCTCATCGTCGACGACGAGCCTCGTATGGCCGAGGCCATTGCCACCGCCATGCGTCGGAGTGGCTACGCCTGCCGTGTGGCGACACGGGGCGACGAAGCCTTGGACCTGTTTCGAGAGCACGGCGCCGATCTCGTGGTCACCGACCTTCGCGTGCCCGGAGTCGATGGAATGGAGCTGTTGGCTCGTCTACAGGAGGAAAGGCCGGATGTTCCGGTGATTGTGATCACCGCCTACGGCGACGTCCGCACGGCCGTCGAGGCCATGCGTGATGGTGCCTTCGACTATGTCACCAAGCCTTTCGACAACGATGAGTTGCGAACCATCGTCGGGCGGGCGCTGGAGTTGAGGCGGCTCCGGATAGAGAACCGCGGACTGCGGTATGCGGTCGATGCCGGCCTTGATCTGATCGCCGAGAGCGAGTCGATGCGCACCGTCCTCGAGTTGGTGGATCGCGCGGCGCCGAGCACGGCTACGGTGCTCCTGACGGGAGAAACCGGAACCGGCAAGGAGCGCATCGCCCGCCGTCTGCATTTGTCCAGTGGCCGCGCCGAGCAGCCGTTCGTCGCGGTCAACTGCCGCGCCTTTGCGCCGGGGGTTCTGGAAGGTGAGCTCTTCGGTCACGAGAAAGGAGCCTTCACCGGGGCCGACGTGCGCCGCGCAGGCTGCTTCCAGCGCGCCGAAGGTGGCACGATCTTTCTCGACGAGATCGGCGACGTGGAATCGGAGTTCCAGGCGAAGCTGCTGCGGGTCCTACAAGAAGGTGAGGTTCAGCCCGTGGGTGGAGATCGCGCCCTGAGCGTCGATGTCCGTGTCGTCGCTGCCACCCATCGCGACTTGCGCCGCGAAGTCGCCAAAGGACGATTTCGCGAGGATCTCTATTTTCGGCTTGCCGTGATTCCGGTCCATCTGCCGTCCCTTCGCGAGCGCGCTGCCGACGTCTTGCCGCTAGCACGGCATTTCCTAGGCAGTTCGGGAAAGACACTGACCCCCGACGCGGAACAGCTCCTCGTGCAGCATGTCTGGCCCGGCAACGTCCGCGAGTTGGAGAACGCCATCGAACGGGCTACGGTCCTCTGCCGCGGGGTAGTCATCGGAGCGGAGGACTTGTGGCTCGAAGAAACGACCCTCCTCGAGACGGAGGGCCAGATCGCCGTCGACTCACCGTCGGGCACCCTGCGAGAAGCCCTGGACGCCTCGGCTACCGAACGTATCCGCGCGGCTCTGGAAGCCCACGAAGGCCGGCGCAACGAAGCAGCCGCGGAGCTCGGTGTCGATCGCACGACCCTCTTTCGGATGGTCAAGCGGCTTGGTCTGTAGGCTTGGCGGCTCGAGTGCTTCAAGCGAACTCACCGTGTCGCCCTCGCGGGTGGTCGACATTCGTTGCGTGCAGAGGATGTGGTTCGAGCCCTCGAGTCTGACCTTTTTCAGGCACCTTCCCGGTGCCGAGCCCTGCTATCCTGTTGAGCCCGTCGCGTCACGATCTCGACGCGGCAGCTCCACCCACCTCCGCTGCGCCGCAGCATCTGCATCCTAAGGAAGATCGAGACATGGCCGCTGACCTCGAAGGTAAGGTCTGGGACGCTCTTCGCGCCGTTCGCTATCCGGGAATGAGCCGCGACATCGTGTCGTTTGGCTTCGTCAGAGCCTTGGAGCTCGACGGTGGCACCGTCACCTGTACGCTCGAGATGTCGACCCACAACCCGGACAATGCGGAGCAGGTTCGCGCTGCCTCGGAGGACGCCATCCGCGACGTCGAAGGCGTGACGGCGGTGGAGGTGAGGTTGCACGTGCAGGCCCCTCAGAAGCGGGATCCAGCGCCGAAGGTCTCCCAGTCTCCGGACTTGTTACCCAACGTCCACTCGGTGGTGGCGGTGGCGAGCGGCAAAGGTGGCGTGGGCAAGTCGACGGTGTCAGCCAACCTGGCGGTCAGCTTGGCGCGCCAAGGACTTCGCGTCGGCCTGCTCGACGCCGACATCTATGGTCCGTCGATGCCGACGATGTTCGGAATTCACGAGCGTCCGCAAACCGACGGCCAGGTGGCGATCCCATTCGAGAAGTATGGAGTCAAGATCATGTCCCTCGGCTTCGTGCTCGATGTCGACACGCCGGTGATCTGGCGCGGGCCGATGGTCATGAAAGCTCTGGAGCAACTGCTCGGCGAGGTGGCCTGGGGCGAGCTCGACTTTCTGATCGTCGACCTACCTCCGGGCACCGGTGACGCTCAGCTGACCCTCACACAGCGTGTTCCGCTGTCCGCTGCGGTGATCGTCACGACACCACAGGATGTGGCGTTGGTCGATGCGCGCAAGGGCTTGGCCATGTTCCAAAAGGTCAAGGTACCCGTAGCGGGCATCGTCGAGAACATGTCAGGCTTCACTTGCCCGTGCTGTGGTGAAACGATCGACATCTTCAAACGCGGCGGCGGCCAACGTACGGCCGAGGTCCTGGGTACACCGTTTCTGGGCGCGATTCCGCTCGATCCGGCCATCGTCGAAGGAGGGGATGCCGGCGAGCCCATCGTTGTACGGGAGGATGCCGGCGCCCATGTCGAGGCTTTCGGCTCTCTCGCCAACGCGGTACGAACTGCCGTTGCCGAGCGCGAGACGCCCAAGCTGACCATCGCTTGAGACGGGTATGACGGTCGCGATCATCGCCGATTCCCATCTGGGAGGGCCGGGCGGCGATGGCGATCTCTTCGTCGAGCAGCTGTGTGCGCTCCCGGAGCAGGGATGCACCCACCTGGTGCTGTTGGGCGACATTTTCCATGTCTGGGTGGGTAGCCGGAAGTTCGAGACCTCCGAGGTGCGCAAGGTAGTGCCCGAGCTACGGGCTTTGCGCGAAGCCGGAGTCCGGGTCGACTACGTGGAAGGCAACCGCGACTTCTTTCTTCGGAAGTCGCCCTACGCCGACTGCTTCGATCGTCTGGATCTGGAGACCCATTTCGAAGCAGGTGGCGAATCGTGCTTGGCGGTGCACGGAGACGGCCTGAACGACCGCGACCGCCAGTATCTGTTCTGGCGCTGGCTGTCCAAGAGCACGCCGGTACGTTGGGCTGTTTTGGGTCTACCGTCGGTGGCGGCTCAGAAGTTCGTGCACGGTACGGAAGCGAAGCTCTCCAAAACCAATTTCAAGCACAAGCGCCAGATTCCTGAGCAGCCGATTCGGCGCTATGGCGAGCGCCGGCTCGGCTCGGATCCGAAGGGCGCGACGCACCAGCATCTCTTCTTGGGCCATTTTCACGAGCCGCACCGTTTCGAGATCCGGGGCGGAACGGTCCACGTGCTCGATGCCTGGTTCAACTCGAATCGTGTGGAATGGCCAGATCGGCTGATCGCAGATTTGCACTAGCGAGCCAGTAGCTGCCGAAGGGATGACCTTCCTGTACACTGTTGGTCTGACTCGCTGAATTTGTGGACCGAAGCCCGATTCGACGCAGCCAGCCGGCGCTGGCTGTACATCTCGGTATTGCTTTCGCTCGGGAGATCGGCGATATCGCCGGGCTTGGCTGATATCGAGTCCGAACCCGGCCAGTCTGGTCGAGTCGCGGCGTCGGCCACGAGCCTTCTCCGGAACGGGGCGATTTCACCGCACTGTCTCTCGGCCTCGTTCTGGCAAGCCGATCGACCAAAGGAGGAGCCGACGATGGATGCACGCGTTCGAAGTACCGATGGTCGGAACTCTTGGTTTCGCCTTCTAGTCCTCTGTTCCGTAGTTTCAGTTCCTGCCGCCGTTGCGAGCGCACAGATCACCCCTCCAGCGGGAGAGACGTGCACGATGCTCGTTCACAATTGGGACATATCCCAATCCCATCCGACAGGTCCCGTACTGAGCCAAGATGAGGATTGCGATGACGACATTCAGATCGACCCCGACGACTTCCAGCCGACCTACCTCGGCGAATACCTCCCTCCTAGGTACTACCGAATCTCCTATACCCTTTGGATCGACGATCGGACCTCACTTTGTCGGACTTCGACTCGCTCATGGTCTTCGGCCTTTTCGACATGGGCGGAGAAGGCATACTCCAGATTCGTCTCGACGGTAGGAAACAACTCCACGTTCACCTTAACGACGATAGCCACGACATCGGTGGACGGATCAATGAGCTAGGTACTTCGATCCAAATCGAGTGGCGACGAGCTCGAGACTTTCCGTCCAGCGAAGCTCAAGTGAGGGTTCGACGGGATGGGATTGTGGTCTTTGCTTCCAGCGTGCCGTTGGGAACCGCGCCGAGCGTAGTGCGCTGGACGCGGTGCGTCGGGTCCATTCCCTCCTGCACACCGGACATGCCGAGGTGATCGATGCGGATCTGAGCGGATACTTCGACAGCCTGCCCCACGGAGATCTCCTAAAATCCGTAGCCCGCCGCGTCAGCGACGGCCGCATGCTGCGGCTGGTCAAGATGTGGCT
>JALCBJ010000181.1:0-2969 GCA_028066595.1 Thermoanaerobaculia bacterium
ACCTTGAGTGACCACGACTCTCATAGCAAGTGGACCAAATACTGGGGGAAGGTCAATGTTTGCTGGTTCACCTAACAGATCACTCGAGTCGGACGCAGGAAATCGCGTCCGAACGGACCCATCGCACCGCTGAGAAAGCAATGGGCATTCGATACTCTGCCTTCCCCATCGACAGCGAAGTTCGCGAGTGGCTGGTTGACGAAGGGCTTCCTGTACCGCAGTCCTTTGGACGTGCGCCTACTCCACGACAACTGCAGAGCATACTTGAGACGCTCGCAGATCAAGTCGTGTCTTTCAACATCAATGAAGGCGTCTGGCAAGCACATATCGATGACCTGAAGTCACCGGAAGATGGACTATGGACGGTGATCAACGTCCTCGAATATTCATCTCCTGATGCACCATGTGAGTTCTATTTCGAAAAGGGGTGGCCGGAGCTGATCATCAAGGTCGCACACCGTATTGCGGAACAATGTGGTCCGATCGCAATCGTTCCCGATACCGGGTGTCCGGCCGCGGTTGTCGAACCGGATTCGGACGTCGACAAGATCATCAACGCTTGGGAACATCTCACGGCTTGACCTGTTGTCGGCCTGTTCCCGAACCGTCGACGCGATGGTCCCCTTCATACTCGCAGCTCTTATCAGTGGATTCCAGCGAACGGGTAGTGTCGGCTCTACACAGTGGACGTAACAGGTCAGGCCGCATACAAATCGAATCCACCGAAGGTCCGACGTCCCGAGCCGGCGAGCAAGCAATAGCGTCGTCTGACGCCGGAAGACGGGCTGTCCTCAGTCTCACGACCCGTTTGCGGCTGATCTCCCCGCCCACCGGCGGAAGGTCGACGTGGATTCGCGGCGCGTCGTACGTATCCTCCGAACCTTCATGAGATCGCCGGGTTCGCTGGCTCACGATCCGCGCGCCGAACGCAACGAGAACATCTTTGCCGCTGGCCGGAGGCTCGGCGCGGAGCGACGACAGCTGTTCGCCGTCCAGGCCGAGTGGGCACCACTCCGGTTGAGGTTCAGGGGACCGACGCACTCCAGGCCGAAGTGGTTCCGCTCTCGAAATCGTCGTCGAACACCGAGCCTAGCGCTTCGCAGCCGATCGGCTGGGTCGAGACCACGATGTTGTCGAAGTAGCGTTCCTGGTCGCGGATTGCTCCGCCGTTCCACCAGTTCTCGAAGAAGACGGCGTTGATCGCGTAGTCCGTATATCCGTGCACGAAGTCGAGGCCGTCCCGCCGCGCTTCGAGCTGGCCATCGATCCAGAACTCCTGGACACCGTTCGAAGCGCCAGGATCGTTCAGGCGAACGTGGGCCTCGACGCAGAGCCAGCGGCCGCTCTCGTCGGGGTGGAAGACGGGAGTCGTGCCGCCCTGAAAGCCGAGCCACGACATGTTCGAGAAGTCGTTGTAGCCGATACAGACGACCTGGTCCCCCGCACCAACGCAGCGTACCGGATCGACGCCCAGGACGTCGCCTCCGCCCTCCCAAACGTGGGCGATCATCGCCTGCGACCAGTCGCTGGCCGCGATCACCGTCGCGCGCGATAGCTTGAAGGGGTTGCCCTGCCAGCCCGGCTCCATCCGCACGTACATTCGATAGTAGATCTCGCGGAAGTCCTCTTCGGGGCGGATTCCCTGGTCCATGTAGCTACTGGGGTTGCGTCCGAAGCCGAGCTTGAAGTTCCCAGCTCCCACCTCGCCCGTCTGCCAGATCGCCCGCATTCCGACCGAGCCGTTGAGACCGGCGCCCGCGACCGGGATGAACTCGCCGTCATCGTCGACGTACTCGAAGTACCGTCCCTCCCGGACCAAGGCAGTACCGTCCTCGAAGTCGTCGCAGAAGATCCACGCCGCCGGGGAAGGAACTTTGTCGCACTCGCCTGCGCGGCCAACTGCGGGGTTCAGAGCTAGCAAGAGCACAGCGAGGAAGAGATTCCCTGTCGGCAAACGGCGGAAAGTATCTCGGCTATTCATCGCCGCAGGATACCCCACGAGGTCAACGAGCTCCCGATGATCCGGCCCCTTTCCCGAGAGTCACTGGGATTAGATCCGATCCACGAACTTGACTCCGGACGATCTATCGGCCAGTCTCGGCCGCGCATCGTCAAAAGCATCGCCCGGAATGTCGTGCCTTTCGCGCGAGTCGTTTGTCGACTCGCGGCGCACCATTCCACGGAGTTGGAACCACAAACGTCGTCGCGAGTCCGACCAATCCCATGAGCCTATTTCGCTATTGCTTCTCCATTCTCCTCGTTCTCACCCTGACCGGACCGCTCGCCGCTCAGCCCGAGCCCGCGCACCAAGCCCAAGCCGAGGCCTTCAGCGGGCTGTCGCTGCGTTTGCTGGGGCCGGCGGTGCAATCGGGGCGCGTCGTCGACGTCGCCAAGGATCCGACCAATAGCAACATCTGGTATGTGGCGACCGCCTCGGGCGGGGTTTGGAAGACCCGCAACGCAGGCACCACCTGGCGTCCGATCTTCGATCGGGAGTCCGTGTACTCGACCGGCTGCGTGACGGTGGACCCGCGGAACCCGCACGTCGTCTGGGTGGGCAGCGGAGAGAACAACTCTCAGCGCAGTGTCGGCTGGGGCGACGGAGTGTACAAGTCCCTCGATGGCGGGGCGTCATGGCGACGGATGGGATTGGAGACAAGCGAGCACATCGGCAAGATCGTGCTCGATCCCCGTGACAGCGACGTGGTCTGGGTCGCGGCGCAGGGCCCGCTGTGGTCTGACGGCGGTGAACGCGGACTCTACAGATCCGACGACGGAGGCGAGACCTGGACCCTCTCCCTCGAAGTTTCGCCGTACACCGGCGTCACTGACGTGGTGCTAGATCCGCGCGACCCCGACGTCATCTATGCCGCCGCCCACCAACGCCGTCGCCGTCAATGGACACTGATCGCGGGCGGGCCGGAATCGGCCATCTACAAGTCGACCGACGGCGGCGCCACCTGGCGCCA
>JALCBJ010000181.1:3069-5970 GCA_028066595.1 Thermoanaerobaculia bacterium
GCGGGCCGGAATCGGCCATCTACAAGTCGACCGACGGCGGCGCCACCTGGCGCCAACTCCGGCGTGGCCTGCCGAGTTCCGAGATGGGCCGCATCGGCCTGGCGCTGTCACCCCACAATCCGGATGTGGTCTACGCCACGATCCCTGCCGCCGACGGCCAGAGCGGCTTCTACAGATCGACGAACCGCGGCGAGAGCTGGACCAAGCAGAGCGACTGGGTGTCGATCGATCCTCAGTACTACCAGGAACTCTTTCCCGATCCCCACCGCCAGGGACGAATCTACGCGGCCAACGTCTTCCTGATGGTCAGCGACGACGAGGGACGGAACTGGCGCCGGGTCAGCAGTGAGCATCGGCACGTCGACGATCATGCCCTGCTCTTCGATGCGGACGATCCCAACTACCTCTTGGTGGGCGGTGACGGCGGACTGTACGAGAGTTTTGACCGCGGCAGCACCTGGCGCTTCGTCCCCAACCTGCCGATCACCCAGTTCTACCGCGTCGAGGTCGACTACGCGCAGCCTTTCTACAACGTCTACGGGGGCACGCAGGACAACGGCAGTCTGATGGCGCCTTCCCGGACTTTCACCAGCCACGGAATCCGCAACAGCGATTGGATCAACACCCTGGGCGCCGACGGGTACCAGACCCGCATCGATCCCGCCGAACCGGACATCTTCTACGCCATGATCCAGTACGGCGGTCTGGTGCGCTACGACCGTCTTACCGGCGAGACCCTCGACATCCAGCCGCAGCCCGAGCCCGGTGAGCCAGGCTTGCGCTGGAATTGGGACTCGCCCTTGGTGCTTTCGTCCCACGGGCGAGGCCGGCTCTACTTCGCCGCCCAGCGCATCTATCGTACCGACGACCACGGGAATTCGTGGCGTCCGGTATCGGAGGATCTCTCGCGCCAAATCGACCGCAATCAGCTCGAGGTCATGGGCCGCGTTTGGAGCGTCGATGCGGTGTGGAAGAACGTCTTCACCTCGCCGTACGGCAGCATCGTGTCGCTCGACGAGTCGACTCTCGAGGAGGGTCTGCTCTACGCCGGCACCGATGACGGTCTACTGCACGTCGGGACGGTCGACGGCGAGACCTCCGACTGGCGCACGATCGAGCGCTTTCCGGGTGTTCCGGAAGGCACCCTGGTCTCAGACCTCGTCGCCTCGCGCCATCACCCCGACCGGGTGTTCGCGCTGTTCAATGCCTACAAGAGCGGCGACTTTCAACCCTACGTCCTGGTTTCGGACGACCGCGGGGGCAGCTGGCGTTCGCTCGCCTCGAGCCTGCCCGAGGACCACGTCGCATGGTCGATCGTCGAGGATCACGAGGACCCGGATCTGCTCTTCCTCGGCACGGAATTCGGTCTCTTCTGGAGCGGTGATCGCGGAGAAAGCTGGACCGAGCTGACCGGCGGCGTGCCGACCATTTCCTTCCGCGACCTGGCCATCCAACGGCGCGAGAACGACTTGGTAGTGGGCACGTTCGGCCGCGGGATCTACGTGCTCGACGACTACACACCGTTGCGCTTCCGGGACGCCGAGACCTTGGCTGGGCCCGGTCATCTTTTCCCGGTGCGCAACGCACCGCTCTTCCTGCCCTCGCGTCCCATCGGTTGGGGCGAGAAGGGCGTCCAGGGAGACGCTTTCTTCACCGCGTCCAACCCACCCTATGGCGCAGTGTTCTCCTATCACTTGCGCGACGGCCTCAGCAGCCGCCGCGAGCAGCGACGTGCTCAGGAACGCGCACAGGCGCGTGAGGGAGTTTCGGTCGAGGTACCGTCCTGGGATGCACTGCGAGCCGAGGACGAAGCGCAAGATCCGGAGGTCATACTGGTCGTACGCGACGCTTCGGGTGACGTGGTGCGCCGCCTCTCAGGCCCGACATCCCGAGGCTTCCATCGCGTGGCCTGGGATCTGCGCTACTCCGGTCTGCGCCCGCATACCGACAACCGTCAAGACGGCGGCGGCCCGCTGGCGGCCCCAGGCAGCTACCAGGTGGAGCTCTTCCAGAAGGTCGACGGCACCACCACGTCGCTGGCGTCACCTCAGTCTTTCGATGTCGTCCCGCTGGGCGCTGCAGAGCTGACCGACGAGGAGCGCGCCGCTTGGAGTCGTTGGCAACACCGGATCGCCGAAGCCTGGAGGGTCGTCTTGGCAGCCGATGCGCAACTCGCAGCCGCCGATGACACACTCGCCGGATTGGACTCCGCGATTTTCGCCACTCCTGGCGACGTCGACGCCTTGGCTACCTCCTTGGCGGAGCTGCGGTCCGAGCACCGACTCCTCGAATACGCCCTGCACGGCGATCCGACTCGCGGGCGACGCCAGGAGCCGGCACCACCCTCCGTCCGCGATCGCATCGGGCGGGCCACCGACGCTCTGACATCGACCGTCCCGGCCACCGAGACCCAACGCCGTCAGGTCGAAATCGTCGAGGGCGCGATGGACGAGCTCAGCCCGCGGTTGCGCGCTTTCCAGAGCGCGCTCGACGAACTCGGCGAAGCACTCGAGGCTGCCCGCGCAAAGGGTGCCAGCGACCGTCGTTGAAGAAACGGGATCGCTGCCCGCAATCGGCTACGACCGCCTGAGCGCCCCCGAATCGACTCGATCGCATCGTAGATCGAGTCGGATCGGGGGCGTGTGTCTTGGTCAGGCCTGCAACTTCGACTGCGTATGGACTCCGAGAGCCAAAATCGCATAGCAGCAAGCGAACAGAACGTCGAAGAACGGGCTGAGAAAGGCAAAGTTGAAGACCGTCGCGAATGCAAAGCAAAGGTCGCCTGCCGCGCCGAAGAGAAGTCCGATGAGCAGAAGACGCCAGGTTCTCCACAGTCCCCCGCCCTTCTGTACTGGTTCAGCGGAAACTGGACAGTTGATAAGTGGCGGTTACGGAGCTGAA
>JALCBJ010000182.1 GCA_028066595.1 Thermoanaerobaculia bacterium
CTAATTAGCGTTAACACGCCCTAGTCCCGCGGTTCGAGAACTCAGTGTTCGTCGTCGAAAACACCAACGAATCGAAGCAAACTCTGGTCATCGTCGGCGACGATTCCCAGATCGTGCCGATCTCCAATCTCAAGGAGGGCTTTCGAGACGAAGCGATCCGCACCCGGTCGTTCCGGGTCTTCAAACTCAACGACTGGAAGGCTTTCTTCGGGGTGATGGGAGCGAGGCCGAAGAATCCCCTTCTCTTGGATCAGCTGAAGTAGGTAGATCTCGGCCCGCTACGTCCGAGCCTTCTGTCCCATCGTCGTGGAGACTCTCCACACAGGCGACAAACTCCCGACTGAACTGGAAGAGCTGGTGTAACCCACCGTGATATCAAACAGCACGCCTTCGCGGATCAGATTGTAGAGCGCCTCGTTCCACATCGGATAGGGAGTAGCCAATGCTTCGACGGCTCGATAGTGACCTCCGAACAAACGAACGCCTGCGGTTCGCCACTCGGCACAGGGCCACGGAACGCCGTCCGCCGTGGACGGCAGCCTCGATCGCGCGCGCCACAGGGTGGCTGTCGGTGCTGGGTGTCCTGACTCTCGGAAGTGGATTGTCACTCGGACAGGCTGTCCATGACTCGGAAAACTGGGCCGCCGATTCCTCGACGGAGAGCTCGGGCTCCGCTTCGGATCTAGCGCACCGCATGGGGATCGCCTTTGCCCCAGGGTTGGAGCCGAGCTTTGTCGACGGAATCGAAGACGGAGACCCTTCGGTGTGCGAAGCGCCGGTGACCGCCCGCTGCTGGTGGGTCGATGCGGCTGCACCCGATGGAGGAGACGGATCGTTCGCCGCGCCGTTCAATAGCTTCGAGGTGGTCGCAGGATACCGGAGCAGTATTTCCTCGATCGAGCAAGGCTTGATCGAAGCGGGTGACCATCTTTATGTGACCGGCGTATTCTCGATGTCGAGCTACGACAACGGGGTCAATAACCCGAATATCTTCATCCGCTCCATCTCTGATTTCTCGGGTTCGGATCCGATCGTCATCAAGAGCTGGAAGGGTCTCCCGCGAGCAATCTTCGATGGCGAGAAAATCGACTACACCCCGCCGGGTTGGGAGTACGGCGGAATGGTGTATGTCGACCCAACGTCGTCACTCGATATGCGGATCGAGAACATCGAGATTCGCGACGCTCACGGCAGCGGCATCATCGTCGTCGACAATGTCGAGCATCTCGAGATCGCCAACGTGATCGTTCACGACACCATCGGAAACCCGAGCGGCACTGCCGGAGGGATGGCGCTCTTTCAGCGCAGCGCACTGCATGACTACACGGTACGCAACAGTGTGTTGTATCGCAACTCCGTAGATGAAGACGGCAATGTCATGGGGCTCAGCGACAACCTCGGAGCGCTGAGCATGACGTCCAACTTGGGTGCACAAACCGGCTCGACGCTCTCGATCTACAACAACACCTTCACAGACGAAGTCCACTCGATTCGCCATAAGCATTCGGGAAACGTTCACACCGACGCCTTCTTCAACGTTTTCGAGAACGCGTTCTCAGCCGTCCATGCCCGCTCGAGGGAAACGGACCTTCATCACAATGTCGTCGAGAACGTTTCCGTGGTACTCGTCAGCGATGCGCAGAACCAGAATCTCGACACCATCGCTCGCATTTTCCACAACACGATTCTCGACGCCGACCTTCTTGTAGGAACCGGCAGCGGTGACTTGTCATTCCGAAGGGAATTCGAGTACTACGACAACATTTTCTTCGCCATGGACTCCACCGAGCTGTTTCACCTGGCCCGCTGGAGCAACGAAGACTTCGATCTGTCCGGCTGGAGGAGTGGAAACAACATCTACGTCTTCGACGACGACGGAATGGTGCTCTATCACGAAGGCGTCGGTTTCCTTTTCGATGCGGCGATGTCCTATCTCGGCGAGGAAAACTCGAGCCGGGAGGATCCGCTGCTGACAGGAAATCTCGTGCCAAGCACCGGGTCACCCGCCTGCGGTGCGGCGAGCGACGGGGGAGACATTGGCGCATTTTCATGCACGCTATTCGCCGATGGCTTCGAAACAGGGGATCTTTCCTTGTGGTCTAACGGGTGAGTTCCGAACCTCTACGAGCGCAAAAGACAAGGAATCCGCCTCGACGACCTGAACCCGCAGCCGCCTGACATCGACCTGCACTAGACCAGGAAGAGCTCAGTTGAGCTGGGCCTCGATACGAGCTCGACTGAACTCACGTAAGCCGTTTCTGCAAGGTGGAACTTTTCCTTCTAGGAAGACGTAGGTCTCGCTAGAAGCGGCAATGACGACCGAACGCAAGACCTGGAGACGATCCCGAGATGGCCGATGGGTGGCGGGCATCTGTGCCGGCCTCGCTCATCGCCTGGGCTGGAAGGTCTCCATCGTGCGTACGGTATGGCTGATCTGCACCGTGATTCCGGTTCTCCCAGGTCTACCCGCCTACCTGGTCCTGTGGATCTTCCTTCCCGCCGACGGCGCGGAGTCGAAGCCGTTCAGCCGCGCACGTACCGCCGATAGGTGAGCTTGGCTCGATCTGATTCCTCGGGATCGATCTCGAGGGTCAGGAAGGGATCTTCCTCGGAGGTCAGCCCCAAGACGTCCCCCTCCTCCGGATGGATCACCCAGCCTTGCCCCGCCCACTGCACACCGTTGCGATCGACGCCGCCGCGATTGGACGAGAGGCAGAAGGCCCCGGAAACGACCGCGGCGACCCGTCCTCCGGCCACCCATTTGTCCGCCGAGTAGGCAGCTGTCGCGCGGGGAGCCAGGAGGAGTCGCATTCCTGAACGCCCCAGCTCGCGAGCCCGTTCCCCAAACCAGATCTCGGTGCAAACCAATGCACCCGCAGGTTGATCCGCTACCTCGAAGCCCCTGAACTCTGCATCGCCGGGCTGGTACCACGAAGCCTCCCAGAAACCCTCTTCGTCCGGCAGATAGACCTTCTGGTGAACGGCTCGTACTTCCCCATCGCTGGCAACGAAGACCTCGTTGCGGCGACCCTGGTCCCGTCCCACCGGGCGCGTGCCGACGACGACAGCCGGCGCCAGATCGGTAAACCGATCCAATGCCATCTCGTGAGCTGACACCGCTCGGGTCCAAGCGTCTTCCTGGAAAGGTCGTCGATCCGCGATCCAAGGGCAGAACGGCAACTCCGGTAGCAGTACGAGGTCGCTGGCTTGCTCTCGAACGTGTGCGACCAGGTCCTCCCAGACCGAGGGCCTCTCCGCCAGATCGTCGGGGAGTTCACAGACGGTTACGCGCACGGGCTAATCCAGTCGATGGTCATCGTTCCGGGGAAATTGAAGCAGGCCTGTGCTTCCTGGTGGGTAGTGTTCGTCATCTACCGACACCATAGCTGAAAAAGGAGCCGCGCCGAAGTCTACCGAGCTCTCTCAACCCCTGTGCATTCTGCGATCAGAGCGGAGCATCGAATGTACCTCTAGCAGCCCGTGGTACAAGTCGTGTACGGCCGCGCCAGGGATCTACGGCCGTAGACAAGGCGGTCCGAGGACTGCGATGCGAGTCATCTGGGACGAGGACCAACGCTGTATCCGGCCGCAAACCCTTGGCGCGCCGTGACTCGCCATAGCGTTGCGAACTCCTGGCACGTATCCTGCCTAGTTGTCACCAGGTACGCCAACAACGTCAAGGAGCGTGCCGTGCGAGTCTTTCTCAAGATTTTGTTCTTCATTGGATTCACTTGCTTATCGATCAATACCGTCCGGCTGTCATACCAGCTATGGTTCCAACCTACGGTCTCCGTTCTCGACAAATACGACGCCCCGGTCGAGTCCGAAATCCGCGATGCCACTAGTATCGAAGCGCTACTCACGCGCTTTGATCAGGCTCACGCTGACGTCGAGACCGCCAAGGCGAATCTGAATCCCAAAGAACTCAAAGACCTCGATCGGTCGAGCGAAGAGCCGTTTCGCTCAGAAAGACTTCTTCGCGGCGCGATCCAGGACTGGGAGAGACAATCCAACCAGATCTTCAAGATCAGGGTCTACTGGTGCGCAGGACTGCTCTTCCTCCTCGTAGGGGTCTTCGCCTACAAGCACTCCAGCGTCTGGATTGCCCTTTCATCTCTGTTCGTAGGATTCTCGGAGATGGTCTACTGGGCCAGTCCTTCTTACTTTGGGTCTCGCTCTCTCGAGACCGAGCGCCTGCTCGCCAATAAGCTAGGGCTGGGTGCTACATCATTCTTATTGCTTCTCTTGGTTGCGTACTTGGTTGGAGTTTTTCGTACCGATGAATCCCAAGCACCGAACCCTACCAAGCACGAAGATGGCGCACCTTAGCTCGCCCAACTCCAGAGCTTCGACTGTGCGACCGTCCGTAGACGTCATGAGAGAATCAAAGCTAAAGTTGTTGGTCGGTCCAAGTTCCATTCGAGCGACACCCTCCTCATCCACCGGGCGAACCTGGTTCCTCGACTCGTCCCAGCTCTCATGAAACAGCTTCGATCCACAGCATGGAAGATCAGCATCTCTGCAGCCCTGGCTGTAGCGTGGTGGTGCCTCGTCAACTATCTGATCATCAGGCAATGCGCACAAATCGGCATTCAGTGTCTGACTGATTGCGCGGATGGGATCCTGCCAGCTCTCTACTATGATTGTTGTTGTGGGTTCCGGCAACAGATCCCGACCGTGGAGTTTGCTTGGCAGCTGTTTCGGTTTTCAGTTCCCGCTGTCCTAGTGTTCGTGCTACTCCATCTGTGCGATCTCGCATTTTCGAAGTGGAATGCAACAAAAAAACCCAGCTGATCCATCTGCTGGACGCCACGCAATCGTATGGATCTGAGAGAACTAGCTCTTCTGCTTATCGTCTTCGGAGGCCATATATTGTTGGCAGTCATTTGCCCGTGGCTGATCTACAAGAACAGAAAGCACAACCATGCAAAGTGGTTACTTCTCAGCACCCTCTTGTCTTTGGCGAGCGGTGCGATCTGCGCCACGGTACTGTTTACATCGGGAAGATCTAGCTTTCCCATCGCCCTGGCAGCGTTGTCACTGATTTCGTTTGGAATATACCTACTCAAGACTCGAAACCTGAAGATCCAGAACCTGAACGGGAATCCTAGGTTCTACATTGAGAGCTTCTTGGTCTTGCTGTTCCTCGCATGGGCCAACTTTATGAATATCCAACTGACCGACTATTGCTTTATGGGCGCTTGTTGCTGACTGCGCAGCGATCACATGCATCCGCCCTGCTGGTAGATGGCGGCTGCCATCAGGACCTACCGATGGACGACCGGTCCCATCGCCTGACCTTGGGAAGACTGAGACGGTACTCTCGAGGAGCCGTTCACCTTGATCCCCTTCCCGAGTAGCCTCCGGAGCGCCGCCGTGCACCACCTAACCCGAATTCTCGTCCCACTCGCTCTCGTCGCTAGCCACGCCTTCCCGGGCCACGCCAGCGTCGACGAATGGACCGCGTCCGGACCCGAGGGCGGGAGCATCACGGCCTTGGTGATCGACCCAGTCACTCCATCGACGGTCTACGCGGGGACGGACGGTGGGGTATTCAAGAGCGTGGATAGTGGGGCGAATTGGTCCGTTTCCAATGATGGTTTGACCGACAGCTTCATCAGCTCCTTGGCCATCGACCCATCCTCGCCGTCGACTCTCTACGCCGGCACGATCTTCGACGGCGTATTCAAGAGCACGAACGCCGGTTCGAGCTGGTTCCCGACACCAAGAGACGGGATCGGGACGGTGCTCGCCTTGGCCGTCGACCCTCATTCCCCGACCACCGTGTATTCGGCAACGACCGGTGGTGTGTTCAAGACGATCAACGGTGGAGAAAACTGGTCGGCGATCAACAGCGGACTGACCCAGACGTTCATCACGGCCCTGGCGATCGATCCAAGAGACACGAGCACGGTCTTCGCCGGCACACTCAGCGGCGCCTTCAAGAG
>JALCBJ010000183.1 GCA_028066595.1 Thermoanaerobaculia bacterium
CAACCTATTCTCGGCTGTACCGATTTTTTCAGCAAGCTCCTAAATCCCCCTCTAGCTCCCCCTTTCGAAAGGTTCTTCACCGAATTTCGGGAAACGCCGCTGCGTCAGGCTCGCTGCACGGAAGAGGGCATCTACCCCGAACCGATATCTTGTAGTTGAACAGACAACAAGATCGGAGGAGCAGATGCCCGAGGCTGATTCTAAGGCGACGACGGCACTGTTTGGTTGGGACGGGTACTCGGTGGACTGGGTCGAGCGGGTGGAGCGGCTTGGGACCGTGCAGTGGGTTCGAGTTCGCCTGGCTCCGGACCCCGAGCGAGTCCTCCGCTGTAGCGGATGCGGTGGGACGGCGACAGGCGTCCATGATGTGGCCCATCGGTGGGTCCGGGATCTACCGATCTTCGAGGCGAACGTCCTGGTGCGCGTGCCTCGATGCCGGGTGATCTGCCCGCGTTGTCCAGGGCCGAAGTTGGAAGAGCTGGCGTGGTTGGATCGGTACTCGCGCATGACGCGGCGCTTGGCGCAGAACGTCATTCGGCTGTGTTACGTCCTGCCGATCCAGCAGGTGGCGGACTACTACGGCTTGAGCTGGGGCAGCGTGAAGGCAGCACACAAGGCTCACCTTCACCAGGAGCTAGGGCCGGTGAGCTTGCAGGGAGCCCGCTTGCTGCTCCTGGACGAGTTCTCCATCCAGAAAGGACATCGTTATGCGACGGTGGTCGCGGACGCTGAACGCCGCCGGGTGCTTTGGGTCGGGCGGGACCGGAGCCGAGCCACGGTCCGGTCGTTCTTTCGGTCCCTGCGGGCGAAGGAACGCCGCCAGATCCGGGCGGTCGGTATCGACATGAACGCCGCGTTTGAGCTGGAGATCCAGCGTTTCTGCCCTCAAGCCGCCATCGTCTATGACCTCTTCCACGTGGTCGCGAAGTATGGGCGCAGCGTCATCGACCGCGTCCGCATCGACGAGACCGCGCGGGTCGAGGCGGGATCTCCTCACCGCAAAGTACTGAGCCAGTCCAAGTGGCTCTTGCTACGCAACCGCTCGAACCTGACTCCAGAGCACGAGGTGCAGCTCGAAGAGCTCCTCGCCGTGAACCAGAATCTGATGACCGTCTACGTACTGAACGAAGATCTCAAACAGCTCTGGCGCCACACCGACACGAAGCAAGCGCAGACAGCGGTCGCCGCCTGGATCCGCCGAGCACAGGCCAGCGGTATTCCAGCCCTCCAGCGATTCGCTCGCAACCTGATGACGTACGTCCATGGAATCGTCGCGCACGCTCGCTGGCAGCTGAACACGAGCGTGCTGGAGGGCATCAACAACAAGATCAAGGTCATCAAGCGAATGGCCTACGGATACCGCGACGACGAGTACTTCTTCCTACGGATTCGAGCGGCGTTTCCCGGAATTCGGTGAAGAACCTTACAGAAAAGGGGGGTTAGGGGGGATTTCCAAAAAGCCAAGCTACTCGTTCCGCGTCAGGCCCTATCGGCCAACCAACGGGCTAGCGACGCGAGACGCTCGCCCCACTCCGCTTTGACCCTCGCAATCTCGTCTTTGGACTCGAGCTTCCGGTGCTGGATCTGCACCGTGCTCTTCGCGTCACCTTTGGCGGTAAACCACAGGTCGACGCGAGTGCCGTCGGGCCAATCAAGGCGGATGGATTTTGGCTCGGTGGCCTTTCGTAGCTGCCACTCACAGTCGGGAAGCCAGCCTGTCCTGGCCTCGTCGTCGACGAAGGCCTGAAAAAGCTCCTCAACCGGTACCGGTAGCGTCTTGCTCTTGTTGGCGTCGTAGCTTCCTTCTCGTCGCTGACCGATCTCTCGCAGGCCGACGATTCGCTCGTAGCCGACGACGACGGTTTGTGCCCACCAAGCCGAGATCTCGAAGTTCGAGTTGACGTAGCGCGCGATGTCCCGGTGCTCTTTCTTTCGCGAGCCGGCCTCGTCCAGCCGGTCGAGCCACCAGCTCCAATCGTGTTTGGTCGCCCGTTCGACGGCCTCGGTGGACATCCCGGCGAGCTCGGCCAGCTCGGGTTCGGTGAGTCGCTCCCCAGCCTGGCTCCGTTTGGCCAATAGCTGGGCCCTCGCCGTGGTGTAGGACTCCCCGGTCTTGGCCATGCGCTCGCGCGCGAGTCGCTTCAGATCCTTGTTCTTCGGCATGACTTCGTTTCCTTGTCTCCAGCCCGCGACACGCTCCTCAGCAGCGAGGCCGACGGCCTGGCACGATCAGACATAGAAGTTTGCCGAACGATCCGGAGGTATTCCCTCCTTTGCCTCGCGATGGACCCGTGCTGAGGAAGGGTCTCTGAGGTTGGGCGCGGATCTAGAGCCATGGGGATCTTACCACCACCTCAGGCTCGTTATCCTCAGTGCCGCTCGCTACGGTCGCCGGTGGTCACCCAGATCGATCCTGGCCGTATTCGACCGAATGGATCGCTGGCAGATGCCGTACCATGGGCTCGTCGAATTCGGCCCTGCTGCACCCGGAACGAGTCAGTGTCGGACGACGCACCCAACACACACGCGACGAGAGCCAGGAGACACTCTATGCCCCGCCCATATTCGATTCGCCCTCGATCCTCTCGACCGTTCTGGTTCCTCGTCGTTCTGTCGCTCCTCGCGGGTGCGTCGGCTCTCGCGGCACAGAGTCCCTCGGAAGAAGCCGGGGCCGACTCGGCAAAGATGGCCTGGCCGCAGTTCCGCGGGCCCGAGGGATTGGGACACGCCGCGGGTCCGGCCCCGCCTGCCGAGTTCGACGTCGAGAGCGGGAAGAACGTGCTGTGGCGGACCGCGGTGCCCGGTCTGGCCCACTCGAGCCCGGTGGTCTGGGGCGATCTGGTGTTCGTCACCACTGCGGTGACCGTCGGCGACAAGCCTCAGAGCCTGAAAGCAGGAATGTACGGCGACATCGGCGGCCCGGGTGACCAGGATCAGGTGTTCCGCTGGCAAGTACTGGCGTACGACCGGCATACGGGCGAGCTGGCCTGGTTGCGGACTGCCGCTGCGTCCCTCCCTGCTACCGGTCGCCATACGAAGTCGACCCATGCCGATCCAACCCCTGCTGTGGACGGTGAACGCGTGGTTGTGTCCTTCGGATCCAAGGGCTTCTTTGCATACGCTCACGACGGCCAGCTGCTGTGGGAGAAGAACTTCGGCGTGCTCGACGGCGCGTTCTTCCGTGTCCCCAGCGCGCAATGGGGCTATGGCACCTCTCCCATCTTGGTGGACGGACGAGTGGTCGTGCAGGCCGATGTCGTCGGCGAGTCGTTCCTGGCGGTCCTCGATGCCGACACGGGTAAGGAGGTCTGGCGGACGAAGCGTCAGGATGTACCTACGTGGTCCACGCCGGCGGTCGCGGATCTCGGCGATCGTCGCCAGATTCTGGCCAATGGCCACAAGCACCTGGGCGGCTACGACTTCGAAACCGGTGAGGCGCTCTGGTGGATGACGAGTCTCTCCGACATCCCCGTGCCGACGCCGCAGGTGGCGGAGGGTGCCGACGGCCCGGTGGCCTACTTCGGCGGTGCCCATGGCGGAGGCGCGCCGATCTACGCTGTCGACCTCGACGCCCGTGGCGATCTCGACCAGAAGGAGCCGCGTGAAGCCCATCTCCTGTGGAGCCACGATCGCTTCAGCTCCTATCTGCCGAGTCACCTCATTCACGGCGATCAACTCCTGGTGCTGCGCGACGGCGGAATCCTGGTGAGCTTCGATCGCCACAGCGGCGAGAAGCAGAGCGAGACCCGGATCCGCAGCGGTGCCCATACCGCCTCCCCCATCGCCGCCGGGCAGCAGATCTACCTCGCCGCCGAATCGGGTGAGGTCACGGTTCTCGGGGGGACAGGAGAGCTAGAACAGGTTGGCATCGGCCAGGTGGATGATGTGGTCCACGCGACACCAGCCATCTCGAACGGCATCTTGTTCGTGCGCGGGGCAAAGTACCTGACCGCCCTGGGCGCGTCCCCCGAGTCGACAGACTGACCTCCTCCCGGACACCGCGCTTGACATCTGTATCTATTTTTCCTATATTCGCGAATCATGAATAAAGAGAACGCGATCAAAGAACGACTCGGAGAGTTCGAAGAGCTGATCCTGCTCTGCGTAGGCGGGCTGGGAGAGAGCGCCTATGCGGCGCGGATCCAACAGCGTCTGGAAGAAGACGTGGGCCGATCCGCCGCGTTGGGTGCGATCTACGCAGCCCTCGATCGACTGGAGAGGAAGACATTCGTCCGGTCCTGGCTCGGCAGTCCGACGGCCGAACGCGGCGGGCGGCGAAAACGCTTCTACGCTGTGACGTCGGGAGGCGTCGACGCCCTCGAACAGCTGCGCACGGCGCGGACACTCCTCTGGCGCCGATTCGAGGCTGAGCTGGCCGGAGCACAACCGTGAGCCGGCAAAGACCTCTGTGGGTCCGGTGGGCGCTGTACCTGGTATCTCGAACCTGCCGCGCGAGCCGAGCCGAGGAAATCCAAGGCGACTTGCTCGAGCTCCATGCCCGGCGCAGCGCCCAGTACGGAGCTTTCCGCGCGGGGGCAGCCGTTCTGTGGGAGGCGGCCCTCGCCGCGGTTGGACGGCCGTCGCGGCGTCTCCTCAGAACAGCACGCCGATACGCCCTGGCTCTAGGCGCACTGGGTCTGGCTCTTGCCTACGGTGCTCTGATCTTCGGATCACCAGGGGCCCTGAGCCCAGCCGTCGTCGTGCTCGCATCCGCTCTCGAGCTGCTGTTCTGGTTGCTCCTCCTCACGGAACCCACGCCCCATGTCGAAGCGCGCTCCTGAGTCTGGCTCGGGCCCGCTCGCCCCGGGCTACACCGTGGCGCTTCTCGTCGTCGCCCTGCTATCCGCAATCGTCGCCTGGGTCGAAGTGGGCTTGATCGAGCAGCTGGAAGCCGAAGGCGAAACGGTCTGGGCCCTGGTGCTGCGTATCGATCAGATTTGGGCGACGGTACTGGCTCCCCTGGGCCTGGGAGCGAGCCTCGCTCGTTGGCGAAGATGGCCGAGCGCGCTACGTCTGACCCAGTTCGTCAGCTACGCGCTGATCATCGTCGTCCCGGTTGGTACCGCATTGTTCGTCGTCTGGTGGGTCTGGGTGCGTCCCAAGGAAGGGCGCTCCTCGGAGTCCGCGCCGGAGCCGCGAGGGATCGGACCCGCGACTGCTCAGTAGACCCGGCCACCCTCCTACCGGCGGATGAGGCTTCTGTTCCGGTAGATTCTCCCAATGGGTATCGGACTCCGTGGTCGGCGATTTCTGGTGGTACTCGCAGCCGCTGTCGTAGCGGTGACGACCGCGCTGGGCTGGCTCATTGCTTCACAGCGAGCCGCCGATCCGGTCGATCGTCTCGCGTTCATCAAGAACCGGGTGCGCCTCCAGTTTCCTTCGGCACCTCAGCTATCGACGGAAGCTCTGGCGCGACGGCTGGATGTCGGCGAGGAGATCGTGCTCCTGGACGTTCGGGAACCCGAGGAATATGCGGTCTCTCATCTGCCCGGTGCCGTACGCGTAGACCCGGGCGCGCACCCTGCGTTGCCGGAAGGAGTCGACAGCTCTTTGCCGGTCGTTGCCTATTGCTCCGTGGGCTGGCGTTCGTCCCACTGGGTCGAGGGTCTCCGTAGCCAGGGAATCGACGCGATGAACCTCGAGGGCTCGATCTTTCAGTGGGTGGCCGAGGACCGGCCTTTGAAGCGAGACGAAGAGACGGTGTACGTAGTGCATCCCTATTCACGAGCCTGGTCCTGGCTCGTGAATCCCGAAGACCGCGCATTCGCCCCACACTGAGCGTCGGGCGACGATCGTCCGAGCGGCTAGTGAATCGCCCCGGTTTTCCCGGAGATCCAGACACTTGAGAGGATTGGGTCATGGGACGACAAACAAGATACTCACCTGAGGTCCGAGAGCGGGCCGTT
>JALCBJ010000184.1:0-2403 GCA_028066595.1 Thermoanaerobaculia bacterium
AGAGGATGTCCCAGGCTCGCTGGCTGTGGGGCATGAGGGAGCTGTGGACGTCACAGCCCACCAGCAGTACGGTCTCCGCGATGCCGGAGCGGATCAGCATGTCGACGGTCTGCAGACCGTAGGCGAACCCCGCGCATTGCTGACGCAGGTCCAGCGCCGGCGTCGGTCCCATCCCGAGCTTGCTCTGGATCAGAGTGCCGGCCCCCGGGAAGTAGTAGTCCGGTGTCATCGTGGCGCAAACGATGTAGTCCACCTCGCCGGGCTCCACGCCTGAGGAATCCAGCGCTCGACGTGCTGCTTCGGCCCCGAGGTCCGAAGAGCCCACTCCCGGATCCACGTAGTAACGCGTGACGATGCCACTGCGCTCCCGGATCCATTGATCGTCGGTTTCGAGAATCCGCGCCAACATATCGTTGGTGACTTCGTGCTCGGCCACGGAGATGCCGGTGCCTGCCAGACGTGCGCGTCGGGTCATGTCGTCCTTTCAGAGTCTGCGGATCGGCCGATCAGCCGGACCATCCGGTGCGTCGGCGTTTCAGCTCGTCACGAAAGTCGCGACGCATGTTGCGGCCGGAATAGAGGAAGGTGGCACCGTCGACCTTGATGAAACGGTAACGGCCATCCGGCTGCTCGCCGTCGAGCCCCTCCGGGGTCTCTTTCGGGTAGTACCAGACTTCCAGCGTCGGGTCGTCGATCCGGTCCTGCGCTTCGTACTCGACCGACTCCGGCTCACCGTAGAGGATGAACACCTTTCCCCGATCGGTACGGCTCCCGGGGTAGGCACCCTCGCTGTATCGCTTGTCCGCTTCTTCGACACGCTGATCGTAGACCTGCTGTGGGGTCTTCTGGAAGACCGGTGTACCTTCGTTGCGCTTCTCCCAGAACTGCGCGACGAAACCCTCGGCCTCCTCGTCACTGATCAGCTCCAGAAACCGTTCGACTTCCTTCGCCGTCGCGATCTCCACGATCGGCCCTACCAGCCATTGGGCGTAGTCCGGTCCGAGCATGGGATTGAACAGATCGTCGGGGTTCTTGGGCTTCTTCTTGGCCGTCGCCGGCAAGGCCATGATCAACGATAGCCCGAGCACGAGGACCACGGAGAGGCGAATCTTCGGGGAGGAAATCATGAGGTCTTCGAAGGTCTTGTGAGAACGGATCTGAACGAATCGATCGACGACGGCAGGCCGCAAGAGAGGGCGCTACACGGGCAGATGATGTTATCGAGATCGCTTTGAAGTGTCCAAAGCAGGCCTGAAAACGGTGCCCCGAAATGAGAGACTCTGCCCCGAACGGAGAACCACCCCCCACGAGCCCGAAAGGAGCCCAGAGTTGCCGCGAGTCAGCATCGAATACTGTGTGGTTTGAAACTACCAACCTAGAGCCGCCGGTCTGGCGGACGCATTGAAGCGGCGCTTCGACGTCGACACTCAGCTGGTGAAAGGGAAGAACGGCGTCTTCGAGGTCAGCCTCGGCGACAGCCTTTTGTTCTCCAAGAAGTCCCTCGGCCGGTTTCCGGAGGACGGCGAGGTGGAGAAGCTACTGGCCGAGGCCCTCGGCTGACGTTGCATCCTGTGAGCTGGCCCCGGCGGACGAAGCGTTCGCCGGTGGAAGCTCCCATTCACGCAGGGTCGCCACCCAGCCCCAGCCCCAACGGCGCCCCTCGACTCAGACGGACACGAACGGGTTCTCTACCCGAACCCCTCCATAGTCCTGGCCGCTGTTGAGATCTTCGGAGAGCACGATGTCGCATCCGAGGGCTCGAGCAGCTTCGAGGATGGCGGCGTCCCAATACGACAGCTGGTAGCGATCTCGTGTTGCCAAGGCAGCACGGACCACCTCGACCGTGAGCTCTTGGATGGGAAACCGGAGGAAGCTCTCCACCAGGCGGCTCGCCTGGACGTGAGTCAGCGCGTCGTCCCGGCTCTCTCTCGTCGCCTGGACGTAGAACTCCTGGAGCACTTGGACCGACAGCCCCAGATCCTGGTCGTCGAGTATCGCCCGAGCGACTGCGGCCTTGGCCTCGTCTCGCTCGTTGCCCAGGGCGAAGAGGAGCACGTTGGTGTCGACGAATCTCACCGGCGATGCACGTCGTCGCGACTCAGTCGGCTACCCGCATCGAAGCTCGTAATCGATGCCAACGTCTCGTCCTGCAGGCGCTTTCGTCGGCGGAAGTCGGCATCTGAACGCATTGCATCTTCGAGCAGCACGCGTACGAACGCGCTGAGCGACAAATCACGTTCGGCAGCTTCCACCCGAGCACGCCGATAGATGTCGTCGTTCAACGATACCGTCACGTTTCTCATGAGTTCACTGTATCACGAATTCACAGTTTCACAGGCATAAACTGTGATCGGTGACCAGCTGCTCTCATGGCCGTCTGACATCGACAGGGCTCGCTGACAT
>JALCBJ010000184.1:2503-5818 GCA_028066595.1 Thermoanaerobaculia bacterium
GATCGGTGACCAGCTGCTCTCATGGCCGTCTGACATCGACAGGGCTCGCTGACATTTCCTGTCGCTCCTCGTCCGCGAGGCGACTCGAATTGGCAGCTCAGCCTGCGAGCAGCCGAGTCAACCGGTCGATCAGACCGCGCAAGTCCTAGGGCATTTCGTGATCTCAGAGGGAAAGGCTACATTTCTCGACAGGTGGCCCGGCACTTGCATTGGCCCATGCGCATATAAGTGACCCTCGATATCTCAGAGGGACCGATCGTTCACTCCCACAAGGAGCCCCCCAGGTCCACGGAGACCAACCCATGACATCGAGCTTCTGGCCGTGACGCTGCCCACGATCGCCAACCGCCGAATGCCCGGCTGGCGGAATGTCGACGGGCATCTCGAGACCTTGAACCGCGAACGCCGGAGGCTACTGCTCGATGCGCGACATCGACGTCCGCGGCGATCTATCCCGCGGCGCGCCATGCGAGACATCGGTCCCCAAAGAGTCGGCGTGGCAAAGACCGTACCCTCACCGCCCACCGGCGCGTCTCTGGCTCTGACTCGCCTCGGGTTCGGCCCGGCTCCTGGCGACGTCGCGACATTCGACGCCCTCGGTGGAAGTGACACGGCACGGCTCACCAGCTGGGTGGACCAACAGCTCGATCCGGCGTCGATCGACGATTCGGCCTGCGACGCTCGTATTGCCGCAGCCGGTTTCACGACCCTCGAAAAGCCTCTCACCCAGCTATGGACCGATCACGTGCAGAACGATCCGCCGTGGGAGGTTGATATCCAGCCGTTTCGCGAGACGGTAGCCGCCACCTTTCTGCGCGCCGTCCACTCGCGCCGCCAGCTCTTCGAGCTCATGGTGGACTTCTGGCACAACCACTTCAATGTCTACGCCGACGACTTCCTCGTCGCCGCCGTGTGGGTACAGAGCGACCGCGACGTGATCCGCGCCAGCGCTCTCGGCAACTTCCGCACGATGATCGAAGCTGTCGTGAAGTCGACCGCCATGCTTCACTACCTCGACAATCGAGTGAACTCGCTGGAAGATCCGAACGAGAACTTCGCGCGAGAGATGCTGGAGCTGCACTCCCTCGGCGCAGCCGCCTACCTCGGCTCCACGCCCCAGGACGAAGTCCCCACCGATGGCGACGGCATCCCCGTTGGGTATACCGAAGACGACGTCGTGGCCGCAGCCCGTTGTCTGACCGGCTGGACTTCATCGGACCGTTGGTGGGACGAAGAGGTGGGCGACACCGGCGAGTTCGTCTACGTCGACTCCTGGCACGACCACGACGCGAAGACCGTGCTCGGCCTCGACCTGCCCACCAACCAGGGTCCGATGCAGGACGGCGTCGATCTACTGGACCGCGTGGCCTCCCATCCGGCGACTGCACGCCACATCGCTCTGAAGCTGTGCCGCAGACTGGTAGCGGATTTCCCGTCCCAGTCCATTCTCGACGCCGCTGCAACTACCTTCGCGGCCAACGTCGCGGCAGCCGATCAGATCGCGCAGACCGTGCGCACGATCGTGCTGCATCCGGACTTCCTCACCACCTGGGGCCAGAAGGTGAAACGACCGTTCGAGATCGCGGCGTCTGCATTCCGCAGCATGGGAGCCGATCTGCCCTTCCAGATCGACGACGAGGTGACCGACTCGTTCCTCTGGGAGTACCGGGCCACCGGCCAGCCGCTCTTCTCCTGGCATCCACCCGACGGCTATCCCGACATGTCCTCCGCGTGGAACACCACCTCGCCACGGGTCATGTCGTGGCGTCTAGGCAACTTCCTGGTGCGAGCGGAGGACGACGCCGGCAGCCGCTATGCCGACGTCCTCGGCCAGACCCCCGCCGGTGTTCGCTCGGCCACGGCACTGGTGGACTTCTGGACCGAGCGAATGCTGGGTCGCCCCGCGAACGCACTGGAGCGCGACGAGCTGATCGAGTTCATGGCTCAGGGTCACAATCCAAACTTCGATCTACCGCTCGACACCGACGCACCCACCCAAGAGCGTCTGCGGACACTCGTAGCACTGATCGTGATGACGCCGTCTTTTCTTTGGAAATAGGGAGTCGAGATGAAGAAGAACACCACGGATGTCACCCGCCGCGGCTTCCTCGTAGGCTGTTCGGCGGCCATCGCCGGACTCGCCGGCTCGCGTTTCAACTCCATGGCCTTCGCCCATCCAGGCGGCGACCACGACGTACTGGTCACGATCTTCTTGCGTGGAGGCATGGACGGACTGAGCCTGATCTGTCCGATCGACGGTGCCGACCGAGGTCACTATGAAGCGGCGCGGCCGGGACTCGCCATCCCCACCAGCGGACCGGGCAGCGCCCTGCCGTTGAGCTCCGCGTTCGGGCTTCATCCGGCCGCTGCGCCGCTCCTCGGACTGTGGCAGGACAGCCACATGGCGGTGATCCAGGCCTCGGGAATGATCGACGTGGTCAACAAGAGCCATTTCGACGCCATGCAATTCGTGGAGCTCGGAACCCCCGGTTCCATCTCGGCTCCCGACGGCTGGCTGACCCGCCATCTTCAGACCACGTCGGGTCTACCGCCCGAGGTGGTGCTGCCATCGCTCGCCATCGGCGATCTCCAACCCGTGTCGTTGCTCGACTCACTCGAGACCGTGAACGTAGCGGACCCCGATCGGTTCGAAATCGGCAACGGTCCGTGGCAGTGGCGGGACGCCCAACGTACGGCCCTGCGCAACATCTACGATGGCCAGTCGTCGTGGCTGCACGATGCCGGCCTGCAGGCACTCGATGCCATCGACATCATCCAGCTCAACGCGACTGGTGAATACACGCCCTCGGGCGGAGCCGTCTACCCCGAAGATCCGTTCGGTGAGCAGTTGCGGTTGCTGGCCCAGATGATCAAGCTCGACTTGGGATTGCAGGTAGCGACCATCGACTTCGGCGGCTGGGACACACACGAAGGACAGGGCAGCGGCTCCCAGGGCTACCTCGCGGAGCTCTTCGGATCCCTGGCGACCGGGCTCGAGGCTTTCTACACGGATCTCGACGCCGATCTCTACACGAACCGGCTGACGGTGGTGGTGCAATCGGAGTTCGGCCGCGAGCTGCACGAGAACGCCGACAGCGGCACGGAGCACGGCTACGGCAATCGCATGCTGGTGCTCGGAGGCAACGTCAACGGCGGCTTCCACGGCACCTTCCCGGGTCTCCACCCCGACGTGCTGGTGGACGGTACCGACCTGGGCGTCACCACCGACTACCGCCAAGTGCTTTCGGAGATCCTCATCCGTCGTCTTCACAACCCCGCGATCGACGTGGTCTTCCCCGGCTACACCGGTTACTC
>JALCBJ010000185.1 GCA_028066595.1 Thermoanaerobaculia bacterium
ACCGAGAACCGAGGGAGCAGGCGCTCTCTGGCGCCTGGTGAGAAATGCGGGCTAGAGCCGCGATCATGAATAGAGCTCCCAAGCGAGAGCTTCTGCGGATTGAATGCATCACGTGTGGTTCCTCAGAAATGTTTCGGTTCGAATCGTGTTGGACGCCGGTGAAGGCAACCGGTGGTTCCTATCTGCCCATGCGCCGAATCGGCGATCAGCGCGCCACCCGCAGCGCGCGATCCGTGAGGCGTTCGAACGACAGCCGAGGGAAGGCGATGTCTCAGAGGCTGGGTTCGCTCCAAGCGGCAGTGGTGCCGGACTCGAAACCGTCGCTGAAAAGAAATGGATCGACGCATCCCCCGTTGTCGAGAAAGAGAATCCAGACGGCACCCCTGCCACTGCCGCCGTCGCCGTCGCCGAACGCTCCAACCGCCAGATCCACGCTGCCGTCTCCATCGAGATCGCCGAGCGGTGCCACGGAGGCTCCAAAACGATCTTGATCGTCGAGAGTGCCGGTGAAACCACCACTGGTTTGGCTGATCTTGGCGTGCAGCCGGACCGTGCCTGTGCGTGAGAGAAAGGGAATCCAGACCGCGCCGCGGTTGGTACCGCCGGTGTCGTCGCCGCGCGTGCCGGCCGCCAGATCTACGACACCATCGCAGTCGAGGTCACCGAGCGGCGCCAGCGAGGAGCCGAACGCATCTTGGTCATTGAGATGTCCGTTGAAGTTCCCCTCGGTGGCACTGATCTTCTGGTGTGCCCGGACCGTACTGTCCGGGTTGAGAAAGAGGATCCATACCGCTCCCCGATCAAGTCCGCCGTCGTCGTCGAGAGAATGGACCGCAAGATCCGTCTGACCGTCGCCGTCGAGATCCCCGAGGGCTGCCACACCACGACCAAAAAGATCTAGATCGTCGAGAGTCCCGGCAAAGCCGCCCTCGGTGGCACTGATCTTCTGGTGTGCCTTGACGGTCCCATTGGGATGGAGAAAGAGAATCCACACGGCACCCCTGTCGCCGCCGCCGTCGTCGTCCTGGGGTGCTCCGACCACCAGATCGGCGAGGCCGTCGCCATCGAGGTCACCCGGTGATGCGAGGGCCTCGCCGAAGTGGTCGAGCGCATCGAGGGTACCCGTGAAGCCACCTTCGATATCGCTGATCTTCTGGTGTGCCTTGACGGTTCCGTTGGCGCGGAGAAAGAGAATCCAGACAGCACCCCGCTCGGGACCGCCGCCGGCCTCGTCGCGAGGGGTCCCGACCGCCAGATCCGGAACGCCGTCGCCGTCGAGATCGCCCAGAGACGTCACGGCTTCGCCGAGCCGATTGTCGGAGTGGAGAAGACCGGTGAACCCTCCTTGGGTATCGCTGATCTTCTGCTGCGTCCTGACGAAGCCGTTGGCATCGAGGAAGAGAATCCACACGGCGCCATGACGAAGTCCGCCGTCGCCATCGAACGGTGCTCCGGCCACCAGGTCGGTCACGCCGTCACCGTCGAGGTCACCGAGTGCCGCGACAGAGAATCCGAGGCCGTCGTTGTTGGTCAGTGTGCCTGTGAATCCCCCCGATGTCTGGCTGATCTTCTGGTGGAATTGCACATGACCTTGGGCTTTGGGCACGGCTGAGGGCGGCGTCTCGGCTTGGGCCGGGACGATCCAGGCCACGAGTGCGGCCTGGATGCCCAGTCGAAGGCTCTTGCGGAAGGGCAGCAGCATGTCTTGGTTCCTTTCGTACACATCTCGGCGGCAGTGCGATAGGAATCCATGCATTGCCCGCCTTCATCACCTGCGCCGAAAGGGCGAGCGGGGCGCCAACCGGACGAATCTGCAGTGCCGGTCACGTCTCGGCCTCTTGCGAGGAGCGGAAGGCTGCGAGTACCCTTGCTCCCAGGCGGAGGTCAATGACGACACCCAATCGAGATGCGATCACCGAGCTGCTCGCGACAGCTGGCGGACACTCGAGCGAGAAGCTCGATCTGCTGGTACCCCTGGTCTACGATGAGCTTCGTCGGATGGCGCACGCTCAACTGGCTCGGGAAGGGAACAACGCCACGCTCGATACGACGGGCTTGGTGCACGAGGCCTATTTCAAGCTGGTCGACGGTACCTCTGTCACCCGCCGGGGCCGGACATATTTCTTCGGCGCGGCGGCCCAGGCAATGAGGCAGGTGCTGGTGGATGCGGCTCGGCGTCGCAACCGGCACAAACGCGGTGGCGGCGAGCGCCCTCTGACCCTCGAGGAAGATCAGATCGGTATCGACGGATTCGCCGCCGAGATTCTCGATCTCGACTCGGCCCTTTCTCGCCTGGAGCTGGAACACCCGCGGCCGGCAAAGGTCGTAGAGTGCAGGTTCTTCGGCGGTCTCGACGTCGACCAGACCGCGGAGTTGCTGGAGATCGCGCCGCGCACGGTCGATCGCGACTGGGCGCTGGCCCGAGCCTGGCTGAACCGCGAGCTCGGCGCGGGCGAGCAGTCCCAGCCTGCACCCTGATCGGCGACGAGACGCCGCGTGAGCGCTCCGGGCGCAGTTCCAGTTCGAAAGACATCACCTTGCGGTCAGGCACGAGTGACGAGTACGCTCGCGACCTCCCTCGACACGATGCCTTGGAAGGCGTCCATGAGCCGATCTCCTCAACCCAAAGCCGATACCGAACGAGTCAGCGAGCTGTTTTCCGAAGCGCTCGACATTTCTCCGGAGCAACGCCGGGCGTTCCTGGCAGCTGCCGCGATCGACGCGCCGTTGGAGGCGGCCGAGGCGAGCTCGTTGCTCGCCGCCCATGCCGGTTCGGGCCCCCTCGATTCCGAGTTGGACGCTGCGAAAGCAGAGAAGCTGATCCAGGCGCAGGCACGGGGTCCCCTCCCTGTTCAGATCGGCCCCTATCGAATCGTTCGCGAGTTGGGTCGTGGAGGAATGGGCGTCGTATACCTTGCGGAGCGTGCCGAAGGCGGCTTCGAGCAGCGCGTGGCGTTGAAATTGGTGAAGCGGGGGATGGACTCCGAGGCCATCCTGGCTCGTTTCCTCCACGAACGTCAGATCTTGGCGCGCCTCGACCATCCGGGTATCGCCCGTCTTCTCGATGGAGGATTGACCTCGGATGGCCAGCCGTACTTTGCCATGGAGTATGTCGAGGCCGAGCCGATCACTCGGTACTGCAAACGGGTCGGTCTCGGTCTGGAAGGCCGCCTGGACTTGTTCGCCACGATCTGCCGCGCCGTGCAATATGCCCACGGACAACTTGTCGTGCATCGTGACCTCAAACCATCCAATGTGTTGGTGACGGCGGACGGGGTCGTCAAGCTGGTGGATTTCGGCATCGCGAAGCTGCTAGATCCCGACACGGGTGCGGTTGCCGCGGCCGGGCTCACCTCTCATGGTGCCCGGGCGTTGACGCCCGAGTACGCTTCGCCCGAGCAGATTCGCGGCGAGGTGGTCACCGTGACCTCCGACGTCTTCGCCTTGGGTTTGCTCCTCTACGAGCTCCTGGTCGGACGCTCTCCTTATGCGACGCCGTTGACGACGCCCGAAGAGGTTCGACGGGCGGTATGTGAGACGGATCCCCTTCCACCCTCTCTCGCGGTCCTTCGAGGCGAGAGCCAAGAAGTTCAGACTTCCCGATTCGCCAGGCGGCTCCGCGGCGATCTGGACAACGTGATCCTGAAGGCACTGGCCAAGGACACCGCGCGTCGCTACCAGTCGGTCGAAGCCCTGGCGGAAGACCTCCAACGTTTTCGTTCCGGCCGGCCGGTGCGTGCCCATCGAGCGGGGTGGACCTACCGAGCTCGGAAATACGTCGGGCGCAATCGGGTCGAGCTCGGCGCCATGCTCGCACTCGTCCTGGGGCTGACCGGTACCGCCTGGCAGGCGACGACCGCAGCGCGCGAGCGGGACCGTGCACAATTGGAAGCGCAGAAGCTCGTGGTCACGCAGGAGTATCTCGTTGGTCTTTTTCAAGCCGCCGATCCAGCGAGGGCCCTCGGTGAGGAAGTGACAGCAAAGGATCTCGTCACACGGGGGATCGAGAGGCTCGATGCCGAGCTCGGGGAGCAACCCGAAGTTCAATTGGAGATGCTCGAGGCTTTGGGTCGCGTGTCGTTGGCGCTGGGTGAATATGAACAGGCCGAGATGCTCCTCGAGCGGGCACTCGAGCTGGCGAGGAAGCTGTCTGGCAAACACTCGGCAGAGGCCGACCTCCTTTTCCTTCTCGGCCGACTTCGCAACTCCAGAGGAGCATGGGCCACGGCCGAGACCGCGCTTCGAGAGTCCCTCTCTTTGATGGAACGCCATGACATTGAGAACCCCTCGATCGAGGTGGCAACCCTGAGTAGCTTGGCAGAATCTTTGAAGAACCAAGGGGATCTGGAGCGCGCGATCCCTCTAGGGCGTCGAGCCTTGGAAACGGCACGTCGGCACTTCGGCCATGACTCCAGGGAGGTTGCTGACCTCCTCAACAACCTCGGCAACGCCCTCAAAGCCTCCGGGGACTACTCCGCCGCGGAGGCGAGTCTTCAGGAGGCCCTTGCCATCAAACGCGAGCTCCTGGGCGTGGAACACCTAGACATCGCGACGGAGTTGGTCAATCTGGCGGGCGTGCTGTTTCGAAAAGGCGACTGGCTGGAGGCGGAAGTGCTGTATCGCGAGGGAGTGGCGATGGAACGCCGCATGCGGGGGGATGGACATCCACGTCTCGCCATCAAGCTCCACAATCTCGCAAATCTGCTGAACGCCCTCGGCGAGTTCGAAGAGGCGGCGACGCTTCATCGGGAGGTATTGGCCTCGGTGCGCGAGAACATGGGGGAACAGAGTCCCTACTACGCGACCACGATCGACAGCCTGGCGAGCGATCTGGCGGAGGGCGGGCACTTCTCGGAAGCCATGCCTCTTTTCGAGCAAGCGCAGGTGCTACTCGCGGAGTCCGTAGGAACCGAGCACGAGTTCTTTTCTTTCAACCTTTGGCGCCATGCCAGCGCGTTACGTCTTCAAGGTCTGAATCGTGAGGCGATGCCTCTGGTCGAGGAGGCGATCCGTGTCGCGGAGGGGTCGGAGAAGACGGGCCCGTTTGCCTCGATGCTGATCGAGCGTGGCGCGATCCAGCACGCCCTGGGAGCCGTCGAAGAAGCCGAGCAGGACTTCCGAGACGCGTTACGAATGCAGCGCGAGTCCTTGCCTCCGGATCACCCCAACGTCGTCCGCAGCCAAACGAGCCTCGGCTGGGTCCTCCTTACCCAGGAGAGACGATCGGAAGCGGTCGAGATACTGCAAGACGCCGTGGAACTGGCTGAGACGGTCCTTCCGGGCGGTCATTGGCGCCATGCCGAGGCTAGAGCCGCGCTAGGAGCAGCGCTCATCGAGCTAGGCTTTCGTTCCGAAGGAGAGCCGATGCTGCTGACGGCTCACGCGCAACTGAGCGCCTCCCGTGGAGCGGAACATCCTGCGTCGCGCCGCGCCGCGCAGTTTCTCGACTGACCGATCGTGAGATCAGCGTCGATACTCGGAGCGCTTCTTCTAGATCGCATCCAGAAACGCCGCCATTTGCCAGGTGACGCTTCGCCTTGCTGC
>JALCBJ010000047.1:0-3181 GCA_028066595.1 Thermoanaerobaculia bacterium
AGACCCTTTTCGCGCATGGCGATGACGATCTGGTCGGCTTCGGCTTTCTTGACCCGTGGGTCGTTGGCGCCCTGGATCACCAGCAGCGGATCCTCGATCCGTTCTACGTGGGTCAGCGGCGAGCGGTCGACGAGCATCTCGCGTTCCTCGTCGATCTCGGGATCACCCATGCGCAAGGCGAAGATCCTGACGATGGGACCCCAATAGGCTGGGAGAGAGTTGTAGAGCGTGATCAAGTTCGACGGGCCGACGATGTCGACTCCGCATGCGTAGAGCTCCGGAGTGAACGTGAGGCCTGCCAGGGTGGCATAGCCACCGTAGGAGCCGCCCATGATGCAAACGCGGTCCGGGTCGGCGATGCCCTGGTCCACCAGGTACTTCACGCCATCACTGATGTCGTGCTGCATGGCTCGGCCCCATTCCTTGTTGCCGGCGTTGAGGAACTTCTTGCCGAAGCCAGAAGACGAGCGGAAGTTGGGCGACAGTACGGCGTACCCGCGGTTGGCGAGGAACTGGGGAATCGAGCTGTAGCCCCAGCTGTTTCGCGACCAGGGTCCTCCGTGGGGCAGCACGACCGTGGCGAGGTTCTTCGCGGGTGCACCCTTGGGCGTGGTGAGGTAGGCCGGGATGGTCAGACCGTCACGAGCCGTGTATCGGATGGCCTGCATGGGTGCGAGATTCTCGGAAGGAAGCTCCGGACGGCTCTCGTAGAGCTTCTCGACAGTCCCTTTCTCCCAGTCGTAGAGGTAGACCGTTCCCGGATCGACATCGCGGGAGACGACGACCTTGACCAGCCGGTCGTCGTTGGTTTGCGGGGAGAAGCTGATCTCGCCGTCGGGAAGCTCTTTCTCCAGGAACGCCAGAGCATCCTTCAACTCTTGCGTCTTCGGGTACGTCCGCGTGCGATCACCGACGTAGACGGTGCCGATGAGCTCCTCTGTCTCGTCCGAGAAGATGGCGCCGCCGAGGTCGACCTCGTTCTCCGGATCCGATTCCAGGAACTTCGTCTCGCCCGTCTCCGCGTCCATCAGATAGAGACGGGAGAGATCGACATCGTCACCCTTGTTGCTGATGAAGTAGACATGCTTGCCGTCCTTGTGAAACCGGTTCGGTGCACACGTCTCTTGCCAGTTGCAGGAGTAGATGACATCGCCCAGTTTGCCGTCTTGTACTTTCACCGTCTCGGTGCCGCCATCGGGCGTCTGACGAACCGCCAGGCGAACGTTGCCGTCGAGATCGGTGACCCAACCGGCGACGTTCGAGTCGTTCTCGATCAACAGCTCGCGCTCCCCGGTGGCGAGGTCGAGTCGATAGACGTCGTGTAGGGCAGGGTCGCGATCGTTCAATCCGATGAGGATCTGGCCCGGCGTCGCCTCAGGCACAGAGTAGATGAAGGCCCGTACGCCCTCGAGCGGCGTCAGGTCGCGTGCCGGAGGCACGCCGGTGGCTTCTTCGGGCCCGGCGGACGGATCGACCGCATAGACGTGGAAGTCTTCGTTGCCTCCCTTGTCCTGCACATAGAGCAGCCACTTGGAGTCCTCACTCCAGAAGTAGCCGGGCACCGGACGTTCGTCGGCAGTCACGGGACGGGCTGCGTCCCATGGTTCGTCGAGGGTCTTGATCCAGACGTTCTGCACGTCCTTGTAGGGTTTGATGAACGTCAGGTACTTGCCGTCCGGCGAGATCTGAGAGCCGGTGATCTCCGGATCGCCGAAGAAGAGCTGCCGGTCGACCAGCTGCGGAAGCCGGTCGAGGTAGGACAGGGGTTCCGCCGACGCAGCTTCTGCAGGGGCTTGCGGCGCCGTCGCATCCGCGAATGCGGACGCCGGAACAAGAACGAGGCTCAGGAGGAAGGCCGCCAGAGCCAACTCGACGGTAGGGATCTTGGTAGAGCGTCCCCGGCGGGACAGGGTCGTAGATTGCATCCAGGAATCTCCCGGTCGGTTGTGGAGGGGGTAGAGCGATCAAGTTCGGAGCGTACGAGTGGCAGGCCTCGAACATTCGGTCGTTCTGACTATCTGTACATGTCAGACATGTACAGTATGTACGAGTGTCTCTCGAGAGTGTTACATCGGTCTGCGCCAGGCGGTCAGGCTGGGTTGGCTCCGTTCTTCGTCGCGACGATGAAGAGGCGCCGGAACCGGAAGAGTGTCGTGCCGTTGGTTTCCTGAGGATAGAACGTGACGAGTCTCTTGCGGAACTCCGATTCGAAGCGATTCCGGTCGGCGCCACGGAGGGCATCGCGCACCGGCCGGAGGCCGGTGGTCTCGACGAATCTGTACAGCGGTTGCTCTCCGCCGAGGATCTGCTCGTAGGTGGTCGTCCAGACCTCGACCTGCCGGGAGTGTCTTCGGAGGCGTCCCGATGGGCCCCAAAGGCGAGGTAGCCGACGGTCTCCCATCGCAGCGTTTCCGGGTCCAGGCCGGGCGACTCCGGGTTCTACTCATGTCCTGTTCACGATCTCCTGCCCGAGGGTATACTCATCTTCTCGGATTTGCTGCTCTGCAAGCGAGCGAACGCCATCTTCGACAGCGAACGCTGCCCTCTAGCGAGACCTAACGGATCGAATGGGTCCCAAGGCCTACCCTGCCACCGCTTTCACCGGGCCGGCCGACCACGTCGCGCCGCAAGATACGAGCCGTCTGTTCGCCGCGATGGTGGCGACTTCCACGGATCAGATGGCCTATGTCGATCGTGGCGGCATCGTTCGAGCGGTGAATCCGTCCTTCGTCCGAGCAGCGAATCGGCGGGCCAAGACACTTCGCGGGCGTGAGGTCGAATCGACGGATCTGGTGGGAACGGCCCTTTCCGAGATCCTGGGAAAGGACATCTTCCTCTCTGCGGTGCAGCCGAACCTGGATCGGTCGTTCGCCGGCGAGACGATCAGCATGCAGCGCTGGATCGACCTACCGGGCTCGCCGTCGTGCTACGTCCACTGGCAGTTCTTGCCGTGCAAGGAGGACTCGGGTGAAGTGGTCGGCGTCGTCTCGGTTCTGCGCGACCAGACGGCAGAGCAACGGGTCCAGAGTCTCGCTGCCGAACTGGCTACAGATGAGTCGGTCGTTGCCGGTCAGGTGGAAGAAGTCGCGGGACTCCTCGCCGAGCAAGTAGGGGAGAATCTCGTGGTGGTCGATCGTGTGGGGGTTTGGCTCCTGCGCCGAGATGGACGCGAGCTGCACTG
>JALCBJ010000047.1:3281-53234 GCA_028066595.1 Thermoanaerobaculia bacterium
ATTGACGAGTACGACCCGATCAGCGGACGTCATCAGTCGGGGGAAGTGCTCCGAGACGAGGAATGTCCGGCTTATTTCGCTGCGGTGAGGGAGGGCAAGGTCCTCGACGTCGCGGACGTGCTCGACGATCGAAGGACCGTGGAGCTGGCCATTCGGATGCGGCCCCGAAGGGTTGCATCGCTGCTCCAGGGTCCGGTACGCGTCGGCGGCCGGGTCGTCGGCGTGTTGGTCGCGGAGGTCGTCGGAGCTTCTCGTCCCTGGCAAGCGGCGGAGATCGCCTTTGTGACGGAGGTGGCGGGCATTTTCGCTCAGACCCTGGCCTCCGATGAGCGACGGCGCCTCGAGCGTCGTCTCTTCCAAGCGCAGAAGATGGAAAGTCTGGGAATGATGGCCGGGGGCGTCGCCCACGACTTCAACAACCTGTTGGTCGGGATCCTGGCCCACTCCGAGATGATGCTCGCGGAGATCAGTCGCGGGTCGCGATTGAGTAGCCGTCTCGAGGCGGTTCGCGACCAAGCGGTGCGTGCCTCGGAGCTGTGCAGTCAGATGCTGGCCTGCACCGGAAAGCAGGATTTCCATCCTGAGCCCATCGACCTCTCGGAGCTGGTGCGCGACGTCGTGAGATCGAGACGCGCCGCGCTACCTGCAAGTGCTCAGCTGTTGGTGGATCTGGAGCCGCTGCCACCCATACCAGTAGGTGTTGCCGCGCTCAACCAGGCTCTGATCCACCTGATCGCCAATGCAGCGGAAGCACTCGAAGGTGACGGTGAGATCGTCGTTTCGACCCGCCTGGTTCATCTCGACCCCGACGCCGGAATCGGTGTGCTCTCGGGAGGCGGTTGGGTGGGAGAGCCGTTACCCACGGGGCGGTACGCCAGTGTGCGGGTACTCGACGACGGCTGTGGCATGGACGAGGCCACCTTGGAAAAGGTATTCGACCCGTTCTATTCGACCAAGTTCGTCGGCCGCGGTCTCGGGCTCGCATCGGTTATGGGTACCGCGCGCAGCCATGACGGTGGAGTCCGTCTGCGTTCGAAACCGGGACGGGGAACCTGCATCGACTTGTTGCTGCCGCTCGGATCCTCTGCGTCGGTAGAGACCAACGGCCGGGGAGCGAGCTTCAGTCCGGCTCGTTGACCGTCGAGTCTCAGGGAATCGTCGGCGCCGAGGCTTCGGGGTATTTGGAAGCCGATCCCCATGTCGCATCGCATTCGTGGTTCGATAGGTAGCGATGCTGGTGCGATGGGTTCCCGAGGTCCGATGAAAGAGAAGGCGTGCGAGCTCGTTAGACGACAGGACGAGTACAGTGAGACGGATCGAAGGAGATGCCGAGAGTAGAACTCCGGCACCATACCGAACGATGAACCAGCCATCTGTAGACGATTCGACCATGGAGCCAGACGGCTTCCGGCTCGGTGCACTGCATCCTCAGCTGGCCTTCCGTCTGGCACTCCGGCAGATGCAGCGCGCTCCGGGCTCGATGCTCTATGCGGCGCTGACATTGGCAATCGGCTTCGGTGCTGCGATCGCCATCTATTCAGTACAGAGAGGCTTTCAAGCGCCTATCCCGGTCCCGGATGGCGAGCAGGTGCACCAGGTTCGGCTCGAAGACCCGGAACACGGCCGATCCGCCATCTCCACGGCTGATCTCGAAGCCTGGCGTCGCGACGGCCAGACCCTCGAAACGCTCGGAGCGTTCACAACTTTCAGATCTGCCGTGATGACCTCGGGGCGTGCCACTCGCCTGGCTCAGGGAGTGGCGATCACCCGCGAGGGGCTCGAGCTTCTGAGGGTCCAACCACAGATCGGTCGGTTGCCCGCCGATCAGACCTCGGTCTTGATCAGTCATCGGCTGTGGCGCGACTGGCTCGGCGGTCGTGACGACGTCCTGGGCATCACGCTACGAGTCGCCGACGTTCAGCACACGGTCGCTGGAGTCATGCCTCCGGGATTCCGATTCCCCTTTCACCACGATCTGTGGCAAGTGCGTCGAGCCGATGATCCCGAGTGGAGCGGACTCGAGGTCTTTGGACGGCTGAAAGACGGCACTACGCGGGTGCGGGCGGGGGAGGAGCTGACCGCCATCTTGACGGCACGCCGGCTCGGGGCGTCGGGTGGTGAGAGCACCGCAGTCGCCTATGTACACGGATTCACCGAGAAACGCGGGGAGGGCGGCGAAGTCACCATGTTGTTCGGTCTCCTGCTCATGGTTCTGGCTTTGGTGCTGGTGTCCTGCTCCAACGTCTCGAACCTGTTCTTGGAGCGTTCGGCGGCGCGGGCGCGCAGCCTGTCGGTACATCAGGCGGTGGGCGCGGCTCCAGGCCAGATCGTCCTCCAGATCTTCACGGAGGCGTTGTTGGTAGCGACCCTGGGGGTGGTCTTGGGTGCCTGCGTCGCCGCGGGTATCGTCGCCTTCGTCGAGGGAACGCTGGCAGACCACTGGGGTTATTTCTGGATGCGGGTGGAGCTCGATCCGTCGGCTCTGTTCTTGGCTGCGGGGCTGGCCATCGCCACGGCCCTTGTTTCCGGCACGCTGCCTGCGCTGCAGGCTTTGCGCCGTGACCTGGCCGAACCGCTGAAACAAGAAACCAAGTCGGGGCGCCATACCCGGAGGACCTGGGTGTCGTGGACGCTGATGACCGGCCAGGTAGCTTTTTCTTGCATCGGGGTCATCGCGTCGGTGCTGATGGGTTTGGGCCTCCTCGAGAGCCGTAGGGTCTCGGAGGGCTTCCCGGTGGATGAGGTGCTGTGGACGTCGGTCAGCTTCGAAGGCACACGATTCGAATCCGCGGAGCCACGCCGGTCCTATCGGCAGGCGCTCCTGAGCCGGTTGGCGGAGGACCCGTCCGTGCGGCGGGCTTCTCTGAGCTCCGCGCTTCCCGGCCTCTACTCGCCTTTCCGCAAGGTGACCCGGGCAGGTCGTCCGCTCGAGGAGCACGTTCGGCCGGTGGCCGTGGCGGCTGCCTCGCCGGGGTTCTTCGACGTGTACCAGCTCGAGATGTTGGAGGGCCGTGGATTTCTCGCGGCGGAGAGCTCCGAGGCCGTCGCCGTCGTGAGCCGAGACTTCGTGCAGAACCGTCTGGACGGCGAGCCCGCGGTCGGCTCGATGATCGACCTACACGGCGGGGGCGAGGCGCGTAGCGCTCGTATCGTGGGCGTGGTCTCGAACCTCGTCATCTACGACCGTGACCACGGCAGGAGGCGCGACGCCGTCTATGTGCCTCTCGGGTTTTACGATCCCGATCAGGTCTACCTCTCGGTCCGCTTCGGAGACCAGCGTGCTCCGGCCGGCGCGGCGCTGGAGAAGGCCGCATATGGTGCCGCGGCTGACGTCCCGATCGGCGAGATCCAGTCGATGCGAGAGATCTTGGCCTACGTGCGTCAGTTCATGGAGACCCTGGGCACTCTCGCGTTACTCGGTGGTCTCGGAGCCGTCGTGGTCGTCACCATCGGACTCTATGGACTCGTGTCGTTCGATGTGCGCCGTCGGCTGCCCGAATTTGCGCTGCGCCTGGCCCTCGGTGCGGGTACCCGCCGGGTCCTTCTCGGAGTCTTGCGCAAGGGACTTCTGCTGGTCCTCCCGGGAATCCTGTTGGGGCTCGGGGCCATGTACCTGATCGCACCGCTTCTCGGCATTTTCCTTGGAGGCTCCGAGGCCCACGATCCGCGGGTCTTTGGCGGAGCCGTCGCAGTCTACGGGCTCATCGTGTTGGTGGCGGCCGGGATCCCAGCTCGTCGGGCCGCGTTCTGCAGCCCTGTGGAGATTCTGCGAGAGGAGTGATCGGGGTGCGGTTGCGGTCTATTCATCGACGCCGGCGACAGTACTCTGGGTCCGATAGGGCACGGGTCGTCTAAGATTCGGGAGTCATGACCGGTGTCAACTACATCGCACTCGCCATACCGGTTTTCTTTGCTCTGATCGGCGTCGAGTGGCTGATCGCCCGCTGGCAGCGTCGGAAGGTCTACCGGCTGAACGACTCTCTCTCCGACCTGCACACCGGCATCCTGCAGCAAACGCTCGGCGTTTTCACCAAGACCGTGGTCTTCGGCGTCTACGTGCTGCTGTTCCAGACCATCCGGTTGGCGGAGATTCCTGCCACAGGGTGGGCGTGGGTGGCCTGCTTCCTCCTGGTAGATCACCAGTACTACTGGTTTCATCGCATCAGCCACGAGTCGAATCTGCCTTGGGGTGCCCACATCGTTCATCACAGCTCGGAGGAATTCAATCTGGCCGTAGCCTTGAGGCAGGGCGCTTTCCAGCCCCTCTTCAGCTGGGTCTTCTATCTACCTCTTGCTTGGCTCGGCTTCAATCCGCTGATGTTCCTCGCGTGTTCCAGCTTCAACACGCTCTATCAGTTCTGGATTCACACACGACTCATCGACCGGCTCGGACCCTCCGAATGGATCTTCAACACTCCGTCGCATCATCGGGTACATCACGGTTGCGACGAGAAGTACCTCGACAAGAACTACGCTGGTACTTTGATCGTCTGGGACCGTCTCTACGGCTCGTTTCAGCCCGAGGAAGAAGAACCTACCTACGGCATCACCAAGCCGCTCGCCAGCTGGAATCCGCTGTGGGCCAACGTCCACTACTACTCCGATCTGGCCCACTTGGCGCGCCGAGCGCCCAACTGGCGGGAGCGCCTGAAGGTTTGGTTCATGCCTCCGGCATGGAAACCCGAGTGGGCCCCGGAGGGCCCTGGCGCCCGGCCGGAGGTATCGCCACTGAGTCACGGTGCAGCGGGAAAATATGACGCCCGTGCGCCGCGAGGCCTGGTGTCCTACATCATGGCCCAGTTCGTCTTCACCAACCTGTTGACCGTGGGGCTCCTCTTTCTAGGAGACCGGCTGTCGGTCTGGCAACAGGTCGGTATCGGATTGCTCATCGTCTGGTCCTGTGCCGATCTCGGTGGCATGTTCGAGGCCCGTAGCTGGGTTCTGCTTTCCGAACCTCTTCGTTTGGCAGCGGTAGCTTTGTCGGCCGTCGGCCTTTGCCAGATTCTTGGACCGCCGGGGGAAGCGACGATATGGGCAACGGTGGCTGGAAGCACGATCTACTTTGGCGCCTTCACGGCTTGGTTTCTCAGCTATCGCTCGTGTTTCCGCGGCCGCGAAGACGCGACCACCAGCCTCGAGGCCGCTTGAGTGATGGCCTGATAAGTTTTTGCTTCGACGAGCGCCCGGCGCGCCGCGATGTCGGTCCCACCGAACTCTGTCCGGAGACGAACATGCCTTTCCCCGTCCGACTATGGATGGCTCTGGCCCTTCTGGCTCTTCTCACCGCTTGTGCCGGCCAATCCACGCAACCGACTACCCGAACCGAGATGCCCGAGAGCGAGTCCATGACCACTACACCTTCCGAGCTCATCCAGAGCGAGAACTTCGAAACGTCTCCCCCGAGTCTGGAGACTGTGACCGAGAAGGAGGCGGGGCAGGGCGCGATCGGAGCCATGGATTTCGAGAAAGGAGAGATTCCGAAGAATCCGCTGTTGCGTGAATGGGATGGGCCTTACGGTGGCGTCCCCCATTTCGACCGGATGGATCTCGCGGACTTGGCGTCGGCGGTGGAAAAGGGGATGGCACTGCAACTCGCGGAGATCGAAGCGATCGCCCGACACACCGAGCCGCCGACGTTCGACAACACCATCGTCGCACTGGAGCGCTCGGGGGATCCGTTGAGCAGGGCTCTGAGCTTTTTCGGCATCTGGAGCGGCAACCTGTCGACGCCGGAATTCCGTGAGATCCAGGCTGAGTTGGCACCGCGCCTTTCGCAGTTCAACAGCCGCATCATTCAAAACGAGCAGCTCTTCGAACGCGTCGCCGCCGTCCATGGCAGCGATGAGGTCAAGGCGCTCCGCCCGGATCAACAGCGCCTCGTGCAGTTGGTGTACGACCGGTTCGCTCGCAACGGAGCCACGCTGCAGGGAGAGGCGAAAGAGCGGTATGCCGAGATCAATCTTCGACTGGCTCGATCGCATACGCAGTTCGCCAACAACGTGCTGGCCGACGAGGAAGGCTACGTCCTCTACATCGAAGAGTCTCAGGCCGCTGGTCTACCCGAGTCGTTCAAGGCCGCGGCGAGGTCCGCCGCAGAGCAGCGGGGCCACGAAGGCAAGCTCGCCGTCCTCAACACGCGCTCGTCCATGGATCCGTTTCTGACCTACTCCGACGAGCGAGCTCTGCGAGAGCAGGTCTGGCGTACGTACTACAGCCGTGGAGACAACGGCGACGAACACGACAACAACGCGATCATCGCCGAGATCCTGCAGCTACGCGACGAGCGCGTGTCGCTTCTTGGCTACGACAACTACGCTCAATGGCGCCTGGAGAACCGCATGGCCAAGAGGCCGGAGCAGGCTCTGGCTCTCATGCGCAAGGTCTGGGATGCCGCGCTTCTGCGCGTCGCCGAGGAGGTGGCAGACATGCAGGCCATCGCCGATGGCGAGGGTGCCGGCATCGAGATCCAGCCCTGGGACTATCGCTACTACGCCGAGAAGGTGCGCAAAGCACGATACGACCTCGATTCGGACGAAGTGAAGCAGTATCTGCAGCTCGACAAGCTGCGGGAAGCCATGTTCTTCGTTGCTGGCAAGCTATTCGGTTTTCGTTTCGAACCGGTTCCCGAGGGCTCGGTGCCGGTCTACCACCCGGATGTCGGGGTGTGGGAAGTGACAGATGTCCAGTCTGGCAAGCACGTCGGACTCTGGTATCTCGATCCCTTTGCTCGCACCGGCAAACGCTCCGGGGCTTGGGCGAATCAGCTGAGGGGCTACGAGTCGTTCGACGGCGAGAAGACCGTGCTCGCCACCAACAACTCCAATTTCATCCAGGGCGCGCCGGGTGCTCCGGTGCTGGTGTCGTGGAGTGACGCCGAGACCTTCTTCCACGAGTTCGGGCACGCCCTGCACTTCCTGTCGTCGAATGTCGTTTATCCGACCTTGGGCGGTGGCGTCCGCGACTACACGGAGTTTCAATCCCAGCTGCTGGAACGCTGGCTGCTCACCGATCCGGTGATCGAGGGCTTCTTGGTCCATCACCAGACCGGGGAGCCCATGCCCGCGGAGCTCGTGGCGAAGATCAAGAAGGCCGCGACCTTCAACCAAGGGTTCGCCACCACGGAATATCTGGCCTCGGCACTCGTCGATATGGAGTACCACACCACAGATCCGACCGGCATCGATCCAGACTCTTTCGAGCAGGAAACACTGGAACGCCTCGGCCTACCCGCCGAGATCGTCATGCGCCATCGCTCGCCTCACTTCGGACATGTGTTTTCGGGCGAAGGATACTCCGCTGGCTACTACGGCTACCTGTGGGCCGACGTCCTGACCTCGGACGCCGCCGAAGCCTTTGCCCAATCCGAGGGTGGCTTCTACGACGAGGAGTGGGCCGCCAAGCTGGTGAAGCATCTCTTCGCTCCGCGCAATTCCGTCGACCCTGCCGACGCGTACCGTGCGTTCCGCGGTCGCGATGCCGAGATCGACGCCCTGATGCGCGATCGGGGATTTCCGGCCCCGGGAGAGTGACGTACCAGACCAACTGCGCGAACGGGCTGGTCGCCAACACAGCATGGTGATCTGTGGTGCGCTCGCTGGCTTCTCGACGTTCCGCCGGCCGGCAAGAGCCTCGAGCATCTCGAGGCTCTGAGCCGGCCCGGAGATCTCCGCCATCGACATCATCCGATAGCAGATCATTTTGCGTAGGCCTGGAGTAAGGGAGGTGTGATTCGGCGGTGAACCGCCGCTTCGGATCGATACACTATGCAGGTGGCAGCACAGAGACACGACACATCGACTGGGGATTTGCCGATCCCGTGCACAGCCGACGTGGTGGATTACTTTCGTCGCCACGACGAGGACGGCATGTTGTTGGCGGCGATCGCGAGGCGTTTCGGCGGTTCTATGAGCGCCACTCGGAGAAAGTGGCCGCAGCCCTCCGCCAGCTCTGTCGAGGGCAGCTGCCGGAGGATCTCTTCCAGGAGGTATTCCTCGCGGTCTGGCGCAAGGCCGGCACCTTCGATCCGTTGCGCGGTGACGTCGGCGGCTGGCTGTTCACGATCTGCCGCAACAAGGTCTACGATCAGTTTCGACGTAGCGGCCCGCCGGAGGTCGAGCTCCTGGAGATCGATTCGCCACATTTCACTCCCGACCGCACCCTTCGCCTGTCCTTGGAAGCAGTGGTGGAAGACCTCCGGCCGGGCGAGCAGGCGGCCTTGCGCATGATCTACTTCGGCGGCTTCACCTACGATCAGGCAGCGGAGCAGCTAGAGGTGCCCCTCGGTACTCTCAAGTCCAGGCTGCGATCGGCGTTGCGCAAGCTGACCCAATGCTTGGGGGGGAACGTCTTGAAACCCTCGCACGCGGCTCAGCAGCCCACGATGCATCCCTCTGCCGACTTGATAGCGGACTATGTGGCGGGACAGCTTCACCCGTATGAGCGCTGGGTGGTGGAGGCTCATCTGGAGCTCTGTCCGCTGTGCCGCGGTCTGGTTGCGGACGAAGCGAGTTTCGGTGGTGCGTGGCTGATGGCGCAGGGCGCCTCGTCAGACTCCAAACCCGAGGACACGCAGGTTGGGCAGACCACCCGGGAAGTATCGCAGCTGTCGGCCGAGCTGTGGAGCCGCCTCGAAGGACGCCTGCGCGAGGAGACGGTGCGGCCATTCTGGCCGGAGATGCCGTTGCCCGAGACGGTACGTCGAGAGATCGAGATTGCCGCGACGGATCGAGAGTGGCGGAGAGTTGGGGACAGCACCAGTCGAGTGGTGCGAGTGCAGGCCGATCCGGAGGAGGAGATGGAGTTCTATCTCGTCCGCACGCCCCCGGGGGGAGGCTTTCCCGTCGCATCGACACCTGGGTGGTGAGCACTTGCTGATCCTGTCCGGCAGCTCCTACGACGACTTTGGATGGCTCCGGCCCGGCGATCTGCGGCACTATCCCTCCGGAAGCTCCCACGAGCCCGTCGTCGGGACCGAATGTGAGTGCTTTGCGGTGTCTTGCATCCGTGGGGGGCTCGACTTCGAAGCCTGATGCCGAAGACTCTCAAGAAGAAGTGCTGCAAGAAGTACCGCCACAAAGGCAAGGCTTGCAGCAACTGCCCATTGATGGCCCGCCTCGGCAAAGCCGAGTTCAAGGTTCTCCTGAAGCGCCACAAGGCAGAACACAAGTCGGGTAAGAAACGGAAGAAGAAGCGGAAGAAATAGCGCGGAGAGACTGGGGCGCAGGTGGGCTCGTCAGGCCGGTGCCGATGCGTCGCTATGCTAGAGTTTGCGCTCCGGCAAGAGACTTTTCGCACCCCCTAGCCGTGGCCGCGCTCGGCCGCCAACGGAGTCGACCGTGATCATCGACAAGCGTCGTGTAGAAGGTATGGTGCTACTCAACGTCGAGGGCATCATCAAGCTAGGCCAGAGCGCCGAGTTCCTGGTCCAAAGCCTCGAGCGCTCGCTAGAGAAGGACGAAGGTCACGTACTCCTGGATTTGTCGAAGATCAACTACATCGACTCGACCGGTATCGGCGAGCTGGTGGGCTATCTCGGTCGATTCTCCGAGCGTGATCGCAAGCTCATTCTGGTGTCTCCATCCGAGAGGATCCGCAAGCTTCTGGCGATCGCCCAGATCGATTCGCTCTTCCCGACCTATGATGATCTGGAGTCGGCGATCACGGCGGAGCGCGGGATCGCAGCCGAATCCAGCGAAGTCCCGAACTGACGGGTCCCGCACTGATCCAGCTCGGCCGAAGGTCGGCACAGAGTCTTCGGCGGCGGGTTGTGCAAGGGAAGAGAGCCAAGACTGCAACCTAGCCCATAGGGAATCGAGTAGATGACATCAGCTACCACCGAACAATCCTCATCTCGGTACGCCGCAGCCATCGACGAGCTGAGGTCGGCCTTGGGCGACCGCCTGCTGTTGGATCACCAGGTGCGTTCTGGATTCGAGACCGACTTCGGCAAGGTCGTGCGCAGGTTTCCCGGCGCCGTTGCTCGCTGCGAGAATGCCGAGCAAGTAGCCGAGGTCGTGCGCTTCTGCCGTAAACATGGTGTTCCCGTCGTGGCGCGGGGCGAAGGACATACACAAACAGGCCAGTCCACCACGGACGGCGGTATCGTGGTCGACACGTCGGCCATGCGGACGATTCACTCCATCGACGCGGAGAATCTCTATGCCGACGTCGACGGCGGTGTGGTCTGGCGCGATCTGGTTGCCGCCACGGTGCCACAAGGCTTGGTACCGCCGGTACTGACCAACAACCTGGGGGTAACCGTGGCCGGCACCACCTCGGTGGCGGGCCTCGGGGTGGCTTCGTATCGCTACGGCACCCAGGCCGACAGCGCCATCGAGCTCGAGGTGGTCACGGGCGCTGGCGACATCGTGACCTGCTCGAGGACGGAGAATCGCGAGCTCTTCGACTCCGTGCGCTGTGGCCTCTCGCAGTTCGGCATCATCACGCGCGCCAAGACCAAGCTGCGGCCTTGCAAGCAGAAGATTCGCATGTATCACCTGCTCTACGACGACCTCGGCGACTTCATGCGTGACGCCGAAAAAGTGATGGGTCCGGACGACACGCGATTCCACACGCTGGAGTCTCGCTGTGCACCATGTCCGATCTTCATGAAGCGGATCGGAGACGGACTCAAGCTGCGCGAAGGGGCTCAACTCTACGCATACTGGACCTATCCGATGTTCCTGACCGTCGAATACGACGACGGTGAAGAACCGAACGACGAGGCGTTGCTTCAGGGTCTAGGCTTCTACAAACATCTCCGCAGCGACGAGTACACGCAGCTGGAATTCTGCAACCGGCTACTTCCGGTGTTCGAGATCTGGCACAACTCGGGCAATTGGGACATGGCCCATCCTTGGATGGAAACAGTGTTGCCTTGGGACAAAGCACAGGAATTCATCGAGTTCGCCCTCGACAACCTGCCGCCACAAGCGCTCGGCCCAGCGGGCCACATCTTGCTCTGGCCTTCCCGCGGCGACACGTCCGATGCCCGGTTCTTCAAGCACCCAGGCGGCGATTTCGTCATGGGCTGGGGCATTCTGCCGGCCGTACCGGAACGTTTTCTCGACCAAGCCCTGGAGAACCTCGACATGGTGTCGAAGCTGTCCATCGGCTACGGCGGAAAGCGATATCTCTCCGGCTTCATCACCTTTGACAAGGAAGAGGATTGGAGAGCTCACTTCGGCGACGAGACCTGGGAACAGTTCAAGGCCGCCAAGAAGAAGTTCGATCCAGACGGCATCATGAACCCGGGGTTCATCCAGTACGAGTAGTCTGATCGGAGTGAAAGCGTACCAGCCAGGCCGCAGGGCGAAGAGATGGAAGGCGAGGGCCCTTGGGATCTCGGTGACCGTCGTCATGCTGGGAGCCGCGGAGCCCGTCGCTGCTGGCCCGGTGATCGACCGTTTGAACGCCGACCGAGCGGCGCTGGGATTGAAATCACTTGGGGCGGATCCACGCCTCACGGCCGTAGGTCAGGCTGTGGCCGATGAGGTGACTCAGGCCGGTACGGTGGATGGCGTCGAGATCGAGAGCGAAGCACTGGCAGTACGGCTGCGCGAACGCGGCTATCGACACCGGCGATTCGTGATTGCCTACGTCGTGGGAGCCGCAGAATCAAGCCTGGCCGAGGAATGGCCCGCCATGGACGCCGAATCCTGGCGTCGTATGCTCGATCCGCTTTTGCGGGACGTGACGCTCGCCCGCGGCGCTACCAGTCGAGGACCGTTCTATCTCCTGTTGGGCGCGGTGTCTCAGGATGACGCCAAGGCCAGGGAAGCCGAGGCTCTTCACGACCTCGAAGCCGTCCGCAGGCAGGTCTTGGAGCTCACCAATCAGTATCGCGCATCTAAGAACCTGATCGAGCTCGGTGCCGACGGAGATCTGGACCGAGTCGCCCAACGCTACGCCGACGACATGCTGCGGCGTGGTTTCTATGGTCATTTGTCACCCGAGGGCGCTGATGTCATGGACCGCTTGCGTAGCGAGCGGATCCGCGTTCGCCGTGCGGGGGAGAACTTGGCAGAAGGACCGCCGAGTACGGCCTCGGTCCTCGAGAGCTGGTATGAGAGTCCGTCGCACCGACGCAATCTTCTGCACCGATCGTTTCGTCTGATGGGATTGGGTCTCGCGGTCGGCGAGGATCCGGACGGTGTCTATCGGATCTATTGGGTGCAGGTCTTCAGCTCGGCTAGAAGGCCGATTTCGTAGTTGGCCCGGCTCCACTGAACGAACCCTGCTCGAGGGCCTTCGTATCCCGTCGTATGGATGCGTTGAGTCGGCGCGTGCGTTTCGGTTCGTACCTCTTCGATCAGGACTCCGGGGAGCTCTTTCGTGGCGCCACTCGCGTCGAGCTGCCTCCCGTCCCCACGAAGGTCCTGCAGCTGCTCGTCGATCAGGCCGGACGGCTGGTAACCAGGGAAGAGCTGCGGTCGGAGCTGTGGGGCGATGCTTGGTTGGACTGGCAGGGCTCACTGCACCAGGCGATTCGACGGATTCGTCTCGCTCTGGGGGACTCCGCCAGTAGCCCGGAGCTCGTCGAGACCGTGCCCAGACGGGGATATCGCTTCGTCGCCCGGATCGAGGCCTCGCAATCAGCCGCATTGCCGGACCTCGGCCGAAAGAGCTCGGGAGCGGCTCCCTCGAGATCGCGGTGGCGCGCCGCGACGGTAGCAGCGATCGGAGTCTTGGTCCTCGGAGGCGCCATCGCGTATTGGGGGGCGGCCGAGACGGGGCCTGACGCCCGAGATGCGAGGTTTCTTTCGGCAGAGGAGAGCAAGCTGTTCGTTCCGATCGAAGCCCGCCGCATGTATCACGACGGTAGGTTCTACATGGAGCGGAGGGCCATGTCGTCGGCTCTGAGCAGTCTTCGAGCTGCCGCTGCCGTCGCACCTCGGTGGAGCAAGCCCTGGGTGGCGATGGCGGTGATCGAGCTGGCGCAACCCGGGGCTGAACACGTTGCCTCGGCTCGGGGTTTCTTGGAGGCTGCCCTCACCCGTGATCCGTTCGATCCACAGGCGTGGCATCAGCTCGCTAGACTGAGACTCTGGGAGGAGTGGGATTGGGACGGTGCCGAGAGCGCTCTCGACCTGGCACTCGAGCTCGCACCCGCCGACGCCGATCTGTGGTCGCTTCGAGCCAGTCTGGAGACTGTTCGAGGCCGTTCGGCGCGTGCAGTAGACGCGGCCCGGCGGGCCGTCGATCTCGTCCCGACATCTTCCGCAGCCCGCATCGACCTGGGATGGACGCTGTACTACAACGGCAGGTTGGAGGACGCGCGACACGCATGCCACCAGGTTTTCGAGATCGAACCAGACTCTCCGACGGCATCGGATTGCATGATCCAGATCCTGCTGGCCTCGGGGCTTCGGGAGGATGCCGAGCGGATTGCGATCAGCCGTTTCGGCGTGACGGATCTGGATTCCCATTTGCGTCGCAAGCTCGAATTGGCCCAGCGCGAGCCCAACTGCGGCTCGGCCGCTGCGGCCGCTCTCCCCATGTTGCTCCTCGGGGACGAGGAGGGCGCCTTGGCTGCTCTCCGAGCGGGGCTTGCGGAAGGTCGGGGTTGGGAACTTCCATACGCCCGTGTCGATCCACTGCTCTCGGGCATCGTGTCTCGGCTCGACGAGTCGTGAACGGCGTTGCCCGGCGGAGAGTCACACCGAACCTGAATCATGCAAAGAAGTTGTCAGAATCTCGGAAAGGGTAGCCGCTCTGCGAACCTATGATCCGTGGTGCCGTACCCGATGGAAACCGCGAAAGTCCCTCCCAAGACTCGGCTCAGGAGATTGCAACGTGAGAACACAACTCCCTTCGAAGTACCTCCTCGTCGTCGCTGCCGCCGCGCTGCTGACGTGGGCGACCACCGCCTCGGCGTCCACTGAGGAGCGCAGTACGTGGCCACTCTTCCGTGGCCCCGAAGCAGGCGGCCCAGAGCTCGGAGACGTCATTCCTCAAGGCGATTTCGGCTTCGTGTTGGAATGGCAGCGAGCTCTCGGCTCCGGCTATTCGAACATCTCAGTAGCGGACGGCAAGGCCGTAACCATGTTCACGGACGGCGACATCGACGTGATCGCGGCGTTCGACGCTGCCTCGGGTAGCGAGCTATGGCGCCACGAGCTGGGCGAGAAATACGCTGGACACGACGGTTCCGACGACGGGCCATTGGGGACCCCGACGCTGGCCGACGGTCAGATCTACGCCTTGGGGCCCAAGGGTCAATTGCTATCTTTGTCCCTCGCGGACGGTAGCGTGTCCTGGAGCCACACCCTCGACGAATCGAACTCCACCGTGCCTCACTACGGCTACACGGCTGCGCCGGTCGTCGCGGACGATCTGGTGATCGTAGCCACCGGGGGTGAGGGTCGCACCCTGACGGCGTACTCTCGGAAGAGTGGCAAGCAAGCTTGGACCGTGGGTGACGATTCGGTGACCTATCAGACACCGATCTTGCTAGAGCTCGCTGGCAAGGAGCAGCTGGTGGCTTCGACCGATCGATGGCTTCACGGTATCGATGCGGCTACCGGCAAAGTGCTTTGGCGTCATCAACACACGGAAGGCAACCAAACGGAGGGATCGGCTCATACCACCGCAGTGGATGAAGATACCTTCCTGGTGAAGTACGCGCGTAACTCCAAGCTGTACAACGTCAAAGAAGACGGCGTCGAGGAGGTTTGGGAGAGTCGGGCTTTCGCCAACACCTTCGCGCTACCCGTGTTCTACGAAGACCATTTCTACGGCTTCACGGGCAACTTTCTGACCTGTGCCAGTCTCGAGACGGGCGAGATCGTCTGGCGGTCGAGGCCACCGGGCGGACTCGGCTTGTCGATGGTCGATGACCACTTGGCGATCGTCAACCCCGACGGCGATCTGGTGCTGGTGAAACCATCCCCGTCTGGATACCAGGAAGTGACCCGGATCGCTGCCCTCGACGACGGGGACTACGCGATTCCGACGTACGCTGCCGGCCGCTTCTACGTTCGGAATCTGTCGCAGATGGCGGCGCTTCGGATCGATCGCGGTGCCGCGCCTCAGGTGGCCGATCTGGAGCCCGATGCAGAGCGGCTGATCGGTGCGTTCGGCGCGTGGGTGAAGGAGGTCGAATCGCGGCCCGAGGCACAGCGTCAGGCGGCGGTGGACGAGAAGTTCGGCGACACCCCCGGTCCGCAGGTCAATGAAAGCGGAGAGGTGACTTTCCTCTACCGCGGCGCGGAGAGTGACGTGGGAATCGTCGGGGTCGGTTCACCTCAGGGAGACGGCTTGTTCCGGCTCCGAGGTACGGACCTCTTCTTCCGCACCTACGAGCTAGATCCCAAAGGCCAGTATGGCTACGGCTTCGCGGTGGACTTCGGTCAGGCGCAGGCCGATCCCGGAAACCCGCTGGGGGCCGACATGGGTTTCGGCCCGATCTCGGAGCTCCGCATGCCGGGTTTCGACGCCTCGGCGTTCATCGAGGATCCGGCAGATGATCAACCGAGAGGGCGCGTCGACGGCTTTCCGTTCCGTTCCGAAGCTCTGGACAATAGCCGCGAGATCCAGGTCTATCGTCCGGCAGGCTATGGCAACGACCCCGAGGCCAGCTATCCCCTGTTGATCGTCAATCACGGTGACAACCAGCTGCGTGCCGGCAGTTTCCAGAACAGTCTGGACAACCTCATCGGCGACAAGATGGAGGCTGTGGTTGCCGTATTCGTCCCGCGTAGCGCGGGCCCTGAGTACGGCGGGCCGCAGGCTGACGACTACAACCGTTTCCTCGTCGAGGAGCTGATCCCCCACCTCGAGGCCCACTATCGACTCGATGGCCGGCGCGCGATCATGGGCCCCGGTTCTGCCGGAGTCCAGGCGGTCTATGCCGCGTATCACCACCCGGATACATTCCAATCCGCGGCGGCGCAGAGCTTCTACGAGATCGACCCGGGCATGTCGAAGCTGAAACAGATGATCGGTGAGTCCGAAGCGCCAGGCCAGATCGTGATGGTCTACAGCAAGAACGATTACGACTTCCCGAATGGCGGGCAAGCCGAGCAGACCTCGAAGGAGCTCATCCAGTTGCTGCGAGACGCCGACGCCAATGTCCACGAGCTCGTGACTCACTACTCCCCGGGCTGGGGCGGCTGGCGTCACCAGCACGACGACGTCCTCAGTCTGTTGTTCCCAGCTCCGGAGAAGACCGAGGGCTGAATCGCGAAGCGGCCGCGGACACGTCTCCGCGGTCGCAGAGTGGATCTCTCGCGAAAGGCGAGATCGCCCGGCAGCTGTGACTAGATCGCTTCCAGAGGGTGCTCCGCGGAGGCCGTCACGGCGGTCCTGATCTCGAATTGACTAGGGTCGGTTTGAGGATCGGGGATCGGAGCTCGTCAGGACGAGCTCCGATCCGGGACGTACCAAGCCGTCCTCGGCACCATGGACCGCGTAGTGCAGGTCCACCGAACCCGCCTCGGTTCGCCGTAGCGCCAGAGTGGCGAAGTTGAACAGCTCGCCTTCGGAGTAGAGAACCTCGGGTCCGAAGCTGGGATCGGGTTGCTTGGCAGGTACCGACACGGCGTTGAGCGGTCCTGAGATCAGCTCGTGGACAGTCAGCTCGTCACCGTCGCCATCGAAGTCCTTCGACCAACGGAGACTCATCGCGAAGTGCACGTCCGTCGCCATCACGACGAGGTTCTGCACGTCGGCGGTGTCGAACCGTTCCAGTAGCTCGACGAGCTCGTCTTCCGCACCGGTTGCTTCCGGTGTCCCTTCCCGCCCCTCGCCCAGCACTCCATCGGCAAAGCCGTCGCGGCCGTAATGCTCGGGCCAGCCAGTCGGCAGCGTCAGGGGTACGTCGGAAGAGATTACCTTCCACGTCGCGTCGGAAGCGAGGACCCCAGCCGACAGCCATTCCCGTTGAGCCGGCCCCAGCAGGGTCTTCTCGGGCCCGTCCGGCATCGCGTTGGGGGAGCGGTAGGAGCGGGCGTCGATCAAGAACAGCTCGAGGTGGCGCCCCCAGCGAAACGAGCGGTAGATGCGATGGGGCTCGTCGGAGTTGCGGCGGATGGGATTCCAGTCGAAGAGTGCGTCACGTCCGGCGGCGACAAGCTCTGGATAGCCTGGTTTCTCGGGCTGATGGGGCCAGCGGTCCCAGCCGGCACCGAAGTCGTTGATCACTTCGTGATCGTCCCACTGCACGTAGACCGGAACCTCGGCCAGGAACTCCAGTACGTAGGGGTCGACGCGGTTGTAGGACCAGTGCGCATCGATGACCTCCCGCACCTCGGGCAGTGTCCATTCGACGTCTACGACGGACGGAAAGGTGCCGGGGAGGTTGGGCCAGCCTTCAGGACCCTCGGCAGGGCAGATACCATCGGCGTAGATCATGTCGCCGTTGGCTACGAAGGCGTCGGGCTCGAGCAGGAGCATCTTCGAGAAGACGTCGTAGCCCCGTTCTACGTGCCGGCAGAACCCTTGGCCGCCGAGGTCGCCTCCGAAGACGAAACGTGGCAACGCATCGTCGTCCGGTGCAGGTGCGGTGCGGAAGCGACCCTCGGCCGCTGAAGATCGAAACAAACCGCCCGAGACGAATCGGTAGAGGTAGGTCGTTCCTGGCCGCAGGCCGCCGATCGGTGCGTGGAACACCGCCTTGTCCGCATGGACTGCGCTGGGAACGACCGAGATCTCGCGCTCGATACGATTGGCCGCGTCGCGTAGCTCCAGCCGGAGATCCGAAGGCCGGTCGGTACGGGTCCAGAGAACCGCGCTCGTGTCCGTGACATCTCCCGAGGCAACGCCATGGGAGAAGGTGACCACAGGCGCACAAGCGAGGCTTGACAGCGCAAGGCAGAGCAGCGGAAGTACGAACGCTCGGATCGGCATGGCGGAATGTTAGCGGACATAGAATGTGCCATGACCACTCGCTCCGTGCAGCTGGCTCTCGGCCGCCTCCGGATGACGTTCTCGTCGCAACCCTCACCTCCTGGACCCGGCGAGAGACGGCGGTGACGGAGTCTCCGGCGAACACCGAAGGCGTCATCCGCTTCGAGCTCGAGCACGGGGCCTCCCGTGAATTCGATGCTCGAGACATGCCCTGTCTGAAAGAGCTGGACGGTTGGCGTTGGGTGTTGAGGCATCTCGGTCTGCTGGGGCGTGACGCGAACCGATACGGCGGCTACGGATTCGGCAATCTCAGTCATCGAGTCCCGGCGGAGAGTGGGACTGAGCCAGCGTTCGTCATCAGTGGCAGTCAGACCGGAGAGCGGGAGTTCCTGGGAAACCAGGGCTGGGCCTTGGTTCGGGATTGGGACCTGGGGGAGTTTCGTGCGGTCGCCAGTGGACCGGTGCCGCCATCGTCGGAGAGTCTCACCCATGCCGTGATCTACGAGATCGCAGAGCACGTCCAGTGCGTCGTTCATGTCCACAGCCCCGAGATCTGGCAGGCTACGGGGGAGCTGAACCTCCCCTGTACTGGACCCGATATCGACTACGGCACGGTCGAGATGGTGCAACAGGTACGAGGCTTGTTCCAGGCGGGACTCGCAGAAGTCGGCGTCTTCACCATGACCGGGCACGAGGACGGCGTCGTCGCGTTCGGTACCGACGCGGCCGACGCCTGCGGCCGTCTGCTGACCGTCTTGTCACGGTCTGTAGGCGGGAGCGTAACCCTGCGTGCATTGCATGGTAGACAAGACCGAAGCCACAATGAACAGCGACAGCCGGAAAGGTAGAACATGCTTTCTCGCTTCTTGGAAACCGTGCTGCAGGACGTCAAGACGGCACTTCGCGCCTTGCGCAAACGACCTGGGTTTGCCGTTCTGGCAGTAGCGACCTTGGCTCTGGGCATCGGTGCCAACACCGCGATCTTCAGTGTCGTCGATGCGGTGCTGCTCAGTGAACCGCCGTATCCGGAGCCGGATCGGTTGGTGCAGGTGTGGGAGCTGAACCAAGAGCGACGGACCATGGGTGTCGCCTACCGCAACTTCCAGGACTGGCACGAACGGGCGAAGGGTTTCGAATCCCTGGCGAGCTATGCACGCTGGACCGTGACCGTGTTGGGGGGCGAGACGCCGTTGGTGACCCGCATCGCACCCGTGACGGCAGACTTCTTCGAAGTACTTAGGGTGCAGCCGTTCTTGGGACGAGCACCCCACGCCAACGAGCATCAGGTCGGCGCGGCGCCGGTCGCCGTCGTCAGTCACGGATTCTGGGCGCGCCAACTGGCCGGCCGTGAGGAGCTGAACGGAGTACGTCTCGACGTCGCGGGCTTCGATGTCGAGGTCATTGGCGTGATGCCAGAGGGATTCGGTTTTCCTCGTGGCGTGGAAGTCTGGACGCCTCTCGAGCTCACCGACCCGACGCCGTACCGCACCGCACACAACTACCGCACCGTCGGGAGGTTGGCGGACGGAGTTCCACTGCAGACAGCTGCAGACGAATTGGACTCGCTCACCGTAGCGATTACCTCCGATTCTTCGGAAGCTCGCGACTATCTGGCATCCGGCGCTTTGACTAGATCACTACAGGACGAGATGGCCGGGCCCTACCGTAGGCCACTGTTGATCCTCTTGGCTGCTTCGGCTTTGGTCTTGCTCGTGGCTTGTTCCAATCTGGCAGGAACCTTTCTGGCACGGGGAACGGAGCGCCGAGGAGAGATGGCTGTACGCCAGTCCCTGGGAGCAGGAATCGGCAGATTGATGCGGCAGCTGTTCACCGAGAGCTTGGTCATCGCGCTGGTGGGTGCCGCTGCTGGACTGGCTTTGGGAAAAGGAGCACTGCGTCTGCTGGAAATGACGGCGCCCTCGACCATACCCGCGGGCGCCGAGCTGCACTTCGATGCCCGCGTGCTCTTTTTCACCCTCGGCTTGGCGGTCGCTACGGCCCTCCTATTCGGTTTGCTACCGGCCTTGCGCTTGTCGCGAGGCGACACGATGGCATCGCTGCGCACCGGCGGACGGGGTGGTGCCGACACGGACGAACGAAAGGTCTGGAACGCCTTGGTAGCTGCCGAGGTGGCGATCGCAGTCACCCTTCTCGTGGGGTCTGGTCTTCTGATCCGCAGCTTCTGGCAAGTAGTGCAGGTCGATCTCGGGTTCTCGCCCGAGCACGTTGTGACCGCAGATCTGTACCTACCGGATTCGCGGTATGAGGACTCTCGGGCCATGGGCGCCTACTATCAGCAGTTGATCCAGAGCCTGGATGAGGCCCCGGGAGTCGAAGCGGTGGGGGTGTCGACGGTAGTGCCCTTGTCCGGCCACGATCCGACGGGCCGTATGCCGGTCGAGAACGGCCCATTGCCGTATGTCGACGGGTCGTACCGCGCGGTCAGCGCTGGATACTTCGAGACGTTCGATATCCCCTTGCAGCAGGGGCGGCTCTTCGACACGCGGGATCACTTCGACGGGCAGCATGTGGTCGTCGTCAACCGGTCGATGGCCGAGGCGGCTTGGCCTGACGAGGATCCGATCGGCAAGAGGATGCATGCCGGAGGTATGGACTTGTTCTGGCAAGACGAAGATGCCTATGCCACCGTCGTCGGGGTCGTGGGGGACGTTCGCTACCGTGGCGCCGGTAGTTCCGCGCGCCCCACCGCCTATTTCTCCGCCAGCCAGCGTGCGCCGCGCTCGTCGTCTGTACTCCTGCGTTCGACCACCGGAGCCTCGGCCTCGGCGCAGACGCTACGATCGGCGATCCAGGCATTGGACGACCAGGTACCGATCCAACTGGAAACGGCGGAGGAGATCGTCTCCAGATCTCTCGCCGATCGGCGTTTTGCGCTGTTGTTGCTGGGGGCCTTCGCCGGTCTCGGACTGACACTCGCGGCCGTGGGCATCTATGGCGTCGTTTCGTTGTCGGTCGCTCGGCGACGTCGTGAGTTGGGAATCCGCATGGCCCTCGGCGCCAATGCGACTGGTATTCGGACTCTCGTACTGCGGACCTCCATGGCGTCTGTCTTGATTGGCCTGCTGGCTGGTGTCGGTATGACTCTCGCCTTGACCCGGGTGATGGAGAGTCTGCTCTTCGAGATCGAGCCCACCGACCCGATCACGTTCGCGGCGGTCTTGGTGCTGTTGGCGACGATCGCCGCATTGGCCAGCTGGATTCCCGCGCACCGTGCCACCGGCATTCAGCCGACGGAGGTCCTACGCGCGGAATAGGTGGCTAGGAATTCGTCGGCGGCACGAAAAAGAAGTCCGACAGGTCGTTGCGGGCCCACCGGAGCGTCGCGAAGTCGACGTTGGAAGCGTCGCCCCGCTGTGCGTAGAGGGTCTCGTTGACCTTTTCGTAGAGCCGGGAGGCTTCGAGCACTCCGTCTGTGGAGCGCAGTGCTTCGACCAAGGCGTCGTTGAACGCGGAGTCCGGCTGGCCCGTAGCGTCGGCAGCGGACAAGACCAAGCGGGTACGGCGTTCCAACAAGCGGCGTACGTGGCTGACACGTTCCTCCGCCGTCATGCCTTGAGGTAGTCGGGCCACCGAGGAGCGGGTACGCAGGCCACCGAAGACCGCATTGGCCAGCAGCAGCACGTGATTTGGCGCCATCAGGTCGAGATGCTCGCTCACCAGTGCACTGGGAATCCAGTTGACGGGATTCTTCGGATCTGCATCTATGGGCTGCCACCATGCGTTGCGGCCCTCGTGCTGCCGATGGCCATGTCCGGTGTAGTAGACGACCAGCCGGTCTTTGGACGCCAGAGATTCGCGCAGCTCGTTCAGGGCCGAGAGAATCTGGAATCGGTCGGCATCCAGGAGCAAGCGGACACGGAATCCGTAGCGATCTTGCAGAACATCTGCGACGGCCTTGGCATCTTCCGTGGCACCTTGCAGCTCCGGCAGCTTCTGATACTTGCCGTTGCCGATGATCAGGGCATGGTTCTCACCCTCCATCAGCTTCGACAGGCTGTTCAGCACGGCGTCGGCCGACGTGGCGGGAGCCAGCGATCCTGCCTCCGGAGGTAGGGACTGCAGCTCTGCGACTCGGTTCGCCGTGGCCGCTGCGGCGGCCTCTGCCTGTTTCAGCCGCGCCTCGAGGTCTCCGAGGAGGCTCTCCATCGCTGTGTGCGAGGCTTCGCTCTCTTCGGTTTCCTTGCGCGATTCCCGCAGCTGTTTGCGAAGCGTTTCCACCTGGGTCTGGAGGAGCTCGGCTTCTTCTTTCTTCGACTGCAGCTCGGCCTGAAGGGACTCGAGCCGGTCGGCCTGCATGACCACCAGATCTTCGGTCAGGCCGCCAGCGCGCCGGTACCACCGCAGGGCTTCTTCTTCGTCGGCGGCGACGCCAAGACCTTGTTCATAGAGGTATCCCAGCGCGACCTGACTCGGCGTGTGATCCTGTTCTGCAGCGCGGCGGTACCAGAGCGCGGCACTCTCGTAGTCGGCCGTGGTTCCTAGCCCACGCTCGAAGATTTGCCCGACGTAGAACTGCGCTTCGGCGTCGCCACCCTTGGCCTTGGGAAGCCAGACCTCGAGCGCCGTGGCGTAGGACGCCTGGTCGGGCTCCGTGTACTCACCGCCCCGAATGCGGCAATCCACAGCGGTGGTGCGGATCGGTTGCCGGGGTGCGAGGAAAGTGCTGCTGCGCCCGAGGCGACGGACTTTCTGGGGCAGCAGGCAATCTACCACCACAAGATCGTCGGCCGTACGCGCACCCTCGTCGGCCTCGGCACCGTAGGTCGTGGGAACGGTAGGCGCCGCGAGCGTCAGGGCGATCAGGAGGATGAAAGGCCGGAGAAGCCGGTAGTGGGAGCTGCGTTGTCGTCGGTTCATGCTGCGTCTCCGATCGTGGCCGGGGCGCGGGACCGGGAAGGCTGGCTTCAGAACTGGAAGCGGAAGCCGCCGGAGAAGGTGTAGAGGTCGAGGTCGTCGCGTTCGAGGTCCGTGTCGTATTGAAAGTAGGTGGCCCAGCCCCGGCGTAGGGTGGCAGTGGCGCCGACGGCGACGTTGAAGAAATCTCGGTCCGTGGCCGATCCCTCGAGGCGGAACGTGCGTGGCGAGCGGCCGCGAGCGAAGCGGGCGCGCACCACGTCGAGGTCGTCGTCGAGCTCGTGCAACATCGCGATGCGTACGAGCGGCTGTAGCACGCCCCACTCGTAGGAGAACGGGCGGGTCAGCTCGACACCGATCTCACCGAGCAGCGAATCGAGAGTCTGCGACTCGTACTGCAGGTCGAAGAGAAGGGCGCCGATCTCGGTGTAGCTGTCGATTTCCGCTCGCGTCCAGTTGGCGCGTACGAACCCGGAGAGGACAGTGGCCTCTCCCAGCCGGAAGTCATAGCCGAATGCCAGGTTCGCGGCGGTCTGTGTGGCGTCGGGCGAGCCCACAGCAGTCAGGCGCGTGACGTTCCGGAAAGGTACCGGCAACTCGATCACACGCTCTACGTCGTATTCGTTCTCGCCATAGGTGACGACGCCGTCGACGTACCAGTTCTCGGTGTAATAGGTAGTGTAGAAGGAGACCGAAAGTCCACTGAGATCGAGACGTCCCAGGTCGCCGCCGACCTCTGTTTCGCTCTGGTTGTAGCCTAGTGCCGCTCCCAGAACCCAACGGGATCCTACGCGTCGGTCGACGCCCAACGTGAGGCCTTCGGTCTGGAATTCGAAGTCCGGCCGTTCGCCGAGCCGGGGAGCGTCGCCCAAGCTGATCCGTCCGTTGAAGAAGAGTCCCCAGGGCGACTCGCCGCCGTAGTCGAAGTCGCCGTCGTCACCCGAGGCCGCCCCGCCCTGTGGAGCTCTCATCGCCTGGAACCCCTCTTCCGTGACGATGCCGGCAGCCCTCCGAAGCGCCAGGTCGACACGGTCTGCGATATGCGCCTCGACGTCCAGTGCCGGGTCGTTTCCGGCGATGGCGTCCTGCAGCGGACTCAGACTAAGGCCCTGGCCTTGGATCGAGAGGGCGAGCTGATTGAACGCTGAACGCGCCATGCCCCCGCGGAGTGCCGTGAGCCGCGCCGAGACGTTGCGCACCTGGTTACGAGGGGCACGCAGTGCCTGACGTTGGTGGGAAAGGGCCTGGCGGGGCGCCAGACCCTCGAGGGCCGAGCGACGCTCGGCGTCGCTTTCGATGCCATAGAGATAGTCGCACGCCTCGCCGAATTCGTCGCCTTCATCCTCATCGGCGCAACCTGTGTCGAACGCATCGGCGACATCGCCGTCTTCCTCGTCGCCGCCACCGATCGTCGATCCCAGATCGCCCTCGACCCTGAATCGAAAGTCGAGGCCGCTCTGCGCTCCCACCAGGAGTGCTCCGACCCGTGCGACTCCGGGCGTCCGGGCAAAGCGAACCGTTTGACGGACGACTCCATCATCACCCGAGAACGTGACCTCGTCGCCTACGATCTGCGCCTTGCGCTGGTTCTGCCAACGGACCTGGGCACCGGGCACGGGCTCGCCGTCGTCGCGTTCCACGCGTGCTTCCAAAGTCAGCTCGGTACCGACGCGCACGGTCTGCTCCAGGTCGCTGATCGCAACGAGGTTCATCGGCGTGTCGTCATCCACGATCACCTGACGCGCTTGCGCCGGTGTGCCGATCCGCGCGTTTCGGGCCTCGGAAATACCCACCAGGAAGAATTCCGTGTCTTCTTGACGTGAGTCGTCGAGGATCGGAATCTGGACCTCGACGGTGCCCACTTGTCCGCTACGCCACTCGGCCACACGCTGTACTTCGGGCAGGTCTTCACCGAGGCTTGCTGTTCCGCCACGGGCGACCACGAACGCCTGCACCGGACCGGCGGCGGAACCTCGCCGTTCCAAACGAATGATGGCCGGACCAGCTCCCTCGGTTACAGGGCGCGTGGGTAGTAGGCGAACTACCGATCCGCCTCCCGGCCCAGGACCTCCGCCTCCGTCGTCTTCGTCGTCGTCTCGGATGAGACAGACCGCCTCGCTGCGGACGATGTTGGCGCCGTCAGCCGCGGTGAGCCGCAGGCCGAAGCGCTCATCGCCTTCGATCCGCGTGTCGCCGGCCACGGGAACTGGTACCAGAACCTCGGAGTCGCCCGGCTCGAAGATCACCTGACCGGAGCGCGGGGTGTAGTCCTCGTCAGCCGCCGTCGCCGTGCCATCGAAGGTCTCGAACAGAACCCCGACCGGGAACGTGACAGGCTCCGAAAGGCGTACACGGAAATCTGCGATGGATGTTCCTTCGTCGCCTTCTATGACCTGGGTATCGAGGACGCCGACGTCCGGCGGCTCGCCGCCCGAGGGACCGTCGTCGTCGACGATGGTGATCACCGCTTCGGTATCCCCGATCAGTTTTTCGGCTCGGGGTTCTCTCACGGAAGGAGATTCGCGGCCTGTGGCAGCTCGGGTCTCGAAGCGCCGCGATGCGGTCTGCACCACGGGAGTGCCGTCGATCACGTCGCGGAGCCGCAGCCGGAACATTTCGTCCGCTTCGTCTTCGACGTCACCGAGAACGTTCAACCTCACTGTCGCGGTCGTCTCACCGGTCGGAAACTCGACGACGCCGGTCGCCGCCTCGTAGTCGAGTCCGGCGATTGCCGTTCCGTCTTCTGTGGTGTAGGCCACTGCAAACGGCGCATCCTGTGGTTCGTCCAGTGCGATGGTCAGCGTTACCGGAGTACTTCCCGAATCTCCTTCTGGTACCTCGGCGTCGGAAACCGAGACGATCGGCCCGTCCGATTCGTCGTCGTTCAGGAGGGTCACGGTGGCCACCGCATTGAACAGCTCGGCATTGTCTGGGTTGAGCAGTCGGATCTGCAGTGTTTCGTCGTTCTCCGGGAGTGTGTCGCCGAGGACCTGAAGCGGGATGAGCTGGATCTGATCTTCGGCTTCGAAGGTCAGAGTGCCCGAGGTGAGCTGAAAATCTTCCCCCGGGGTAGCCGTGCCGGGCTCTACGACGTAGTCCACCGTGACCGGATCATCGAGCGAAATGGAGCTGATCAGTCGTACCGTCACGGGTACGATCCGATCCTCATCGCCCTCTTCCGTCGTCAGATCGTCGATCCGCAAACGGCTCGGCGTATCGTCGTCGACGATGGTCCCGATTCCTAGATCATCACCTATCGCAGTGCCGGTGGAGGAGGTGAGCTTGAGCGCGAAGTTCTCTGGGCCTTCGGCGACACCATCATCCGCCAGATTCACGGCAACAGATTGTGTCGTCGGGCCGCCCGGAGGAAAGTTGATGACGTTTCCCGGTGGAACGAAGTAGTCGACACCTGCGTCCGCCGAGATCGGTATCAGCTGGAACGTTGCGCTGGCGGACTGAGCCAGGTTGGCATTGATGCGGTGTACGTCGAAGTGGATGACGCCCGAGCCTTCGTCGGCCTGCGCGTCTTCCACCACCAAATGATCGCTTCCGAAGCTCTCGTCATCGTCGATCTTGATCTCGACCTTGTATGAGCCCTCGCTCGGCAGAATCGGCGGAATCGCGCAGTTCATTTCGACCGACAGTGGATTGAGCGCTACGACGAAGGCCTCCTCGTCTTCGATGAGCGTGTCGTCGTTGATCGGAATGTCGATGGCCAAGACCGGATTGGTGTCGCTGAACACCAAGGTAGTGGGTATCGGTACTCCGATGTCGCTCGCATCGGTGGTGATGTGCTCGATCTCTACTTCCCAGGAGATGACGTAGGGTGCACATCCTCCGATCACCTGGACCTGGAAGTGAACGAGACTGTCGTCCTCGGCGAAGTAGATCGGGCCAGGCGGAATGAAATCCAGCTCGTAGAACCCGCCGGCGAGAGCCGGTAACGCGCCGAGCGCGAAGAGCAGCGCCGCGGCGGCGGCCCGCCGTGTCAGCGGGAACGTCGAACCGACACGAGCGACGAGCGGTGTCGTTCGTTGGCGAGGATCAGAAATGTTCGAGCTGATCGTCATATTCGTCGACACCTGTCTCTGATCGTCACCTGTCTCTGGATCGTCGATGGTATCACCCCATCGAATCGGCGGTGATTCAGGAGAGCGGGATGTTGGCGAGACCCGTCGATTTCTCCATCAGGTCGCGCAGCTCGTCGGCGATCGCCAAGGAGCTGTGCACCGCGGTCGTTACCGTCTGTTGGATTTCCGGTGTCGTGGCGTACTTTTCCAAGATCTCTCGACCCCGCGCGTGGTGGTGGCTCTCCTCCGGGTGGATAGTCTCTTCGTACAGCGCTGCGGTTTCGGTATCACCCACGGAATGACAGAACGCTATGAACTGTGCGTTTCGTACTTCAGCGACCGCTTCGGTGGCGAACGGGCCTGCGGCAATGCGCTCTGGAGTGGTGCGCAGGCCGCGCAGGTATTGGTAGAGAGGGCTGTGACCCTCCGCCAGTGCGTCGAAGCCGGCCATGTCCTCACCCAGCTCCTCCAACCGTGCCTTGATCAGGTTGTAATGACGTAGCTCGTCGGCACACTGTTCCGAAAGTACGGTCTTGGCATCGATCTCTGGAGTCGTCGGAAGCCAGTACGCCGCGATCTCCGCGGCTTCGAGCTCGCTGGTCAAGGCGAGCTTGAGGAGTGTGACGACTTCGACGTTGCCATCGGATTCGGACTCCAGGGTTTCGCGCTCTCCGAGCTGGGAGAAGAGGCCGTGAATGTCGTTGACGAGGCGGGCTACGAAGGTCTTGGCATCAGGAATCTGGGACATGCTCATGTCGCTCTGGCGGGAAGTGTGATGGGGGGCTTGGTTTGGAGCTAGCTTATCCGTTCCGGCAGCGTCATCTGTTCGCGACACGCTGCTATGATCCGGAAATGCCCGTCTTTTTTCGCAGTCGGTCGTCCCGCTGCCAGCGTAAACCCTGGAGAGCGGGTTTCTTGCGGCTTGTTCGGACCGCAGCTGCTGCTTCGCTGCTTTGCGCTATGGCGTGGGCAGGAGTGCCTGCAGAGGCGCAGGTGCAGAGCAGTCAAGCGCAAAGGGCGCCGGAAACATCGCGGGAAATGGCAGCGCCTACGAAGCTGCACCACGCGCCCGAGATCTTCGACACGTTGGCACTACCCGGTGACTTCGCCACGATGCGATACAGCTTGGGGCAGCTCGACCGCGCCGCGCGCCTGCAGTTTCGGCTGGAGCCACAGCTCCGTGCCTATCGGCGTTGGCTCGATCTCGAGCTCGACATCACGGTTTACGTTCTGACCCGCAAACACTGGGACGAAGGGCGTATCGCCATGCCCTACGGTGTTCCGGTTCGCGTGGGCCGGGCCGGCTTGGCGGCACCGGCGGAGTCGGACGATTCGGTCATCCGACTGTGGGCTGGACTCGACATCACACTGCCCAATTCGACCTCCAGCTCTCTACGCGGGTTGGCGCAGCAGGGCGGGACGGCCGTCATGGCGGATTTTCTCAGCCAGCTCTTGACGGCTGAGATCGTGGTCGATCAGATTCCAGGCCTGGCAGGTAACAAGCACTGGGTGCGTGGATTCATGGCGCAACTCGCGCTCGTGTCCTACTTCGACCGCGTCGAAGAGGAGACGCTCAGAGATCTCGATCTCTTCTTCACGCAGGTACTGGCGCAACCGCGGGAGCGTCTGGCGGCCAGCGATTACCATCCCGATGTGCGGCTCGGCGACTGGCTGTGGTTCCAGGCACGTTTCTACCAGGGCGCCAAGGTCTTGGTGGAAAAGGAGGGCCGCGACGTACTGAAGAGGATGATGAAGCTCCGAAACCGCAATGACGGTCTGCTCACGGACGCTGCTCTGCTCGACAAGTACAAAGAAGTATCGGCCTGGTACCACGCCAGCTTTGCCGCGGTTTCGACCCGTCCCGGAAGGCATTGACGGGAAGGCCACGAGAATGCCCGCGGTCTCTTCGCGTGCCCAGCTGACCTTCGCATCTCCCATCGGGCGTCTGCGGGTCTCGACCATGGCGAACGCCGAAGGCTCAGCTCAGGGGGCAAGGCTGGTCGAGGTGAAGCTACGTGCTCCCGAGCTACCGAACTCCGGCACCGGGGAGGTTCTCCGCCTGGCAGAGGAAGCACGTCGTCAGATCCTCGACTTCCTGGAGGGTGAGCGCCACGTCTTCGATCTGCCCTTCCAACTGGCGGGCAGTCCATTCCAGCAGCAGGTCCTGCGCAAGATGAGTCGCGTCGCCTTCGGTCGTCGTATCACCTACGGCGATCTTGCCAAGCAGGTCGGCGATCCAGGTGCATCACGGGCGGTCGGCGCGGTGTGCGGTGCCAATCCTGTGCCGCTCGTCGTTCCTTGCCACCGCATCGTGGCCCGAGACGGTCTGGGCGGTTTTGGCGGAGGCCTGGACATGAAACGTTGGCTACTGACGTACGAAGCCACTGGCAAGGTGCCGGCGCCGCTGGACGACCGAGGTCGACGGGTGGGAATCGCCGGAAGCTCGAGCATCGCGCGTGACGTCGAGTCGACGGGTCTTCAACTGCCGCTGTTCTGATCGCTGGTAGCGTCTGGCTATGGACATCGATTCTCTAGGACCTGCTCGCAACCTGATGTTGACGGCCGCCCTCGTCTGTGCGGCTGCGGTCGCCGCGGGCGCCTTCGGTGCCCACGGCCTCGAACCGCGTCTGAGCCCCAAGGGCCTCGACCAGTGGAACACTGCAGCGCGCTACCTCATGTACGCCGGCCTCGGAGCGCTGTTCGCGTCTCTGTCGGCGGCGCATTTCGGGACTCGGGCGGCGTGGGCGGGTTGGACGCTGCTAGTCGGTGGGATCGTGTTTGCGGGGGCTGTGGGTGGCCTCGCCCTGGGCCTTCCACGTTGGCTGGGTGCCGTGGCCCCGCTCGGAGGCTTGGGGCTCGTCGGGGGCTTCTTGCTGTTGGCCTGGGCGGTGCTCGCGGCTTGAGTCGGGTCGGTCTGGTCGCAACGGCGTTTCTGGTCTCGGTTCTACCGACCGCTGTGTGGTCGCAGAGCTTGGAGACGCGAGAGGCCGAGCTGGAAGAGATCCGTACCGATATCGAGGAGCTTCGAACGCAGGTGGACGAGATGCGCCGCCAGGAGCAGTCTTTGGAAGACCGACTCCAGCGGGTCTCTGCGGAGCTGAGTCTGCAGGAAGCACGGCTAGCCGAAGCGGCGGCGGCATTGGACGTGGCGAGCCTGAAGGCGGGGGAGGCAGAGACACGTGTCGAGAAGCTAGAGGACGACCTGGGCCAGGTTCGCAACGACCTACGCCGACGGTTGACCGGGTTGTATCGCTTGGGCCGACGTGGCTATCTGCGCCTGTTCTTGTCTCTGCGAGCGGAGCAGGAACTGTTGCCGGCTCTTCGTCAGCTGCGATTCCTCGTGTTGCGAGATCAGCACGCCATCGATCGTTTCGTCGAGTTGCGCAGCCAGCTCATGGCGGAGCAGGAGGTACTGGAACAGCGGCGCACCGAGATGGCTCGGTGGCAGGCCGAGGAAGCGAGTCGTCGCGATGAGCTCGCCTCGAAGCGAGATCAGAGGGCTCGCGTGTTGGCGCGGGTTACCGACAAGCGTCGCGAGCTGTCGGAGCAGGCCCAGGAACTGGAGGAGAAAGAGCGCAAGTTGACGCGGTTCATCGACACACTGGTAGCCGATGCGGATGACGCCGAGGACGCGGGAGAGCCGGAAGGCACGTCCATCCGTGAGTTCCGTGGTGTGCTGGACTGGCCGGTTGCCGATCCGATGGTCACGATCGAGTTCGGACCGCGCCGAGATCCGCGATACCTGACCGAGGTACCGCACAACGGCTTGGGTCTAGAGGTCGAAGAAGGGACGCGAGTCCGCACTGTATATCCCGGACAGGTGCTCTATGCGGCGGAGTTCGAGGGATACGGACCGATGGTGGTCGTCCGTCACGCGGGCCGGGTGTTCACTCTTTATGCAGGTTTGCAGCTCCTCAACGTCGGACCCGGTGATGTACTATCGCTCGGGGACGTGCTGGGCGCCTCGGCAGAGTCGCTTTATTTCGAGATCCGGGTCGAGAACCAGCCGGAAGATCCACGTACCTGGCTTCGTTGACGCGATCGTCGTCGAAGCTCGACCGGGCCCGAACCCAGGCGTGCGCCCGATCGTATGTTCGAGGAGAGAAGGACTCTTGCGAGTCGCACGCGAACCCGACACGTTCTCATTCTTGGAGACAGTATGCTGAGCCGCGGCCGTCTGGCCTTTATCTTCGTTTCCTTCCTCGCTGTTCTTCTGGTCGTGGCCGGTACCATCTCCGCTCGCTCCAACGCCGAGCAGGAGGACGGCACGGATTCGCCGTTCAAGTACCTGTCCGTGTTCATGGATGTTTTCAGCCTGGTGAGCAAAGCGTACGTGGACGAGCCGGAGGGCGAGAGGTTGATGGCCGGCGCTTTCGAAGGAACCATCGACGCCCTGGATCCTTTCTCGCTCTATATTCCGGAAGAGTACGTCGAGACCTACCGCGCCTCGCGCGAGATCGGCAGCCGGAGAAGTGGGCTGGTGCTCCTGAAAGAGCGTGGTGTCGCCTACGTCGTGGCGGTGGAAGAGGGAAGCCCGGCTGCGTCGGCAGGGCTCGAGATGGGCGACATCCTGTCGGAGATCAATGGCCTGCGAACTCGCAGTACGCCTCTTTTTTCGCTCATCGATCTCTTGGCCGGGGAGCCGGGAACGCGGATCGAGGTGGAACGGTTGCGTCAAGGGCAGAAGAAACAGCTGGGCTTCGAACTAGCGGATTACGACCCTCCTTCCGTGGTTTTGGAGGCTCGTCGCGGCGTGCCCGTGCTAGCGATCCCCGCTTTCTTCGAGGGTACGGTCGCGAGCGTGGAGCAGAGCCTGAGCACGGTAGCTCGAGGTGCACAGGGTCTTCCCGGGCTACAGGACACTGGCAAGTTGGTGATCGATTTGCGCGGCGTCGCAGGCGGCGATGCCGCATCGGCCTATCGGATCGCCGGGCTCTTCGTTTCGGGTGAGCTGGGTGCGCTGTTGCAACGAGGCAAAGCACTGGAGAGCTTCGTCGGCGCCGCGCCGAAGTGGTCTGGAGAAGTGGCGCTGCTGACGGATCGTGGGACGCAGGGTGCGGCCGAGGTCTTCGCCTCGATTCTGCACCAGGCAACCGAGGCCAAGCTGGTGGGTAGTCGGACGTTTGGCCACTCGGGTCGCCATGTCCTCGTAGAGCTGTCGGATGGTGCGAGGCTCCAGCTCACCGACGCCTTCTACACCGGTCCCGACCGTTCCCCCATCAACAAGAGCCTGGAACCAGATGTCCGGGTCCGGCAATGGCTCGTAGAGGCGGAAACGGAGGGAACGGATGCCGAAACGTCCGACCCGGTGCTCGAGGCCGGCCTCGATGCCCTGCTAGAACCGGCCGCAGAAGAGGAACGCGAGGCCGCAGCGTAGACTGAGCGCCCTGTCAGGCAGGCTTGCGTTGTGCCAGCCGCTGCGAACCCACTCGAGCAGGCTCAGGATGGTCAGAAAGTCGAAACGGCAACTGTCCGTCGTCCAGAAGACGGCCGTCGCGCTGGTGGCAGCCACGCTGTTTGCCGGCGGCCTGTATATGGGCGTGCAGCTCGCCAAGCCACCTCCAGCGCCGGATCTCGAGGGTTTGTTGTCAGGTCCCGCTGTCGCAGATGCGAGCGAGACCGACACCGGCCGAGCAACAGAATCCACCACCGACAGAGAACCTGGCCGACGGCTCGATTCCGACCCGGCGTCGCGACAAGTCGACGGCACCGTGTCCGTACCGAAGGCATCCGGTGATCCGACCTCGCCTCCTGTCAAGGCACCGGAACCACAGCACCGGCCGGGCCCGGGATTCGATGCGCCGAAGATTGCGCTCGTGATCGATGACCTGGGGCGCAGCTTGCGCGACGTCGATCGGCTCGAATCTCTCGACATCCCGATCACTTTTTCCGTACTGCCCTACGAGGGGAAGACGAAGGAGGTCGTCGCGGCGCTACACAGCCGCGGTTTCGAATACCTGTGTCACCTGCCGATGGAGGCCAAGAGCAGCGCAGATCCGGGGCCAGGAGCGATCGGGCCAGGGATGTCACGGGAAGAGCTTCGTGCCGCGACCCAACGTGCCCTCGATGCCGTGCCGGGTGCCAAGGGTGTGAACAACCACATGGGATCAGCGGTGATGTCGGATCGCCGCGCGGCTTTCGAAGTGCTGACGCTGGTAGCCAGGCGAGGCCTCTATTTCGTGGACTCCCGTACCTCCGTCGATACCCTGGGCTATTCCCTGGCGCGCGAGTTGGGAGTTCCCGCTGCGGAGCGGCAGGTATTCCTCGACTCTTCCCGAGATCAGGAGTCGATCCGTCAGCAGTGGGCGAAACTGCTCCACATCGCGAGGGAACGTGGAGCGGCCCTGGCCATCGCCCATCCGCACGACGAGACGCTTTCGGTTCTGACGTGGGCAGTACCGCTCGCTCGTGGCGAGGGATTCGACTTCGTCACCGCCTCAGCTTTGCTGGAGCCGTAGCTGCTGGCCGAGCGAGGTAGCGCGGCGCGCGTAGACATATCGAAGAATTTGCATAATTGTGCCGATTCGGGCATACAATGGATCGGCAGCGAGCACAACCGCCCAGAATATGCTAGAGTAGCCTCAGATTCATAAGAGGAGCTCCTGAATGCGGGCACAAGGCGAAGACGAGGAGAAGGTTTCTTGATCGTGACTTACGTCATGAGGCGATGCTTTCTTACGGTCATCTTCATGATGTCCTTATGTTTTTGTAGCATCTCTGCGGCTCAGATCCCGCACGTCATTCGGCCCGACCTGGATCCTCCGGGAGCCGAGCCGGTGGCCGAGGGCGAAACCCCTCAGCTCACCCGCGGCGAAGAAAAGCGCTTGCTACAGCAGATCCTCTGGCAACCCGAAGAGACCTGGGATGCGGCGACTCAGCGAGCCATGGAGCGGCTTCTCGGCAAGGGTCGCGTTCGAAGACTCGATGAAGCCAGGTTCCAACTGCATCTCGCAGCGGATGATTGGGATCTGCGCGACCTGAACGACGACCCGTATCACTACGAGCGCACCAAGGACGCCGTACTGTCGTCCTACCTGAAGATTCAGCGCGAGGTGCTCGAAGAAGCATTCCGTGTCGAGGAACGCTTCGACGCGTGGCTGGATCGGGTCTCTCGTCGAGATCCCGCGCCCCGCCGGGGTCTACGGGAAACATATCGGGGAGTCCGGTCATTCAGACTGCGCATCTCGCCACGGGTCGGTCTCGGGTCGAGCGACTACCTGGGCGTGAAGCTCCGCATGCCCTACACCGGCTTTCCGACGCTGGATCGTTTGAGCCTGCGTGTGCGACACGAGTTCGACGAAGACCGCTCGTCCTTTCTCGTCAAATACGACTCCGACGATCTCTTCCTTCAATTGGAGATCGAGCCGGATCTAGAGCTCGAGGGCGATCAAGTGAGCCTGTCGCTTCGGCTCACGTTCTAACAGCCTTCGCTACGGTCGCGGTCATCGTTCACGGCAGGGCCTTCGTCGGCCGCTGCCTTCAGTTTCGATGTGATGCGCGGTCACCGTCCACGGCACGGCCTCAGTCGGCTGCTGCCTTCAGTTTCGACGCGATGCGCGTCTCGACCCATGTCGGGTCGAGCCACTCCAGCGGATCGACCTGCACGCCGCGGATCAGCACGGCGAAGTGCAGATGATCGCCGCCGGCAAGGCCGGTCGTTCCGGTGCGCCCCAGCGTATCCCCTCGTTGGACCCTATCTCCCACAGCGACGTCGATCTGTGAGAGGTGAGAATAGAGGGTCATGACACCGAAGCCGTGGTCTAGCACGACGGTATTGCCATAGATACCGAAGAACTCCGCAAGACTGACCGTCGCGTCGGCAGCAGCGGGGATTTCGGCTCGGCGAATCGACGCGAGGTCGTAACCCAGGTGGGTCTGCCGGTCGATAACCCGTCCGTCATAGAGGTAGGTGCGATCCTCGCCGAAGCCCGCCATCACGGAACTACCGGGCATCTGGAGGAAGGCGCGGCGCCACCGCAACTCGTCGCTGCTCTGCTGGCCTATCTCCAGGAGCCGCTGGCGATTCTCGGCACGGAGGTCTCGGTTGATCGTGACGTAGTCGTCTACCTGGATGCCCGTGGAACGAAGACTCGGAGTTTGGCTGAGTATCTCTGGCACCACGTCTTCGAGGAAGCCGTCGGTCACGCGGATGTCGTCGGTCTTGAATGTGCGGCGATCGAAGCGCTGCAGGAACGGTCGCTCGACGGAGTTCCCGAGCTCGTCGACGGCGGTCAGCCGCACCTCCGCTGGATCGGCCAGGTCGTGGGGTACCGCAAAAAAGGCGAAACGGATCTGCGATTCTGCGCTCGGAAAGACACGGCTCAGGTCGGTGCCGGGGAAGAAATGCCCGCCGACTCGCACTCCGTCACGTATCGAGTTCTCGCCGACCAAGTACGTCACGACTCCCGCTCCTCCTTGTCGTACGACGTCCACCTCTGAGAGTGATTCGATGCTCGGAGGTACCAGACGCACAGGCAGCTCCAGCTCGTGTCGAGTCGACTTCGATCCTCCGAAAGGAGAGCCGGCGGTGGTCGCCTCAGCTCTCAGTGTCACGGTGCCGGGATGTAGTGCCGGCCAGACGTCGCGGCCGATGGCCACGTCGACCGAAGCATCCGTTTTCCCTCGCGACCAGAAGGCCCACCACGGATCTGCCTCGAACTCTTCCTCCATCAGGATCAAGCGTTGATCTCCCTGGACGGCTTCGACCCGCAGGCCGGTCAGCCCGCGGGTGGTCCCTCCGGCCGTGACGGTCACGGTGGTGTTTCGGCCGACGGCCGGCAACTCGCTGTCGAATGCGAGGGACGCTTCGTCGCTTCGGCGCAGGAATGCGACGAGCGCAACCCCCAGCAAGAGGAGAAGGAGGGGCAGAAGTAGCTTGCGCGGGCCGAGGCCCTTGCGCCGACGGTCGGGGTAGGCGTCGAAGGTCGTATTCATGACTATGCATATTTAGCACAGCTGAGCGTCGCCATCGGTTCGATCCGAATGATTCGTTGGTGGAAACGTGGACGACTAGCGACTGCTGTTCGCTGGATCATCGCGCGGACTGGGATGTTCCGGCGAGCCGTCCACATTCTCTTTGGCGTAGTCCTCGGGCTGCTAAGATCCGGAGCCCGGCAGCACAGGCCGCCTGGAATTCTGATGTAGGACACGGAGTGGGATCCCCTATGAAGCAAGAACGCTTCGGCTTCGCCGAGTTCTCCCGGCGTTTTGCGGACTTGATTCGGGAGGTCGAGAGTTTCGACGTACGTGTGCCCGAAGACAGTGCGTTGATCGGTCTGGCTTCCGATCTCGTGCCGAAAGTGGTCCACTTGCTGCGTCGGGGTATCGACCTGTTGGAGCAGGTGGAAGCCTTCTACGATCCGGAACGTACACAGCCGGACAAGCCGGCCGACAGCGACACGCTGCATCACATCGGTCTGATGATTTCCTCGGAGTTCGCAGCTCGAGATCTGATCGACGTTGCCTTCTTCGCCCGTAGCGAGCTGCGCTCGTCCTACGAGTACCTGATGAAGTCGGCGACACGGAGGATGCCAGGGCGGCCGATCGAGGATCTTCTGACCATGGCGTCGAACACGGAAACCGGGCTGCGAGCCTTGCGCAAGGCCATGGTGTCAGTCGAATCTGCGGTGTACGAGTTCGAAGAACAAGAAGCGCCGAAGCGGCAATGGTACGACGTGGAGTTGTCCCTTCAGATCCGCAAGCTCTATTGGAATCTGAGGCGCGAAACCGAGCTGGCCAAGGGCAGCGCCGAGCAAGATTTGGAAGGCAGATTGCGGCAGGTGCTCTATCGCATCATGGCGTTCCGTGAGCTCTCCGTCTACCCCTTTCTACGCGTCGACGATCGCGTGAATCTCCGCCACCTCCTGAAACGAATTCTCGATTGGCTCAACGGCGACGAGCGCGACGCCACGGAAGCTCGCCACATTTGGCAGGATTTGACAGGTTTCGCCGAGATCCTCGTACAGGTCAGTCACCGCCAGGAGCTCCAAGATCACGACCGTGACCTGGTGAGCCGTGTGTACTACCAGCTCTTCCGTCGCGCAGATCTCGATATGGTGCCCGATCAGACGATCAAGGAGCTGGAGGTGGTGCTCGGGCTCGACGCGAAGCTGGACCAGCTCATCGCGGGCAAAGTGAAGGATCTGGAGTCCTGGCGCGCGCCCCTGCGCCGTGTGCTCGACCACCTCAAGCGCGCGCCGAGCGTAGCCACGCCCGAGAATTTCTGGATCTGACACGCATTGAGTATCGACCGACGACAGCCCGGGCTGATCCTGGTCAAGCTGGGCGGCAGCCTGATCACCGACAAACAGCGCGATGCGCATGCGCGCCACGCGGTCGTTGCGCGACTCGCCCGTGAGTTGGCCCAAGGCGTCGCCGGCGGCCAACCGGTCATCGTCGGACATGGCTCGGGTTCCTTTGGCCATGTGGCGGCACGTAAGCACGGTTTGGCATCGCGTCGCCTCGGCAACGCACCGGCCTTGGCGGCGGCTGCGGTGCGGCGCTCGGCTGCCGAGCTCCACGGAATCGTTACTGGAGCCTTCGTCGACAGCGGCGTGCCCGCCTGGTCGTGGGCACCGTCCAACGTGATGTTGGCCCGGCGGGGCCGACCGGCAAGTGCCAATCTGGAGCCCCTGTCATCGGCCTTGGCGGTCGGAATGGTTCCCGTGACCTACGGCGACGTGGTGGTAGATCGCGATTGGCGTGCCTCGATCTGCTCCACGGAAGCGGTACTGTCGTATCTGGTACGCAGACTGTTGAAGCGGGGAGTCGCCGTCAGCAGAGTTCTCTGGTTGGGCGATACGGACGGAATCTACGACCAGCATGGGGAGACTGTCCCGGAGATCACCGACGAGAACGTCGTGGCGTCTCGCCGCGTCGTGGCCGGCTCGGCGGGAACGGACGTTACCGGTGGTATGCTCCTGCGCCTCCGAACGGCGCGGGATCTGGCGCGACTCGGCGTCGAGTCGTGGATCGTCGACGGCCAGCGAGAAGGTCTGCTGGCCGATGGTCTGCGCGGTGCTCCCTTGCCCGGCACCCGCGTCGTCGCAGGCTGAGCCTCGTGTCCGGTGCAGTCTCCATGGCCGACCTCGACGAACTCCTAGAAAAGACGAGCCGTACCTTCGCGCTGTCGATTCCGTTGCTACCGGAGCCGACCCGGCAACACGTGGTCCTCGGCTACCTGCTCTTTCGCATCGCCGATACCTTCGAGGACGCTGCTCGCTGGCCACGGCGAAAACGAGTCGCGGCCTTGGAGGCTTTCGCGCGTCTGCTCGAAGACGATTCGCGGGGAAACGGCGAGGCCGCCGAGCTGGCGGCCATCTGGGCAAACGAAGTTCCCATCGATCACGAGGGTTACCGTGAGCTTCTGTCGGAGACACCGGCAGTCTTGGAAGCGTTCTTTGCTCTCGAGGAACCGGCTCGATCTCTGGTTCGCGACCACGTACAGCGTACGGCTCGGGGGATGGCCAGCTACGTAGAGCGCACCGACGACGAGGGTGAGCTGGAGCTGGAGACACTGGACGATCTCCGGGACTATTGCTACATCGTGGCAGGCATCGTGGGTGAGATGCTCACGGAGCTGTTCTTGCTGGGGCGTCCCGAGCTGGCGCCCAAGGCAGTGTATCTTCGCTCCCGTTCGCGCCGTTGTGGCGAAGCGCAGCAGCTGGTCAACATCCTCAAGGACTCGTCCTTCGACGCTCGCGAGGGCCGGTCCTATCTGGCGGGCGCCGATCGAGACAGTGTGTTCGCCTTGGCCCGTGAAGACCTGCGGGTTTTCCTCGAGTACATCGACGCGATCCAGCAGTCTGGTTCGGAGGACGGACTCGTGGCATTCAATGCCCTACCTGTGCTTTTGGCCTACGCCGCGTTGGACAAAGTGGAGCAGGACGGACCTGGAGCGAAGATCTCGCGCGACACGGTTTTCGGGATCATGGCTGACCTCGAGCGGGCGTTGGAGCGAGGGGCGCCTGTAGTATCGTTGGTCCGGGTGCGGAGCTGAACCGCCGTACGTTCCGTCCCCCCTGGCTGACGCTTCAAGTCCTTCCTCTCGAGCTATCTCTTCATCGACACCTGCCTGCCGCCAACTCCCAGGGAGAGACCATGCACCCGAGTGATCGACCGAAGTTCACCTACCTCGGCCATTCCACCGTTCTCTGCACGCTGCACGATGGACGGACGATCCTCATCGATCCGTGGGTACAGAACAATCCGAGCTGTCCCGAGGATCTGAAGGCCCTCGACCGCGTGGATGCGGTATTGATCACCCATGGCCATGCCGACCACATGGGCGACGCTCTGGCGATCCTCGAAGAGCACGAGCCAGAGTGCGTGGTCGCCACCTACGAGATCTGCGGCTGGCTAGGAAACCGAGGAGTCGAGAATTGCTGTCCGATGAACATCGGTGGCACTCAGGATGTCCTGGGGCTGCGCGTCACCCAGGTGCAGGCACTTCACACCTCGTCCATCGAAGACGAAGGTCGGTTGATCTACGGCGGTGTGCCGACGGGATACATCGTCACGCTCCCCGATGGCTGGGCCTTCTACCATGCCGGCGATACCGCCCTGTTCTCTGACATGCAACTGCTTGCCGACCTCTATCGGCCTCACCTGGCCTTCTTGCCGATCGGCGATCTATTCACCATGGATCCGCACCAGGCGGCGCTAGCATGCAAGTTCCTGGAAGTGCGGGAGGTGGTTCCGATTCATTGGGGCACCTTCCCGGTGCTGACCGGCACTCCCTCAGACTTGGAACGTGAGCTTTCGGACGAAGGCGTCAACTGCAAGGTCGTGACCCTTCAGCCGGGTCAGTCCTACTGACCCAGGTCAGAGTCTGGATGCCCACGAGTACCGTCGAGGACTACCTCAAGGCGATCCTGTTGCGGGAGCAGCATCTGGCACAGGACGAGTTGGTGACCATGGGACAGGTGGCCAACGATCTCGAGGTGGCCCCGGGCACCGTCACCTCCATGGTCAAGACCTTGGAAAAAGTGGGGCTGATTCGTTACGAGCCTTACAGCGGCGTGAGACTGTCTTCCGAAGGGCGACGTACGGCAGCCCGCATCTTGCGACGGCACCGGTTGATCGAGCTGTTCTTGGTAGAAACTCTCGGCCTCGACTGGTCGGAGGTGCACGAAGAAGCTGAGCAGCTCGAGCATTCGATGTCGGACAAGCTGATCGACCGAATCGACAAGATGCTCGGTCATCCCGCGGTCGATCCCCACGGCGATCCGATACCCGACGCCGAAGGGCGGATTCGTCAACCAGAGCTTCACAGCCTGGCGGATTGTCATCCAGGTCACTACGAGGTAGCCCGCGTCAGCGATCAAGACGAGGCGTTCCTGCGATTCGTGGAACGTAGTGGGCTGAAGCCCGGAGCCCATCTGGAGCTCAAGGCGTCGGACCCGGCGGCCGACGCGGTAGAGATCGAACCCGTAGACTCCCCCAAGATCACTCTCGGTGCCGCAGCAGCCGGCAAACTTTGGGTGCAACCCGTGGCCGAAGACGATGCACCCGCATGACCCAGCGGAGGTTTCCATGACCCGTTCCTCTCAGCGTACCGTCGTGCGACTTCAAGTCGTGCTGACGCTCCTATCGGTTCTGTTCACCATCGGGCTCGCCGCTCCGACCTTCGCGAAGGACAAGAAAAAGAAGAAAAGGGGACAGGGCGATCTCTATGGCGAGGTGGCGGGCGTGGTGGTCGATCGCGACGGCAATCAGCTCAAGGGCATCGAGGTCGAGCTGACCGCGAAGGCGGACGGCAGCGCGGCCGGATCTGCCGTCACGAACAAGAAGGGGCAGTTCGAGCTGTCTGTGCTACTGGCCGAAGCCTCTGCGGGAGATGCGGAAGAGACCGTAGCCGCCAGTTATCAGATCGACCTTCGAGGGGAAGGCTACGCGCCGTTCTCGAACGAGCTTTCGGTCGCCGCCGGCCAACGGATCGACGTCGAGATCACGCTGCTCGACGCTGCGGCCGGCCTTCGAAGTCGAGCGATCGGTGTGTTCAACGAGGGCGTCCAGTTCCATGGTGCCGGCAACATGGATCAGGCCGCGGAAAGATTCCGAGAGGCACTCGAGATCGATCCGTCCGTCGCCGAGCCGTACCTCGGTCTCGCCGACATCGCCCTCGCCGCGGGAAAGCCCGAAGAGGGATTGGCGTCCATCGAGGTGTACCTCGAACGAAAACCCGACGATCCGGCCGGCCAGCGGATGGCCTATGAGATCTACCGTGCTCTTGGACGAATGGACGAGGCACGGGCGCTGGCAGGGAAGTTGGGTCTCGAAGGTGTCGAAAAGGACCTCGCGATCTTGGTCTTCAACGAGGGTGCCATCGCGTCACGGAAGAACGACGACGAGACGGCCCTGGCCAAGTTCCATCAGGCCGTCGAGATGGATCCGGATCTGGGACCTGCGTGGGCCGGCATCGCCAGCATCTACTACAACCAGAGGCAGCTGGAAGAAGCTGTCGAGCCCGCAGCCAGGTCCGTCGAGCTGCAACCAGACCATGAGCCGTCGGCGCGGATTCACTTTCTGGTTCTCGACGGCCTGGGGCGCCCGGAAGCCGCCGACGCCTGGGACGCGTTTCGCAAGCTCAACCAGCCAGCGGCGCTGGAGCTGCTGTACCTGCGAGCTGACCTCGATTTTCGCAACAACGCCACCGACTCCGCCCAGGCGGCGGCGCGGCAGATTCTGACCATCGACGCCGATCATGCTGGAGCGCATCTCCTGTTGGGCAAGATCCTCTCGTCGACCGATACGGCCACGGCCAAGGCCCACCTTCGCAAGTTCCTCGAGCTGGCACCGCCGGACGATGCCGACCGGCCGCTGGCGGAGGAAATGGTCGGCTATCTCGAGTGACCTCGGGCTGTCTAGGGTGATCTCGCCGGGGACGCCGTATTTCGCGACCGAACGACATATCGCTACCGCCGATCACCTCCAGTCGTTGGGTTGGTGAACGGGCTGACCCGCTCCAGCCTTCGGACATGGCGGCCGGCCTCAGCGCCAGATGTCGAGTCAACTTCCCCAGAAGCTCCACGTATAGAGCGCGTCCATGAATCTCACTCGGACCTCGTTGCGCCATCCTTCGGGTGTCGCTATCGCCGTCGCCATGGCGGTGGTATTCGGCTTGTTCAGCCTCCGCCACTTGCCGGTGCAGCTGTTGCCTGCCATCGAGTATCCGCAGCTGTCGGTTCAGACCGACTGGCGAGCCGCGTCGCCCCTGGAGATGGAATCGGAGATCTTGGAGCCACAGGAGGAAGTGCTCCAGGGTCTACCGGGGCTCGAAGAGCTGAGCTCGGTGGCTTCCGCCGGCAACGCAACCATCAACTTGCGATTCGGCCTGGGTACGGACATGACCGAGACCCTGATCGAGGTCCTCGGGCGCCTGAATCGGCTTCCGCCGCTGCCTGCAGATGCCGATCCGCCGTCGGTCCGTTTAGGCGGCGACCAGGGAGACTCGGACGCTTTGGTCTGGTTCTTCGTCCAGGTTCTGCCGGGCACCGAGGGCTCACCGGCCGACTTTCGCCGACTGGTGGAGGATCAGGTCAAGCCCAGGTTCGAAACGGTACCCGGAGTCACTTCGGTGGACGTGTTCGCAGGTCCGTCGGAGCAGGTACGCATCACCTTCGACCCGTTTCGGGTCGCCGACTTGGGTCTCGAAATACCGGGAATCGCTCGTCTCGTGGGACGGGCCAATGACGTATCGGCGGGCTTCGCCGAAGTGGGCCGGCGGCAGTACCAGGTACGGTTTGCTGGCCGCTATGCGCCAGCCGACCTCGCCGAGCTGATTCTGGAATGGCGGGACGGTAAGCCAGTACGTTTGGGAGACGTCGCCCAGGTGGAGGTCATGCCAGGGGACCGTGAGTCGGTAGCGTTGCAGAACGGCAATCCGGCCATTCCGCTACGGTTGGTCCGCGATAGCGACGCCAATGTGCTGTCCTCTCTGACCCAGGCCAAGGCCGTGGCCGCAGATTTGCGCGATGGCTTGCTAGCGGAGCACGGGCTCGACATCCAGCCGTCGTTCGACGCTTCGGTCTTCATCCTCCGCGCCGTGAGGCTGGTGGCGTCGAACCTGGCCTTGGGTGTGCTGCTCGCCGTGGGCGTGCTGTGGTTTTTCCTGCGCCAGGGTAGGGCCACACTGCTGGTCGCCCTGGCCATCCCGCTGTCGCTATGCTGCACGTTTGTCGTCCTGCGTCTGGCCGACCGCAGTCTCAATGTGATCTCGCTTGCCGGCCTGGCCTTCGCCGTCGGCATGGTGCTCGACGCCGCCATCGTGGTGTTGGAGAACGTCGTGCGATTGAGGGAGCGGGGAGTGCCAGCGGACGAAGCGGCAGAACGCGGAACCCTCCAGGTGTGGGGAGCTCTCCTTGCGTCTACGGCGACCACCATCGCCATCTTTGTGCCGGTGATGTATCTCCAGGATGTCGAAGGCCAGCTCTTCGCCGATCTGGCGCTGACCATCGCCATCGCGGTCGGCTTTTCGCTGCTGGTTGCGGTCACCGTGTTGCCGGCGGCTGCCGGCCGATTCCTGCGCGAGGTGCACCTCGAGGACCACCATGAAACGACTTGGTCCAGGATTGCCGGTCAGATCATACGGCTCACCGACTCGCCGCTGCGACGCGCTAGCTGGATCGGAGTGCTCCTGGCCCTTCCCGTTGCGGTGACGGCCTGGCTACTTCCCGACCTCGACTACCTGCCGCCGGTGAAGCGCGATGCCGTCGATGTTTTCTTCGAGATGCCGCCCGGCGCCAACCCGAAGACCGTCGAGGAGGAGATGGTCGCAGTCATCGTCGACCGGCTCGAGCCCTACATGCAGGGCCGCCGTGAACCAGCTCTGCGAAACTACTTCTTCTGGGGTGGCAATCGCGGGGCGTTCCTCGGCGTGCGGGCGGCGGACCAGCGTCGGGTGGATGAGCTGATGCGTCTCGTGGGTGACGAGACCATCGTAGGGATTCCAGATACCCAGGCCTTCATCCAGCGCGGCAACCTGTTCGGCGGGTTTGATTCCGGTCGTGGCATCGACGTCCACCTGCAGAGTCGCGACGCAGATGCCCTGCTGGCCGCCGCGCGAAACGGTATGGACTTACTGGCCGGAGCCTTGCCGGGAGCGACGATCCGCCCGCAGCCTGCACTCGAATTGGCCCAGCCAGAGTTGCGTCTCGAGCCAGTGGACGCACGCATCGTGGAGTCGGGATGGACCCGCGAGGTGCTGGGCCGAGTGGTGCGGGCGTTGGGAGACGGGCTTTGGTTGGGGGAGCATTTCGACGGTGAGCGCCGTCTCGACGTGATCCTACGTGCGAGCCAATGGGCGACACCCGAAGAGCTGATGGGGCTGCCTTTGGCAACTCCCGCTGGTGTTGTCCAGTTGGCCGAGTTGGTCGAGATGGAACGTACCGTCGGTCCGATTCAGCTACGTCGCGTCGACCGGCGGCGGACCCAGACCCTTGTCGTGATACCTCCCGAGTCGATGTCGCTGGAAGCAGCGATGTCGGCGGTCCAGTCTGTCGAGCAGGACTTGCGTGGTGAGATGCCGGCAGACGGTGCGATCCGCTATGGCGGCTCTGCAGATGCGCTCCGGCGCGCCGTTGCCAGCCTGGGGCAGAACTTCCTGATCGCTCTGGTTGTCCTCTTCCTGCTGCTCAGCGCTCTGTTCTCCTCCTTGCGCGACGCCGCTTGGGTCGTATTGGCATTGCCCCTCGCGACAGTTGGCGGCGTGGTAGCCCTGCGTGTGATCAATCGCTTCACGTTCCAGCCACTGGATCTCCTGACCATGATCGGTTTCATCATCCTCCTCGGGCTGGTGGTCAACAACGCGATCCTGCTGGTGCACCAGACTCGCCAGGCCGAACGGGAAGGTGAGGGACGTCGGGCTGCGGTGAAGCAAGCTCTCACCTTACGCATGAGGCCCATTTTCACCAGTACCCTCACGAGTATCTTCGGAATGTTGCCGCTCGTCTTGATTCCAGGGCCCGGCAGCGCGATCTATCGAGGCCTCGCGGTGGCCATTGTCGGAGGGATGTCTGTGTCGACGTGCTTCACATTGATTCTCTTGCCCTGCCTCCTGCGCCTGGGCGAAGATTCCGAGCCGACGGCGGGGGTGCTGCCCGGCGACGGAATCCTGGAGCGAGCGGCATGAAGCGGGCCTTCATCGCACTATCGGCGGCGGTGCTCTTCATCCTTCTGTGGAAGGCCGGTGTAGGGGGTCCCCACGCAGGCGCTGCCGAGTCCGATGCGAAGGACGAGGCAATGGTAGCGGTGGAGGTGTGGGTCGGGCAGGCCATTCGACATCCGGTTGCTGCCGCCCTGTGGGTTCCGGGGACCGTGGTCAGCCGAAACGACGCCCAGATCGCAGCCGAGGTCGCGGGCCCTCTGACCCACGTCGCCGAAGTCGGCGCGGTTGTGGATGCGGGAGACATACTGGCGCGGGTCGACGACGCTGCGCTTCGGCTACGCTTGCGCGCCGACGAGGCAGAGATCCGGAGACTGACGGCCCAGACCGAGTATCTCGACCGTCAGCTGGAGCGTATCGACGCGCTCAACCGTGAGCACATCGCGACCCGCACGCAGCTCGATGAGCTGAGGTCTCAACGATCCATGGCCGAGCAGACGTTGGAAAGCGCTCGGGTCGCACGTGACACGACCAGCTTTCTGATCGAGCGTTCCGCTCTACGAGCGCCCTTTGCCGGGAGAGTCGTCGCCCGCTCGGCGCGCCCCGGCGCCTATGTCGCGGTGGGTGAGGAGGTCGTTCGGGTCGTCGACACCGGTCGCGTGGAGATTAGAGCTCAGGCTCCGCTCCAGTCGGCGTCCCATGTACGTGAGGGCATGGAGCTGACGATCGAAGTGCCTGGCCGAGATGGTCTGGCGCTCGAGACGACCGGTGAAGTGCGTGCCGCCGTGCCGGTGGGCGACGAGAGGTCTCGCATGTTCGAGCTTCGGATCGTTCCGTCGGGGTCCAAGGAAATCGATGCCGCCTGGCCTGTTGGCTTGCCGATCCGTGTCGCGCTCCCCGCTGGTGCAAATAGGGAAGAGGGGCCGACGGTATCCATCCCTCGAGACGCGCTCGTACTTCGCCGTGATGCGACGTATGTCTTCGTCGTCACAGGGGAAGGAACGGCTCGCCGGGTGCGGGTCGAAACGGGTGGTGGCGACCAGGAGCGCATCGAGATCACCGGTGAGGTTCGCGATGGCGACCAGGTTGTGGTGCGCGGTGCCGAGCGTCTGAATGACGGAGACCGGGTCCGTATCGTGAGCTGATCGGACTTTTTTTGCCCCACCGACCGTAATCGTCGAACGGTGGCCGTCTTACCACGGTGAACGTGGTGGGAGGACCAGGCCCGCCACGCCCTGGGAGCGGACGAGGACGCGATCGTCAGTACTGGCGACGCGCTCTCTCGCACATGCCGGCAACTAGTGCCACCTCCTCCGGCGCAGTTGTGCGGCACGCTTGGATAGCCGTCTGCCCGGACTCTTTTTGAGTCCGGGCTTTTTTTCTCTCCGGGATCGAGACGCTATGATCGTGCCTAGGTCAGAGAATCTGCGAGCCATGAAGAGGTTTGGACGAAGTCCGTCTTTTCGGCGGCCAAGGTCCGACGATCCAATCCGTGGCGTCCGGGCCATCTTCGCGGTTTGAGGAGTGCCAAGCCATGCCAACGACAACCTGTTTGGCCCGCATTCGATTGCTATTTGTTGGTGCTGCAGGGATGCTGCTCACCACGGCAGCCAGCGCTCAATTCGACCAGTGCGACGACTCAGAACCGGTTCTCGTGTGTCTCGAACGCCTGATCTCCGGTCGCGCGATGGCGACAGCCGAAGAGCGGGTCAAGGAGAAGGCCGCGATAGCGACCGAAGCCGGTGGCGCGGGTGCGCTGGTCGACATTCTTTCGCCGCTCTTCGCGACATTGGGCCTGGGCGATCCCGAGTCGGAGAACGGTAACCTGACGGCCAAGAAGAACTTCGATCTGGGCGAGAGCTGGCGCGGGACGCTGGGAGCCACCCTTCTAGCCGATCCAGACATCTACCCTCCGCTGCAAAGCCAGCTCGAGGAGGCGCTCGATGATTCCGAGGGGGGCGACCGAATCAGCAAGCTGAAGTCCGAGATCAGCGAGTATCAGAACCTAAACCTACAATTTCAGCTGTCCTACGAAGGTGCGTGGCTGGGGCGCGTGTGGGGTCGGCGCACCGAGAAGTACGAATCGCTGGTGGGCACAGCGATGGGACTAGCAGATTCAGCTACGGGAGATCACGGGCTACGTGTCGTGTCGAAGGTGCTGACCGACCGGCCCGAGCTGCAACTGTTGACACTGGGAACGGTTTCAGAGGCCAGGGCCGGGCTACGCCAGATCGGGGACCCGGAGAAGGTCAACGCGTTCATCGAGGCCTTCGATCAGGCCGTCGAAGCGGAACAGACTGCCTTGAGGGCGCTCAGACCACGGCTGGCTAGCGATCTGAGGCGGATTGCCGACATGGTGGCTAATCAGCCGCAACTCCTGGTCAAAGCTACGTACAAAGATCGCGAAGATACGGTGGTCGGTCCGGATTCCCTCGAGGCATCCCTCAAGTTGGAGTTCGGCGTGTCAGGAAATCTGAACGACCTCGACGACTGGGCGGACGGGGATCTCGCCGGCAAATGTCGACAAGTGGAAGCTCGGCAGGCCGGCGGCGACAACCACTCGTGTCTGGATACCTATCTGGCCGAGACCGGCAAGCAGCCGGAGAAAGGGAATCGGTTCTCCCTCGGCGCCACCTACGCAGAGATCGATGCCTTCGAGTTCGAGCTACCCGAGCAGGGATTTTCCTTCAGCACTCCGAAGACCGAAAAGTGGACGGCGGCGCTCAGCTTCGGCCGCTGGCTTTCGGGGGTCAGCCTGGGCGGTGCGCCGACTCGGAGTGGTCGGGCACGGCTCGATCTCGAGGCCAAGTGGGAGGATCCTGCCGATGACGAGATGAAGCAGGACCGCGTCGTGGCGACGCTTACGCTGAGTCAGAAGGCGTCGGCGTGCATGACCATGTCTCTCGGCCTCGTCTGGGCCAATGAGCCGGAGTTTCGCGGTGAGGTCGACGAGGAGCTCAGCGCTCGACTCGGTCTGCGTTGGGACAACAAGAAGACCTCAGCATGCAGGGGAGGGGGGAGCTGAAGTGCGGTGGAGAGCCGCTCAGCCCGCGTAGCCAGCCAGATCCAAGACGCGCTGGAAGTGGTGCTCTTCCACTGGCATTACGCTCAGTCGATTGCCCTTGCGGAGCAGGATCATGCCATCGAGTGCTTCGTCCTCTTTCAGCCCCTGCAGGTCGAGCTTCTGGTCGAAATGAGCGACGAACTCCACGTCCACCACGTACCAGCGGGGGTTGTCGGCCTTCGATTTCGGATCGTAGTGCTTGTCGTTGGAGTCGAATTGAGTGGGATCGGGATAGCCCTCCTGCACGACCTTGGCCAAACCCACGATACCGGGCGGGTTGGTATTCGAATGGTAGTAGAGCACCAGATCGCCGGTCTTCATGTCGTCGCGCATCATGTTGCGAGCTTGGTAGTTGCGGACGCCATCCCAGTACGTGGTGCCGTCGCGCTCGAGGTCGTGCAGGCTGTAGACATCGGGTTCGCTTTTCACCAGCCAGTAACGGCGGTCGTCTGACATGTGCGCTCCTTGGTGATCCAGAGTTGTTTGCTTCGGCTCAGGAGGGGAACGTACCGAAGTTCGTTTCGTAGCGGGCGACGAAGTCATCCCGGGTATAGGCGTGGCTCTGCGTGCCATTCTGCTCCACCACGAAGGCTGATGCCACGGAACCCATACGGCCGCAGACTTCCAGGTCGTAGCCGCACTGCAGGCCGGCGACGAAACCCGAGCGGTAGGCGTCTCCGGCGCCTGTCGGGTCCCTCAGCTCGGCGATCTCGGCCGCGGGAACGAGAATCTCCGTGCCGTCGTTCAACAGCAACTTGGAGCCCTCGCCGCCCAGGGTGACGGCTGCCATGTCGACCAGATCGAAAACGGCTCGGCCCTTTTTTCCGGTCTTCTTCTCGAATACCGCGAACTCGTAGTCGTTGACCACGAGCATGGCGGCACCACGGGCAGCCTCGGCCAGCTCTTCGCCTTCCATGGCCGTGACCTGGAACGAGGGGTCGAAGATGAACGGTAGCCCGAGGTCTCTCGCCTCCTTGCAGTGGCGTGACATCGCCGCCGGGTCGTCGGGTGCGACGATCACCACACCTGCGCGTTCGCCTGCTCGCTCCGCCAAGCTCAGCTCGCCGGCTTGGCCCATCGCTCCCGGATAGAAGCCTGTGATTTGGTTGTCGGACTGATCGGAGGTGATGAAGCAGGAGGCGGTCGCGTGGTCGCTGAGGATCTCGATGCCCTCCGTGTCCACCCCATGGCCACTCAGGAAGTCGTTGTACTCGTTGAAGTCGGAGCCAGCCGTCGCCACGATACGGGATTCATGCCCGAGAAGAGCCAGGGTGTAGGCGATATTTCCCGCGCAGCCACCGCGTTGGCGTTTCATCTCGCTGACCAGAAACGAGATGTTGATGACATGGAGCTTCTCGGGAAGGATGTGATCCTTGAAGTTGCCCTGAAAGACCATGATCTGGTCGAATGCGAGGCTGCCGGTCACCACGATCTGGCGATCATCGGGCACACGGAAAGTCGGTCGGGTCACAGAGAAACTCCTGATGCTGGCTCGGAGGAATAGAAAGCGAAGGGTGCCGCGCGGTGGTGGCTAGGGGCAGGGAAGTCGCAGCGGCCCGCGATTGTCTCACACGGGAGGTGGTGGCGGAACCGGGTGGCGAGAGAGAGCCATCAGCGTGACATCGTCACGTAGCGATCGCGGGCCGACGAAGCGGTCCAGCTCCCGCAGTACGGCTGTATGGGCGTGCTCCGCGTCGATGCTGGTCGACACGAGCTGGTGTAGACGGTCGAAACCGAAATCGCTAGGAGTATCGTCCGGGCCACCTTCTGCCTCCGGTATTCCGTCGCTGTACAAAACCAGAAGGTCACCCACTTCTAGGTAGGTCGTGCCCTCGGAGACTCGGGGATCCAGCGTCAGGCCCAGGGGGAGGCTGCCCGCGCCCAGTTCTTCGACCGTTCCGCTTCGGCGGCGCAGGAGCGGGAAGGGATGGCCGGCGTTGGCCCAGTCGAGACGACCGGTATCGGGATCGAGAACGCCGTAGAATACGGTCATG
>JALCBJ010000004.1:0-49834 GCA_028066595.1 Thermoanaerobaculia bacterium
GATCGTGCCGATGTTCACGTGCGGCTTGGTCCTTTCGAACTTTTCCTTCGCCATGATTCCTCCGGGAGCTTTCTATCTTGAGACTGCGTTGAACTGGGTCGATACTCGCGACTGGCTAACCGCGCCTAGCCAGCTGCTTTCTCGATGACCTCGTCGGCGATGTTCTTGGGCGCCTGCTCGTAGAGGTCGAACTGCATGGTGTAGTTGGCCCGGCCCTGCGTCAGGGACCGAAGATCCGTGGCGTAGCCGAACATGGCGGCGAGAGGCACCTTGGCGGAGATAACCTGGGCGCCGGCGCGCGCCTCCATCGACTGAACTCTTCCGCGGCGTGAGTTGATGTCGCCCATCACGTCGCCCATGTACTCCTCCGGCGTGACCACCTCGACCGCCATCACCGGCTCGAGGAGCGCGGGACGGGCCTTCTTCCAGGCATCCTGAAGAGCCAAGGAACCGGCGATCTTGAACGCCACCTCCGAGGAGTCGACCTCATGGAAGGAGCCGTCGTAGAGGTCGACCTCGATACCCGACATCGGATAGCCAGCCAGCGGACCGGTCAGCATCGCCTCGGCGATTCCCTGCTCCACCGGCTTGATGAACTCGCGCGGTATGGCACCGCCCTTGATCTGGTCGTTGAAGGTAAGACCTTCACCCTCGGCGGGGCGAACGCGGATCTTGCAGGCGCCAAACTGACCCTTACCGCCGGACTGCTTCTTGTAGGTGGCCGCGCCCTCAGCCTCGATCGTGATCGACTCTTTGTAGGCGACCTGCGGACGGCCGACGTTGGCGCCGACCTTGAACTCGCGCAATAGGCGGTCGGTGATGATTTCGAGATGCAACTCGCCCATGCCGGAAATGAGGGTCTGGCCGGTATCTTGGTCGGTGTGCACCCGGAAGGTCGGGTCCTCACGCTGAAGCTTGCCCAAGGCCTGGCCGAGCTTCTCTTGGTCACCTTTGGTCTTGGGCTCGATGGCAACGGCGATCACGGGCTCCGGGAAGCTCATGGACTCGAGCATGATTTGCTCGTTCAGGTCGCAGATGGTGTCGCCGGTGGTGACGTCGCTGAGACCGACCGCTGCCGCGATATCGCCGGCACGGACCACCTCGATCTCTTCTCGCTTGTTGGCGTGCATCTTGAGAAGGCGACCGATGCGGCTCTTGCGCCTGCGGCCCGAGTTGAACACGTGAGAACCAGACTCGAGCTTGCCTGAGTAGACCCGAAAGTAGGCAAGATGACCGACGAACGGGTCGGTCATGATCTTGAAGACCAGAGCCGAGAACGGCGCGGCGTCGGACGGCGGACGGGTCATGGCCTTGTCCTCGTCGTCGACGTCGAGACCCTGCACGTCGCCGATGTCGAGCGGCGACGGCAGGTAGTGGACGACCGCGTCGAGCAGCGGCTGCACGCCTTTGTTCTTGAACGCAGAGCCGCACAAGACCGGCTGAATCTCGCCCGCCACCGTTGCCTTGCGCAATGCGGAACGGATCTCGTCTTCGGAGATCTCCTCGCCGCCGAGGTACTTCTCGAGGAGCTCCTCATCGGTCTCGGCGATCGACTCCATCAACTTCTCGCGCGCCGCGTCGGCAGCGTCCTGCTCTTCGGCCGGGATGTCGACGATCTGATATTCGGCGCCCAAGCTCTCGTCGGCGTAGAGGATGCCCTTCATCCCCACCAAGTCGATGACGCCCTTGAGATCGGCCTCCGAGCCCCATGGCAACTGAATGGCCACCGGGTTCGCCTTCAGGCGCGACACCATCATCGAAATGCAACGGTCGTAGTCGGCACCGACGCGATCCATCTTGTTGACGAAGGCGATGCGCGGAACCTTGTACTTGTCGGCCTGACGCCAAACCGTCTCCGACTGAGGTTCGACACCGCCGACCGCGTCGAAGACGGCTACCGCGCCATCGAGGACTCGAAGCGAACGCTCGACCTCGGCGGTGAAGTCCACGTGACCAGGCGTGTCGATGATGTTGACGCGGTGGTCGAGCCAGGAACAGGTGGTCGCGGCGGACGTGATCGTGATGCCACGCTCCTGCTCTTGCTCCATCCAGTCCATGGTGGCGGCACCATCATGCACCTCACCGATCTTGTAGTTGATCCCGGTGTAGAAGAGGATCCGCTCGGTGGTGGTCGTCTTGCCGGCATCGATGTGGGCCATGATGCCGATGTTCCGGGTTTTCTCCAGCGGAACTTTGCGTGCCATGGTGGTCTAGTGCTCCGGTTTGGGCTCTGAGAGTGGGATCCGTGGGCCAGGAGGACACCTGGGGCGGGCGTCGTTCATGGCGAGGACCGCCATCTCCCGAGGATTCATGAACAGCGGCCGGGCAAACGGCCACAGATTGATGTCTTTGCCTACCCGCGCCTTACCAGCGGTAGTGAGCAAACGCCTTGTTGGCGTCGGCCATGCGGTGGGTGTCGTCCTTCTTCTTGATCGCCGAGCCACGGTTGGCAGCAGCATCCATCAGCTCGTTGGCGAGCTTGACGTTCATCTCTTTGTCACCGCGACCCTTGGCGGCGGAGATGAGCCAGCGCATCGACAGCGCCAGGCGCCGGGACGGTCGAACCTCGATCGGCACCTGATAGGTGGAGCCACCGACGCGGCGAGATTTCACCTCGACCTGCGGCTTCACGTTGTCGATCGCCTTCTTGAAGGTCTTCATAGGATCCTCTTCGGTGCGCTGCTCGATGAGCGAAAGCGCGTCGTAGAGGATCCGTTCGGCGGTCGACTTCTTGCCGTCCTTCATCACCACATTGATGAACTTGGTGACCAGCTGGGAGTTGTAGAGCGGATCAGGAAGGATCTCTCGCTTGGGGACTTCACGCCGTCTCGGCATTTTCGATGTGCCTCTTGAAGCTCGGGTCTAGATAAGCCAGATCAGCCCTTGGGCCGCTTGGCGCCGTACTTGGAGCGGCCCTGGCGACGACCGTCGACGCCCACCGCATCGAGGGTGCCGCGCACGACGTGGTAGCGAACACCCGGCAAGTCCTTCACTCGACCGCCGCGAATGAGCACGATGGAGTGCTCTTGCAGGTTGTGCCCAACTCCAGGGATGTAGGTGGTGACCTCGATCCCATTGGTCAGACGAACACGGGCAACCTTGCGCAGCGCCGAATTCGGCTTCTTGGGGGTCTGGGTATAGACGCGCACGCAGACGCCGCGCTTCTGCGGCGAACCCTGCAAGGCGGGGCTCTTCGTCTTGGTCTTCTGTTGCTGGCGACCCTTGCGGACCAGCTGATGAATCGTGGGCATCCAACCATCTCCTGCGTCGGGGACACGCCGTGCCGGGACACGAAGCCTGAACCGAACGCTTTGTCTCGGGGCCGGCCCGTGGGACGCGGACATTACCGTTTGGCTGCGAAGCGCTGCTACGTAGCCAGCGGGATGTTCCGCCACGCGCCGTCTATCGGACTTGTTACTGGGGTGGAGAAACGGAGGTCAGTCTCGGGCCATCATCGAGGAGAGCTCCCCGACTGAACCCACCGGTCTCGCCGTGGACGGGAGAGTGTAGCGGAGCGATATGGACGCGTCAACCCCCGAGGCGGCTTCATTTCCGCCCGAGGACTCAATTCCCGACGACCTTGCCGACCGGAATCGGATTGCCGCCGCACACTCTTCTGGCCGCCAAGAGACGGCCGGTCCGCGTACTGTATACGAAGCCTTCGGATTCTCCAAACGGTCTCCGGTACCATGCGCGCGAGCCGCGAGACCAGAACCGAGCCAATCGGAGCCGATGACGAACCGCAATGCGACCGCCGACGGGCCTTCCACGACCGCTCCACCGCATGGCGGACCGATTGAGGTCTCGGTGGTCATGCCGTGTCTGAACGAGGCCGACACGCTCGAAGCCTGTATCGGTGCGGCGCAGGCCTCGTTCCTACGGGCCGGCCTACGCGGGGAGGTCGTGGTAGCCGACAACGGCTCGATCGATGGATCGCAGTCGATCGCCACGCGTTTGGGTGCTCGGCTGGTCGACGTACCGGACCGCGGCTACGGAGCCGCCTTGATGGCGGGTATCGCGGCGGCTCATGGCGAGCTCATCGTCATGGGGGACGCGGATGACAGCTACGATTTTTCGGAGGTCCCGGCCTTCGTCGAGAAGCTCCGGGAAGGCTACGACCTCGTCCAGGGCTGCAGGTTGCCGTCGGGTGGTGGTCGGGTCGAGCCCGGGGCGATGCCTCTACTCCATCGATACTGGGGCAACCCGATGTTCTCCCGGCTCGCCCGCTGGTGGTACACGGCGCCGATCCATGACGTCTACTGCGGGCTCAGGGGGTTCACCCGATCGCTCTTCCTCGGCCTCGACCAACGCTGCACGGGCATGGAATTCGCCGTGGAGATGATCGTGAAGGCCAGCTTGCAGCAGGCGCGCATCGCCGAGATCCCGATCACTCTGAGGCCCGACGGCAGGATCAGCCGTCGCCCTCATCTGAAGACCTTCCGCGATGGCTGGCGCACGCTCCGCTTCTTCCTGCTGTCGACCCCCCGTTGGCTGTTCCTCGTGCCGGGCATCGTCTTGGTCGTCCTCGGTCTCCTGGGCTACGCCATCGCTCTACCGGGTCTCACGATCGGTACGGTGACATTCGACGCCCACACGCTACTCTTCGCCAGTCTCGCTCTTCTCTGTGGTTTTCAGGCCATCGTCTTCGCCATTCTGGCCAAGACATTTGCCGTCATGGAACGGCTGTTGCCGGAAGATCCAGTGCTGAACCGCTTCTTCTCGTGGGTCGACCTGGAACGAGGCATCGCGGCGTCGGCGGTCGCCCTGGCCGTCGGCTTGGCTCTCTTGTTGCTGGCTCTCGAGCAGTGGCGCCAGACCGGCTTCGGCCCGCTCGACTACGCCCGAACCATGCGCCTGGTCATACCCGGGTCGACGCTGACCGCCTTGGGATTCCAGGCACTTCTGAGCAGCTTTCTCGTCAGCATTCTGAGCATCCGCCGGTGGTGAGCCCGGCAGGCAAGCTCATCGAACGGATCCACAGCGGGTTCGTGAGGCACCGACGCGAGCGGCGGTTGTGTCGGCACCTTGCCGAGATGATGCCCCGGGGAGCACGGGTCCTCGATGTCGGATGCGGTGACGGCTCCTTGGCCCGATCGCTCGCCGTACTACGCCCCGACCTTTCGGTACTCGGCATCGACACCATCGTACGCAGCACCAGGCACCTCTCCATGGCGCGGTTCGACGGACGCTCGATCCCGTTCGGCGACCACTCGTTCGACGCCCTCTTGATGGTCGACGTCCTCCATCACGCAGCTGAACCAAAAGTCCTCCTGAAGGAGGCCCGTCGGGTGGCTCGTAGGGCGATCGTGCTCAAGGACCATCTGCTGCAGGGAGTGCTCGCCGGCCCGACGCTTCGCTTCATGGACCGAGTGGGCAACGCCCGTCACGGCGTGGCCTTGCCCCATGACTACTGGACGCCAGACCAGTGGCGTTCGGCGTTCGCCACGCTGGGGCTGGAGGGAGATTGGCGTACGTCTCTCGGTCTCTATCCATGGCCAGCCAGCTGGCTCTTCGACCGCTCGCTGCACTTCCTCACGCGTCTCGAACCCCGTGCCGAGAAGCGACCTCGCGACGATCGCGATCGTGCCGAGATCCTCTGGCAAGAAGCCTATCGGCGCTTCGAGACTCCCGAGGAGGAGATTCGTAAGTTCACGCGCCGACTGCGTCGGTTCGGTTGCGACGATTGGCCTCGCGACGCCCACATCGTCGAGCTGTTTTGCGGCCGAGGTTCGAGTCTCGTCACATTGGAACGACTCGGCTTCAGCAACCTCGAAGGAGTCGAGCTGTCCCGCGAGCTGGCTAGCCGGTATTCCGGAGCTGCCAGAGTTCACGTCGGAGATTGCAGACAGCTGCCGTTCGAGGATCGATCCAAGGACATTTTGATCGTTCAGGGAGGCCTGCATCACTTGCCCCGACTGCCCGACGATCTCCGAACGACGCTTGGCGAGGCACATCGCGTGCTACGCGATGGCGGCCTGTTTCTCGCTGTCGAACCTTGGGATACGCCCTTCCTTCGTACCGTACATCACTTCTGCCGAGTGCGCTGGGCACGGCGACTATCGCCCAAGCTAGATGCCCTGGCCTCCATGATCGAGCTCGAGGCCGAAACCTACTTCGCCTGGCTCAGCGAGCCAGAGGTGATTCTCCGGGAGATAGATCACGTCTTCGAAATCGACAGCCAAGCCATCGGTTGGGGGAAGCTGAGACTCCGTGGTGTGCACCGATGAGCGGCCGGGGATTCTATTCGCGCGCTGTCAGGATCGTCGTGATCGTCTATCTGCTCGTCGGCGCCGCGTGGACGATCGTCAATCTCGGCGACATTCCCCACTACGGCGACACTCACACATATTTCCAGTTTGCACAGGACGTCCGCGTCAACGAGCAACGAGGAGTCGTCTATCCCTGGATTCTGTCGCAGGCGGTCCATCGGCTGCTGGACGGCCAGTTTCCCGGCACCCTGCATCAACAGCAGGAGATCGAGGAGCCAGATCGGGAGTGCGCGGCGCCACAGGCCCTGGCCGCGGTCCAGATCCTGCAATGGTTGGTAGGTGCGGCCGCGCTCTGGTTCTTTCTTCGGCTGACAGTGCGACGGAACGCCGATGCGACGACTTCCGAACCCGTCGGTCGCACATGCCTCTTGGCGCTCCTGTTGCTCTTCGATCCGATGATCAACCACTTCCATATGGCCTTCATGACCGACGGCCTGACCCTCGCGGCGTGCCTGGCATTCCTCGCCGCCCTGGCAGCCATCGCGGAGCGGAAAGGGTCGATGCCACTGGCGTACTGCATCTTGGTCGCTTCCTACCTGCTCGCCGGAGGTCTCCGGGTGGAGAAGAAGTGGCTCCTCCTCGGCACTTTCGCGCTCACCTCGGCGCTGTGGGCGTCTCCGAAGTGGCGTTCGAGGTTCCCGGATCGCCTCGCCCGCAGGCTGGGCCTGGCGGCGGTCCTGCTGGTGGTCGGCCTCGCCTCCGTCGTCGTGGCGCAAGACCGGTCCCACACCCGAAACCGCGGTCTCTCCTCGTACGAAACCTTCGTACACCTGCGCATCGGCTTTCCGCATCTGAGCGAGATCTACGAAGATCTACCGGAACGCTCCAAGGCCAGATTGTCACGCGAGTACGCCGAGCTCTACGACACGCAGGTCAACGACACACGCAAGGCGGTCCTCCGCGCCACACAACGCGACGAAGGCGCCCGCCGGGAGCTGGCCGAGGACGTCCTGCGAACGGTCCTGCCCGAGAAGTGGGGCTCGATCCTCGTCGACTCCGCTCGCGACGCTAGCGAGAACATCCTGAGCACTGGTTCCCTCTACCTCCGCCTCGCCACCTGGTACCTTGGTGGCTACAAGGCTCTCGACCGCTGGTTCTTCTCCGACGGTTCTGTTTGGAACTACCAGCGAATGGCCTTCCACCACCCGCTCATCACCGGAGTCTACGTCGGCCTCGGCGGCGCCTTGCTGCTGCTTGCGGCCCCTCTGGCTTGGCGCTACGCCAGGCAGCGGAAGCCAGGCCCATCCGCCGCCCTCTGGACTCCCTGCATCGTCTTCATTTTGCTCAACGCGCTATTCTTCGCCGCCATCTTCAACTACGTGAACTTCAGATACTCGCTCGTCGCTCACGTCGCCTTCCTGATCTTCCTCTTCCGTCCCATGATCGAATCGGATCCATGAAGCGTCTTTCCCGCATCGAAATGGTGATGCACCTACAAGCGGTGGACGTTTTTTCGTACTGCTCCGCCGAGCAAGTGGTACGTCTCGCGGAGATCGGACGCCAACGCGACCTGTCGGCGGGTGAAGTTCTCTACCGCCGGGGCGATCCTCCCGACGTCATGTACTGCATCTTCGATGGCGGCATGGAACTCGAGTCGGACGACGGAAACCGATCTCTGACGGCACCCAGCACGTTCGGCGTTCGAGAGATTCTGAGCGACCGCCGTCGCAGCGAAGACGCCAGAGCACGGCAGCGCACGATTCTCCTTGCATTCGACGCCGAAGATCTCTTCGACCTGCTCTCGAACAACATCGAGATCGTCAAGGCATTGTTCCGGCGTCTGCTGACGGAAGACGACACGTGATGCGCATGCTCAGGCATTGGATGGCGGCCGCCCTGCTCCTGGCCAGCGCCAGTGAGTCAACGGCAGAGCCGCGTGGCCAGACCTCACCAAGGCGCGTCGTCGCCATCGGTGACATCCACGGGGCGATCGAGCCGCTACGGAGGATTCTGCGCGAGACTCGATTGATGGACTCTTCGGGGCGTTGGACGGGTGGTGACGCCATGCTGGTCCAAACCGGGGACTTTCTGGATCGCGGTGCTGGCGTGTTCGAAGTGGTCGAGTTGCTGCGGTCGCTGCAGCAGCAGGCACCCCGAGACGGTGGCGAAGTGGTGGTATTGATGGGCAACCACGAAGCCATCAACCTGATCCGTGACATGAGCTACGTCGACGCCGCCCTGCTCGAGCCGTGGGCCAGTCGCAGAGCCGATCGCCTGCGCCGACGACATTGTGACAAGGCGCTGGACCTGGCCCAACGGCGAAGGGCTCTTCAAGATCTGGATGCTCCGGACCCACAGCGCTTCCGTGAGTCCTGCTTGGCAGAGACACCCCCCGGCCTCCTCGAGTACCTCGAATCATTGGAGGCCGACGCGGACCTGGGCAGCTGGCTGCGGACGCTGCCCGCCGTGGTGAAGGTCGGAGACTTGCTTTTCGTCCACGGTGGTCTGACCGAGGCGACGGCAGCCCTCGACCCCGAAGAGATCAACGCGCAGGCCGCCAGGGAGGTCGCCGCTTTCGACCGCATCCGCGGCTGGCTCATCTCACGCAGTATCGTCTTGCCCACGGCGGCACCCACAGAAATCACAAATGCTGCCTTACAGGTCCTCGACGCCCTGGAGAGCGGGACCAAGATCTTCGAAGCGCCGGCGCTCGAAGATCTCGCGGAATTCCGCCGAGTCGGCGAGTGGATCCTCGCCGACCCCGACGGCCCTTTGTGGTTCCGCGGTTACGCTCGGTGGGACGACCAGGAAGGCGCCCCGAGGGTGGAGGCGATCCTCCGGCTTTCGAATGCCAACGCGATCATCTCCGGCCATACGCCACAGAAGACAGCCAACATCACCGAGCGCTGGGATGGTCGGGTCTATCTGATCGACACGGGCATGCTCGGTCCCTACTACGGCGGCCAGCCCTCTGCACTGGAGGTCATCGGCCGCCAAGTGACAGCCATCTACCCGGATCTCCGCCATATTTTCCGTGGCGCCGTCAACTAGGCTGGACCGGTCGTCGGGGACCGAAGCATCTGTGCACAACTCACTTGGCGGGGTTCTTCTCCGTTTGACGTAGTACCCATTGATAGCGCTCGCCCCCGAAGTGAGCGTTATCGGCACGCTTCGACGCCCCGCCCAGGGGCGTTTTTCTTTGGGAAAACCCCCGTCGAAGGGCGGCGGCGCGCACCCTCCTTTACCGAGAGCCTTCAGAGCGGAGCAAGTCGGCGCTCTCGGCCAAGGCTACCTGGAAGGCTCGCAACAAATCGTAGCTGGTGAGGATGCCGAGAAGATCGCCGTTCTTGTCCAGTACGGGCATGGCACCGAACTTCCACTCGATGAACGTCGACAGAGCTTTCTCGAGGGGATCGGAGGGAGACAGGGTGTCGACCCTCTCGGTCATGACGTGGCGCACCTCGGTCTGGTCATCGAGACGATAGTAGTCGTTCCAGCCATCCGGCTCCGTCGTCAGATCAGGTCGCCGCAGGTCGCGGTCGGTGACGATGCCGACCAGCCGCCCGTCGTCCACCACCGGCAGATGCCGGTAGCCTTCCCGCCGCATGCGGTAGAACGCCGATTTGACCGGCGTATCGGAAGAGACAGAGCTGGGATTCTGCGTCATCCACTGACCCACCGACCAGTTGTCCTTGCGCTCTTGCATGTCGTTCCCCTTCATGGTGTTGCACTCTCGATTCGCCGCGAGCCGCGACCCCGTGGTGGTCTGCTCGAGGGTACCCAGAGAGCCGTCCCGGCGCGCCGCCCCCGCGGGTGGGCAGATCGACCGCCCCCCAGTCGTCTCAAGCCTGAAGGCGACGGTAAGATCCACGCATGGCCCGACGAAAGATCGGCTCCTGGGGCCGGGAGGGCGGCGATCAATTCGAACCTCCCGAAGCCATGGTCCAGTGGCTGCGACGGCGTCTTCCCTCGGGGGCTCCTCTGCCCCGTTTCGAACCGGGAAGGCAGACCGTACCTGCGCCGCGGGCACTACCCGATCTCGGATCTGCACAGATGTTTAAGGACGACCTGGACAGGGTCGCGCACAGTCGAGGGCAGGGGACACCGGACCTACTGCGACTTCGCTCCGGCTCGGTTCGGCGACTTCCAGACGGCATCGCTCGTCCGGCCGATGAGGCGGAGACCGCGGACTTGCTGCGACGGGCGGCCGAGAATGGTGTGAGGGTGGTGCCGTGGGGTGGCGGCACGTCCGTCACCGGCGGCGTCAACACGCCGCCCGGCGACGCTCCGGTCGTCGTGGCCTCTCTGGAGCGGCTGTCGGGGCTATCTCAGCTGGACGAATCGGCGGGTCTGGCCACCTTCGGCGCCGGCACCCCGGGTCCGGTCGTGGAGAAGGCTCTCGATCCCCATGGCCTGACCCTGGGTCATTTTCCCCAGAGCTTCGAGCAGTCGACTCTGGGTGGCTGGATCGTTACCCATTCCACAGGGCAAGAATCCTTACGTTACGGACGTATCGCCGATCGGGTCGCTGGCCTGCGTCTGGTCGCTCCTGGCGACCGCCTCGTCGTGCCACCCCTTCCCGCCTCTTCCAGCGGACCCGATCTACGCTGGTGGGTCGCAGGCTCGGAGGGCCGTTTCGGCATCCTGACCGAGGCCACCGTGCGAGTGACGCCGAAACGCTACGAGACACGGGTCGAGGCGGCCATGCTGCCGAGCTGGTGGTGCGGTGTCGATGTCGCACGCGGCCTGATGCGCAACGCAGACACCGCCGGTCTCTCGATGCTGCGACTGTCGGACGAGCCGGAAACCGAGGTGGCGATGACCGTCGGCCTCGGCGACGGACCTTTCGCCGCCGTGGTGAACGCCTGGCTCCAGCTACGGCGCGTACGGCACGGCTGCCTACTGCTACTCGGCGCCGAGGACTCCCTCGACGGCGACCGAGCATTCGACGGTGCCAGGGCTCACGTCGGCGAGGCAGGAGGGGTCTGGCTCGGCAGGCGGCCGGGACGACATTGGCTTCGCGACCGTTTTCGCCATCCCTATCTCCGGGACGGTCTTCTAGACCTGGGCTTCGTCACCGACACCTTGGAGACGGCTGCACCCTGGTCGCAACTACCGGCGCTCTACGATTCCGTACGAGCAGCCCTGCGGGAATGTGTCACTGTGGGCGAAGAGGAGATCCCGGTGCTGTGCCACCTGTCGCATCCCTACGAGGACGGAGCCTCGCTCTACTTCACTTTCTTCTTCGGCTGTCCCAATGACGGAGATGGTGAGGCCGCGGTCTACCGCTGGGCCGATTTCAAGCGCCGTGCTTCCCAGGCCATCGCCACCGCCGGCGGCGCCACCAGCCACCACCACGGCATCGGCCGCTGGCACTCTCCCTGGTCCGACGCTGAGTGGTCTGGCGGCGAGAACGCGGGCGGGGGACGCGCCATGCTGGAGGCCGTCGCCCAGCGGCTCGATCCCAAGGGTGTGATGAACCCGCACGTTCTGCTCGACCCGGTCGACCGTCTCGAGGACTGAGGTCACGCGATGTTCCACCGCTGGTGGCGAAGAGCATCCCTGGCAGCTCTGGAGCGCCCCTTCGACCTGGTCGTGATCGGTGGCGGCATCAACGGGTGCGGCATCTTCTTCGACGCAGCGCAACGTGGGCTGCGTGTTCTCTTGGTGGAGCGACAAGACCTGGCATCCGGCACGTCGTCGCGCTCTTCGAAGCTGATCCACGGGGGACTTCGCTACTTGAAGAGCCTGCAGCTCGGAGTCACGAGAACCTCGGTACGCGAGCGAGACCGGCAGCTGGCACTCAACCCGCACCTGGTCACTCCTCTCCCGTGGCTCTACCCGACGTACCGCGGCGACACCACGCCGGGCTGGAAGGCCGAGCTGGGTCTGCGCATCTACGATGCGTTGACCAAACTACCCGACAAGCATGGTCGCGTAGGTGCTCACGAGATGCGGGTGATGGCACCTGGAGTCGCGACGGACGGGCTCGACCGCGCATTGGTGTATCAGGACGCACGGGTCGACGATGCGCGTCTCACCTGGGCAGTGGCGGCCACAGGTGCCGCCTACGGCGGTCATGTACTCACACGCGCCGAGCCCGAGGAGCTGCGGCGGGGTCCTGGCGGCGACCTACTCGGTCTGGTGATACGCGACCTCGAACACGGCGCGACGCACGACGTGACGACGTCGCTGGTAGTGAACGCCACCGGGGTCTGGGTCGACCAGATCCGGCACCGCTTCGGCCTCGATGGCGACACCGTGCGTCCGTCACGCGGTTCCCACATTCTCCTGGCGCCCGATCGTCTGCCGCTCCGCGCCGCGGTGACTGTTCTCCACCCGGCGGACCGCAGGCCGGCATTCCTGATCCCCCATCCCGAGGGCGTGCTGGTGGGGACCACCGACCTCTTCCACGGAGGCGAGCTCGACGATCCCAGACCCACTCCGGAGGAGATCGACTATCTGTTGGCGGCTTGTGCTGCTGGCTTTGTCGGCGAGCCCGTAACCCATGCCGACATCCGCGGCGCATTCGCGGGAGTCCGTCCCATCGTCGAGAGCGGCATCCGGGAAGGGGAGACTCCCTCGTCCGCCAGCAGAGAAGAAGCGATCTGGTTCGAGAAGGGCATTCTGTCGGTCGCGGGAGGCAAGCTCACGACGTGGCGTGCTACCGCCGAAGAAGCGCTCGACGAGGCGCTGAAGCACCTACCCCACGACGTCGCGAAAAAAGCGTCCAGCTGCGCTACCGCTGGTACGCCCCTCGCACGACTGGCACCGGCCGACCTGGGTGAGCGCCTAGCTGGCGCCACGGCCGAGATGCCTTCGAAAATCGCTCATGGAATGGCCCGACGACTCGGAGCTGCGGCTTGGATCGCAACCGACCAGGCGGCCGACTCGGAGCTGCAACCACTGGTTGGACACAGCGACATCTGTGCCGCGGAGGTCCGGATGCATCTCCGCCACGGTGCCGTACTCCACCTCTCGGATCTGCTCTTGCGCCGCCTCCGAGTCGGCATGTGGCATCCCGAGACGGCTCGGGATCTGGCCGTTCCTGTGGCGCGACTGGCAGCCCTCGAGTTGGGTTGGGACACGACACGGCGCGGTGCGGAGCTGGAACGTTTCGCCGAGGAGCTGGTGGCGTGGACCGCCGAGGGCGTGCGCGAGACGGGCGCCGGCTGACCATGGGACTCATGAAGCGCACTACTCTCATTCTCCACAACCCGCATGCCGGAGGTGGGCGTTCCGCGAGGGTCTGGCAGAGTCTCATGCGGACCGTTCCGGAGCTGGCCGACTGTGAGGCGGTGCGCGCGGGTTCTGCCGAAGGGATGATCGATGCGCTGGCCCAGCGGTTGACGCAAGATGGCGGCGACGTGGAGAAGGTATTGGCGCTGGGTGGCGACGGCACCGGCAACCTGGCTGTCAACGGCCTACTACGCGCAGGACGCGGCGATCTACCGCTCGGACTGGTCCCCGCCGGTACGGGTTCGGACTTCGCGCGCCATCTCGGCCTGCCTCGCACTGCCGAGCGAGCGCTCCGCCGGGCGCTCTCCCGCGATGCCACCACCGCTCGGACCATCGACGCGATCGAGATCCGTACCGCCAGCGGGTCCCTGCGGTACGCATTCAACATCGCCTCCGCGGGCCTCTCGGGAGCGGTCGACGTCGCGGTGGAGCAGGCACGCCTCACTGGCGGAGGTTCGTATCGCGCCGCGATTCTCTCCACACTCCTGCGCTATGGTGCAGTCCAGGCCAGGGTCGAGGTCGACGGCGAGCCGTTCCACGATGGCCCGCTCTATCTCGTGGCCATGGCCAACGCACCGTACTTCGGCCAGAACATCAAGATAGCCCCGAACGCCCGGATCGACGATGGTCTGCTGGAGGTCGTGTTCATTCCTCCCTTTCCGAAGTGGCAACTGCCTTTCCGGCTACCCATGCTCCTCCTGGGTCAGCACGCACGCCTCGAAAAGGTCCGGATACGGCGCGCACGCGAAGTCCGGATCGTTCCCCATGAAGGCTTCCCACCCTACGACCTCGATGGTGAAGTTCTGCCCTCCGAGCCCGCGACCTTTCGAATCCTGCCGGCAGCCTTGCGCATTCTCGAGTAAGTTCCTCCGACCGCGTCCGTGAATTCGCCTCTTGACGCCGGCTTCGCCTTCGCGTAAGGTCACGGCCACTCATCGAGACCGGCTGAGGGATAGGCCCGTTGACGCCGGGGCAACCCGTGGAGCTTAACCAGCTTCGCGAAGGTGCCAACTCCTGCGGGAATCGAAGATTCGCCGAGAGATGAGTTGCCGCGGAACGACGGTCGGCAACGATCGAAGAAGGACGCGGCGGCGCACTCCAGGTCCTCCGTAGGGTTCCGATGAGCGAACCCAACCGGAGGACTAAGAGATGAGCCAGACACCGTTCGAAAGCGTCTTCCCGGCCGTTCGCTCCGACGAAACGCGACCCTTCTCCCACGGCCTCGAGCTCCTGGCCGACAACACGGAGGAGGATGGCGCGCAAGCGAACGCGGCCACCTCGAACTGCTCCGCCGAGGAACCGAGTACGGTTCACTCGCGAAGTCGCTGTGCCGCGACGGCCACGGCGCGAGCCGGCCTTTGTCGGGATCCGCATCACGGCGCGGTGATGCCGCCGATCCATCTGTCTTCGAATTTCACGTTCGAGGGGCTGGGCCAACCGCGTCGCTATGACTACACGCGATCCGGCAACCCGACCCGCGACCTACTCGCGGAAGCCCTAGCCGAAGCGGAGGGCGGCGCCGGTGCGGTCGTGACGTCCACGGGAATGTCGGCCGTGCACCTGGCACTTCAGTTGACCCGACCTGGCGATCGGGTACTCGCGCCCTTCGACGGGTACGGCGGCACTCATCGCCTGCTCGACGCCATGCACCGAAAGGGCCTGGCGGAGGTGGACTTCGTCGACACCACCGATCTCGAGGCCGTCGACACGTCGCTGCGCAAGGGCCCCAGACTGGTGCTGCTGGAGACGCCCAGCAACCCGCTGCTGCGGGTCACCGATCTGGCCGACGTGTGTCGGCGGGTACGCACCTGCCCTGCGTCCCGCGACGCGCTCATCGCGGTCGACAACACGTTTCTCTCCCCCGCCCTCCAGAATCCTCTGGATCCGGATCTGGGAGCGGATCTCGTGATCCACTCCACCACCAAATACCTCAACGGCCACAGCGACGTGGTCGGCGGCGCTGTCGTGGCGCGCGATGCGGCCTTGGTCGAGGAGCTGTCCTGGTGGGCCAACTGTCTCGGCATCACGGGTGCACCGTTCGATTCGTACCTGACGCTGCGCGGCCTGCGGACGCTGCACGTCCGCATGGCTGCGCACCTCGAGAACGCCCACCGCGTTGTGGAGCTGCTCTGCCGACACGAAGCCGTGTCCAAGGTGTTCTGGCCTGGCCTGCCGGACCACCCGGGACACGAGATTGCCGCCCGCCAGCAGAAGGGCTTTGGCGCGATGGTGAGCTTCGAGTTGGTGGACGGGCCAGCCGGTGGCGAAGCTGATCCCCTCGATACGATTCGCAGCTTCGTCGACGGGCTGGAGCACTTCTGCCTCGCCGAAAGCCTCGGCGGCGTCGAGAGCCTCGTAGCCCATCCCGCCACGATGACCCACGCTGCCATGGATCCCGAAGCCCGTCGCCGCGCAGGTATCGGGGACCGACTGCTGCGGTTGTCGATAGGAATCGAGGATGCGGACGACCTGGTGGCAGATCTCCAGGCCGCTCTCGACCGCACCTTGCATCGAGAAGACCGCAACGATTTTGTGGAGGTCGCGTGATGCCAGGTCTCTGTGCCGCCACTGGCCTTCGCGTCGTCAAGTTCGGCGGCACCTCGGTCGCGAACGGGCTTCCAGAAGTCGTTCGTCGCATCGAGGACTCCCGCGCCCTTGGACCCACGGTCGCCGTCGTGTCGGCGTTCGCAGGCCTCACCGATCAGTTGACGGAAATCGCCAACGGTGAGCGCCTCGATCTCGAGACTCTCATCAGTGAGCTCGCTCGGCGTTGCGGCGACGCCGGTTCGCCACACCTGCTAGATCTACGTCGTCTGGCGGACCGCGCGGCAAGGGAAGGCGGGCTGTCGGGAGCCGCCCGCCATACGCTCCTGGCCGTGGGTGAGCGGCTATCCGCAGAAGCTGTGGTTCGGAACCTTCGGCGTTCCGGAGTGGCTGCGCAGGCAGTGGACGGCACGGAAGTGCTCGTGGCCTGCGGCCGTACGGGTGCGATCGATGCGGACGCATCGGCACTCCGCACCCGAGATCGCCTCGGTCGGGCTGGAGCGGCACTGCCGATCGTCACCGGCTTCATCGCCGCGTCCGATGGAACCGGTCACGCCGTGACCTTGGGACGTGGCGCATCGGATCTCAGCGCCACTCTTTTGGCTTCGTTCCTCGATGCCGAAGGTGTGGAGATCTGGACCGACACCGACGGTATCTGGTCTGCAGACCCCAACCGGCTCGAACACGCCCGACCCATTCGTCAACTGAGCTACGGCGAGGCCGAGACCATGGCCCGCTGGGGTGCCAAGGTCTTGCATCCCGATACGGCCGAGCCCGTCGTCTCGAGGGGGATTCCCGTACATGTCCGCTCCACGTTCGACCTAGACGCCCCCGGATCTCGGATCGACGCCAGGACCGCGGACGAGTGCCGGAGTCATCCGGTTCGAGCCGTCGCACGGCTGTCCTCCGCTCCCGGCGACCACCTCGTCTGGATTGCCGGCATCGGAGCCAATGCCGAGACCTTTTCGCCCGAGCTTCCCGACGGCACCGTCGTCAGCCGGCTGGTCGAGCGGCCGGAAGGCGATCGACCCAGAGTGGAGGCGGTGCTGGTGATGCGAGACCAAGCGGACGAGGTGGAGAGCATTTTTCATCGAGATTTGGTCGAGCGACCCGTGGAGGATCTTCTTCGCCGCACGGCCTGACGACGGGTCCCCTGTTATTCTGATCTCGATGTCCGACTCCCTCCTTCCCACCGACCAGCTTCACCGCCCCCTCCGGGACCTGCGGATCTCGGTGACGGACCGATGCAACTTCCGTTGCACGTTTTGCATGCCGGCAGGACATCAATACGACTTCCTGCCGCGCCCCGAGATCCTATCGTTCGAGGAGATCAGCTGCCTGGCGAGGATCTTTGCGCGGTTGGGCGTCGACAAGATCCGGCTTACCGGTGGCGAGCCGTTGCTGCGAGCGGACATCGAGACACTCGTAGCTCAGCTTCGCCAGATTCCCGGAGTGCGAGACCTGGCCCTGACCACCAACGGATACCTGCTGGAGCGGAAAGCAGCCGGGCTGGTCGAAGCCGGACTCGACCGCGTGACGGTCAGCTTGCACAGCCTCGATCCCGAGATCTTTGCACGCGTCAACGGCCTCGATCTGCCGCTGGATAGGGTATTGGCCGGTATCGAGGCTGCGACGGCGGCTGGCCTTCGGCCTGTGAAGATCAACGCGGTCGTGCTGCGCGGCGTCAACGAGCATGAGCTCGTCGACCTGGCTCGGTTCGGGCGCGAAGCTGGCTGCACGATGCGGTTCATCGAGTACATGGACGTCGGAACGGTCAACGCGTGGGAACCAGACCGGGTGGTGTCTGCGCGAGAGATCTTGGACCGTATCGAGGCAGTCTTCCCTCTGGAAAACGTGCCCAGAGAACGTCCCGGTGACGTAGCACACCGCTATCGATACGCCGACGGCATGGGCGAGATCGGTGTCATCCCTTCGATCACCGAGCCCTTCTGTGGCGACTGCTCCCGTGCTCGGCTATCGGCAGACGGACGGCTCTACACCTGCCTCTTCAGCCAAGTGGGCCACGACTTGAAGACGGCCCTCCGCGGTGGCGCACCCGATGACGAAATCGCAGAGCTCATCGCCAGCATCTGGCGACAACGGGCCGATCGCTACTCGGAAGAGCGCGCAGAGGCCATGCGCCAGGGACTTTTCGCACCCATCGAGAAGGTCGAGATGTTCCGCATCGGCGGTTGACTCGACCTACCTTTTTCGGCGGTCGATCTCTTCGCGCAATAGCGGCAGGGCCTGTTCCAGCAGTCGCTCGGCCTCCTCGGCTCGTTCCGAGAAGCCATCGATGTGCCCTTCGTGTGCATCTGTTTCCATCTCCGCGGCATGCTGACGCAAGGGCCCGATGCCGAGATAGGCCGCAGACGACTTCATGGAATGGGCAGCACGTTCGATAGCAGCCAAATCGGGGGGCTCGGAAGCCAATGCCTGTTCTAGCTGCTGCAGACGATCCCTGACGTTCCCCTCTGCTACCTCCACCAGCCGCTCCAACAGCGCCACGCCACCTACGTGCACCACGGAATCGATGGCGTCCTGTTCCAAAGACATCGGTTGTTCTGCCGATTGCTTCATGGGTCCCGTTTCGTCGATCTACATCCCGCGAGCCCGCCGGCCAAACCGTCGACGTGGGCTGCGGTATTCTTCCGTTCGGTTCTGAACTTGCCCCCCGGAACTCGCCAGGCTGCGCGATTCCTTTGTCCAGCAACAGTACATGACGAAGCGTTCATCCAGCGGAGGGCTCTTTCTGAAGTCCCTCCTGATCACCCTGGGGGTGGTGATCGTCACCGCCGCGGTGCTCGGCCTCACCGTGTTACGCGACGGTGACACCGAGCTCCAGCGCGAGCGTGCACTGCGAGCCTTCGCCGAGTCTCGAGCACTGGCCGTCGCCGTCCGCGGGGCCGATTTGATCGAGGTCGAGTCTATCGTGCGCGGTACCTCGGCTGACTTGGACATCGCGTTTGCGGCGGTCCTCGAAGGCGAACGGGTCGTGGCCTCCTTCGTCCGGGATGCGGACACGTGGCACGCCTGGCGCAAGGGAGATGACGCCGTGCTCGACCAGCTCGCGGTCGGCCGCTCCGATGTCGCCGGCAATCGACACGTTCTCGTCACCTACGCCGGAGCGCCGGCCGGTCTGCGAACGATGAGCCGACTTCTCTGGCCGACGGTCGTTGCGGTCGTACTGGCTGCCATGCTGGTCATGCCCTTCGTCGGCACATGGTCCAGGCGGCTTCGGGCGCTGGTGGAAGCGACGGAGAAAATCGGTAGAGGAGACTTGTCCGAGTCGGTGTGGGACCCGGGCAGCGACGAGTTGGGTGTTCTGGCGCTGGCCTATGAGGAGATGCGCCGCAAAGTACAGGAGCGCGACCAGGATCTGCGGCGACTGAACGAACATCTACAGGAGCGGGTCATAGCCCGGACACGCGATCTGGAACGTGCAAAGGACGTCGCCGAAGACGCCAGCCTGGCGAAGAGCATGTTCCTGGCCAACATGAGCCACGAGATCCGCACGCCCATGACCGGCATCCTGGGAGTCGCGGATCTGCTCTACGAGACGCAGCTCGACGAGCCGCAGCGCGACTACCTGACCACCATCAGCTCTTCGGCCCAGAACTTGTTGCGAGTGATCGACGACATTCTCGACTTCTCACGCATCGAGGCCGGAAAGTTGGAGTTGGAGGAAGTCGACTTCAGCCTGCCCAAGCTGGTCGACGAGGTGGTGGAGTTACTGGCTCCACATGCCAAAGCAAAGGGTATCGACATCTCGGCCCGGTTGGAGGCAGAGCTGCCTCCCAGACTGCGACAGGACCCCGCACGGCTTCGCCAAGTGCTGATCAATCTGGTAGCAAACTCCGTCAAATTCACCACCGAAGGGGGCGTGGTGATCTGGGCGAAGCTGGAGCGGGGTGCCGGGGTGCGCTCGCTCTTGCGCCTCGAAGTTCGCGACTCCGGGATCGGTATTCCGCAAGAATCTCAGCAACAACTGTTCGAGGCCTTTACTCAGGCCGACTCTTCGACGACGAGACATTTCGGTGGCGCCGGTCTCGGACTGGCGATCAGCAAAGGCTTGGTGGAGCTCATGGGAGGCCAGATCGGTGTCGAATCCGAGCCCGGCACCGGCTCCACCTTCTGGCTGGAGCTGCCGGTCGGCGAATCTCAAGAGCCGTGGTCCGGCGACACTTCCGTGGTGTCCGTACCGCCAGGTCTGAGCGCCGCCTTGCGCGGCATTCGGAGACGCGGACGGCATGCTCGCATCCTTCTGGCGGAGGATCACCCGGTGAACCAGACTGTCGCCCTCGGCCAACTGGAGGGCATGGGCTACTCGGCAACCGCGGTGAACGACGGAATCGAGGCCCTGGCGGCCCTCCGAGCTGCGGAAGAGGCTGGAAAGCCGTTCGAGCTGGTTCTCATGGATTGTCAGATGCCACGCCTCGACGGCTACGAGACCAGCCAGCGCCTGCGCAGGATCGAGAAAGAGACCGGAAGAGCCCGTATCCCCATCGTCGCCGTCACGGCCCACGCCATGACAGGCGACCGGGAGCGTTGTCTGGAAGCGGGGATGGACGACTATTTGTCGAAGCCATTCCGAGCCGATGCGCTGGTCGAAGTACTCGAACGCTGGCTCCCGGCGGATCTTCCCCCGAGCTCGAACGTAGAGGAGACCGTTGCGGCAGAATCGGCCTCGGCAAACGTGGCAGACGATCGCAGCGAGGCCCAAGTGCCCAACCAAGAAAGGTCTGAAGAAATGCGCTCTCCGATTCCCTTGGTGGACGATGCCACCATCCAATCACTGCGTCAGTTGCAGCAGGCCACCGGCAAAGATCTCCTGAACCGGGTTTTCGATGCGTACCTGCGAACCGCTCCGGAGACTCTAGCCGGCCTGCGACGTGCCAGCGCCTCCGGCGACCTGGCCGGCGCGACAGACCTCGCGCACTCGCTCAAAGGGAGCTCCGGATCCGCCGGCGCGGCTCGTATGGCCGAGCTCAGCCGTAGGCTGGAACACGACCTGCTGTCCAAGACTCTGCCCATCGAACAAGCGGCGGACACAATCGAAGATCTGGCCGTATGCTACGCGGAGACCGAGAACCGGTTCCGATCCATCTTGGATACCCTGGACTCCGCGGACAGCTGAGAGCGGAGAGTGACGAGCGAGCTCGAAACGGATCTGCGACGTTCGCGATCAGAAGGGCGGCTTCGCCTGCTTCTGGTCGACGACTCGGACGTCAGCCAGGAGATCTGGTCCGCGATACTCGAGGCCGAGGGATACGAAGTTGCCTCTGCCCGACACGGCGCCGAGGCGCTGCGCCTCGTCGGTGAGCAGCCTGTCGACCTGGTCCTGCTCGACGTCGTCATGCCCGGGCTGAACGGCTTCGACGTTCTGGAGAGGCTGCGCGAGCTCTATCCACCGGACAGATTGCCTGTGATCATGGCCACCTCGCAGGATCACAAGAGCGACGTGGTTCGGGCCTTCGGTCTGGGTGCCAACGACTACGTGACCAAGCCGCTGGATCGAGAGGTCACGCTGGCGAGGATCGCAGCTCAGCTACGACAGAGACGTCCTATCCGTGAAAGCACCCCGGGCCCAGGACATGTCCGCAGCCTCTTCGAAGCCGGCTTCGAGGGACTGTGCGGCGAGATCATCGACGGGAAGTACCGCATCGAAGAGACGTTGGGGCTCGGGAACTTCGGTGCAGTCTTCCGCGCCACCCAGCTCTCGTTGGACCGTCAGGTGGCCGTCAAGCTCCTGCGCTCGGCCTTCTGCCCTGAATCCGTGTCCCTGCGGCGCTTTCGCCGGGAAGGTTTGTCGTTGTCCCGGCTGAAGCACCCCAACGTAGTCCATGTTCTCGACTTCAACGTCAACCCCGACGGGCTCACCTATCTGGTGATGGAGCTACTGGAGGGCCGACCGTTGGAGTCCGAGCTCCGAAGCCATGGCCGCCTCGAAGTAGAGCGCGCTCTTCGAATCGCTTTGCCGGTCAGCGAGGTTTTGAGGGAGGCTCATGAGCTCGGCATCATCCACCGCGACATCAAACCACAGAACATCTTCCTCCACGTGGTGGGGCGAGTGGAGGTGGTGAAGGTGTTGGACTTCGGCATCGCCAAGCTGGTGGTCGACGGAGAGCTGGAGCAGCGCCTGACGGCCGAGGGCAATAGCGTCGGGACCCCTGCCTACATGGCACCGGAACGCTTTACCGGCGAACCCTACGACGGTGCGTCGGATGTCTACAGCTTCGGGGTCATGCTCTACGAGATGCTCTCCGGCGAACCGCCTTTCGTCGAGTCCGGAAACAGCTTCTTCAAGCTCATCCGCATGCACGTCGCCGAACCGCCGCGTCCGCTCCGTCACCAGGTACCGGGCTTGCCGCCAGCCCTCGATGAGTTGGTGCTGGCCACCCTCGAGAAGCGACCCGAGAACCGTCCGAGCCCGGCCGAGATTGCGACCCGCCTCCTGCAGATCGGCCATTAGTCTGCCTCCGGTTCCAGACTCAGGTCGTGGCTCTTCGCCGCCAGGGACTGCGGTATCGCACCTACGCGATCAGTCGCGCAAGTAGCGTACGAGCTCCCAATCACCGGTTCGTGATCGCAAACGGTGGGTCGACACCGGTTTCCCGAGGCTCGCGTCGACATCGGAACGGGCCAGAAAACGGGGGCCACGGAAGCGGGTCTCGAGATCCGTACGATGCAGAACCGTCAGCAGTAGCTCGTCGACGTGCGAAGGCGGACCCGGAAAGAGATCCCGCTCCTGAACATAGTCATGGCGGGCACCCTCCGGCTGGTAAAGACCACGCGCGACCGACGGCCCTGCCTCCACCAGGACGGTGGCTGTACCGAATTCCCGTCTCAGCCTGTGGACAGCATCCGACCCCGAGGGTGCCTCGACGGCGAGCAGCTCCACGCCTGCGTCACCGGCACGACTCTCGAGAGCCCAGGCCGCTGAGCGATCGCAATAGATCACGCTCCGCCCAGCATGGTCGAAGACGGGATGATCGAAGTCCAGTTCTCCGGTCCGGGTCATCACACACACGAGCGGTGGCGAGGTCCTGCCTTGGACACTGCGTCGCCAGTCGGCGAGACCTCGAGGAAGTAGTCCGGGTCCTGGCAGGGCATGTCGCAATCCGGGTTCTCTTCTCAGGATCTCGCCGGTGGTGAGGATCGCGTCGGCCCTGGCCCGAGCGAGACCCAGAACCAAGGCATCATGAGGCACTCGCGGGGCCTCGCTACCGGTACAGAGCGTCACCAACATTCCGTCCGTGCGCTGCCAGACTGCTGTGACGTGGATCACACCGGATTCCCGCAACTCGGAGCCGAAGACGGCCGACACTTCCGCTGCAACGGCCTCGGCATCCGCCAAAATAGCGAGACGTCGTTCGGCGTCATCTCCGGCGTTCGCGCCGCCACTCTCCCACGGGTTCGAGCCACTCATCGAAGAGAATTCATCATGGAGCGGTCCGACTGTCAAAACCCGTAGTCTGGTCCCACACAACCTCCTGTGCCGAACGGTCGGTAGAAAACCTTGACAAATTGCAGTGTTTCTGCGTACCCTACCGCTCGGACGAAAATAGCTCGATCACCCGAGTAATTTCCGCGGTGCGAGCTGTCCCATTCTCCGACTCGCGCCCGTCAGGTGCGGTCGTCCCTTGAATTCTCTTTGTACGAGGACAACCATGCTCGAGCTAGCCGACAAAGTCGTCGCTGGCGCAGCGCATGCCGGCCCGGGTCCTGCCCAAGCTCAATGTATCGCCGGCTGTCTGCCCGATCCTACGCAATCACTTTCCGATTGCATCGCACTAGATCTCACGAACGAGCCGAATCGGCAGCCGCGGCCCAGTTCCAGATCGACGGAGATCTCCGTCGCAGCCGCTCTCATAGATCACCTGGCCGCACTCGGTGTCGAGCGGGCCTTCGGGGTCTCCGGTGGTGCCATCGCACTGCTCTTCGATGCGCTTCAGGAGAGCGCTGTGGAGATCGGCCACTTCCGACACGAGTCGGGTGCCGCGTTCGCCGCCTGCGAGGCCAGCCTGGCCAGCGGTAGACCGACCGTGGTTTTCGCCACCACCGGACCGGGACTGCTCAACGCCCTGACCGGCATGACGGCCGCACGCTGGGACGGTGCTCGGGTGATCCTGATCTCCGGCGCCACGTCTGCACCTCAACGCGGTCGCTGGGCGACCCAGGAGACGAGCTCTTACACCTTGCCCCAAGATGCCTTCTACTCACCGGGCAGCCCCATCTTCCATTTCGCCAGTCGCGTCGAGCATCCAGCCGAGCTGGCGCAAGTGGCCCGCCGCCTGACCCAAGGTCTGCAGCGGCCGGGAGGCTTCGTCGCCCACGTCAGCTTGCCGATGAGTGTTCAGAGTCAGCGCATCTCACCTCCCGAGGAAGCCCTCGCACTCCGAGGCGCAGCGCCTGCACCGTCGGAAGACGACGCGGCGTACGTCGCCCGGCTCCTGCAACAGACCCCCTTTGCGATCTGGGCCGGGTACGGTGCCACGGCTGCAGCGGACAAGGTGCGTGAGCTGGCCGAACGTAGCGGCGCACCGGTTTTCTGCTCCCCTCGGGGCAAGGGAGTGATGCCCGAAACACACCCGCTCTATCTCGGCGTGACCGGTCTCGGTGGACACGATTCCGTGGGCGACTACATGGTGCGCCAGCGGCCGCAGCACCTGCTGGTCCTCGGCACCAGGCTGGGTGAAGCGACTTCCTTTTGGGATCGAGACATGATCCCGACGCGTTCCTTTCTGCACGTAGACATCGACCCCGCAGTTCCAGGGGTCGCCTTTCCCGACGCACGTACCGTGGGTATCCAAGCCGAAATCGGCGCCTTCCTCGATGCCCTCTTGCAACACTTCCCACGTAGATCGTCGAATGCGTCGAAGACTAGTCTGGCTACCGGCGAGAGAGCCTTCGACGAGCCCACGCCCTTGCCACTACGCGGACGGAAGCCGGTACGGCCCCGAGTACTGATGAGCGCCTTGCAACGCAAGGTGGTGCAGCGTTCGGATGCTCTGGTGCTCGCAGAATGCGGCAACTCCTTCGCATGGTGCAATCACTATCTGCGTTTCTCCACCCCGGGTCGCTATCGCGTATCGACCCTCTTCGGCTCCATGGGCCATGTGGCAGCCGGTGTCGTCGGCGCGGCACTGGCCACGGGTGGCAAGGCCGTGGCAGTAACCGGTGACGGTTCTATGATGATGAACTCCGAGATCTCTACCGCGGTGCAATACGGTGCCCAAGCCGTCTGGATCGTGCTCAACGACGCCGGCTACGGTATGTGTCGCGACGGTCACCGGGCGCTCGGTCTCACGGACCAAAACGTCGACGTGCCCAAGGTCGACTTCGTGCGTTTCGCCGAGTCGTTGGGAGCCCGAGGTCGCCGGGTCGACACCGAGGACCAGCTCGACGAAGCGCTGACGGAGGCCATGAAAGCCGCCGGACCTTTCCTTGTCGACGTCGCCATCGACTCCGGCGAAACCTCGCCGCTGCTCAAGCGTTTCGAGAGCCTGATCCAGCAGGGCAACTCGAAAAATACGAAGAACGTCGCCGGTTGGGAGCGGAGCTGACCGCGGCGGATCTACCGAGGTCGACTTGACTCAGGGGGCACGATGCCCCCATCATATGCATGGTTTCGTCCGACCATTTGGTAGGTCACCGAGCCGTATGCGTACCGCCGGATCCCAGGTCCGGCATTCATCCCCTGAAGGATCCTCTCGAGGATCGTCACCCGACGCAGAGCCGAGACGGCTCCGTGGGAAGGCTTTTTCCACCGCCTCACGGACCTCAGTCCGATCCGCAGACTCCCGGGAGTTCTACCTCATGGCCAGCTTCCCCAAGCCTCCGACTCTCAACGACGACCGTCGGGCGGTAGATATCTACCGTCGTGCTGCCGTCATTCTCCGCGAGAGGGGATTCGACGCGACATCCATGGGCGATATCGCCGATGCCGTCGACCTCACAAAAGGGGGTCTGTACTACTACATCAAAGGCAAGCAGGCACTTCTCTTCGCAATCATGTGTTTCGCTCTGGAGCAGGTGGAGAATCAGGTGCTGAAGCCCGCGCTGGAAGTGGACGACGCCGAGACTCGCGTCGCTCGCTGGGTGGAAGGCCACACGATCCTCATGCTCGACGACCCGGCACCGATGATGGTGCTCTACAACGAGCTCGAAGCGCTCAAGCCCGAGCATCGCCTACGCGTGGACGAACGTTTGAACGTATCCACCAATACGCTTCGGGACGCTATCGAGGTGCTGGTCGCTGAACGCTCCACTCTCGACGTCGATATCGCGACAGGGGCCATTCGCACCCTGGTGGAGGGAGTAGCCAACTGGTCGGGTGGAGTCCGTGCCGACCACGACGCCATCGTGCGTCAAGTTACGAGGATGGCCATGGACGCCCTCCTCGGCCACACCGAGGCGGCACGCGCCGTCGCCTGAGTTTGCATCGCGACCCACGAGAAACAGCCTCTCCTCCGTCGCCTGATCGGGTTGGCGGTCTCGACATGCGTCAGCAGGCGCGCGAGGCGCGAGGCGTCCTTACCGTGGGCTTCGTCGCCGCAGCGGTCGTTCTTGCGGTGCCGTTCCTCGGCTTCGTCTTCTCGTATCTGGGCATACTGATACACGAAACGGGTCATACCCTGACTGCGTGGCTCTTCGGATACCCCGCGGTGCCAGCATTCGATTTCCGCTATGGCGGCGGCGTATCGATCTACCAGACCCGCAGCTCCGCGGTTCTACTCGTCTTGGCTCTCGGAGCCCTTTGGGCCCTGTGGACAGCCTGGCAGCTACCCCGCTGGCGCCGAGTGGTCGCCACTGTCCTCGGTCTGTGGGTGCTCCTCATAGTGACGCCGCTCCACCAAATGACGATTCTCGCCATGGGTCACGGATTCGAGCTGATGGTGGCCGGGCTGTTTCTCTACAAGGCGGCGAGCGGACGTGGCTTCGAGATCGAGGCAGAACGTCCCGCCTACGCCTTCGCAGGCTGGTTCCTCGTTCTCTTCAATGCGCGCTTCGCGTGGCGCCTGGTCGCGAGCCCAGAACAACGCCAGCTCTACGGCGCGGCCAAGGGTGGGGGTCACTGGATGGATTTCAGCGTCCTGGCCCGCGACTTCCTCGGCATCTCGCTACAAGCGGTGTCGGGCCTCTATCTCGTCCTCGTTCTGACGACGCCTTTGCTGGCGTTCCTAGCTGCTCGTCGCGCCGACCGCTGGCGCGACGCTCTGGAGCGCTGGGTATTCGGCGACTGACCCCGCGGGGCCCAGCTCCAGCCTTGACGCGGTCACGTCGTGGTCAGGGTCCGGGCGCCAGCACCGCCATCACCACCAGCCGCTCGGCGCCGGTGTTGCGCACGCCGTGAGGGACATTCTCCGGGGCCACCAACATCTGCCCTGGTTCCATCTCGAGCACTTCGCCTTCGAGCAGGAAGAGACCTCGTCCTCTCAGGACGTAGTACATCTTGTCCATGCCCTCGTGGGAGTGGAGTCGATGCTCTTGGCCGGGCTCGAAGGCGTTGAGGCCGACGAGGAGGCGATCGGAGTGAAAGAGGGTCGACTTGCCCATCTTCTCGGGGTGGAAGACGGCATGATCTTCAGGTCGAAGGAGTTCGGGGTGGTTCATGTCGGGACACTAGCTGAGTAGGACTTCCAGGTCCTTCGCCGACAGCTCTCCGATGAGGCTCTTGTCAGCCGAGAGGATGGCGTCGGCGAGTTCTTTTTTGGAGCCCTGAAGCTTCAGGATCTTCTCTTCCACGGTACCGCGGCTGATCAAGCGATACGCGAACACCGGCCGGGTTTGACCAATCCGGTGTGCGCGGTCGATGGCCTGTGCCTCGACGGCGGGGTTCCACCAGGGATCGAGAATGAAAACGTAGTCGGCAGCGGTGAGGTTGAGGCCGACACCGCCGGCCTTCAAGGAGATCAGGAACAGCCGGCAATCGTCGTCGGTCTGGAAACGATCGACTTTTTCCTGGCGGTTGCGGGTGCGACCGTCGAGGTACTCGTAGGTCACGCCCTTCGCGTCGAGATCCTCCCGGACGATCGACAACAACGAGGTGAACTGGGAGAAGACGAGGGCCTTGTGGCCTTCGTCCAACACCTCTTCCAGGTGTTCGAGCAGGGTGTCGAGCTTGGCGGAGCTGATGCGTTTGTTGGACTCGTCGATGAGGCCCGGGTGACACGCTGCCTGCCGCAAACGCAACAACGCCTCCAGAACCTGGATCTTCGACTTTTTCAGGCCGACTTGCTCGATGCGCTCGTTGAGCTGGGCACGATAGAAGTCGCGTAGCTCCTTGTAGAACTGCCGCTGGTCTCCCTCGAGCTCACAGTACAGCGTGAGCTCGGTCTTCGCCGGCAGATCCTTCAGGACCTCCTCCTTGGTACGGCGGAATATGAACGGCTTGAGTGCCGCCGAAACGGTCATCAGCTGCTCGCTACCGGCCTCCAGGTCGCGCAGGGCCGACTGGCTGAGCATGCCGGGGTTCAGGAACTCGAAAATCGACCACAGCTCACCCAGATGGTTCTCCACCGGTGTCCCGGTCAGTGCGAGACGATGCGCCGCGCGCACCCGACGACACGCCTTCGCGGCCTGTGAAGAGGCGTTCTTGATCGCCTGAGCCTCATCGAGGATGGCGTAGTCGAGCTCCATGTCCTCGATCAGCTCGATGTCGCGGCGGAGTGTGCCGTACGTCGTGACGATGACGTCATATTCGTCGAGGTATTCCTGGTGCTCCTCGCGCCCGGGTCCGGTGTAGTTGAGAATCTTCAGCTTGGGAGTAAATCTCGCCGCTTCCTCGATCCAGTTGTGCACCAGGCTGCGGGGCACCACGATCATCGAAGGGAGTCGCTCCCAGGACGAAACTCTCCGGTTGCGCCGCGCTTGCAGTAGGGCTAGAACCTGTACGGTCTTGCCCAGGCCCATATCGTCGGCGAGGCAACCTCCGAAGCCATGCTCTTCGAGGAACTTGAGCCACCCCAGGCCGTCCTTCTGGTAAGCGCGCAGCTCACCCAGGAAGTTCTTCGGCTCGTTCGCGGGCTTCATCTGGTCGAAACTCTGCAAACGATTGCGCATCGTTTGATAGTCGCTGTCGACCTCCACTTCGCCCTGCGCTTCGATCAGACGGTCGAGCATCAGAGCCTGTGAGGGCAGAAAACGAACCGTGCCGCTTTCCTCGTAGCGCTCGGAATGCGCCAAGGTGCTCTCCGCCAGAGCACGGTAGCGCTCGATCCACTGCTCCGGCAGGAGACCGTACGTCCCGTCGTCGAGGCGCACGAAATGTTCTCCGTTTCTTACCGCCTCGAGAAGTGCCGGCAGGCTGGCCTGGGCATCGCCAAAGTCGATCTCGCCCTCGAGCTCGAACCAGTCGATATGACTCGAAACACTCAACGCCACTTCGTCGGCGACGGGGCGCTTCAACCGTTTGCCTTCGGCATCGACGATCCAGCCCTCGTCGATCAGATCGCGGGCGACACGCGTGAAGTCGCGCATCGGCACGCGAAAGCGGTGCTTCGACTCGGCGTCTTTCTTTGCTGCGGAACCCTTGGCTGTGCCGGCGCGACGTGCACGTTTCAGAGCTTCCCGGTCTTCCAGGCCGTGATCCTCGGAAAGACCGGCGATCCAATCGTCTTCCACCTCGATGTCGCGGAAGATCAGCCGACCGTGGGGGCGGTCGACGACCCGGTCCACCTGGGAGGGATCTTTGGGGTCGAATGGCTGTACGACGATCCCGTCATAGTCGAACCAGACGTCGGCATCGAAACCCGGCAGGTCCGTGGCGCCCGAGCTGGTGAACGTGATTCCCGGATCGGGCTCCATCCGCAACTCGTCGAGACGCCATTGGGGAGGTAGGTCCAATAGCGGCAAGATCGGCATGCGCCACAACTCGTCGAGCATGGCGTCGACTTCGCTCTCGGGCACTTCCACCTCGCCGTCTCGGCGCAGGAGCGACGCCCAACCCCACGCCTCGCCGGGACTCAGTGGCGCGATTTCGTCGCGGAAAATGACGATGCCTTCGCGGTAAACGAGCAGCGGATCGGAGAGGTCGCGAACCTCCGGCTCTTCCTCGCCATCCTCGACCCCACGCTGCAGGCGTCCGAGGATTCGGGTACGCGGTGGATCTACCACCTCGTCTCGATCGACCACCAGCACAAACCGCCATGGTTCGTCCCCCGCCCAAGTCAGCAAGCGGTGTTCGACGGCGCCTTCGTCGACACCACTGATCCAGCCGAAGCGTCCGGTCGCGGAGAGACGTCGCAGCAAGGTGTCGTAGAGCACCGGAGGCACCACCCCGGAGAGCCGCTCGCGGCCCTCGAGACCGAGGGTTGCGAGAGATCGGTCCCTGGGAGCCGTCGCCAGCAACACGGCCAATAGCTCGTGATCCGCCGGGTCGAGGAACCGCGCGGCCTCTTCCTCAGAGAGATGCAGCGGACGCAGATCGTCATCGGTACCCTTACCTGTCGGCTGGAACAGGTCGATGACCAGCTGACCGCTGTTCATGCTCTTGAGTACGTTGACGCGGTAGTGGGCCAGTCGACGCCCTTCGCCCTGCCCACCACGGAGCTTCGGGCCGGCTTCCACCATCTGGCGGCGTAGCTGGTCGAACTGCTCTTTCCACGAGCGGCGTGGCTTCTGACCCAGAGTCGAGGCCACGGGCACCCTGGAGTCGTCGGCCAGTGACTCCGACGCTTCGGCGGTCTCCAACAACACCTGAATCTCCTCCGTGCCCCCAATGCGTCGAGCCTTGCCCTGTTTGTCGGCCATCAACAGGGTGGCCCAGATGTGCTTGCACAGAAGACCTCGCAGGTAGGTCGGGCAGCCGCAGGAAGCGGTGAGGATTCCCGAATGCTCGGTGTCGAACCAGTCGATCTGAACCTCGTAGGTTCGTCCGGCTCCTCGGATCGTGGCGTTCAAGCCGTAGTCGTCGGCCGCATCGATGCGAACACGCTTCTGCCGAAGATACTTCTCTCCGCTCTCACGGTCCGCTGCTCCCACCTCGTGGAGGCATCTCTGTTCCAAAGACACGCTCTATCCCCTAACGCTTCGACCCATTCCGGGCCGACCGGTCATTGTTCGGTAGCCGTCCAATGCGGCTTTGGCAAGCCCTCGACTCCCCAGGAAGTAACCACAAGTCACAGACTGCAGTCTTGATCGCCTTCTTTCGAAGCATTCAGACCGTCGAGCCTGGCATATCCGCCTAGGATGCCACAAACCGGGCCCGACACGAAATCGATGTTTGCTAACTGATCGGATCGGTATCGCAACACCTTGCGGCGACGGTTTGTAGCCACAACCGGATGCTCCAAATGCGCTCACGGAGTGCTGTCTGTTCGCATGGAGAGCCGTCGCCTGGTTGCTATGATAAGCGCCCTGCCGGCCACCTTGTGATACCTCTGCAACATACGTCGCACCTCTGGAGCTTCCGGCTCTTCTCAGCCTTTCCCCAAGGAATTTCGCATGCAAGATAGCTTCTCCACGCTTCGCCATCTCCAGGTGGGTGACCACCGAGTCAAGTTCGCCAGTCTTCCTGCGCTCGAGAACCAAGGATTCGACGTCTTCCGCCTGCCGTTTGCCACGCGCATCCTGCTGGAGAATCTGCTGCGCCGTGAGGACGGAGACACGGTTCCGGCGGCGGATGTTGAGGCAGTGGCGAATTGGGATCCTCAAGCTCAGCCGAGCGTCGAGATCGCCTTCATGCCTGGACGAGTGTTGCTACAAGATTTCACCGGCGTGCCCGCGATCGTCGACCTGGCTGCCATGCGCGACGCCATGGTTTCCATGGGAGGCACGCCGAACAAGATCAACCCGCTCCAGCCCGCCGAGCTCGTAATCGATCATTCCGTTCAGGTCGACGAGTACGGATCCGACGCCGCACTCCTGATCAATGCCGAGCGAGAATTCGAACGAAACTTCGAGCGTTATGCGTTTCTTCGCTGGGGTCAAGGAGCGTTCGAAAACTTCAAGGTCGTGCCGCCGGCCACCGGGATCGTCCACCAGGTCAATCTCGAATACCTCGCGCGGGTCGTGATGACGGGCCAGAGTGTCGGCGGTGAGCCGCCTTTCGTCTACCCCGACACTCTCGTCGGCACGGACAGCCACACCACCATGATCAACGGCCTGGGAGTCTTGGGGTGGGGTGTCGGCGGCATCGAAGCCGAAGCAGCCATGCTCGGTCAACCTATCTCGATGCTGATCCCGCAGGTCGTGGGCTTCAAACTCGTCGGTGAGCTGGGTCCCGGCGCCACCGCCACCGATCTCGTACTGCGGGTCGTCGAGATGTTGCGTGCCAAAGGAGTGGTGGGAAAGTTCGTCGAGTTCTTCGGGCCCGGCCTGGGTAAGCTGCCCTTGGCGGACCGCGCCACGATCGCCAACATGGCACCGGAATACGGCGCGACCTGCGGCATCTTTCCGATCGACTCCCAGACTCTCGACTACCTGCGGTTCACCGGCCGCGACGAGCAGCAACTCCAGCTCGTGGAGCACTACGCCAAGGAGCAGGGCCTCTTCCACACAGACGCGACGCCGGAAGCGACCTACTCCGACACCCTGGAGCTGGACTTGTCGACCGTTCAACCTTCGTTGGCGGGACCGAAACGACCCCAGGACCGTATCGAGCTGTCACGCGTCAAGGACTCGTTCCTCGGTGCCCTCGACTCGCTCAAGGGTGTGGGAAAGAGGGAGCAGAGCTCCGCCGGCGGCACCCAGGTGGAAGAAAAGACCACCGTCGAAGTCACTCGCGACGGCGAGACCTTCGAGATCGACCATGGCTCGGTGGTCATCGCGGCCATCACCTCGTGCACCAACACCTCGAATCCGTCGGTGATGGTGGCGGCAGGACTGCTGGCCCGCAAGGCTCGGCAAAAGGGCCTCACGAGCCGCCCATGGGTCAAGACCAGCCTGGCGCCAGGCTCCAAAGTCGTCACCCGGTATCTCGATGAGGCGGGTCTGACGGAAGACCTGGAAGCTCTCAAGTTCCACACCGTGGGCTACGGCTGCACGACCTGCATCGGCAACTCGGGACCCGTGCCGAAGGAGATCTCCGAGGCGATCCACGAACACGGCTTGGTCGCCACCTCGGTGCTTTCCGGCAACCGGAATTTCGAGGGCCGCATCAGTCCCGACGTACGCGCCAACTATCTCGCCTCGCCACCTCTGGTGGTGGCCTACGCGCTGGCCGGTCGCATCGACATCGACTTCGGCTCCGAGCCTCTGGGTCAAGATCAGGACGGCCGCGACGTATTTCTGAAGGACGTCTGGCCCAGTCGGGAAGAGGTGCAGCAGACCATTGGACGAGCCCTGCGCGCCGAGATGTTCTCCGAGGAGTACGCCGACGTCTTCCATGGAACCGAGCAATGGCGGGAGCTTCCGACCCCGGCAGGAGACACTTTCGAATGGCGGGACGATTCGACCTACGTTCGTCTGCCGCCATTTTTCACCGACATGCCGCGTGAGCCCGAGACCCCGCGCGACGTCGTCGGTGCCCGTGTGCTCGCGCTCTTGGGCCATTCCGTGACCACCGATCACATCTCGCCGGCAGGCGCCATCAAGCTCAAGAGCCCGGCTGGCGAGTACCTGACCCAACATGGCGTCCATGTACGCAACTTCAACTCATACGGCTCCCGGCGAGGGAACCACGAAGTGATGATGCGGGGTACCTTTGCCAATGTCCGCCTGCGCAACAAGTTGGTGCCCCACATCGAGGGTGGCTACACCCGGCACCTGCCGGACGGCGAAGAGATGTCGATCTACGACGCCGCCATGAAGTACCAGTCCCAAGGTACTCCGCTGGTCGTGATCGCGGGGAAAGAGTACGGCACCGGCTCCTCTCGTGACTGGGCGGCCAAGGGCACTCTGCTCCTCGGCGTGCGAGCTGTGATCGCCGAGAGCTACGAGCGCATCCATCGCTCGAATCTGATCGGCATGGGCGTTTTGCCGCTGGAATTCGAGAGCGGTGAGGGCGGCGAGGGCCTGGGGCTCTCTGGCACGGAGGTCTATTCGATCTCCGGCATCGAGGCCTACATGGGCAAGCCGTTCGAATCTGGAGCGACGGTCGACGTCCGTGCCGAGGGCGACGACGGCGCCAAGGAATTCAGAGCTCGTATCCGCCTAGATACGCCACAGGAACGTGCCTACTACCTCCACGGAGGAATCCTCCAGTACGTGCTACGCCAGCTGCTCTGAGTCGGACGTAGGCAGCTCTTGCCTCGGTCTGACATCACTCGCCGCGATTGGCTCCTCGTCATTCTGCCTGCCGGCCTGTTTCTGGCGGGCCTCGAGTGGATCGAACCGCGGTTCTTCCTGCAGGACGACAACGCGCTCTACTACCTGCCGGCCTACGTTCACGACGTGCGGGCCGTCAGCTCGGACCGAGAGTTCGCGTTCCTGAACCTCTTTCAGAGTCGCGGCATACCGCATCTCGGTGTCGGCCAGACCGGCGTCCTCTACCCCCCGGTCTATGTGGCCGTAGTGCTAGCGCGGGCCTTCGGCGACGTTCGCTGGACGATCGATTGTCTCGTCGCGTGCCACCTCTTGGCCGCAGTCTGCGGAATGTACGTATTCTTGCGGCGCTTGGGGCTCACCCTCGGTGCCTGGGGCGGGGCGCTGTTCCTCGCGACTGCACCGTTCCTGGTGGTTGGGTGTCGAGCCTGGGTCGTCCTAGCCTATGCCGCCGCCTACACCATCTGGGGACTGGTCCTGCTAGTTTCCTTCCTTCGTCAGCCCAACTGGCGAACCGCTGTCACGCTGGCGGCGCTTCAGACGGTGTACTTCTTCTGCGGATACCCGCAGCTGTTCTTGTTTTCCGCATTGTTCCTGGGAATCTTCTGGGGTACTGCCCTGGCCATCGTCAGGACCAGGAACCCCGCCAATGGAATCGCAGTGTCGATCGGCCGGCTGGTAGCCGCCGCAGGCCTGACGACCCTCTGGGTCATGCCTCTTCTGCTACCGATGTTGGCGGTGCAATCCGAGTCTGTCGGCCGTCAGTCCAGCATGCCGCGTGAGATTTTCGTCGAACATTCGCTCGAGCCGGGAGTGTTTCTGAGAGCGCAGATCTTCGCCTTCGAGAGCCAGTATATTCACGCGGCCTCGTCGTCACTCTTCTACGTGGGCATTCCGGTGCTGATCGGATTGCTGGCTGCTCTGTTCCCATTCGAGCAAACTGAGAATCAACAACGATTCCCGATCTCGAACGCTGGCCTGGTTCGCTTCTCCGCTGCGGTCGCAGCTATTGCTATTGTCGCGTCTACCAAACTTTGGGGACTCGCGTACGGCCTCCCCCTGATCTCCCTGTTCCGCTGGCCGTTCAAGAGCTTTCTATTTTTTCTACTGTTCACGGTTCCTCCGGCCGCTTGGTCACTGGAGCGACTTGCCAGGCGTCACCGGCTCGCTGCCATTCTGGTGCTGGCTACCGTACTCGGTGGAAACCTCGCGGTGGTCGGACAGGCCCCCGCTCGCGCCAGCTTCGGCTTTCTTACTGTTCCGGAGCCCGTGCAGCAGTATCAGCAGAGATCACCTCTACCAGTCACCGAACCTCCCAGACGCACCGCGTCGTTTCGGCCCGAGGAGAGACCGGTGGCGCCCGAGGTGGTTCCCCATCTCCGATTCTTCAATCTCGCTACACTTCTCGGAGAAGATCCACACTTCGGCGGCTATGAGCCCCTCATTTCAGCGAGTGCATTTGGCAATGCTCTGGGAACGCGCGCCGGCCTCATCACAGCGACACCTGCGCTCACGTCACCAGATGCACTCCGTCACCTCGGAAATTGGGGCGTTGGAACCTTGTTGACACCACGCGACCCCCATCTCTACCGAGCCCTCCTAGAGTCGGGCCTCGCCGAACCCGCCGAGACCACTCGGTGGGTTCAGGTCTTCGAGCTGACGTCTCACAGACCCATTGTCGAAGATCTCAGAACCGGGCACGCCCTTCCTTTCCAAATGAACACCAACGGAATAGAGCTCGAAGTCGAGTCACCGGGAACCGCGATCCGGGCGGCCGTGGAGCCACTCGCCGGCTGGACATGGTCACTCGACGGTGATCGGCAGGGCCCTCCGCAGGAACATCCTGATGGCGGATGGGCTCTGCCAGTGCCACCAGGGCGTCACCACATCGAGCTGGACTATGAGGCTCCGGGCTTTCGAGCCGGGTTGGCGGGGGCTCTGCTCGGCACGATAGCCCTCTTGGTGGCGATCCTTCGATTCCGGCGCCAGGAGAGGACGGGATGAACCGGCCGCCTGCCACAACCCATCGCACGGTAGACGCCATTCGACGCCTGCCGGTGGAAGAACGGTTGAAGATCCACGAAATCTTCTACTCGATTCAAGGTGAATCTACCTTTGCGGGTCGACCGTGCGTGCTGGTACGCCTCACCGGTTGCCAGATGCGCTGTAGCTGGTGCGATACCGAATACGCGTTCTACGAAGGCGAATGGCGCAGCCGGGCCGAGGTGGTCCAGGAAGTGGCCTCCTTCGGCTGTCCTCTGGTGGAGCTCACCGGCGGCGAACCGCTACTGCAGCCCGCAGCCCGCCCGTTGATGATCGACCTCTGCGACGCGGGCTTCGAAGTCCTGATCGAGACCGGCGGAGGGCTCGACATCAGCGGCATCGATCCGCGGGTACACCGCATCGTGGATGTCAAATGTCCAGCGAGCGGCGAAGCTCGGAACAACCGATGGCAGAACCTGGACCTGCTCACATCCCGCGACGAGGTGAAGCTCGTGATCGCCGATCGCGCAGACTACGACTGGGCGAAGGCCCTGATCCACCGGCACGACCTTGCCTCTCGTTGCCCCGTGCATCTCTCGCCGGTCCACGAGTTGGCTGGAACGGAAGGTCTGGAGCCGGTGCGGTTGGCGCAATGGATCCTGGAGGATCGGTTGCCGGTACGTCTCCAGCTCCAGGTACACAAGTACATCTGGGATCCCGCCACCCGCGGCGTCTGATCTCACGGTGCACGGCAACGCGATCACTCGATCCTTGGCCTCGCCGTCGCCTACCCAGGCGGCGGTGCTGTTCCTCTTCGTCGCCGCTTGGGTGGGTTTCGCTGAGTCGACCACTTCGTTCTACTTCTTGCGGGATGACAACGCTACCTACTACCTGCCAGCTTATGTCCACAATGTCCGAGCGCTGCAAGAACACGGAGAACTGGCGTTTCTCAATCTTCATCAGAGTCTCGGCCTCCCGCACCTCCAAGCGGGCCAGCCAGCGACTCTTTACCCACCCATTTACCTAGCGGTCCTACTAGCCGATGCCATGGGGGACGTGCGCCTTACTGTGATGCTTCTCATAGGCGCTCATCTATGGTTAGCAGGCCTCGGGATACTCGCCCTTCTGCGCCACCTAGGTGTCTCATCGGCAATAGCCTGGGCATCCACCATCCTTGGCATCACGGCTCCATTCGTCACTTTCGTCGGACGTTCCTGGATCGTTGTGGTGTTCGCGCTGACATTCTCTGTTTGGAGTCTCTATCTCCTGCTGCGCCTTGTCGCAGAGCCGACGCTCGCCCGAATTCTGACCCTGGCTGGTATCAAGTGCCTCTTTTTCTTGACCGGATACCCTCAGTTCTTCGTGTACTCGGTGCTCTACGAGGGCGCGTTCTTGACGACGGTGTGGATTCTGGACCGTAGATCTCGGCGTGCCTGGCGGCGTCAAGTGGTAGCTCTGACCGGTGCCGCGATAGCTGCAGCGGTCTGGGCAGCGCCCCTACTCCTACCCATGCTCTCGGCTGTCGACTCTTCCCAAGCGCGTAGCTCTCACCTTCCCGTGAGTACCTTCCTCGAGAATTCTGCCCGTCCAGACGCCATTGTCGCAGCCCAATGGTTCGACTTCGGGCGCCAAGAAATATTCTCAGCCCCTGCATCGATCTTCTACATTGGGCTGCCGCTGCTTCTCTCCCTCGCTTGGGCCATCGCGGTTCGGTGTCGCGATGGCGATCACGCACCGGGAAAAGGTCGTTTCGCGAGCTTCATCCTGGTGGGATTGCTGGCTCTGGTCAGCTCCACCGAAGCATGGGGCACGGTCTACGGCCTTCCACTTCTCTCAAGCTTCCGTTGGCCGTTCAAGCACTTCCTCTTCCTGTGGCTCTACATTGTTCCAGCGGCTGCTCTTGCCGTCGAGACGCTGCTGATCCGACGCCGGACCCGCAGTCGTTCCATCTGGCCACTCTGGTTGCTGCTTGGCTCCGCACTTTCAGCCCATCCTCTCCTCCTCCTCCAACAAGGGGACCGTGCTTCCTTTGGAGCCGTATCCCTTCCGGAGCCGATCGAGCGATACCGTCTCGGCCCGCTCGTACGTCTACTCGATCCGCACGGGAGGGTCGCAGTGTTCCGCGGTGTCGGCGCCGAGAGGATCCTCCCGGCTAAGGCTGCTCCTAGCCTGCTACCGTTCAACTGGGCCACACTTTTGGGGGTCTACCAGTTCTCGGGTTATGAGCCCTTGCTCTCGCGCGAGAGTCTACGTCTGACGCTCGACACCAAGTTCGGCGTCTTGGACGCAGATTCCGCCAACACGTCGGCCCACGCCTTCTCCCACCTGGGCAGGTGGTCAGTGACTGATGTCCTTGCCCCCAGCCGGCCTGGAGTCCGCGCCTCCATTCAGAGCTCGGGTGCGGTACGTCTTGTGACCTCCCATAACGGCATCGATCTCTACAAGACTCTTGTCTATCGGCCGCTGGTGGAACGGCTCGATGGCAGCGGAACGTCGGGGATCTCTAACCTGGAGGTAAGGACGAACTCGATTGAATTCGAAGTAACGTCAGACATCGCCGCACCACTGCGGGTCGCGGTGACACCGCTGGATGGCTGGACCGTCTACGTCGATGGCAAAGATGCTGGACCGCCCGACGAGTACCAAGATTTTGGTGTCGTGCTCCACCCACCTGTGGGACGCCATTCGATCGGCCTGCGCTATGTCGAACCGCGCTTCGCTGCGGGAGTCGCTCTGGCGGCCCTCGGGGCGGTTCTCGTCCTCGTGACCTACCTCGTCATGCGACGCCTATAGACCCAGCTCCAGCCGGCCTTGGATTTCCTCCACCTCCCTCAGCTGCCCCGTTGAGAGGCGTGAGCCATCCTCCCCCCTCAGGTCCGCCAGATGACGCGCGGCCTCCTCAAACATGCCATGCTGATGGAGGATCCGGATGGCCAGCAGTTGGGTGGGGACATCGTTCGGATGCAAATCGGCCCAGCGACGGGCCAGCTCGGCAAAGGCGCGGACCTCCAGGACCGGTTCGGGATGGAGTCGGTTAGCGCGGAGTAGAGCTGCCACAGCATCGTCGATCCGACCCGCGTCGGCCAGCGCCAGCGAGAGCTGCAGCCAGACGTCGCGGAGTCCCGATAGGCGCGCCGCCAGGGGTTCCAATTGGTCTACCGCCTCAGCTGGCCGGCCGGCGCGACGCAGGGCTTGGCCGTAGAGCCATCGTCTGTCGGCCTCGCCTACGTAGCGATCGAGGAGATCGAGCAACCGCTGGCTTTCCTCGGCAGCGGCGGGTACCAGCGCCGCCAGTGCCGCCAGCGCGAATGGGTCACCGGGTTCGTCCAAGAGCGCTGCCCGGAGACTCTCTTCCGCTGCCGCTCGACGGTCACGAGCAACGTCGATCCGCGCCTGGAGAACGCGTGGATCCGATGGCTGCCGACCCCCACGGTAGGCCTGGAACCCCGAGGCGATCAGCGGCTCGAGCGCTTTCTCGGCGTCATTCAGCCGACCGGCACGAGCGAGCATGTCCACCAGGTCGAACCGCATAGAAGAAGCCAAGAACGGGGGAGCTTCGTCCAGCTGTAATGCCAGCAGCGTAGCCACCGACTCGTCGAGAGTTTCAGCGTCCTGGGGCACCCAAGCTGGTCGCATCCAATCGATCCACCACGGCGCCACCGACAGTGCTTCCACCACTTCTGGACGCTGGGCAGCGAGCGGCGTCTCGTCATCCCGTAACGCGTCGAGCAACGGTTCGGCTTCGGCGTACCCACGGCGTCGGTACACTTCGTCCAACATCGCGTCGTCCGGCAAGGCCAGGGGAAGCGCCAGCACGACGACCAGCAGCGCGACCAGCACCGCATGGCCACGGCGCATACCGAGTAGACAGCGCACCGCGCAGACCGCAAAGTAGATCAGAGCCGGCAGTAGTACCAGTCGTTGGCGCGCCGAAACGTAAAACGCCGACATCACACCGATCTGTACCGCTGCCAGCACGAAGAACGGTATAGCTCGGCGGGCATGCCGAGCCTCCGCTACAAACCCCAGAAGGGCCGTGGCAGCGAGGAGCGAGAAAGGTATGGCTGGCAGGACATCTAGATGCCAGGCGGTCGACACGTCGTGCCAGGCGAAACCGTGCAGTGCATAGAGCAGCTTTTGCCGCAGTCTCGAGACGGAAGAGCCTAGATGGTCGAGGAGATAATTCCTCGCCCTTCCCGACCACATCGCGTTGACCCGAACTACGTCGGCATCGGGCTCGCCCACACGCGCTACCTCCCGGTAGTGCTCGTGTGCCGAATCGGGACGTTCTCCCGCGTGCCGCACCATCGACAACACCAGAGGTGGATAGATGGCGCTGGTTCCACGGGACAGCGGCTGGTTGCCCTCGAAAGCGACCGTGCCTGGATTCATTACCGGGGTGCGCCACGAGCCGCTGACGAACTGGGCCCACACGAGAAGCCCCAGAAGGCCGAACGCCACCGGCCCCAGAAAGGCGACGCTGCGGCGGCGCCAGTGGTCCTCCGCGGTGCTCTGGGGTGGGTCCTTCGCACCGTACGCCGCCTCTCGAGCGAGAGTCGCTCGAGGTTCGCTCCCCTGCTCGGGACGAGCTTGCTGCCGAAAGTACAACGGCACCAGAAAGAACACCGGGAGAAACGTAGGGCGCGTGGCGACGGCGCAGGCCGCCAGCAAGCCCGCGAGGACAGCGGCACGCCGTCCGGGTCGTTCGAGCCAGACCACAAGGACGAGTAACAGTGCGACGAGCAGAATCTCCGGCTCGAGGATGCCCACATAGATCAAGACATGGGAGTCGAACGCAAGGAGAACCGCGGCTAACAACCCCCAAGCCGTGCCGAGCCGCCGCATGACCAGCCAGAAAAAGGCTGCCACCGCAACGGCGGCCAGAACCCGCTGGCCGACTTCCATCAACGCCGCAGTCTGCACGCCCACGGCTTCGGCAGTCACCGTGCAGATGTAGGTCGCGGCCAAGTAGAGCGGACTGAAATCGAGTAGCCGCTCCCTCGGCACCGAACCATCCCGCAACCCGTCGATCGCCGCGGTGTACTTGGCGAAGGTCCCGACCTCGGGCTGAAACAGTGAGGCCCCGAACTGACCCACGAGCGTCGCCACGAAAACGGCGGCGAGGATCCGGCGTGGCCTCACGAGTCGTCCTCTGCTCCGCGTCTCCACACACCTAGGACGGATTTGCCCAAGCGATAGCCGAACAGCGGGTCGAGCCACTTCGAGGCTCGCACCATGATCCGATCCCAGACCCAGAGCTGGCGTGACGACGGCATGGCGCTCGACAGGACGAACCGATTACCGGCCGAAGCAGCCAGACCCACACAGTCCAAGTAGCGCAACCGAACGAGCCGTGCCGTCGACGAACTCAAGCGCCGCATCTTGGACCGGTCGTACCGGCGAAAATGTCCCACGGCCTCGTCGAAAGGTGTGAAGAGCGCATCGTGCGCAGGGGCCAGAACGACCAGGTGGCCGCCCGGCCGAAGACGCCGCACCGCCATCTCCACCTCGTGGTCGTCATCTTCGATGTGCTCCAGCACGTCCATGTAGAGAATCGTGTCGAAGGCCGATTCCTCGGGAAGCGAAGCGATCGTGCCTGAGGCGGCCTCGCATTCGGCGGCCAGTCCTCCCGTCCGGATTCTCCGCGTCAGCTCCCTGCGCAGTTTCGGGTCGGGTTCCAGACACACCCAACGCCGTAGCCCTCCGGTGCTCGCCGCCGGAAGGAGTGCGGCAGCGGTCGCGCCGAGACCAGCGCCCACCTCCAGAACATCCGAGCCCAGAAAGGGCGCGACCTGGCGCGCGACATATCCCTTCCAGATCCTGGCTTCGGCGAAGAGCTTCAACTCTTCGCCGACGTAACTCAGGTCCTGCTCCGAGACGTCGAACGAGCTCACGAGACGGAGCCTGCCACCGGAACCTCTGCGACGCGACGAACGAAGAGCTGGTAGTCGCGCAAGGGCAACACCGACGCGCTCTGTCGCCCCGACAAGAGGATGAAGACGAAGAGGATTCCCGCGGCCAAGGTCTGCAGCAGGATCAGCAGCCAGATCGACGCCAGCAACGCCAGCATGGGAGCCGATGCCCAGTCGGGAACTCCGAAGCTCAGCACGTAGGCGGCCACGGTACCGCCCGATATCGCCAAGACCCCGGCCACCGAGAGCAACAGGCGCACGCCGATCACGTGGCTATATACCGACAGCGCGCTCAATCCGTGCACCACCAACGAGGTGAAGCTCATCTTGGACCGCCCGTCGAGACGCTGGGCACGGTCCGTGGCGACCTCGCAGCGCGGCACACGGCTGACCGCGACCGCTGCGGCGTAGTGGCTCCAGGTTTCGGACGTCACCACGAGGCGGGCGACCGCACGGGGTGGAACCACGCTGAAGTTACCGACCCGGATATCACTTCCGGTCAGCAACCGATGGAGTATTTGGTAGACACGATAAAAGAGCTGAAACCGCCAATTCTCGGAACGCTTGCGCCGCGCCGCGAAGACCACCTTCTGGCAATCCTCCTGCTGATAACGGCGGAGCAATCGCGGTACATCGTCCGGATCATCCTCGCCGTCCGCGTCGAGGATGATCAACGTGCGGTCGGGCATCTCCTCATGGACCCATGCCAAGGCCAAAGCCAGGGCCCGCTGATGTCCGAGGTTGCGACGAAGCTCCAGAACCCGAAGCCGCGTCAGGGCACTCTTCCGGTTGCCCCGCAAGACATCCGCCAGCGAAGAGTCCTCGACGGACGATCGGGAGCCATCGTCCACCACCAGGATTTCGGCGTCGAGTCCTTCGGCCGACACCATGGTGTCGAGGTCCACCAGCAGGCTAGCCAATACCGTCCAATCGTCATAGACAGGCAGAACGAAGAGCAAGGACGGTGCGAGCGGCGGCTCACTGGCGACAGATGGCTCCATGGCCGGCTGATTCTAACGGTCCGCCCGATACAATGGCGGACCGCGCCGACGGCATCGTCGGTCCCGGTCTACCGAGCCGAACCCGCCCTATGCAGAAGAAACTCCTGGTGGAAAGCGACCCGTACGAAACGCGGGTAGCTATCCTCGAACAAGACCGCCTGACCGAGCTATTCATCGAACGGCACGGTCAGTTGGGCGTGGTCGGCAACATCTACAAGGGCCGAGTTCACCGCGTGCTCCCAGGCATGCAGGCCGCCTTCGTCGACATCGGTCTCGACCGGGACTCATTCCTCTACGTCAGCGAGGTGATCGACCCTTCGTTGGAAGATCTCGACGACCCGAACGGCCTCCGCGCGACCGAGATGGAGCAGGAGACCGAAGAACAGACCGTCGACGCCGCCACAGACGGGACAGAAGAAACACGGGCGGACGAAGGAGAAGACCTGGACGCAACCGGTCTTCAGGATGCAGACGAGCGCCACGCGGAGCAGCGCCGCAAGGCCCGGCGCGACGACCAGAACGGCCGAGGCAGATCCATCGACCAGCTGTTGCGCGCCGGACAGGAGGTTGTGGTCCAAGTCTTGAAGGACGCCATGCCCAACAAGGGCGCTCGGGTAAGCACCCAGATCACCCTCCCTGGCCGGTTCCTGGTGCTCCTCCCCAACGTCCCCCACCTGGGTGTTTCCCGACGCATCGAAGAGGAGGAAGAGCGGGAGCGTTTACGCAATCTCCTGGCCGAGATTCAGCCCGAAGGAATGGGTCTGATCGTGCGCACCGCAGGTGCCGACGCCGATCGTGAAGACCTGGAGAGCGACCTCCGCTATCTCCGGAAACTGTGGGATCGAATTCGCGAACGCGCCGACAAGGTGTCCGCACCGACCATGCTCCACCGCGATCTCGATCTTGCAGTTCGCGTGGCACGGGACTACCTGGCCGACGACTTCAGTGTCATCTGGGTGGACGGCGAGGAGATCTACGAACGTCTGGTGGAGTTCCTCGATCAGAGCCAGCCGGACCTCATTCCGCGCGTGAAGCTCTATCGGAAGGATCGAGGACTCTTCGAGCGGTTCGAGCTCCATGCAGAGATCGAGGCGGCCCTGGAGACCAAGGTATGGCTGAAGTCGGGCGGCCATATCGTCATCCATCCCACCGAGGCGTTGGTGGCCATCGACGTCAATACAGGCCGCTATGTGGGGCATCGCAACCTCGAGGACACCGTGCTGACCACGAACCTCGAAGCGGTGAAGGAGATCGTCCGCCAGATCCGGCTGCGCAACCTGGGAGGCATCCTCGTCATCGACCTCATCGACATGGTGGAAGAGGAGCATCGCCAGCGGGTCTTTCGGGCGCTGGAGGACGAGCTCGCTAAGGATCGGGCGAAGAAGAAAGTACTGTCGATCTCCGAGTTCGGCTTGGTGGAGCTGACGCGCAAGCGAACCCGCCCGAGTCTAGAACGTGTGCTCACCCAACCCTGCCCCCATTGTCGGGGTACGGGACGCATCAAGTCGCTGACGACCATCGCATTGGAGCTCCGCGGCCAGCTACTGGCCCAGCGACACCGCTTTGCTGATCGCGAGGTGCTCTTGCGCGTTCACCCGGACGTCGCAGCCGCCATGCAGCGCGAAGAGCAACACATGCTGCGGGAGATGGAGATGGAGGTGGGCACGAGCATCCTGATCCAATCCGATCGAGACTTGCACCAGGAGCGATTCGATATTTTGGAGGTATAGCGGACACTGTCGCCCCTCGGGCTCGGAACCCCTCACTTCTCCTTGCCTCATGGAAGCCACACCGCGCCGCTCCCTTCCAAGAGGCCTCTCAGCCGCGACTGCGTCCTCGTTATCGAGCGCAGGTCACTCGCCCCTCACGCAGCAGCCCCCTACCCTGTATGACTGACCGACAGAGCCCAGAGAGTCGCTCGACCGGATCGATTCCGGTGGAGAGCTTCGCCACCGAGGTGGACGGCGACGGCTGGAGTGGTGAATTCGTGTCGGCGTACCGACCGGCGGACCTGAACGCCGCTTTGGATCGACTGATGGACCCCGGCGCGGCCACCCAAACCGTTCATTGGGGACGCAACTATCTGTACCGCACCTCCATGGAGACCGATGGAGGCGACCGCCTCGACGTGGTGGTCAAACAATTCCGGAACCTCGGGTTGCGCAAGAGGCTCGACCGCAAGCTCAGAGGCTCCAAGGCTTGGCGTAGTTGGAAGATGTCGCGGCTCTTCGCCGAGCGTGGCATCCCGACAGCTGACCCGGTGTTCTGGATCGAATCGAGTCGACCTGAAGGACCGTCTTTCTTCGTGTGCCGTCACCTGCCGGGGCGGATGGAAGCGAGGCTGCTCTTCCGCGCCGCCAACACTGCGCCCGGCGAAGAAGGATCCCTGGATCATTCCTTCCCGAGTTTCGACTTCGGGAAGTTCCTCGAAGCCGTGGCTTCAGCACTGCGGCGAATGCACGAAGCCGGTCTGTTCCATCGCGACCTGTCGATCGGCAACGTATTACTCCCCCGCACGGCGGTGCAGAATGACGCAGAGCGGCTCGACGCGGTCGATCTCGACATCATCGATCTAAACCGCGCGCGTGATTGTCGCGGCCTCGCGGCTGACGGCAACGGACGCCCAGGTCTATGGCGGCGCAGCCGCGACCTGTGCCGCCTGACGATCTTCCGGCCTGCACACCGCCAGATCTTCCTCGACGCGTACTGGCGAGCGGAGGGCGGAGCGACTCCTCTCCGGCGTCTTACTTACTATCTATGCCACTGGGGCTTCTACCGCAAGATCAACCTGAAGAAACGGGTCCGGGCGCCGTTTCGGCGGATCGGCGTCTGGCTCAAACCGAGGCGTGCCCACGTGCACATTCCGGATGCGCCTCGGGGAGCGAGCGCACGCGACAAGATCGTCTGGGACCATCTTTCCGATCAGCCTCACCAGCACGCTGCGCGCTGGGAGAAGCTGAAGGTCCGCCTCGCCGATCTTCCCGCGCACCTGCGCGGATACGCCGCGCTGGCCGGCGCCATTCCACGCATCGCGACACGCTACCGCCGACTGCAGAAGGAGCTGTATCGCAGACCCGTGCCCTGGCAAGGCGCGGGAGTCTGCCTACGACCCTACCCTGCCGATCCTGACCTACAGCTCCGACTGCTGGAGGACCTCGGGCTCCGGCACGTGCTTCTGCGGCTCCATCCGTGGCAAGAGAACCACGACGCGGAGGAAGATCTGGCTCGCACACTTCACGATCGGGGCTACGAGCTCACGTTCGCCTTGCCACAGAACCGCGACCTCGTACGCCATCCGGCCCTCTGGCGTCGCCGCGTCGAAGAACTGGCGAGGCGCTTCGTTCCATACGGACGACATTTTCAGGTGGGTCAGGCCATCAACCGCTCCAAATGGGGTGTGTGGGTGGTGAACGAATACCTACAGCTGGCTCGCGATGCGGCGGAGATCCTTCGCCGCGTCGGAACCGAACAGGGAACCTCGGTAGAGGTATTGGGGCCGGCGGTCATCGATTTCGAGGTGTACTCCACCGCTTCGGTCCTGAATCTACGGGGCTGCCCACGATTCGACGCGGTGGCGAGCTTGCTGTACGTCGACCGGCGGGGCGCGCCAGAGAACCGCCAGCTGGGCTTCGACTCGGTAGACAAGGTCCTTTTGGTACAAGCCATTGCCGAGACCGCGAGATCCTCGGAGGGCCGCTCCTGGATCACCGAGGTCAACTGGCCCCTGTGGGAAGGTCCCCATTCGCCAGCTGGCAAATCAGTGTCCGTGAGCGAGCTACGTCAAGCCGACTATCTCGCGCGCTTTTATTTGCTCGCTTTGACGACCGGTCGCTGCGAGCGGGTGTTTTGGTGGCAGCTCGTCGCCCGCGGCTACGGTCTGACCACTCGAATCGACCCCGAAGATCCCGAGTCGGGTCTTCGTCTCCGCCCGAGCTTTCACGCGCTGCGCACCTTGGAGGAGCAGCTGCGGGATCGCACGTTCCTCCGGCCGATCCATATCGTTTCCGGGAACGATCGCTCGGGATCTAGAGATGTATATCTCTTTCTGTTCAGTGCGCCGAGGGAGGAATCTCTCCCAGACTCGAACGAGCTCTCGGCGGCCGGCGAAGAATCGATGCGACCCGGCCGGCTCGTGGTCGGATGGTGCTTGGATGGCTCGCGACAGGTTCCGTGGCCCATACCTCCGCGCAGGATCGTGCAGCAAGACGGTTCTGCCACGGCTACAGACCCCGATCCGTGGCCCGAGCAGATCGAAGTGGGCGAATCGGTCCGCTATTTTCACCTTTAGGGGTCAAATTCGCCGGCTCACGTCGAATTCAGGCGAAAACGTACAAAATTCGACCTTCCGACCATCCATTCGGTAGGTTTGAACCATCGCGTTGGTGATCGGGCTCGAAAACACACGAGATCGGTCTCAAGCGGGCGAGAAATTCCCATTAACTAGCAGGAGAGATCAACGAAGATGCTAGCTGGACACAACCACCGCATCCTCGAAGCGGCCGCCGATGAGTCCATCGAGCGGATCCGCCAGGACCATGGAAGAGCCCCCCAACGCTTGAAGCCCTTGCTTGCCTATATCGAAGAGCACCTCTTCGATCCAAGCCTCGACGTCAATCAACTGAAACGCAACTGCGGTGTCCGAGACAATTCGGTACCGATTCAGTTCCACTCGGCAGTAGGTCGCCCACCCCACGGGTACATCGAAGACCGTCGGATGGAGACGGCTTGCAAGATGTTGTCGGATTCGAATCTCAAGATCTGGCAGATCTCGGAGCTCCTCGGCTACTCCAGTATCCAGGTGTTCAGCCGTGCCTTCTCCCGGTGGTCGGGTCAGCGCCCCACCGCGTACCGGAAGAAAGCACGTAAGCGCAAGGAAGAGACCGGAGTCGTCACCGAAGAACCGATGCTCGAGGAGAGCCTCTTCGCCAAGACCGAAACGCTGCGCAAGGCGCTGGCGGGCGAGCTGTCCCTCGACGAGGCCAGTCGCCTGATCCGCCGCCTGCGGCAGATGTATCCGGAACCCGATTCCGAAGAAGGACCGTCGATGGTGTCCGGGTACGCGCCGATCATCCCACCGCTGGAGCAGAGCATCGCACCGCCGCCCCAGCCTCGGAATCAGGCGCCGCGCGCGGAAAGCCAGTCCACCGGAGCCGACCTCTGGGAGACCAAGACCCGCATCGAGGTGCTGGTGGGCGGAGACGAAATCGACGACAAAGACTCCGAGCAGATCTGGGCCGAGCTACAACGCCACAGTTGGGCCGAGCAAAGCATGCTGGTGCGCGATCTACGTCTCACTTCGCCTGCTTTGTTCCACCTCCTGCGGACGCGAAGCCGCCTCCTGGGTCGCGAGGATCCCCGGCGTGGCGTCCAGGTCGCCGACTTGGCGCTCAAGACACTCGACGTGCTCGACACCACCGGCATGACCGACGCCCAGATGGCCAATCTCAAGGCCCAAAGTTGGGCCTGGCTCGCCAGCGCTCGCTGCCTTGCGGGTGATCTGCGAGGCGCAGAGCAAGGGTTCTCCAACGCCGAGCGTTTCCTGCAGATGGGAGGACACGACGACGTGATCCTAGGCGACATCGCCCTGTTCAAGGCTTCACTCCGTCGCGATCAGCGCCATTTCGAAGAGGCATGGGGTCTGCTGGACGACGCTGCCGAGCACTATCGCCGAGCCGAGCGCCCGGACCTCATCGGCACCGTCCTGATCGCCAAGGCGACCGTGAAATACGAAGAGGGCGACGCCTCCGAGGCCATTCCACATCTGGAGGAAGCGCGCGACCTGACCGACGACGACACGGACGGATTCATCCGCCTGTCGCTCTACCACAACCTGGTCACTGCGTACGCCGAGACCGGACGGTACAGTCAGGCGTTGGAGCTGCTGCCCCGCACGCGCCAACTGTCCGCGCAATACGGACGCGGCTATCACCGCATCCGCCTGCGCTGGCTCGAGGGGATCATTCTCCGCGGCCGCGGTCAGTTCGAGCAGGCTGAGCAAGCGTTGATCGAGGCACGCGAAGCCTTCACCACGATCGACGACATGATCTCGGCAGCTCTGGTCTGCCTGGACATCGCGGCACTCTACCTGCGACAGAACCGGTACGACGACGTGGAACGACTATCTACGTCGATGGTGCCGCTGTTCAGTGCGGTTCAGCAACACCGCGACGCATACGTCGCCCTACAGCTGTTCTACCGCGCGGCTCAGGAACGCAATGTGACCAGCGTCATCATGGACAAGGCGCGGCGCGCACTCCAACAGACGCAACGTCGCAGCTTGAGCTGATCGCACAGCACGTGTTTGGGTTGAGCAGGAGCGCGTGGCGAGGCGAGGGAGTGGAGCCCCTCGTCTCGTCACGCGCCCTCACCATCCACGAGGTCGGCCGCTCAGATCTTGCGTCGCGGCGAGCCGATCGGGTCGATCATCAGACTGACTTCCGGGGGTCGCCCCTCCGTAGGACCGAAGCCAGTAGTTCCTCGCATCATTCCTCACTCCTTTCGCCCGGCATGTCCGGGAAGAAACATAAGAGCCGCCGGATGACCCGGTAGCTGATGAAAGCACCTTCAAGTGTGGCAGATCGAGTGGAACATGACACGTTCCACCTAAGAGCCCGGGCAAGATTGCCAGACATTGGGCGGCCCACTTGCACCACAACGACCCGTGCGGAACGTCACGGGTCGTTTGTTTCAGGCGATACGCACCAAAACCGACCGGTCAGTAGCCCGCGAGGGGTCTGAA